>NZ_JBMDYO010000004.1:0-263327 GCF_049310885.1 Pleomorphochaeta sp. DL1XJH-081
ACACGGAAGTCAAGCCCTCCCACGCCGATGGTACTGCGTTCGTCGCGGGAGAGTAGGTAGCTGCCGGACCTTTTTTTGTTTATTCACTTGCGCAACTTGCGTAACTTACTTATCCTAACATCATGATTATCCAACTGGAAAAACCCACATTGCGTAGAAAAGATATGGATGCTGTCTTGCAAACCATGGCTGATGAGAAAATCGGTCCAGGAGAGTTAACTCAACAGTTCATAACTCTTTTGAAAAACTATATGGGTGATGTAGATTTTGTTTTCGCTTTACGCGATAGGTATCATGCACTCTCTTATGCCTTAACAGCAATTGGAGTAGGTAAAGGTTCTGTTATCGGAGTAAGTGCACTCTCTCCTAAATTCTATGTAGATGTAGCGAACACCTTAGGTGCTACTTTGCAGATATTCGATGTCGATCCCGAAACTGGTGTTCTCTCATTTGAAGAGATATCGAGATACGATACCAGCATGCTTTCAGCTTTACTTCTGTATGAACCATATGGGAATATACCATCAGACTCAGCTTGGAATTCATTAGGCCTCCCTATAGTTGAAGATATTACTGAAAGCTTTGCAAGCGTCTACAATCTTCGTAAAGCTGGTTCAGTCGGTAATATTGTCGTCTGTTCATTTGAGGAATCATGCATAGTATCTACCGCTGGCGGTTCTGCAATCTTGACCGATGATGCCGAAATCGGGTCTTCTCTCGAGACATTGCTCGAATATAGTTATCCCTATCTCGCATTACCGAGTATGAATGCCGCACTAGGAGTAGTACAGTTATCCCAACTTGATAAGAATCTGAAGAAACGGCGATCGATTCTCGATACTTACCGTAATGCCCTTATGAAAACACGTCATACACAATTCGGAATTCAGGATATAGATTTTGAGATTAATGGCTACGGCTTCGTCGCCATCTTGGATTCAAAACCCTCTATAGCTCAGCAGTTCGCATTGCGATACGAGGTCGCTACAGAGATGGCTTTTCCCCAAACAGTAATATCGGATTCATTGGAAGCCTTTGAAAGGTTCCCGTATGCAATTCCTTGTGCAACACGAGGGGTCAGGTTTCCACTTTATCCTTTCTTAGGTAATCAACAAATTATACAGATAGAAAAGGTCATTTCCCATCTGCCGTAGGAGGCGTACATGATACAAGTACAAGCCAGGAATATCCGAAGGGTAGTCATTCTGGCCAATAAGAACAAAGTTGAAGCCGAAACCTTGGTCTCAGATATCCAAAACTATCTGGATGAATTGGGAATTCCCAATGATTGTATCTACACAGTAGATGCGGATGAATCTATTGCTTTGCATACAGATTCTGATCTCGCTATCTGCCTTGGTGGTGATGGTACTGTACTCTCATGTGCACGGTTACTGCATCCCTATGGAATTCCTATGTTGGCTGTGAATTTGGGGACCTTCGGTTTTATAACTGAAGTCTGTAAGGATGAGTGGAAAGAGGCATTTGAACATTACCGCTCGGGAACTGCCGAAGTATCCAGACGATTGATGGTGAGAGTTTCCGTGTTTCGTGACGGGAATCGGGTATTCCAAGGACATGGTTTGAATGAGATGACTATTGCTGCGTCTGGTATTTCAAAAATGGTATCGCTCGATCTGCTGATCAATGGAACGAATGCGGGAAAGATCCGTAGTGATGGAATTATCGTGGCGACCCCTACCGGTTCTACTGGATATAGTCTCGCAGCCGGCGGTCCAATCCTGGATGCTGATCTGGATGCACTGATCATCAACCCAGTATGTCCATTCACTTTATCGAACAGACCGTTGGTTATTGCAGGTGAGGATGTTGTTGAAGTGGTCGTAAGAGAGAAGCAGAAAACTCAAATTTCACTCACTGTAGATGGACAGGTCTTCTTCCCATTGATTGAGGGAGATCGGGTAGTAGTTGAGAAAGCCCGTTCAAAAGCCCTATTGGTTGTCTCTCCTATGAGAAATTACCATGAAGTCATCCGTGATAAGCTGAACTGGTCAGGAGGCATGCATGCTTGACCGTATCGATATCGTTAATCTTGCTTTGATCGAGGATATTCACATCGATTTTCATGAAGGTTTCAATGTACTCTCAGGAGAGACCGGTGCAGGTAAATCGATAATTCTAGGAGCCATGAGTCTTCTCATGGGAGAAAAGGCAGATGGTTCCTTGGTAAGGACGGGAGCCTCGGAAGCAAGTGTTGCTGCAATGGTCTCGATTGCACAGAACCATTCAATCTTATCTACATTGGTAGACAAGGGAATCGCCCCAGAGGATGGGAGTCTTCTCATTAGGCGTGTGGTGAAAAAAAGTGGCCGAGGATCTATCTATATCCAGTCCATACCGGTGACTAGAAGCGATTTATCTGAAATTTCCGATGTGCTGTTTGATATGCATGGGCAACATGAACACCAGTCTCTCTTAAGTAGTGATAGACAGAGAAGGGTTCTCGATAGTTATGGGAATTTAGGAGAAGATCTCCAAGCATATGCATCAGAGTACAGGATTTTAGAGGAGTTACATCAGGAATATCTTCGTGTACAGCAGGAATTGGCGCAAGCATCGAAAGAGGAGGATTATCTCTCTTTTGTGGTGGAAGAATTGGAAAAAGCTCAACTGAAATCGAACGAAGATGAAGAACTTGAGGCTGAAATCGGTGTGTTGAGCCAATATGAGACGATTCATGAAAGTCTTGAGTTGGTACATGACAATCTGAAGAACTCAACAGGAGAAGGTGCGGTAAATACCCTTGCCCTGGCAGTTCAGGCAGCGAAAAAGGCTGCTAGATCTGACATTTCCCTCGAAGAGTTATCCAGCCGATTGGAAACATCACTTTTAGAAGTCCAGGATATTGCAGAGTCTATCCGTGATCGGTTGTCCACTATGAGTTTCAGCCAAGCACGATTGGATGAACTGCAATCCAGACTTGCCCAGTTGCAACGATTGAAGAAGAAATATGGTCCCTCGTTGGAAGCTGTGATCTCATTCAGGGATGCTTCCAAAGCAAAATTACAGCAAAGTTCCGTTGCAGATGACTATATGCATGATCTATCGAAGAAAATCGAAGTCCAAGAAACATTAGTTGGTCAACTGGGACTGCGGTTACGGGATAAACGGATAGCAGCCGCTAACAGACTTCAGGAGCAGATAGCAACGCGACTTTCACACCTTGGGATGCCTCATGTAGTATTCTCTATCGATATCACAGAACGACAACGTACTGTCCATGGATCCGATCAAGTCGATTTCCTGTTTTCGGCGAACTTGGGAGAGCCAAAGAGGAGTCTCAAGGAGATCGCCTCTGGTGGTGAACTCTCGCGTGTGATGCTTGCAGTGAAGACGGTTCTTGCACAAGATGATGATGTGGAGACTTTAGTCTTTGATGAGGTGGATGCTGGAATTGGGGGTGCTGTAGCTATCGCTGTGGGTGAACAAATGGCAGAATTGGCAACTACCAGACAGGTCATAGCAATTACTCATCTCGCATCGATTGCGGCAAAGGCCGACAAGCATTTTGTGGTACACAAGGAGACGGATGCTGGAAGGACATTCACTAAGATACGACCGGTAGAGAACGATGAACGAGTACAGGAAATAGCGAGGATGCTCAGCGGTCATGGCAATGACGAGAAAGCCATTGCCCATGCCCGCTCCCTATTATCGTAAGCACCCTTTAGCTTTTAGTCCCGTATCAATCAGCCGAGAAATTCAGTGCTATATGCAGGTTATCCAGTAGATTCATGGTGAGAGGGGTAGTGTAGTCCCTTCTCTTCGTTCCAATGATATATGGATAGAGCGCTTCTTGTGCTTGTGTTATGATTGGTTGGATCTGTTGCTCCCGAGCCACATTCAAGACTTCAAGAAGATACGATCCCCGCTCATAGGTGAAACCTTCATTGTGGATAAGAACCGAAACCCTTGCCAATTCTTGGGAGAAGATGCTGTGTACTATATCGTACTCTTTCTGTCGTCCCTTTCGCTTAATAAACCCCAGTAGGTGGGATATACTCTCGCGCTTATGTTCCCATGGCAAGGTGTCAGGTGTTGTAAATATTGACCGCAAAGCCCTGAGACATGTTCCCATATTTTCAATATACAGAGTTTCTGAAGGTGCCGTCCGGCCATTTTTTACCAACATGGAGTAGTGGCGAATATCATTGGCTATATGATCCAGTTCTTCATCGGAAATCCGACTCAACGAGTGGTCTATCCATGTATATACCTCATCAAGCATCCGAGGAGGTATGTGGGAAGTCGAGAAAGTATATTCACAGGTGTGCTCCGAAGCGTTGTCGGTTATCTCCATTTGGACCTTATAACCGTCATCGGGAATGATATCTACATGGGCGACAATAGTATCCTGTTTCAATGTAGTGGTATCGAGTACCTCGAATGTGAATGAGCCATCATTTTCAGAACGGTAGGCTGTTAGGGCGTACTTTCCGTATGTGGTCTTCTGGTCTTCTGAACGGGCAAAATTCTTATTCATCAAGAAATAGGCACCGGCTTCAGCTTCCCCTCCGACCCCAGTCGCATAACTTTTGGCGATAGTTCTGCCAGAACCTTCTGAGCGTTTGTTGCTCTTGGCTTCTTTTAGCAAAGGGTAGACCATTTTTTCCAAGTCCGTTTCGGAGAAGCGCTGGTATAGCTCTATGGTACGTACAGCGTAATTGATGTTTTGTCTCGGTTCTATTCCAGAAAGATCGCTGAAGAACCAACCGCAGGATGTAAAGATGTAGTGTTTATATTTCTGGCCTTCCAACAATTCTGCAAGCATGCGGTGATCTTCTATTGTTACTCCAGTACGTGCTTCCCAACGGGAGATGAAGTTTTCTATCGATTCATGCTTGGAAAGGACAGCGGCATAGTCTTGCAGCAAATCATCCCCTTTCACCTTTTGCAGGAACAATTGATCGACCTTTTCCTTGAACAAAGTGTCCACAGTATCCCCTAGGACGGTAAATGCTTGTCGAAGAGGAGTTCTCCACTTTTGGTTCCATCCCTGTTCGCCACCGGTATGGCATCCACAATCCTTGTACCACCGTGAAACCCCATGTGAACAACTCCAGCTGGTTCCTCTATTGTCCTCACCATCATGCAATATCGCTTTCAGGGTTGCAGGATGACGCTCCAGATACGTTGCATAGTTAGAGAGGGTAAAACGGTCATTGTCATTTACTTTTCGGATAAGCGCAGCTAGCGCCATATCCCCGAAGGGTTCATGGTGTCCATATATTTCGCCATCTGTAGCGGTATGGATTAATGAAGGATGCTGGTCCTTGGCGATATGCACCAATTCCTTGTACATCGCATCAGCATCCCGGAGCATATGCCCAAAGCTGATCGAAGAGGCTAATTGTGGATGGTAGAAAAAGGCTGAGACCTTTCCCCCCTGTTCTCCTTCCAGTATATAAGGTGTATCGAAGGGCACCGAATTTCCATCGACTTGCCTCATCTTACCATCGGTTGTCTCCACTTGGGAACACTGCCATGGTGAGAGGATAATAAAAGAGATTCCCGCCTCTGATAGCAAGTCGACCACCATGGGGTTTATCGCCGTCTCTGGCAACCAAATTCCCTCTGGTTCTCTGTCAAATCTTCTTACAAAGTCGTCTATTCCCCAAAGTATCTGTATCCGAGCATCTTCTCTCGTAGAGAGGGGTAAGATGGTGTGGTTATATGATTGGGCTATCGCGTTTCCATGTCCAAGTCGTTCTATGCTTCTCTTATCTGCTTCAATAATCTTCCTGTAGGTTGCCTCATGGTGTTTTTCCAGCCAACTGAGGATGGTCGGTCCGAAATTGAAGGATATATATTCATAGTTGTTCACTATATCTCGTACATGCCCATAACCATCGAGATACCGGCTGAATGCATTTGCCCGATAGCAATCGTCATATATTCTCTCATTCCAATCGGAGTAGGGTTTTGCCGATGGTTGTTTAGGTATAATATCGACCAATGGATTCTCTCTGGGCGGTTGGTAGAAATGTCCGTGAAGAATCAGGTCGCAGTGGGTTTCCCAAGTATTTTTCATGTTCCTATAGTACCATATTAGTCCTTCACTGGTAATAGGGCCTACACGTCCAAAGGGGTGTTGTGTTGACTAATTGTTTCAATTTCTCTACGATTAAATTGCTTGTATATGATACGAGTTGCATTTCAGCAGACCAGGGAGCGTTTTTCATGATCACACCCAACATTGAAGCCTTATCTCTTGGAGAGTTGCGGTATATAGCGCGCAAACAAGGAGTTGAGGATGCTGAGATGATGGACCGGGAAGACCTTCTGGAGGCTCTTCAGGAGCTCTATGAAGAGAATGAAAGTGGCATAACGGGGGAGGGCGTGTACTATTCTCCCTCTACACAGCGACGGTTCATGAATACATTGGTCGAACATGAAGACCATAATGGCAACAATGCTCTACCTGGAGTAGAACAACTTCCGGAAAGTTATTCGGAAACACGGATACACTTGCTACTCAAGAATCCCTATTGGGCACATGCCTATTGGAGTGTCTGTACGCAAGATTTGTTGAAACTGGACCAGACATGCGAATCATTTGAGTTCTTCTTGCGTGTGACCATGCATGAATCAGCCGACCAAAGATTACCGGAAGACAGTTACGATATTGAGATTGGTAAAAGCGATACAAGTTGGAATATCAACCTTCCGGAGCGAGGGCGCGTATATAGCGTCTCATTGCATTACCAGGATCTTCAGGATGGCACGGGTTTACTTTGCCAGTCTGATACGATAGCGACTCCGAAAAGCTATTGGCTCGATCATGCACAAAATCTTGCTCAAGATGATGAGAAATTCTCCCTTTTGTTCTCACCGCTTGTTACCAAAGGTGGTGTAATGGTCGATAATCCCCTTCTCAACGAAGTCGTGGAACATATGGACGCAAGGGTGGGAGGTTGATCATGGCAAAGAACTCTATTGGACTCATACTGAATGCACATATGCCCTATATCCGTCATCCCGAATATCCGAGATTCCTAGAAGAAGATTGGCTATTCGAGGCAATTAGCGAAACCTATCTGCCCATGCTACGAATGTTTAAAAAATTACGTTCAGAAGGGGTGCCATTCAAACTTACTTTCTCCCTTTCTCCAACTCTTTGCAGTATGCTCACAGACCCGATTCTCCAAGGTCGTTTTACCGATTATCTTAGGTTGCACCAGGAATTGGGTGAGAAAGAGATTGCGCGGTGTGGAGCTGAAGATACCGAATGTAAGCAACTTGCCCAAATGTATCTTGAAAACATCACTAAGAACCTAGAAGAATACTTTGAAACATATCAATGTGATATATTAAGTGGTTTTAGAGATCTCGAAGAGTCGGGACATCTAGAGCTCATTACAACTACGGCCACCCATGCCTTTCTTCCCCTTTTCAGTGAATATCCCTCCGCGGTAGGAGCCCAAGTCGAATTGGCTGTCCAATCGCATATAAACTATTTCAAAAAGCGGCCAAAGGGTTTTTGGCTTCCCGAGTGCGGTTACTATCCTGGAGTTGAGGAATATCTGCAAAGGGAAGAGATAGAATTCTTTCAATTGTCGGCACAATCGCTCGTCCTCGCTGAAGAACCAGTTGAGCGCGGTAACTACGCTCCCGTAGCATGTCCAAATGGTGTTTTTGGGTTTGCCCGCGATTTCCATCTGACCAATTTGGTCTGGTCAAACTTGGAGGGCTATCCAACTGACCCCGCGTATAGAGAATTCTATCGCGATATCGGTTATGACCTTCCTATGGATTATATTAGACCATATATCCATGAGCCAGAGGTACGGGTTTTTACCGGTTTTAAATATTTTGCGATCACCGGAAAGGGCGTCCATAAAAATTTCTACAGACCAGAAGAGGCCAAGAAACGGGTTTCAGAACATGCCGCGAATTTCTTATACACAGCGCGTAAGAAGGGTGAGGATCTTGATAAAATTCTCGATCGCGATCCTTTCTTTACCTTGGCATTTGATGCCGAGTTGTTCGGGCATTGGTGGTTCGAAGGTGTCGATTGGTTGGAAGCCGTATTACGAAAGGCCGCCAAATCAGATGATATCACGTTCGAAACACAGTTGGACTACCTGAAGCGTTATCCAGAGTCCCAAGTCTTGCAACCATCGTTCTCCAGCTGGGGTGAGGGTGGCTATAGCGATGTATGGACCGATGGTGCCAATGTCTGGATATATCGTCATCTGCACAAGGCTATAGAGCGTATGGAGGAGTTGGCTTTACGGTTCCCTGACCAGAGTTCCCTCAAAAAACGGTTCTTGAACCAAGCAGCAAGGGAAGTTCTCTTGGCCATGGCTTCCGATTGGCCATTCATTATCCACAATGGAACATCGGCAAATTACGCTGAGAAGAGACTCCGGAACCATCTTGGTAATTTCAATGTAGTATATGAAAACATGTGCAAGAATGCGGTAAATACCGAGTGGTTGGTGAAGGCTGAGAAGAAAAATATCGTATTCCCCGATATCGATTATAATATGTTCAATCTCCAAAGTACAAGGAATCGATACAACGGTTAAGATTTGCTATTGACGGAGATTGCGCCCCCACCTCTTTAAGATTGCCGCAGCTTCTTCTAGATCCAGCCTCTCGTAGAGCGCTGGGTTTGATTGGGCTTCGTCTGCATAATCGTTATCCTTATCCCAATCATCGATGGGGTCGGTGATGAAGCAGCCTGCCGCTTCGATGCACACAATCCAATCATATCCACCTTTTTTTGACCGCCGTCCATAGTATGAACTGCCAACTATATCTTTCTCGTACATAAACGATCTCCTGGCTGTACAGTACCCACTTTTTGCATCTTGGGCAACAGGTGAGTTTTATTCTGTTTTTATACAGATATTGTATATATTGTCAAAATAAATACACCTTTTGGGCTACATCTGTATAGTATTTACATGTATTGCAAGAGAAACCATCCCATATTCCGTCGTATTCAAGGTTGTTCCCTGGTGGGAAGAAGGGTATAGTTTGTGGTAAGAAGTGGTAAAGATTCCCAGATTGTGCCACTTTTAATGAGGATGGTGGGAAATGTTGACGGGAGAGTATCGCAACACAATTGATGAAAAAGGGCGGATCCTTATTCCTTCCAAGCTCCGTGCGGCGCTTGGAGACAACAATGCCCTGATCATTACCCGTGCTGTAGAAAGCTGTCTTTGGCTCATGTTGCCTCCCTTCTTCGAGAACATTCGGAAAAAGATCATGGACGGTCCTGGTGCCATGTTCGATGCGAACCTACGACTCTTGCAACGTCGGATTATCGCTCCTGCAATGGAATGTGAGATCGACAAGTCGGGTAGATTGCTCATTCCACCGCAACTACGTGATGGTGTAGGGCTTGCAGTGAAAGAGGAGTCGGTTCTCTTGGGAATAAGCACCTACCTTGAACTCTGGAGTGTCCCTTCCTATGAAAAATTCCTTAGTGATAGTGAACCTTCCTTCTCCGCTGCATCTCAAAGCTTGAGCTCCCTTTTGCAAGATGGGGGGTACTGATATGGATTACGTCCATACATCAGTACTTGCCCAGGAAGCCCTCGAGTACCTCAATCCGATGGGTCCAAACCCCTTGATGATCGATTGCACTCTTGGTGAGGGTGGTCATTCATTCGCTTTCTTGTCCACATATCCTCAGTTAAGGGTTATTGGGTTGGATAGGGATCCTGTCATCATCGGGAAGGCAAAACATCGGTTGTCAATCTTTGGAGATCGATTTGAGGCAGTCAATACGTGGTTCGACGACTACTTGGCAAACTATGAAGGAGAAGCCCCAGCGATAATCCTGTTTGATCTGGGGATATCGGTATTCCACTATGAAGAGTCAAAAAGAGGATTCAGTTTCAACAAAAGTGAAGATCTCGATATGCGTCTGGATACCTCTTCTTCGATCTCGGTGGCAGAATTGATCAATACCTATCCTGAGAAGGAAATAGCCGACATCATCTACAATTATGGTGAAGAACGGTATAGTCGGCGCATCGCTGCAGCTATATGCAATGCAAGAAAAACGCAGGCAATTATCCGGTCCGATGAACTGGCTGATCTGATACGCCGATCGGTTCCCTCCTCCTATCGTTACGGCCGTATCCATCCCGCCACAAGGAGTTTCCAAGCTCTCCGTATCGCGGTGAACGGTGAATTGGATCGGATAGTTCCTGCTGTAGAACGAGCCATAGATTTATTACGAACTGATGGAAGGGTTGGAGTGATCAGCTTCCACTCGTTAGAAGACCGTCCCGTCAAATACTTGTTCAGAAGAAAAGCCGACGGGTGTATTTGTCCTCCCGAAGCTCCACGATGTACCTGTAATGGGAAACCGGCTATCAAGATCATAACCAAGAAGCCGGTTGTTCCTACCGAACAAGAGTGTAAGGAAAATCCTCCTTCACGGAGTGCGAAATTTCGGGTAGCACAAAAATTGGAGACTAGCGATGAGTGAAAACGACCAAGGAATCATACATACAGCAAGTATCAGCATAAAAGAGAAGGCTATGGCTATTTCCATGCTTGTTGCGATTTTCTTAGCTCTCGTTGTTCCGGTATCGCAATCGGCACGGCGTCGGGAACTGCAACTACAACAGAACCAGATTGCGTCCCAGTCGGTACTTATAGATGAAGAGAGACGACTGCTCCAATCGCAACTTACCGAGATGAGTCTACCGGAAGTCACACTACGACAATCGGTATTACAGGGACTTTCGCTCGAGAAGATCTTCTTCGATGAAGCCAAGATCGTAGTGGTGCAGGAGTGAGATCATGAAAAAAATGGACTGTAGAAAATTAGCGAAGATGGCAGAAGGATCTATTCTGGGTGATGGCCACTTTCCTCCAATCTCATCCATCACGATCGATTCAAGGAAGGCTGGCTCGGGTTCGCTATTCGTCGCACTCTCTGGACAATTACAGGATGGTCACGACTATGTAATCGATGCATTTGCCAACGGAGCTTCTTGTGCGCTCGTCTCATCAAAACATGCTCATCGAATAAAGGCCAAAATTACAGATCCCTCTAAGGTGCTAATTGTAGTAGAAGATACACTTTCAGCATTACAGCAAATGGCCAAGGCTCACGTTACTGAGCATGGATCGGTAAGACGAGTAGGAATTACCGGGAGTTGTGGTAAGACAACAACCAAAGAGATGGTAGCATCTATCCTATCGCAGATGGGAAAAACAGCAAAGACACCAGGAAATTTCAATAGCGAGATAGGATTGCCTATTTCAGTTTTCGAGATTGATGGAGAAACACAATACGGTGTATTTGAAATGGGTGTCGATCATGTCGGTGAGATGGATAGGATGATCGATATCTGGCGTCCTGAGGCCGCAATCATCACTAATATCGGAATTTCTCATGTTGGGAAGATGGGTTCCATGCAGGTGATTGCAAAAGAGAAGAGCAAATTGTTTCATCCCGATATCAGCGCACCATTTATTGCAGAAAACAGCTCTTGGTCACGCTATATTGAAAAGTTGAGAAAGATAAATCCTCTTCCGTTCGGTATAGCAAGTACAGAAGGTGTCGGTGAAATCGAATCCTTGGGGTTAGATGGTTGGAAGATTGTCTATCATAACCAAGCGATTCATATACGTGCAGTCGGTAAGCATAATCTGATGAATGCCTTGGCTGCCATTTCCTTAACCCAGACCATGGGTGCCAATGTAGATGATGTGATTGGTGGCTTAGAAAGATTCTCTTCTGTCCCTGGACGTAGCAGGATTGTAGGTGGTCCCGTTACGGTAATCGAGGATTACTATAATTCGAGTGTCGATTCGACAGAAACTATCCTCGACTACATGGGTACACTTCCCTGGAATGGTCGTAAGTTGGCTGTCTTGGGGTCCATGAAGGAATTGGGAGCATCATCCGATGCAGCTCACCGTCAGGTTGCAAGAAAACTTATTAGCTGTGGGCTTGATGATATCTACCTCTATGGAAGCGAGATGGAGAGTGCCTGGCAGGAGTTGAAAAAGTTGGGTTTCGATAGACATCTGTTCTTCACAGATGATTACGAAGTCTTACAAAGAAAGATGTTGGAAGATACCCGCAAAGGGGATCTCGTATTGGTGAAAGGCTCAAGGGCTATGGCAATGGAACGGTTGGTTCCAGTCATATCTTCAATTGCCTAGGGGGCTCGATGCAGACACGGATGGTACTCACAGCATTATCGGCTCTCTTGGTTTCTTGGGTCCTTTCCATGGTACTCGGATACCTCTATATCGGTCGGATGAAAGCCCATGGTGTCAGTCAGCCGATCAATCCGGATGGACCGAAATCTCATTTCGCCAAGGTCGGGACTCCCACCGCTGGAGGATTGTTCTTTCTCATTGGCACTACGGTCTCGGTCTGGTTGTTTGGAACTATGAGCGAGCCATATACCTATATCCCATTAATTGCTATGTGGGCATTCGCGATTGTCGGACTTATGGACGATATCGCTAAGCTTACAAAAAAAGAATCCCAGGGTCTCAGATCTTCCCGAAAGTTGGGAATGCAGATACTTACTGCAGCACTCATTTTGTGGTTACTCTCAAAAAGTTCCGGTCTGGTATCGACTGTCGTCGCCCATCCTTGGAATCCTGCGATATCATGGGATATTGGTGTGTGGTATCCCATCGCGTTCCTGTTCTATATGGTCATGTTCGTAAATGCAGTGAATATCACCGATGGGCTTGATGGTCTAGCTACTGGGGTATCGTTCAGTCCGCTTATCCTTCTCGCCATACTAGCTGCCCTTTTTGGGACTGGGATGCATGGAGAATTCATCCAGAATCCAATCAGTGCCGGAGGTTCCGATTTGTTCATCGTTTTATCGGCTTCCTTTGGTGGACTATTAGCTTTCCTATGGTACAACGGACCGAAAGCCCAGGTCTTCATGGGGGATGTTGGTAGCCATGCAATTGGAGCTTTGATTGCGATTTCCGCATTGCTGATGAAAATTGAGCTCACCATCCTTGTTGCTTCGGGAGTATTCATAATTGAATGTGTCTCCTCATTTATGCAGATAATTTCGATTCGTATGTTCAATAAAAAGATATTCAAGATGGCGCCTATGCATCATCATTTTGAGAAGAAGGGGGTATCGGAGAGTAGGATTGTAACCCGGTTCCAGATTGCCAGTGCCGTCCTTACGGCCTTCGCTGGCATTCTGTTCATGATTAAGTATCGGTGATTCTCTCTTTCCGTAGAGCAATCGCAATGGCAACGTACCAATACGATGACATCCAGACACAACCGACTGTTGCTTTCAAGGGAAAACAAAGCGAAATTCAAGGGTCTTCCTTGGGTGCGTTTCTCTTCGTCTGTGTCACGATTGCCTTGGTCGCCTATGGATTGATCACCCTCTATAGCGCATCGTATGATGAAGCGCTTAGGAACAATCTCCCCTCTGGATACTATTTCATTAGACAAGCGATATTCGCCTTATTGGGATTCACTGCATTTGTGGTGATTCGCTATTTCCCCATGCGTTGGATACAAGTTGCCATTCCCTGGTTCCTGGTGCTGTCGATCCTCTTGATGATAATTACCTTGACCACAGGTTTTGGTATAGAACGTTTGGGGGCAAAAAGGTGGCTGCAAATTGGGCCACTACCATCTTTTCAACCTTCTGAGCTTCTTAAAGTATCCATGGTTCTTTTTCTTGCTACCATGATGACAAAATGGAAAAGACAAGACAGTACGAAGGTTCCTTTGTTTGTTACCGCCATTGGTGCAATCGTGATCTCTGCATTACTCATTGTCATGCAACGTGACTATTCAACTGCATTGGTCTTTCTCCTCGTCTCACTTGCGATGCTTCTTGCAGGAGGAATTAGGTTCCGCTACATTGGAATCTTCGCTTTTGGCATGGGAATACCTGCAGTAGTATTCCTTTTCTTAGAGCCGTATCGGATCAGAAGAGTCGTGAGTTTTCTCTTTCCCTCAATTGATCCGACAGGATTGAATTGGCAAGTACAAAATTCACTCAAAGCGATTGGTTCGGGAGGTATTTTTGGAAAAGGGTTGGGAAATGGGACGTTTAAACTTGGCGTAATCCCAGAAGTCCAGAGTGACTTTATCTTCGCTTCCCTTGCAGAGGAGTTGGGGTTTATCGGTGTTCTGCTTTTCTTTCTCCTCTTCATTGCTTTCGCAGTATTAGGTTTTTCCACTGCCTACCGTTATGGACGGAAGAAAGAATATTTCATAGCCTATACTTCATTTGGGATCACATTCATGATCGTATGGCAAGCTTTGGTAAATCTCTCTGTAGTGACATCGTTGCTTCCTCCCACGGGAATTCCGCTTCCGTTCTTCAGTCAGGGGGGTACAAATCTGTTTATGATCCTGTGTGAATGTGGACTTCTCTACAAATGTATGATCCAAGACGAGAAGGAGAGCTCCTACTATGGATAATGCCTACTTGCATGGATTCGACTACGACTCTCATCGAAACAGTCTTCGCGAACCGAACTATGCTGGGCAGGTCTTTGCAGCTGATGGAAATAGAAGAGGACGTCACAAGACAAAGACCCTCACCTTGGTTACTTTGATCGTTCTTGTGATCTTGGGATTGTTTTTCTTCTCGTTGCGATTTATTCCCCTTTTCGATATTGAATCTATTTCTTTCACTGTCACCGGTGGTTTTTCACATATTCCGAGACAAGCCCAAGAAATGGCAGATGGGATTGTCGGAGAATCCTTGATGACCGGGGAACCAAAACGGTTAGAAGAAGAACTTTCCTCACTAGCCGTTGTCTCTCATGCTAAGGTAAAGCGGGGGCTCTTCTCCTCAATCTCAATCGATTTGCAAATCGCGCAACCTGCGACATTTGTTGCGGTAGTGGATGAATCTGATTCAGTCGAAGGGATTTATATCGTGGAGAACGATACCTTGCTCCCCATAGATATCGAAGATTTCAAGGCCTATGGTAATAGAGTCTTCGTTGTCGAGGTCGGGTCGTCCTACGGAGAACACCTGAGATCCTATGGGCTCGATGAAGGTATAGGACAGGCAATTGCCCTTGCTTCGGGGATGGGAATGGATGAGGATGGAAGATTTCGTATCATCGGCAGAGTGAAATACGAAGAAAGTCTTGGAAAGACCTTCGGACATATGGTCTTGGATATGCCGGCATACAATAGTAAACTGTATATTCGTGAACCGGTTTCCGAATCACGGTTGCACGATGCCCTGCGATTGATTAGACTGGAACATGAGCATGATTGGACTCGCAATATTGCCCTTATAGGCCAGTTGCGATATGATTTGTATGCTCAGTCGTTGGTGAGTAGAAATTGACTCGGCAACGGAACAACTGGAGAGGTCGCAAGACAATAGAACTTCTCCTAAGCGATTGTAGGGAACGTAAGGTACCATACCTCGTCCTTTTGGACGGTTCGGGTCGTAGAGCTCTCCTTTGGGCTTACTCCGGGGTATTGAGGCCTTCCATTCGGAGGTATTACTTTGGGCACAGATAGGATCATGATGGGACTGGATATTGGAAGCTCTTGGGTACGTGCCGTGATCGGAACGGTTGGTGCTGATGGGACCGTCATGGTTGACAGTATGTGCGAACGGCCTTCGGAGGGCGTTCGTGGTGGTGCAATCGTCAATATCGAGCAGACTATAAAGACCATCACTTCGGTGATTTCAGAGGCCGAATTGCAGGCCGGAGCCGATATCCAGCAGATTATTATTGGAATCGGTGGAGACCATATTGAAGGAATCCCATCCCAGGGTGTGGTAGGAATCAATGCCAAGGATCAAGAGATTAAACGGGAGGACATATTCCGCTCCCTTGAGGTAGCCCGTGCTTTTGAGATGCCTTTGGATAGAGAAATTCTCCACACACTGGTTCAGGATTTCCGTGTCGATGGAAGGGATGGGATCAAAGATCCTATCGATATGCTTGGCCATCGGCTTGAAAGTAGGGTCTTAGTCGTCACAGGCTCCTCTTCTGTCTGCCAGAATGAACGCAAATGTATCCAGAGAGCGGGATTTCAGGTCCAAAGGCTGGTCGCTCAACAGTTGGCCGATGCAGAGGCTGTCCTCAGTCTAGAGGAGAAGGAGATGGGTACAATTCTCATCAATATCGGCGGTGGGACTACGAATATGATTGTCTACGCCAATGGTGCTCCTGTCTTCACTGGTGGAGTCAACCTCGGAGGATCCCATGTCACGAGTGATATTGCCTACCTGTTAAATAAACCCAAAGTGATTGCCGAACAGGTGAAGTGTGAATATGGGAATTGCCATATACCTTCGGTATCGGATGAAGATGCAGTGCTCATTCCACAGATAGGTGGATTACCCTCTATAAAGATGCCAAAGAAGGAATTGAGCAAGATTATCGAGCCGAGAATGGCGGAGATATTCTCACTCTTGCAGGTGGAACTTGAAAAGAAACAGGTCAGAGGATCATTTGGTGGTGGCGTAGTATTGGTCGGAGGTGGCGCACTCCTCTCCGGTGCGACAGAATTGGCATCAGAAATTTTCCGATTGCCTGCTAGGATCGGTTTCCCGGAAGCTTTGCATGGATTGGACCGGACCTACATTAATCCGCGGTATACCACTACTTTGGGATTAGTAATGACTGAAGCTAGACGGATCAGGGACCAGTATGCTTCTGGTGGTACCAAAGTTGAACATACGAAAAGGACCGGTTCCTTCGGAAAGAAAGTACGCGGTTTCTTCCGTACCATATTCTAGGATTTGCGAGAAACTCGCTGGAGGATACTATACATGGATTTCGATATGCTAGAAGATTTGCTGCAGAATGAACAGACTCCACCTACCGATATAAAAGTCGTCGGAATCGGCGGTGCTGGAGGCAATGCGATCAACCGGATGATTGCCAGTGGACTGAAGAAAGTCACATTCGTTGCTATGAATACCGATATCCAGGCTCTTCAACGATCAAATGCCCAGATCAGAATGCCCTTGGGTAGGGAGCTTACCGGAGGTCTCGGAGCTGGGGGAGTTCCAGATGTAGGTGAAAAAGCTGCCGAAGAGAGTCGTGAAGAAATCAAAAAACTTCTCACCGATACGGATATGGTGTTTATAACCGCCGGAATGGGTGGTGGTACCGGTACCGGTGGTGCATCGGTAGTGGCAGAGATTTCACGTGAGGTGAACGCCCTTACTGTTGCTGTAGTTACCACTCCATTCGCTTTCGAGGGTAAAAAGAAACTCCAGCTTGCACTTGAAGGAATAGAGAAATTACGCAAACAGGTCGATACCTTGATTCTCATTCCTAACCAGTATCTCCTAAAGGTTGTGGAAAACAACACGCCGATTAAAAAAGCTTTCCTCCTAGCAGACGATGTCTTGCGACAGGGAGTTCAGGGAATTAGTGAACTGATTACCGAACCTGGGGAGATCAATATTGATTTCGCCGATGTAAAGACGGTAATGAAAGGGCGTGGTGACGCTCTCATGGGAATCGGTGTGGGTGAGGGGACTACCCGGGCTGTGGATGCCGCACGTGCCGCTATCAATAATCCATTGCTCGAGAATGCAAGTATTGATGGAGCTAAATCGGTATTGGTAAACCTCGCAGGTGGTGATGGTCTCACTTTGCAAGAGTACCAGGATGTAGTCGAATTGATTACTGAGAATTGCGCAGAGGATGCTTTAATCATTGCAGGACAGGCATACAATCCTGAGTTGGGGGAAAAGATCAAGGTAACGGTTGTAGCAACTGGTTTTGAACGTCCACACGAAGATTTCGAGGAACAGATCGAAGTGATCGACTATAAGAGAAGAAAAGCCGAGGGACCGACTCTACAACCAAAGCAGCCTCCACAGGGTGAAAGACAGCAACCTGCAGCATCCGCGAGGACAGGGAAAGACGAACAAGATGAGGAAGTCATCACCGTCAATCGTTGGCAGGACCTGCAACAGCAATTGGGAAACCGACAGCAATCGAACGATTATAGTTTTCCTGCTGTACTCCGATACCAGCGGGGTGAGGATGGGGATTCCCAAGGATAATGCATCCTATTGATTCGGCATTGCTAGAAGAGTTTCGGGATTATCTCGTTGTTGACAGACGAGTTTCGTCGGCAACGATTGCGGTATATACTGCAGAGATCACACGGTATCTTACATTTCTTCGTTCCCGTAAAATTACTGTTGAAGAGGCATCTGCGGAGCACATAACCTCATTTTTGATCCAGCGCTCTACACAAGACGGTATTTCCCAAAGGACCCAGGGGAAAAATATGAGTGCGCTCAAATCTTTTCATCGATACCTCAACGATGTCTCCATCAGAGAGGATGATCCCACTGTTTTGATTGATATGCCGAAAATGCCCCAAACCTTGCCAATAAGTGTATCGTACGATGCGGTGGATGCCATACTGGCGGTTATTGATACGACCGATAGCGCTGGATTGGGTATACGGGACAAAGCATTGTTTGAATTGGTCTATTCCTGTGGATTGCGCGTATCGGAAGTATGTAGCCTCCAGATATCGGACTATCTTCACGATGATCGATTACTCAGGGTTGTAGGCAAGGGCGACAAGGAGCGCATGGTTCCTGTCGGTGACTATGCACAGAAAGCGTTAGATACCTATCTTATGGAATCACGCCCCAAATTATTGGGTGTCCATATTCATGAGAGATCTCTCTTTATCGGGAGACGAGGTAAGGGGCTCACCCGTGCGCTTGTCTGGAAACGTTTTAAATCTTATTGCGAACTAGCTGGGGTAGATGCAAAGGTACATACGTTGAGACACTCATTTGCCTCTCATCTTCTCAGAGGTGGAGCTGATCTGAGGATTGTCCAGGAATTGTTAGGCCATAGTGATATCCGAACTACCCAGATCTATACACACTCCGACACCGAAGATCTATTGCAGACCTACAGGAGATTCCATCCGGAGGGAGAACCGGACAAGAAGTGAAGTAGTGTTCCTCTTGCAGACGTTAATCAGGCATGGATGATAGAGAAAAGTATATTGCGATTTCCTGCCTGCCGAAGTTGAATACAGCCCAGCGACTTAAATTGGTCTCTCTTCCAGTGGATATCGATCAATTGTTGTCATTGGATGCCGATATACTTAAAACTGTCCTTGATATGAAGGATATTACGTCACTAAAACGCAAAGCAGCTCCTCAGTGGTATGAAAGTTTCCTCTCCTGGTATGAAAAACCTGGAAATCGGGTTACGTGTTATGGAGAACCCGCATATCCAAAATCTTTGCTGCATATCCAAAATCCGCCATTTCTCCTTTGCCACAAAGGTCCTCTTACTTTTAGAGAACCCTCTTTATCGATCGTAGGTACGAGAAATGCATCGGAAAGAGCATTGATCGCAGCGTTCTCTTTAGGCTTGGAATGTGGTGATTCTGGTACTCCAGTAATCTCTGGTTTTGCGAGAGGAATAGATAAGGCCTCTCATGAAGGATGTATAGCCGCAGAAGGGAATACCATGGCCGTGTTGGGTGGAGGGTTGGGGAATTTGCCGATCCGTGATGAACTCTTGATCGATCGGATATTGGAAAACGGCGGATCCTGTGTGAGTGAGTTTCATCCTTCCTCAGCACCCATTGCATGGCGCTATCCTTTGAGGAATCGGATTATCTCCGCTCTCTCACCCGTTACGATTGTTATTCAGGCTCCATGTGGTTCTGGAGCTCTGCTTACGGCTGATCTCGCTCTTAGACAGGGGAGGGATGTTATGGTGCATGAGGCAGGAGTTATGGGCAACGGTAGTGCTGGGACGAAAAAGCTTTCGGAAGATGGAGCTATAGTGGTAAGGGGGCTTTCAGATATAGCGAAGCATGCAAGTGTCGAATACAAAGCCTCAAGAACAGTCATTGTATCAAGTCGGAATGACCATGGATGGTATCCTTTTCGATTGGGGTGCCATACCTTTGGGTTCGCTGACTTTCCATAATTGTAATGACAGCTGTGAGCATGATATACTAAGCATATGGGACACTCGTTGCATACCAATAGAGCTGTAGTAGAATCGTATCTTCTTTATTTGAAGGAGATTAGAAGACTTTCTGAATTGACTGTGACTTCTTACAGACACGATTTGAAGCTGTATTTGGATTTTCTTGCACTACGAGCAATAGATATCCATGAGGTTACCTCCCATGACGCAAGACACTATAGTGCGAGAATAATTCAAGAAAAAAAATATTCTATCACTTCGGTTAACAGGATGCTCTCGACCCTTCGAGGGTTGTACCGTTTCCAGATCAAACAAGGCAATTGCACCATAAATCCCTTTGCTCGCATAGAGGGAAATACCCGCTATAGACGGTTGCCGCAAGTCCTCTCTAGGAACGATATGGTGAGAATCCTCTCCATACCTGTGATTACGTTTGACGATCTTCGCAATTCAGTGATGTTCCACCTGTTCTATTCAACCGGTTGCCGTCTATCGGAACTGCTTTCTGCCGATATCGAGGATTTGGACATTCAGCAAGAACGGTTGTTGGTGAAAGGGAAAGGAAACAGAGAGCGATATGTCTTTTTGAATCCCTCGACTATTATCCTTCTACAACGATACCTCAAACAGAGATCGGAATTCCTTTTATCGTTGAAAGATTCCGAAAAAAGCGATTCAGGGGCAATTTTGATAGGAAAACGGGGGAAACGGTTGTCGGCTTCGAGTGTGCATAGTATCTTTGGACAATATAGGTTGAAGCTAGGCTTGCATGCTCGGTTCACACCCCACATGATCCGCCACAGCTTCGCTACACATTTGCTTGATAACGATTCAGGTATACGGATAGTCCAAGAACTGCTTGGCCATGCGTCGATATCAACAACCCAGATATACACACATATATCTCACGGGCGGTTGCGATCCGTATATGAGAAGAGTCATCCACATGGAAGGAAGAACGATGGAGATTAGAGGAACAACGATCATAGCTGTCAGAAGGAATGGCCAAATTGCTATTGCTGGAGACGGCCAAGTTACCGCTGGAGATGCGATACTGAAAGGGAATGCCCGTAAAGTTCGTATGATGATGGATGGAACAGTATTGTCCGGATTCGCTGGAGCTACTGCCGATGCCTTCACCTTATACGAAATTATCGAAAAGAAGTTGAAGCAGTACCATGGAGATCTCACCCGTGCCGCAGTAGAGATGGCTAAAGAGTGGCGTATGGACCGCAATTTGAGAAAACTTGAGGCAATGCTCTTAGTTGCCGATAGGCAAAAGACATTTTTAATTTCCGGTGTCGGAGATGTCATTGAGCCTGAGCACGATGTGATTGCCATAGGTTCCGGTGGTAATTTTGCGCTTGCGGCAGCCCGAGCCTATATGGATGGCTCTCAACTTACTGCAGCTGAAATCGCCCAAAAATCGTTGGAGATAGCGAGTGAGATCTGTATCTATACCAATGGTTCCATTCTTGTTGAAAAGCTTGAGGAGTAGTTATGAATTTGGATGAAATGACCCCCACTGAGATTGTGCGGGAGCTTGATAAATATATAATCGGACAACAGGAAGCAAAACGGACTGTTGCTATAGCACTACGTAACCGTGCTAGAAGGAAACGTCTTCCCGAAACTATGAGAGATGAGGTTTCACCTAAGAATATCATCATGATGGGACCAACTGGTGTTGGTAAGACGGAAATCGCTCGGCGAATTTCACGTTTGTCCAATACTCCATTCGTAAAAGTCGAAGCAACGAAATATACCGAAGTTGGATACGTTGGAAGAGATGTCGAATCGATGGTGAGGGATCTTATGGGAACCGCTGTCCAGATGACCAAGAAGGAGTTGGCTGAGGCAAGAAGAGCCCAAGTTGAGAAACAGGTTGAGGAACGCCTTCTCGATCTTCTGTTGCCAGCGGAATCAAAACCGAAACCGGGACCTTCAGATCAAGGGACGACAGCATTGGAAGACGCTACCAAAAATACCAGAGAGAAGTTCCGTCAATTTCTTGCAGAGGGACGTTTTGAGGATCGAGAGGTGGAGATTACCATCTCCCCGAAGGGGCCTGCCCAAGGCATTGAACTTCTAGCCGGTGGTAATATGGAGGATCTGGAGAATACTATTCAAAGTCTGGGTAGTATCTTTGGCAATCGTGGTAAAAAGAGGCGAGTTCCTATCAAACGTGCTAGGGAAATCTTGACCGAAGAAGAGACCGAGAAGAGTGTCGACCAGGAACAGGTAGTTGAGATAGCAAAAGAGCGCACTGAGCAGATGGGAATCATCTTTATTGATGAGATCGATAAGGTTGCCGGCAACAAAGGTGGTCATAGTGGTCCAGATGTCTCTCGTGAGGGAGTACAGCGGGATATCCTGCCAATTGTTGAAGGAAGCAAGGTCAGTACCAAATGGGGTATGATAGATACTACCCATGTCTTGTTCATTGCAGCAGGTGCGTTCCATGTATCTAAACCTAGTGATTTGATTCCTGAGCTTCAGGGGCGATTCCCTCTACGCGTGGAGTTGGATGAATTAACCAGTGCCGATTTTCTCAGAATATTGCAGGAACCTGAGAATGCGATCATCAAACAATATATCGAACTGATGAAGACAGAGGATGTAGAGCTGGTTTTCACCGATGGTGCTTTGTCAAGAATAAGTCAGATTGCATACTCTGTTAATTCCAATACAGAAAATATCGGTGCTAGAAGACTCTATACGATTATGGAACGCTTGTTGGAGGATATCTCCTTTAATGCCTCCGAAATGTCAGGACAGACATTCACCGTGGATGAGTCCTATGTAAATGAACGGCTTTCGGATATACTGGAAAACGAGGATCTAAGTAGATATATCCTTTAGGGAGGATTGCGAGATATGAAATACATCACGATTGTCGCTAAGGATTTTGAAGAGGCTGTCAAAAAAGCCCGTGACCAATACGGGCCGGCTCTCCGTATCCATAGCCGTCGTGACGTCATTGGGAGGGGTGGCTTCCTATGGTTGGGAAAGCGAACACACGTTGAACTCACCTGTTATCTTGTAGATCCAGTTAAACAAGAGTCACCATCAAGTGAAATAAAAACTCCGCTAACCGAGGAAACTACTTCCCCTGTCGATCAGGAGGAAGTGTCCGAAGGGTTCGAAGATCCAAAGAAAGACGATCGGGAAGAGCTAGACGGGATATCTGATGAGCCATCGGTAGAGGCTGATGAAATCCAATCATCTCTCAAACATGAGCAGTTGTTAGAACATGCACATGTATTGCTACGGGAAAACGACTTCTCTGAAGGCTTTACCAGTGAAGTCTTAGACATGCTCCGTAGTTCCCTCGATGAATTCGAACCAGAGGAGCCCTTAACTGAAGAGTTCGAGCTCATGTTGGTTGATAAGATCGTGTCACTGGTGACAATAGACCATGAAACACAACTGCGGCCTCCTAAGATTTTCATTCTTTTGGGTCCCACAGGCATAGGGAAGACCACTACAACAGCAAAAATCGCAGCTCTGTATAACCTCCAGCAAGATCCTGAATTCCATAAGAGTGTCCATATGATAAGTATAGACTCGTTCAGGGTGGGCGCCTTCGAACAATTGGCAGCCTTTGGATCGTCTCTTGGCATACCGGTGGGAAAAGTCTCAGATGAGCAGGAGTTCTATCATGCGCTCTCAACGGCAGCAGGTGCGGACCTCATACTGGTCGATACGATAGGGAAAAGTCCAAGAGACAAGGATTTGGCCATAAAGATGAAGGCTTTATTGTCTGTTCCCGATAAGGACGAATGTGGATACTATCTAGCGATTTCCGGAGCGATGAAGACACAGGATGTCGCCAGAACAATAGATCAGTACACTTCATTCGGAATAACGAGCATTATCATCACAAAAATGGATGAGACCGAAACAGTAGGTAATGTACTCAGTGTCTGTCATGATCGGGGACTTCCCATCCTTTTCTTTACGGATGGTCAACGGGTTCCCAAGGATATCCACAAGGCATCAGCCTCTACCATGCTCGGTCAATTGCGAGGTTTTTCACTCGACTTTCAACATCTTTGGATTAATCAGGCCGGTCCTGACCCGGTAGTTGATCCTGGGACCCAAGAGTAACGCGCTCCATATCCGATGATTTCAGCCGTCCCAATCTGACCATATCGGCAATGATTGAGCCAATTGCTGGTGCGGCGATATTGCTTCCCCAAATAGTCGATCCCTTAGGATTCAAAACCCCAATATAGATGATATATTGCGGATCTTGGATCGGCACCAGTGCGAGCGTACTAGCCATGAAATTATCCTGATCGTAGGTTCCTGTAACCGGATCGGCCACTTGAGCAGTCCCTGTCTTGGCACCGACTCGGACACCCGATACCGCTGCCTTGGTCGCGGTTCCTCCCTCCTGGGTGGCCAACTCCATTCCCGTAAGAATCCGATTTACCACTTCCGGCTTAATCACATTTCTCCTGGCTATAGTAGGCTGGTTTTCCATAATTTTTCCACCCGACTGATCAACGATCGAACCTATGATATACGGCTTTATTACATTGCCGTCATTTGCCAACGCAGTAGCAGCTGTGGCGATCTGCAGAGGAGTAACGGCGATCTCCTGTCCAAACGATATGGTAGCCTTGCTTCTGCCGGACCAATTTTCCACCTCAGAAACTAAGCCTGCAATAGATCCTGGCATTCCAGCATCCCATGCAGTTCCGAAACCGAAATCCATAAGGGTGTTCCTGAAATCCTCACTGTCGGTTTGAAGAGCCCAGTGGGCGACGGCACCATTACATGAATATTTGATCATTGTTTCCGGTTCTACAGAACCATGGGCGGATACACATTGAATGGTTGTCTCATTGCCGTTTGGCATGGTGAAGGTGTAGGATCCATCGCAATAGAAAGGTTCCTCGAGATCAGCCTGGTCGGCTTGGAGTTCAGCAGCCAAAGAGAATACTTTGAAAACCGAGCCTGGTTCATACATGGAAGTAACTACCTTGTTCTGACGTTGCTCAACTTCTGATAATTGATATGAATTAGGATCGTACCAAGGAAATGTTGTGGCTGCAAGGATTTCTCCAGTTTTTGCTCCCATTACTATTCCCACGATACTATCAGGATAGTGGGTACGGTCAATGGTGACGACTTGGTCATCTAAGAGATATTGGAGATCCATATCGAGTGTTGTGGCTATCTGGGCTCCATAGGAGATTGTCTTACCAATTTCAGGGTATGGGAGTAAGTAGGTTTCGTATGCGAGCTCCAAGCCCTCTATACCCCGATTTTCGGTATTGGTGAATCCGATAACCTGTGCTCCATGGTAGTGTTGGGGAAAACTTCTTCCGTAACGTTTCTCCAAGAGTACTCCTTCTAGATCTGAGGCTTTCACGACAGCTGTCAATTGCTCATATTCTGTTAGCGACAGTCTTCTCTTCACCAGATAGTAGATGGAACGACGAGAGGCCTCTTCAATGATGTTTTGTGCGTCCAAGGAGAGAATTGGGGCGATGACTTTGGCCGTAGTGGTAAGATCTCCAATTTCCCTCAACAATAATGCGCATGAGTAGTATGGAGTTTCAATGGCGAGGATAGTACCATGCTTATCCACTATCGTACCTCGTACTATTCTCTCTGAAACTATAGGATTCACATAGTCGTGTTGCCCAGGTACAGCTGTCATAACGATGAAAAGGATACGTATTAGCACTATCGCAGAGACGATTGCGGTTATAATCGGTAGTAAGAGGGGGATTACACGTTTTTCTCTGGATACCATGGTGCAAATATAGTAATATGTAACAGCATCGTTGTCGAGAGCAGGTGATAATAGTATGGGTTTTACGGATAAGCATAGTTACGATGATATGGGCCGTGGCGGCAATTCACGACGTCAAGGCAATGAGAGGATGGACAAAAGGAGTCTACGGATCATTGTTTCCGTTGTCATTGTCGGTGTGTTGTTGTGTGCAGCTGTAATTATTCTTTGGTTGCTCTACTTTTCCACCACGGAACCACAACAGCGGCGATCCGAGGAATCACTCATAGTCGAACCCATTGAGACCGATAAGCCTAACCAATCGGAAGAAATTGTTACCGATGCACCAATTTCTACCAATGCCCCTGACCAAATCGCTACAGGTGGTGATACATTGGCAAGGAATTCAGTCGTTCAGATCGATACACCTGTGCAAACTGTAAGGACACAAGATCCTGCTCCTTCATCACGTGCTGTATGGTATACAGAGCATGAGGTAAAGGAGAATGAAACGATCGATTCTATTACAGAACAGTATGGGGTCTCTAGGGAAACGATTCTCAGCGTGAATGCGATAAAGAATCTTTCTTCAGTCCAACCAGGAGTTATATTACGTATACCCGACCGCAACGGTCAGTTGTATACCGTCCAATCGGGAGATTCTCTCAGCATCATCACAAACCGTTTCAATCCCTCGTTAGGCTGGAAAACCCTTCAAGAGATCAATGGGCTGAAATCCGAAGTCATCTACCCCGGCCAGAAACTCTTCATTCCCAGTGCTCAGGTAGAGGATGACGGTTCTTTCGCTTATTATGATCGTTTCGTCCGACCAGCAGAGGGACGAATTACCGGTCTTTATGGACAAACTGTAGTCTATGGAAATTCTGAAGAAATTGTTGTGCTTCAGGGTATCTGGATAGAGGGTCCGGCTGAGTCGCCCGTCAAGGCGTCGGCTACTGGTGTGGTTGTCGATGCTGGTAACAATCCTGAAGGTATGGGGCGTTTTGTCGTACTATCACATGAAGATGGTTATAGAACCAGTTATGCCCATCTGGATCAAATCTCCGTAAAAGTGGGAGATCCTGTAAGACAAGGAGATGCCATCGGTATCATGGGATCGACAGGAAGCATCGGGAAACGGGCACTCTATTTCTCAATCGAACAAGATGGTACAGCCCTCAACCCCGCGAACTTCTTCTAGTGTTCTGTAACAGTATAAACTGGTGGATGCTCTTAGAGCATATCGGACGGAGGGCAAGGACAAGGAAGCGAAGAAGATATTGAAATATCTGAGCTGACACGAACACCGTCCATCTGTTCGATGAACCCCAAGAAAAGCAAAGATCAGGATGTTACAGATTACTAGTCATTCCTTCCGTGACAGTGTTTGTATTTCTTGCCACTACCGCAAGGACATGGATCGTTGCGTCCGACTTTTGGAGTAGTCCTTCTCACTTGTACGGGAGCTTGTCCTGGTTGCGCACCTTGAACCCTTCCCGTTTGTCCTGGTGATCCAAATTGGGATACCGCTCCATGGGTTTCTACAATTCTTCCCGGAGTGGGCCTTTGGGAACGATTTTGAGTTTCGGAACTTTGGATCTTCACACGTACCATGAGAACAGCAATGTATGCCCTGATCTCACCGATCATCCTATCAAAGATATCAAACCCCTCTAGTTTGTATTCCAAAAGGGGATTCTTTTGAGCATAGGCACGGAGATATACAGCTTCCCGAAGTGCTTCCAGCTGATCCAGATGATCTTGCCAACGCATATCTATCTGTCGTAGATACTGGAATCGTAGGAAATCATTGAACGGTTTCTCTCCGGTTATGGCAATCTTCTCTTCGATATGCTTTTTCAAAGCTGAGAACACTACGTTCTTAAGCGAATCCGATGCTAATGGGAGTAAAGCTTGACTATCGAATTCAGGAACATAATGGAACCGTTCCTCAAGAGCCTCATTCAATTTCGCTAGGGTGGCCTCTACTTGTTTAGGATCGATCTCTATAGTGTTGACGATATCTGCGACGATCTCTTCGCAAGCATCGAGTCCTCTGGAAATGAGATCCTCCGCCATGAGAATGGAATCGCGTTGTCCGTAGAGATAGTTCCTTTGCTCGTTAAGCACATCATCATACTCAAGAAGGTGTTTTCTTATCTCAAAATTCTGTTCTTCGACCCGAGTCTGGGCTTTCTCGATAGCACGACTGACCAAGGCATGCTCGATAGGCTCAGCTCCCATGCCAATCCGGCCTAACATGGAACGGACTGAATCCTTTGCGAATAGTCTCATCAATGTATCGTCAAGGCTCAGGAAGAATCGAGATACACCCGGGTCTCCTTGACGACCAGATCGACCGCGCAACTGGTTGTCTATGCGCCGTGATTCGTGTCGTTCGGTTCCTAAAATATAGAGTCCTCCAAGACGTTTGACCTCCTCGTAGGCTTCCTTCCATTTTGGATAGACGATCTGTTTTGCCTGTTCATACTCTTCTGGTGTCGCTTCAGTTCCGCATACTGCCCGGATTCTGGCATCCAGAGAACCTCCAAGTTTGATATCGGTACCACGACCTGCCATATTCGTAGCTATCGTCACAGCCCCTTTTGCTCCTGCATCCTCGATAATCAAAGCTTCTCTAGCATGGTTCTTCGCATTTAAAACTTCATGTCTGATACCCCGTCTACGCAGCATGGCCGACAGCTGTTCCGATTTCTCAATCGTTACAGTTCCTACGAGAATTGGTTGGCCACTAGCATGCACAGTCTCGATCTCATGGCAAATTGCCCCTAGCTTATACTCTTCGTTGAGATACACAAGGTCCTGCAAATCCTTCCTAACGATAGGAAGATGGGTAGGGATAACCACGACATCCAAACTATAGATCTTCTGGAATTCGGCAGCTTCGGTATCTGCGGTTCCTGTCATTCCAGAGATCTTATCGTACATACGGAAAAAATTCTGGAAGGTGATAGTGGCTAGGGTTTTATTCTGTACCTCTACCCGAATACCCTCTTTAGCTTCTATCGCCTGGTGTAATCCGTCACTATAGCGGCGTCCATGAAGAATACGGCCAGTGAATTCATCTACGATCTCTACTTTGCCATCGGCTACCACGTAGTCGGCATCAAGGTGGAAAAGTACATGGGCTTTCACTGCTTGGGTCATATAATGGACATATTCGAAGTTCTCGCCCTCATAGAGCGATCCTTCAATTACCGAGTTCCTTTGCAACAATTGTTCAATATGATTGAGACCTTGGTTAGTGAAGGTGATACGTTTCTGTTTCTCATCCACCTGGTAGTCACCTTCGGGAGTTTCCGGATATTCACCTGTTTGGGGATCTTTGGCACATTCGTCCAAGAGAGGGACAATCTTGGAAGCTGCTCTGATTTTTAACGTGTCGTCAGAGGCTTGTCCACTGATGATCAGCGGTGTTCGTGCCTCATCAATGAGGATAGAGTCAATCTCGTCTATTATGGCATAATGGTGTTGCGGTTGGATCTTATCCCTGGCATCCCACTTCATATTGTCACGAAGGTAATCGAATCCGAATTCGTTATTTGTTCCATACGTGATATCGCATGAGTAGGCGTTTCTTCTGGCCTCATTGTCAAGATCACTTACTATTGCACCAACCGACAATCCGAGGAAACGATAGATTGGCCCCATCCACTCACTATCACGTTTAGCGAGGTAATCATTGACCGTAACGATGTGGACACCCTTGCCCTCGAGTGCATTCAGATAGGCGGCAGGCACACAGGTAAGCGTCTTTCCCTCTCCAGTCTTCATTTCCAATATCGTGCCCTCATGCAAAACTAGCGCACCCATGATCTGTTCATTGTAATGTCTCTCATGAAGTACCCTGTCGGCAGCCTCTCTTGCGAGAGCGAAGGCTTGAGGTAGAATTGAATCCAAGGATTCTCCTTCGGTAAGTCGTTGTTTGAATTGTCCAGTGATGGCGGGAAATTCCTCGTCGGAAAGACCTTTCGCCCAATCGGCGAATCCATTTACCCGATCCACCAGTGGCGTCAGACGCTTTATATCCTTCTCCTGTTTGGTTCCGAATAGTTTCTGTATAAGGCTTTTTGCCATGGGAATCCCTCTATCTCAATAAATTTGCTCGATAAAGTATACCAATTATGATTGCGTGTGTATATCGCCTCAGGTAGACTATATGGGTACGTAATCGTTGCAGGAGGAGTTGGTGAAAGTCTGTTTTACCGGAGGCGGGACGGGAGGACATGTGTTCCCTGTATTCGCCATAGATGAGCAACTAGGACGACTATTGGAACGACAGGGAGAACCGTATGAACGGTTTTGGCTCGGTAGCCGGATGCCATTAGAAAAACATTGGGTCCTCTCTGCCTCGATACCACATATCGCGATCAGATCGGGAAAATTGAGACGGTACTTTTCCTGGCGTTTCATCCCCGATATGATGGGAATTGTTGTCGGCTTCTTCCAGTCCGTTTATTTCTTGTCCAAAGAAAAGCCCGATGTGCTTTTCTCGAAAGGTGGTTATGTCTCCGTTCCTCCCGTGTTGGCAGCCAAGATTCTCGGTATCCCATCGCTTACCCATGAATCCGATGCGATCGTGGGATTGGCTACAAGGATCAATGCACATTTGGTGGAAACCGTTTGTATTCCTTTTGAAGAGGTCAAAACTCAGTTTCCCGCTAAGATGCATCATAAATTGGTAGCAACCGGTGTGCCAAGCCGTCTTTCTGCTGACGATGCTGACGCCAAGAGAGCTTTTGAACGGTATGGGATTCCCATAGGCCGTCCTTTGATAGTAGTCTTGGGTGGGAGTCAAGGGGCATTGCAGATAAATGAAATGGTCTGGGAACAGCTCGATAGACTCTTGGAGATCGGTTCTGTCGTCCATCAGTCGGGAGAAAAGACCTATCGGAATATCCGTCGGGAAGGGTACCATATCATGCCGTTTATTGATGATGGCCTAGGTGATCTTTTGGCAGCTGCGACAGTGGTAATCTCACGATCTGGAGCAACGGCTTTGGCTGATTTTCTGGAGTTCTGCTTACCTATGGTCCTCATCCCACTTGGAATGAACGCCTCCAGAGGCGAACAGATGGGGAATGCGCAAAGAATCGTTTCGGCTGGTGCTGCGATTCTCATAGAAGCGGAAAAAGCCACTGGTGAGAATCTTGTTTCTCTTGTGGAAAATATCGTTTACGATCATGATATGCGTGAGAGAATGGTCAAAGGTGCCAAGTCGCTGCGTCCACAACCTGCAGCTCCTGTCATCGCTTTTCAGATTGTGCGCTGTATGACCGGTAAAGAAAAAAGGAGAGTCACAGATGACTGAATGGGGATTTGCATTAGGTCCGTATGTATTCAATGTGGTGGATGTCATAATCGTCGTAATCGCATTCATGGCTGCCGTTGTCGGGACAGTTAGGGGATTTGCCCTCGAATTTTCCTCAAGGGCAGGTTTTCTCATTGGTTTTGTCATAGCATTGCTATTTTCCCGATTGGTTTCTTCATTGTTGATGGAAAATTTTGATTTGCCTCCCTTGGTTGCTACATTGATTGCATTTGTCATTCTCTTCATCATCGGTTATATCCTCATGATGATGGTCGGTTCACTACTAGACAAGACCTTGGATGCCTTGGGGTTGGATTGGCTGGACAGATTACTTGGTCTGGTCTTGGGAGTAGTTGAAGTTTTTGTAGTAGTCGCTTTCCTTGTCTATCTGCTCGAATTGCAGCAAGTGGTGGATGTCTCTGCATACCTTGACCCCAGTGTCCTTACAACCAAACTTATCAAACCGCTGACGCCGGTGGGGGTGGATCTTGTGAAGGGAATACTGTAGATGTTCGAAGTACTCATGCCGTATAGGCAAGATTCTGCAACATTGATGGCGCAACAGATCGCAGGTGGCGTCTTTCCCCAAGCCTTGCTCATTACTGGGCATAGGTACAGTGGTCGATTCCGGCTTGCCATGGAGGCTGCACGCGCGCTTTCCTGTAGGGAAGGTGGTCAAGCGGCATGTGGATGCCAATCCTGTAGAGCCTTTTCTTCCTATGGTATGTCCAATGTCGTATATGTCGGCAACAGAAACCACATGAGCAGGATTGAAGCTGCATTGGCTATCATGGAGGACTCTGGGAGTGAGTCAAACAGGACATTTCTGATACAGACTGTACGCATGATGTTGCTACAATTCCATCCAGCGTTATTGGATGGCAAGGATACCAAATCATCCTCTAATTTTGAAGCTGCCTCGACGGTAAGTGAGGTGCTTTTTGATCTGGAGGAGGCTAGGGAGGACCAGCTTTCCGAACTTGTTCAGAAATTAAGGACAACTCTCAAGCCACTGTACAATCATGTGAGAAAGAGTAGCGCACTCGGCATTGGACAGGTGAGATCAATTCAGGAATGGACTGTCCAGACCAGCTTCTCTGACCAACCGAGGTTCATTGTCCTAGAAGGGGTCGAAGAGAGTACCGAAGGTGCCCGTAACAGTCTGCTGAAGCTACTTGAGGAACCTCCCCGACAAACCTATATTATGATATTGAGTGAGAATCCCTCACGATTACTCCCCACGATACTATCCCGACTGCAACGCCATCATGTCCGTCCTCTGGATTCACAAACCAAGAATCGCGTATTGTCCGATCTTTTTTCCACCAATGGTGATGATTACCAATCGGTGGAACAGTTCATGTTGGAGAAGGCTTCGGTGCCATGCAAGGATCTCGAAAATCTGGCACAGCGCTATGCAGATAGTGTATTGGATCATACCCCATTTGATCGTAGCGAGTTAGATAGTCTCTGTAGCGAACTTGACGAGCCTGTGAGACTAGAGTATTTTCTCACACAGTTTCAGGAGGCTGTACGCGCTCGATTCCTTGGTGGAAACTGTAGTACATCCGTCGTCTCCACCTTGTTGGAAATTTCAGGTTCTTTCGCCCAAAAGGCCTTTATCTTCAATCAAAATAGTAAGGTATTGGTCGAATCCCTCTATTATCGGTTACGGGAAGTAGTATGAATAATTTCATTCGACGAGCTTTTGACAAAATCGAAAAACTCAGCACAGATGAAATCAAGACATTGGTCAGGTACCAGGCCAGTGAGAATGAATTGTTGGGTAATATACTCCAAAAGATCGATCTGGGAGTAGTGATTACCAATGGCATGGGAAGAGTTCTTACCTGTAATGACGCGGTAAAACACTTGCTCCCGATATCCCGACAATTCACTGAGGGTACATCCTTACGGTATGTTCTTGCGGATGCAGATATTGCCAAGTTCATGCTCTCAGCCCTCGACACGGTAACCGATGACCGAGAGATAGAAGAGGAATTCCATTTACAACATGGGGATAAAGTAAGGACGCTCTTTATTCAAGCCTCCTCATACATAAGTAATCTCGATCCATTTTTCCAACATGACAATGGAAAGCGGGTATTGTTTATTGTACAGGACATTTCTGAGGAGAAGCGACGTGAGGCAAGATTGCACCGTTCGGAAAGCTTGGCGTCATTGACTACGGTTGCAGCCGGGGTTGCCCATGAAATTAAAAATCCGTTGGCCTCTATCGGTATACATCTGCAGCTTCTGCGGAAAGCCTTCCAACGTAAGAAAACTCTCACATTGGATGATGCAAAGCGTTATCTAGATGTGATCGATGAGGAAATTGAACGATTAAACGGGATTGTCGTTGATTTTCTCTTCGCTGTTCGACCGATGGATGTCCATCTACGCTTGGAACAAGTCAATAGGGTGATTGATGATGTAATCAATTTTGTCGGATACGAGTTGTCAGAACATGCAATTTCGATAACCCGGAATCTTCAGGAATTTCTACCTAAATTGCGACTAGATGAGAATTTGATGAAGCAGGCTCTGTTGAATATTATCAAGAATGCTATGAACGCCATGGAGCCAAATGGAGGGATTCTCACTGTTACGACTAAACTAAGTGGTGACAATGTAGTACTGAATATCTCAGATACGGGTAGTGGAATGGATGAAGCAACACTATCGAAGATCTTCGAGCCCTATTTCACAACCAAAGACACAGGTAGCGGTCTCGGGTTAACAATGGTGTTCAAAGTTGTCAAGGAACACAATGGAGAGATCTCGGTCTCATCGAAAAAAGGGGAGGGTACCTCCTTCACTATCACTTTACCAGTTCCAACAAGTGAACGATTGGCTTTGGAGGCGGCCCATACTTCATGAATAGGACAATACTCATAGCTGATGACGAGAAAAATATTCGCAATGGACTACAGTTGGCTCTTGAAGACGAAGGGTATTCCATACTTCTGGCCTCAGATGGAAAGGAGGCCTGGAATCTCATAACCGAAAACAATGTCGATATGTTGATTACGGATCTTCGTATGCCACATATGTCTGGGCAGGAATTGCTCAAGCGGGTTTCTTCCAATTATCCTACCATGCCAGTGGTTATTCTAACTGGTCACGGCACTATCGAGGCTGCTGTAGAGGCTATGCGAAATGGCGCTGTGGATTTTATGACCAAACCACTGAACTTAGACAGACTGTTTCTTCTCATACGAAGAGCTTTCAGCAATCTAGACCTCCACGATCAGAACGCCGCCCTAAAAAAAGAGTTGGCTGAACTGAAGCGGCAAAGCGGTTATAGTAAGATTATCGGAAAGAGTGAACCGATGGTCAGACTCATGGAGACGGTCAAACAGGTTGCCGATGCCACAGCAAGTGTCTTGGTTACCGGTGAGAGTGGAGTGGGTAAGGAACTGGTCGCCGATGCTCTTCATCAACTCTCAAGTCGCTCTAACGGACCGTTCATTAAGGTAAGCTGCGCCTCCTTCGCAGAGACTCTTTTAGAGGATGAGCTTTTCGGTCATGAAAGGGGTGCCTTCAGTGGGGCTACTGCTGCCCGGAAGGGCCGATTCGAACTTGCCAATGGTGGAACCCTCTTCCTAGATGAGATAGGAGAAATTAGCCAAGGAACCCAAGTCAAACTTCTGCGTGTTCTTCAAGAGCGGCAATTCGAGCGATTGGGGGGCGAAAAGACCCTTACTGTTGATGTTCGGCTTGTAGCTGCGACCAATCGGGACCTGCGTGCTGAGGTGGATGCTGGACGTTTCCGTGAAGATCTTTATTATCGTTTGAATGTAATTCATATGGAGGTTCCTCCACTTCGGGAAAGGAAGGAGGATATTCCATTGCTCATGTCCCATTTTCTAGAAATGTACAATGAGAGGAACAAGCGACAGGTAGAAGGTTTTTCTCAAAGGGCGAAGGCAGCCATGTTATCGTATGATTGGCCTGGAAATATTAGAGAATTGGGCAATTGTGTTGAAAGTGCGGTAGTCTTGGCCTCGGAGAAGATTATCGATCTGGACGATCTTCCCGGTGCCGTGAAGAATGCGAGCTCGGAGGAACGGGTGGTCATTCCCGTGGGAACGACCATGGAGCAGGCTGAAAAAGCCCTAATTCTGGCAACTATCGCCAGTTGCGGTGGGAACAAGTCAAAAGCAGCCGATATACTCGGTGTAGCAAGGAAGACATTGCATCGAAAGGTACAGGAATACAAGCTTGGAGAACAGTGAGATTTATCAGGTATTCGACGCTGATGGCATACTTTCAAAACGTTTTACAGGGTATGAATTCAGGGATGGGCAGTTGGAAATGGCTCTTACGGTTGCAAGGGCCTATGAAGAACATGCGATTGCTGCAATTGAAGCCGGAACTGGCATCGGCAAATCGTTCGCCTATTTGGTTCCAGCCCTTCTTTGGGCAATCGAGCATCCCAAGGAACGGACTGTCGTAGCCACATCTACTATTAATCTACAGAAGCAGCTTTTCGATAAGGATATCGTTCAATTGTTCTCATTATTGGAAAAATCTTGTCCTATAGCCTTGGTCATGGGGCGCAGCAATTATCTGTGCCTTCGTCGGTTGGAAGAAGCTGCAGACGATACACCGCTCATAGCTCGGGATCCGCTCAGTGAGATTGGTAGTATAGTTGCTTGGAGTGCAGAGACGGAGACGGGTTTGAAAACAGATTTCCCAGGGAGGATTCGTGCCAAGGTATGGTCGGAGATTTGTAGCGATGCCGATCTCTGTCTCGGGTATAAATGTTCATACTTCCGGGATTGTTATTTCATGAAGTCACGTAAACGTGCAGCCGAATCCAATATTCTTATCGGTAACCATCACCTTCTATTTACCGATGCACGATCAAGAATGATAGATGGGATAGATTACGATGAGGATGCCGTCCTACCGCCTTTCCAGCGTCTGGTAATAGATGAGGCCCACAACATCGAGCACAATGCAACCGATTTTTTCACCACAACCTACAGTGGACATGAGATGGTCAGGTCGATCGGACGTCTGTCTCGACAGAAAAGACATGCGAAAGCTTTATTGGATGAGTTGGCTCCCTATGCACAAGATGATAGCCTCCCTGGAGAAATAACCACCGAACTCTCACTTTTGACCGAGGCGATTGGATACTTGGATACCTATCTACTGGGACTGATGCAGCAATCACGTGTGTTCAATCTCCTCATTACACCTGCTATGCATGGTTCGTTAGGAGATTTTGTCCGCTTATCTGAATCTGTTACAGCACACACGGAGAGATTGGATGCCTTAGTTAAGCAACTGGTCCAAACAGGAAAAATTCCCGAGGAGTTGGATTATCGCGTACGAGAGATGGTTGTGCATGTGAGGAGAATTCAATCAGGCGCACAGGCTCTGACTCTGTTTATCGATTTTCCTCGTTGGACCCAAGATGTCCATTGGTTCGAGCTTGTGGATACCGGTAATGCGACTAAAGGTGTCCAGGTCCATATTTCACCTCTATCGGTTGCCAGGCCATTACAGGAATCGTTGTTCAGTAAACTCTCGACTGTTATATGCACGAGTGCTACCTTGGATTTGCATGACCAATTCACCTATTGGGGATCGAGGGTGGGACTACCTATTCTCGATGAACGACCCTATTTCACTGCAGTACACCACTCCCCATTCGATTTCAAACAGAATCTTCTTCTGCTTACACCAAATGATGCTCCTGTATTTTCTGAAAAGAATCCCGAAGCATTCTTCTCGTATTGCAGTAATACGATCAGAGATGCCATCTATGCTTCCGGAGGTGGTGCTCTTGTCCTTTTCACCTCATATGCCATGTTGAGAAAAGTCAGCGAACAGTTATTACCCGATATGGAGAAGGCGGGTATTTCTTTGATGAGACAAGGTGATGAGGATCGTAGTCATCTCTTGAATCGATTTATGGTCGATAAGGACAGTGTTTTGTTCGCGACAGATTCATTTTGGGAAGGGGTTGATGCACCGGGTGATACTCTCCGACTCGTCATAATCGTGAAACTACCATTCAGGGTGCCCACTGATCCCGTCTTTAAAGCTCGACAAGAAGCTCTGGATTCAGTAGGAAAGAGTGGGTTTTTCCAGCTTGCTCTTCCTGAAGCTACCATGAAGCTGAAACAGGGATTCGGTCGTCTGTTACGCAATACGGTTGACAGTGGAATCGTGTTGATACTCGACAGTAGGGTGGTGAACAAACAATATGGTCGATGGATGTTGGAAGCTTTGCCGCAGTCATATCATCCTGAGACTGCAACGGAAGGAGTTCCTGCAAAGATAGAATCCTTCCTCTTTAGTTAGAAAAAAGAGGTTGCCGTCACGGCAACCTCCTAATCCCACGTTGGTGTACGAGGTATCTAGCTGATTACAGCGAGAACATCGGACATGTGGAGAATGAGATACTCTTGGCCATCCGCCTTGACAGAAGTGCCGGCATACTTGTCATACATGACTTTGTCGCCCTTCTTCACGGTAATGGATTCGTCATCACCAACAGCGACTACATCGGCGATCTGGGTCTTTTCCTGAGCAGTCTGCGGGATGAAGATTCCTCCGGCAGTCTTTTCCTGGACCTCTTCCATTTTGACAAGTACTCTGTCTCCCATCGGTTTGATAGTCATAAATTCCTCCTGTATGATATTATCTCTCATATTATTTGGATACTGAGATGAAATCCTCTAGAAATATACGCACAAAGATGCGTACGGTCAAGCAAATGAATGAATTTGCTTTACTATCTTTGCCTGCCTTTCCGTTTCGTTTTTCTCTTTGTATATTGGGTGTGTGAAAGGGAAAGATATGGTAAATCAGACAACAGACCAACGATACAGGAAAGCTCTGAATATCTGCAGTACAAATCTATCGGAGATAGAAGGTGGCAGTCCTCGGGATGCTGCGCTCTGTTTCTTTCGCATGGGTGTAGTATTAAGTAGATTGGGAGATATTGGTGGTGCGATTCGCTGTTTCAATGATGCCTTTATCCTACGTGATATTTCCGGTTTAGAGAGGTCTTCCCACCATTGGAGAACTTTCCATGATACACAAATGGCAATATATATCTTGGGTAAACGGAAAAAGACCTTGGTTTCGATCGCCGAGGGAGACATGGTGCATGATCTGATTAAGAATCGTTGGAATCAGCTCAACAGGGAAATCGAACAATCAGAGATTCCCTTTGCTGGTAAGGATATGCGAGCTTGGTACCGTACAATAAAGATAGATTTCCCCTGGGAAATGGAGGATATGGAAGATCTAGTCGATGCCGAAGTTGACCAAGAATTCGATATTCACGAAGAAGAATGGGTCAAAATTACCCAGTAATCAACCATTTTAGGGTGAGTGTGACATTTTGACACGTCTGACCTGTAGTCTCTGGTTCCAGAAAGACTGACATTGCCTGACATTCCTTCTTATAAAAATATGCAAAATATTAACATATAACAAAATATAAAATGTTTCTCTTTCTTGTATGTAGTTGGCATGAAAAATGCTTCCTATTCAGTAGGAGGAGTTGCATATGATCCGGAACAAGAAAGTTTTGAACGAGTATGACCAGTTCGAGGACGAAAATATCCTCTCCATGTATTTGAAAGAAATCAACCGTATTCCTCTTCTCACACGTGAGGAGGAAGATTCATTGGCAAGAAAAGCCGCGGAAGGCAATGAATTTGCCCGTAAAAGAATGATTGAATCGAACCTAAGGTTCGTTGTTAACGTTGCAAAAAAATATCAAAACCAGGGATTACCCCTGATTGACCTTATTAATGAAGGGAATATCGGTCTCATGAATGCTCTAGAGAAGTATGATGTGGATCGTGGTTACCACTTCATTAGTTATGCTGTTTGGTGGATCAGACAAGCTATCCTAAAAGCTATCTGTGAGAAATCAAGGACTGTGCGTTTACCGCTCAATAGAGCGAATGAATTGGTACAAATCCAGAAGGCTCAACGCAAGCTTATGCATGAAAGTGGAGAGGAACCAACTCTGGAAGAGCTTGGCGAGGCAATGAAGATGGATCCCCAATTGGTAGGAGATTTGCTCTCCATCAGTCGTGAGATGGTAAGTCTTGATGCTCCTGTCTATGGCGATCCCTCCAACTCGACTGTAGGGGACTTTATTGAGGATGACTATCGTTCCGCTGAGGATATCCTGATGGACAAAACCTTGAAGGATGATATCAATGAAGCATTGCAGATTCTAAGCGATAAGGAGCGTGAGATCATCGAGATGAGATTTGGTCTCAATGGTGCCATTCCCATGTCCCTCAAAGAGATTGGAGAGCTTTATAATCTGACGAAAGAAAGGATTCGCCAGATAGAGAAAAAAGCGTTGGAAAGGATGAAACAACCGACGCGCTTGAAGGCGCTTGAATCATATACGGCATGATGCCAGAAACCCTCCTTGCATTGACAGGGAGGGTTTTCTCATATACATTGATATATCGTGAATTGATTATAGAAAATGAATTTAAGGGGGTACTTCATATATGTCGAAGGACGTGACAAAGTACGTGTATTTTTTTGGAGAAGGTAAAGCGGAAGGTTCCGCATCGATGAAAGATCTACTTGGAGGGAAGGGTGCGAATCTGGCCGATATGACGTCAATCGGATTACCAGTTCCTCCAGGATTCACCATCAGTACGGAAGCCTGCGCGTACTATAGTGCGAATGACAGTACGTATCCTGAGGGGTTGCGTGAAGAGGTCCTTAAGCATCTGGACCACTTGGAGAAGGTTATGGGAGCCAAGCTCGGCGACAGTGAGAACCCCCTTCTTGTCTCCGTTAGATCTGGGGCTGCCCAATCTATGCCTGGTATGATGGATACGGTCCTCAATTTGGGGATGAATCCAGATTCTGCCAAAGCCCTTGCGAAAAAGACCAACAACGAACGTTTCGCTTGGGATAGTTACCGGAGATTTATGCAAATGTTCGGTGACGTTGTCATGGGTGTTCCCCACCATGAATTCGAAGAAGCCCTCCAGTCGGTTAAGACAGAGCGAAACTGTGAATTCGACACTGATCTCGATGTGGAAGACATGAAAGAGGTTATTGATCGATACCGGGCTCTCTATAAGCGCTATATCGGAGAAGATTTCCCTACTGATCCTATTGACCAGCTATTCAAGGCTATCAATGCTGTATTCGGCTCTTGGAACAATGATCGTGCCATCAGATACCGGCAGATGAACGATATCAGAGGGCTTCTCGGAACTGCAGTGAATGTCCAGTCGATGGTATTCGGTAATATGGGAGCTACGAGTGGTACTGGAGTTGCCTTTACCCGGGATCCTTCTACAGGAGAGGACAAATTCTACGGCGAGTATCTCATGAATGCTCAGGGAGAGGATGTCGTCGCAGGTATCAGAACTCCCCAGACTATCGATACGTTGAAGTCAGTCAACGAGAAGGTGTACCAACAGTTGGTCGATATCCGTGATCTTCTGGAAAAACACTATAAAGATATGCAGGACATCGAATTCACAATTCAAGAGGGTACATTGTACATGCTCCAGACCCGTAACGGAAAGCGGACTATTTTCAGTTGGCTCCGAAGTCAGGTCGAAATGGTGGAATCGGGTCTTATTTCCAAGGAGACTGCCGTTGGTCGAGTACCTGCAGGTGAATTCAACAAATTGTTCGCTCCCGTTCTTGACAGTGATGATATCGACAAACAGGGCGTTCAGGAAGTAACAAAAGGACTGAATGCCAGTCCTGGTGGGGCCTGTGGACAGGTCTATTTCTCCGCCGAGAAGGCTGAGGAGATGGCTGCTCTTGGAAAAGATGTCATTCTTGCTCGCGTAGAGACCAGTCCCGAAGATATCGGTGGTATGGCAGTAGCCAAAGGTGTTATTACAACCCGTGGTGGTATGACCAGCCATGCAGCTGTTGTTGCCCGGGGAATGGGATGTCCCTGTGTCTCGGGAGCTGGAGATATATCCATTAATTATAAAGATGGCTCCATGAAAGTAGGCGATAAAGTAGTCCGTGAAGGTGATTTTATCTCCATCGACGGTTTTACCGGTCAGGTCTACTTCGCACACATCCAAGTAAAACCCTCAGAAATCGTTCAAGTTCTCAATGGAGAAATGAAGAGCGATGAGTCGTTGTTGTTCCAAAACTACAACAAATTCATGGGATATGTTGATGAAATTCGTAAGTTAAGAGTACGTACCAATGCAGATACTCCTGCTGATACCCATATGGCTGTACAATTGGGTGCAGAAGGTATCGGATTGTGTAGGACAGAACACATGTTCTTTGGTGGTCAGAGAATCATCAGTGTGAGAAAAATGATCTTGGCCAACAACAAGGTTGAGCGCGAGAAGGCACTCGCCGAACTGTTGCCCATGCAGAGGCAAGATTTTGAGGAGATCTTCACAGAATTGAATGGTCTTCCCGCAACGGTTCGCTTGCTTGATCCTCCATTGCACGAATTCCTTCCAAATGATCACACTAGTAGACATGAAATGGCTCTACAGTTGGGTATATCGGTTGAAGAAATTGCTCAAAAAACAACGCAGTTGCATGAATTCAATCCTATGCTCGGTTTTAGAGGATGCAGACTTGCTATTGTGTACCCTGAAATCCTCCATATGCAGGTGAGGGCTATCATTGAGGCAGCTCTCAATGTATCTGAGAAGGGCACAGAGGTCCATCCGGAGATCATGATTCCTCTGGTTGGACACTATAAGGAATTCGAATACACCAAGAAACATGCTATTGAAACCATTGAAAAGGTGTTTGCGGAAAGGGGCAAGAAGATTGCTTATAAGATTGGAACCATGATCGAGGTCCCAAGAGCAGCGATAACTGCAGATGAGATTGCTAAATCGGCCGAATTCTTTAGTTTCGGAACCAATGATCTGACACAGATGACTTGTGGTTTCTCCCGTGATGATGCGGCGAGCTTCCTAGGACCTTATGTGAATGACACCGATAAGCAATTTTATGAATATGATCCATTTGCAACCATTGATATTGATGGTGTCGGGAAATTGGTCAAAATAGCTTCTGAGTTAGGGCGTTCGGTCAATCCGAAGATCAAGCTAGGTATCTGTGGTGAGCATGGAGGAGATCCAAAGACCATAGATTTCTGTCAGAAAGTGGGATTGGACTATGTATCCTGTTCGCCATTCCGTGTTCCAGTTGCACGTTTAGCTGCGGCGCAGGCTGTATTAAAGAAGTAGCTAACGTACAGCATTCAAACATTTCTCACAACAAGAGGGGACGTTTCAAACGTCCCCTCAATTATTAGATTAGTGTCGATCTCGATAAAATAAGTACTATCAACTCGCTGTATCAGCTTTCAGATCCTGATTTTTGAAAGCTTCCCGATCGAACTCACCGAGTGAATTGGCGACGATGACTGATGTAGTCATGTCACCAGCCACATTGGTCATGGTCCTGAACATATCCACAATAAAATCGACACCGGCAACCAAACCAACAGCTTCAACCGGAAGACCTACCGTTGTAAGGGTTATAACCGTGAATGCAGTCGCTCCCATGGGAACTGCAGCGCTCCCCAGACTTGCCAGTACTGAGACAACCACGATCAATACATACTGCGATATGCTGAGATCAATACCAAATGCATTGGCAGCGAATACTGCCACCATGGCTGGAAAGATTCCTCCACAGGCATCCATATTCATCACGGCACCGAGTGGACCGACAAAATTCGCCACGCGGGAATTCACCTTAAGTCGGTTTGTCATCGTATCGATTGTCATAGTCAATGAACCTAGGCTGGAGCGACTGGAAAAAGCTAGAAGAAGAGCTGGACTAGCTGCCCTAAAAAATCTGATAGGATTGATTTTTGCAAACGTTGTAAGCAGTCCTCCGTATACCAATCCCATCTGGATAAGACAGGCAATCACTACGGCGATAACAAAAAGCCCAAGCTGTACCAATACTGACATGCCGGTGCTGCTAAGCCAATAAGTAGTTAAACCTAATACACCATAAGGAGTCAGTTTAAGCACATTCCTGGTCAATTGCATGACAATTTGTAGGAAGCTCTCCAGAATATCTTGGAATGGCTTTACGGCTTCTGGTTTTTTAGTCTTTACTCCGATTGCTGCGACCCCAATGAATAGCGAGAACACCACAAGCGGAATCATATTCATTTCAGCGGCAGCCTTCACAAAATTCGACGGTATGAAATTCCTGAATTGAGAAAATACATTGCTAACCGTATTGGGTTCACGAGAGGCCAATTCCGGGATAACCATGCCTGAACCGACTGAGAAAATACTTGCAATCACCAAACCGATGATTCCCGCTATTGTAGCGGTGAAGAGAAAAATTCCAATAGTACGGGATCCCATTTGCTTCAGTTCATCGGTACTACTTAACTTCAACAAACCTGCGATAATACTTGTTGGTACAAGAGGTATAATCAACATTCTTAATAGGTCTACATATCCGTATCCTACAAGTGACACCCAGCGTCGGACGTTCTGGTTGGCTTCAGCAGTGGCTAGGAAAAAGAGCGCCATACCGAACGCTGCCCCTAGAAGTAGAGCAATGAAGACACGAGTTGAGAAGGGTAGGTGAAACTTTCGTTTCAACACAACCAAGACGGCTAAAAGTAAGACAAATCCAAAAATCCAAAGGAATGTGGACATAGTTACCTCCAATGGTAAAGTTTACAAAATCTATAGATATAGTATGATATAAACACAACCCATCACTCGTCAAGGGGATGTTTATAACAAAAGGAGAGTTTCTCAGGACTAGATAGTAAGAAGGTAAGAATTAATTGAATCATGCTAAATGGAGATAATATAATGCTAATATTGTTTGCAACTATACATCAACAAAAGTTTTACTTTGTTAGAAAATATGACAAGACATAAAAATTAGACAATTTAACTTACCAAATCATAAAAATAGTCTTTGACTGTTGCATTTTGTTGTAATACGATACCGGTATATCACACATAGGAGACGCATATGAAAAAACTATTTCTTATCGTTCTTTTGGTACTTTTGGTTCTCCCGTTGATGGCAGCACCTTTGACCATCAAACTCGCACACTTAAACCCACAAGATCCTTTTGATGTCCCTTCAGCAGCAATGGCCGCTACATTCAAAAGTGAAGTGGAAGCGAATTCCAATGGACAGATTATTGTAGAGCTCTACCCGAATGGAGTATTGGGAAAAGAACGTGAGACCATGCTTCAGGTTAAGGCTGGAATCGTACAATCTTTTATATCCTCCTCTGGTGGTCTTTCTACCTTCTATCCTCTCATCGATGTTACGAACCTACCTTTCGCCTTCTCTAGCTATAATGTCGGTTATGAAGTATATGATGGCGATTTTGGACAAGAGTTGGCTGCCGATATCGAAAAACAAGCAGGATTTAAGGTCCTTGGTTTTGGCGAATCGGGTGGATTTTTTGCAATCACGAACTCCCGACGTGAAGTCCGGACTCCTGCCGATATGAGAGGCTTGAAAATCCGAGTAATGAGTGTTCCCTTACACCAGGAAGTGGTTAAGTCTTTAGGAGCTTCTCCGACTGTTGTCGCATGGGCTGAAGTCTATACATCCTTACAGACTGGGGTCGTCGATGGACAGATGAATCCTATCTCTATAATCAATATGGCGAAGTTCTATGAAGTCCAGGACTACATTACTCTCACAAACCATCTGTATGCTCCCTACGTTTGGGTCATGAATCCACGATTCTATAATGGACTTACCGCGGACCAGAAAAAAATTGTTGACGATGCAGCTCGAACTGCAATTCTTGCAGGACGTGGTGTAAGTCGTGTTATCGATTCATCAGATAAGGGTCTTCCCGTACTCTTAGAAAAAATGAATGTATATGTTCCCACAGCCGCAGAAATGAAGCAGTTCCGTGATCTTGCAATTCCTGCAGCTCGCGCATTCTTGGAAAGAACCTATAAATCTCAGGGTAAATACTGGGTGGATCGTTTCCTCTCAGCTGTCGAAGATGCCGAAGCCAAGTTGGGCTACTAAGAATTTTCGCTTCTAGACCATGTGGTGGTACCGAGTTCATGGTGCCACCACAGAGGAGTTTCTTCTATGGATTCACAAGAAAACAAAGCAATCGGCATGTTATACCGCATATCCGATATCCTGAATAAGATAGTTAGCCAACTTTGTGTTATTACGATAGGAGGGATGACTTTCGTCGTATTGTTGGGGGTCTTGTTTCGCTATGTCTTCAGGATTCCTCTCAGCTGGTCAGAGGAATTATCCCGGTATCTGATGATATGGGCAGCGGCACTGGCTATAAGTATCGGTATACGTGAGAATGAACATGTAGGACTGACCATTCTACTTGATGGAGCCAAATCAAAAGTAATGCGCATGATTCTCGGTAGCATCATTTTTGTTGTGGTGTTAGGTTTTCTCCTCATCATGATCTACTACTCCATCCAAATGACTATTGAAGCCAAGTTCCAGATTTCTATGGGTTTGGGTATAACTATGGTATTACCGTCATTGGCAATTCCGGTCTCCATGATCTTGGCCGTTATCCAATTGGTGTTAACGCATATTATAAACTTATCTCGAGGCTATGCCCCCGAGTCGCATGAGAAGAAAATCATCGACATTTAGAAAGAGGAGTCAACTATGTTCTTATCTATAATCATTGTTTTCGCTACACTCCTTCTTTTAGGGATACCAATTGGTTTTACTATTGGAGTTGCAGGTCTGGTCGGGCTGTATATGATGATGAACGATGTGGCTATGTTCACGATGGCTCCATTGCAGTTTTTCAGCGGTCTGGACATGTTTACGCTTATGGCGATGCCATTTTTCATTCTCGCTGGTGAGATCATGAACCGGACCGGAATAACCAACCGATTGGTAAAATTTTCCAATATTCTGGTGGGAAATGTGAGAGGAGGACTTGCACATGCCAATATCATAGCAAGTGTCTTTTTCGCCGGTATGACCGGAGCCGCTGTAAGTGATACGGCAGCTATCGGGACGATGTTGATACCCGCTATGGAAGAGGATGGCTACGATCTCGACTTTTCGGCTGCGGTAACGGCAGCCTCATCGATTATCGGGCCTACGATACCACCATCGAATATGATGGTTATCTATGGCTCCTTGATGAATGTTTCTATCGCTGGTCTGTTTGCTGCTGGTTTCCTTCCTGGAATCGTACTGGCAATCTTGTTGATGATAATCTCTTCCATCATTAGTTACAGGCGTGGTTATCCCAAGAGCCCCAAAACGACATTCAAAGAGAAAATGCTCGGTTTGAAGGATGCAATACTTCCTCTACTCATGCCGATCATAATTCTGGGTGGGATACTATCCGGAGTTTTCACTCCTACCGAAGCGGCAGCTGTTGCTGTAGCCTACGCGATGGTGGTTGGATTCTTCATTCTCAAGAGTATCAAGGTGAAAGACCTTCCTTCCATGTTCATTACGACCGCAAAGATTACAGGCGTGGTATTCCTTATCATAGGGACCGCTAGTATATTGAGCTGGGTACTCGCTATTAACCAAGTACCACAAATGATAGCTGACTTCCTATTAGCAGCGACAGGAAGCCCTGCAATGATCTTGTTCCTGATCATTATTCTAATGCTTGTGGTAGGTATGTTCATGGATATCGCTGCAGCGTTGATTATATTAGGCCCAATTTTGCATCCTATCGCAGTCGGGTTGGGGATGAGTCCTATCCACTTCGGTATTGTCATGGTACTTTCGCTCAATATCGCATTGATGACTCCACCGGTTGGAGCGTGTCTATTCGTTGCTTGTAGCATTACCAAGCTGAAACTCTCAACTTTGAGCAAAGCGATTCTGCCGTTTATCATTGTTGAAGTAATAGCGTTATTTATCATTGCTTATGTTCCGATAATCTCGACATTCCTTCCTACATTGCTTGGATTCTGAGAGTAGGGTGCAGAATCCCTTTATAGGATAAACAAGACACTGGTTGCGAAGCCGGTGTCTTGTTGGTACCAATAGGTAACCTTGCGATTGTTTTTCTTGCATTGGGCTACTTTCGGGTTTAAAATCTAACTAATGTATCAGATGTTTTTTCACTCTGCAAAATCTGTGGCAGGATTTCCTGTGTGATGAGTGAAAAAACGTTGATATTATGCAATTTTTTTTCAAAAAAGGAGAATCGTATGAAAAAATTGTTCCTGGTTTCGTTATTGCTTCTCGTAGCGACTACCTTCGTATTCGCTGCTGGACAGCAGGAGGCTCCGGTAGTAGAAGAGGAGTGTACCAATCGCGGGTTGCTCGATACCTTGTATTGTGATGAAAATTTCGATTTAGTAGCCGATCCACCAAAGGATGAAAGCAAGTGGTTGGATCCCGATACCTTAATATTCGCCTATACCCCAGTGGAAGATCCTGCGGTTTATCAAGATATCTGGCAGCCGTTCCTTGACCATTTGGCCGAAGTAACAGGAAAGAAGGTCAGATTCTTCTCTGTCGATTCGTACGCTGCACAGGTTGAAGCAATGCGTGCAGGACGTCTTCATATAGCAGGAATCTCAACTGGTCCGACTCCTTTCGCTGTCAATTTGGCCGGTTATGTTCCTTTCGCAATTATGGGTGGAGCTGACGGTCAGTTCGGTTATACCCTCCAGGTCTACGTACATGCCGATAGCGATTTGTATGAGCTACAGGATATCAAGGGTAAGCGGGTTGCTCATACCAGTCCCACTTCGAATTCCGGTAACATGGCTCCTTCGGCGCTATTTCCCGATTATGGTGTTACCCCTGGTGTAGATTATGAAATCGAGTTCTCCGGTAGTCACGAAAACTCTGCGCTTGGTGTAGTTGCAAAAGACTACGATGCGGCTCCTGTTGCATCAGAGGTTGTAGATAGAATGGCTGAAAGAGGTCTTTTCGATCCTGCTGATGTTCGCATTATTTTTGAAACAGATCCTTTCCCCACCACATCTTATGGCTACGCCCATAATTTGCACCCCGACTTGGTTGCCAAGATCAAGGAAGCTTTCTTCACCTTCCCGTTCGCTGGAACCCCACTTGGTGATGAGTTCGCTGTAGACGGCTTCATTGAGATCACCTATCTCGACCAGTGGGCGCAGATCAGGAAGATAAATGAGATGAACGGTATTGAATATACGTTCGAGGGCCTGTAGGCTCTGTTTTGAATAATTGAATGTGTACTACAAAACCGGTGTCGTTAGAGACACCGGTTTTACTGATACGCCAAAGAAGGTGAAGGACTATGCTTGAAATAAAGAATTTGGTGAAAAGCTACGGTAGTGGAGAACAAGTTCTCAAGGGGTTGAACTTTTCTACGGGAGATAAAAAGCTCACAGCTATTATCGGCTCATCCGGTGCAGGAAAGAGCACTATGTTACGATGTATTAACAGATTGGTGACTGCGGACTCTGGAGAAATTCTACTCGATGGAGTGGATCTATTGAAGTTGAGAGGAAAGCAGCTGCAGCATGCGCGACGACAGATAGGGATGATCTTCCAGGGTTACAATCTTGTGGATCGTCTTACCGTAATGGAGAATGTCCTTTCAGGAAGGCTCGGTTATGTCTCCCTTCTTCAAGGTGTATTTCGAAAATTTCCAGCTGATGATGTTGATCACGCATATCAGATGCTCAAACGTGTAGGTTTATCACAGTACATCAATAAACGCTGTGACGAACTTTCAGGTGGTGAGCGTCAGAGAGTAGGGGCTGCCCGAGCTCTCATGCAAAATCCCAGTATCCTTCTTGCGGATGAACCAACCGCTTCCCTAGATCCCAAGACCTCCGAATTGATCATGGAACTTATTGCCAATCTGGCTGAGGAATTGGATCTTCCGGTACTTATCAATCTCCATAATGTTGGACAAGCAAAGCACTATGCTTCCCGTATCGTAGGATTACGTGGAGGGGTCATTGTTTTCGACGGCAAACCCGACGAACTGACTCATGACCATCTTGAGCATATATATACCGGTAAAGCTGAGCTCAAGGAACAGAAGGAGAATGAATCGGAGTCTACAAGATGATGCAAGACAAACATACAATGCCGCCCGATAATCTCTATAGATGGAAGAAACCGAGTTTTATCAAGAATCCTTGGTTACGCTATGGGTTGATAATTATTAGTGCAGTATATCTTTTCTATGCATTCAGCACTCTGAGCCTAGATATCCAACGTGTCATGCGCGGTATTCCCCGGGCAATGCAGATTTTTTCCAGTGCTATTCCACCAGACTTTGCAGCAAGAGGATCTCTAATTGTTACAGGGTTCATTGAGAGTCTTCAAATTACTGTAGTGGCAACTTTTGCTGGAGTTTTGTTGAGTATCCCATTTGGGTTTATGGCAGCGAAGAATATTTCTATCCGTCCTGTCTATTGGCTGGGTCGGGCAATCATCATCGTTTCCCGAAGTTTGCATCCGATCGTACTCGGTGTCCTATTTGTGAAAGCGGTAGGCTTCGGAGCTTTCGCCGGTGTGCTCACCTTGATAATCTATACGATAGGTTTTGTCGGAAAATTGATTGCTGAAGCAATTGAAGAGATCAAATATGGACAGATCGAAGCTATCCGTTCAACAGGAGCTGGTTACTTCACCATTCTGGTCTATGCGGTATTTCCCCAGATTCTTCCTCGGTTGATTGGTCTGACTATGTATCAATTTGACATCAACCTGAGGGCTTCGGCCGTTATCGGCTTGGTTGGAGCAGGTGGTATCGGAAATACGCTCAATTCAGCATTCGGTAGATATGATTATGGTACTGCATCTGCAATCCTTCTGGTTATGATTGCTGTCATTCTTGTTGTGGAAGCAGCGAGCGGAAAACTGAGGAGGTTTACTAGATGAGTTCTTTGACATCAGGACCGCTGAAAGAATTGGGAAAAGAATCCTACAAATGGGAGCGCTATACACCTAAACAGAGGTTTTTACGATATTTCGCCTACCTCGCTGTAGCTGTAATCCTTTATTGGACTATTAGTTCAATCGATATTTTCTGGCCGTGGGTGTGGTCAGCCCCAGTTGAGATCCAGGACATGATCTATCGGATGATCCCCCCAAATCCCGGAGCTTTGCCAGAAATAATTCCAGCTCTGATCGAGACCATAAATATTGCGACTATTGGAACGGTATTTGCAGTCTTGATTTCATTACCGATAGCCTATTTTGGTGCAAACAATGTTTCTCCCAATAAAGTGACGTTGGCAATCGCCCGGATTATCATAGTATCCTCCAGATCGATCGATACTCTGATTTGGGCATTGCTTTTTGTAGCGATTCTAGGCCCAGGCCCAATGGCTGGAGTCTTTGCGATAACTTTCCGTGCTATTGGATTCCTTGGTAAATTAATTGGTGAAAGCATCGAGGAGATGGATTGGGGACCTATAGAAGCCCTTCAATCTTCCGGAGCTTCCAAAGGCCATATTATCAGTTATGCGATTGTTCCCCAGGTATTGCCAACTTTCTGGGCTGTTGCTATTCTCCGTTGGGATATTAATATCCGTGAATCAACAGTTCTCGGCATGGTTGGTGCTGGTGGTATCGGAATGCTGTTCCAGGTTGCTATAGACCTCTTCCGATGGAGAGATGTATCCATGGTACTCTTCTCCATAATTGTTGTCGTACTATTTGGAGAAATTGTTACTAGTATGGTCCGAAAGAAATTGATCTAACTATTCATGCTAAAGCTTAAAAGACTCCTCCTGCTGGGAAGCAAATACCCTAGTTAGAGGAGTCTTTTCATGCGTGGTGGCATGGGGCAAGGATATTGCCTGAGCCCTTAGTTTGTGCATAGTTAATTCTTACCAGATAACAATAGCTGTAGATTCTGATTGTTTTTGGTATATTCATTCTATTGCTTTCATGTTTTACCTTTACTAGCCTTTACATACATACCTATGGTGGAGGCAATGTATCTATGAAGATGGATAAGAAGAAAATTCGTATATTTGGTGACTCAATTTTGAAAGGGGTGGTGTATAGCGAAAAGGAAGATCGGTATATTCCAATTAAAAACAATGGGTTCGATCGTTTAGGGGATCTTCTTGGAGTTGAGTTCCAAAATAGCGCTATGTTTGGTTGTACGGTTACCAAGGGGAAGGATTTACTTCAGAGAGCTATGGCCAATGGGTTGCATTGTGATAGTGTATTGCTTGAGTATGGAGGAAATGATTGTGATTTCCTCTGGGATCAAGTCGCGGCAGATCCTGATGCCAGTCATCTACCGAAAACTCCATTGGAGGAGTTTGACTTGACGTTGAAACATATGATATCGCAACTGAAACGAGTGGATATAGTTCCTATACTCATGACTTTACCACCGATCGATGCAAAACGTTATCTAGGCCATATCTGTCGAAATGGGTTGGATAAGAACCGCATTCTCCACTGGCTTGGGGACATCCATAACATAGAACGATATCAGGAACTCTACTCCCTTCGGATAGCGACTGTAGCCTTGGAGACACATACGCAGATGATTGATATCAGAAGTGGTTTTCTAGCGAGAAAGGATTGCAGCTCTCTCATATGCAACGATGGTATCCACCCAAATGAGGCTGGACATGCATTGATCATGGATTTGTTAGCCGATTTTCATGTAATGAAGATTCCTGCATAGCCAAACGAAGTGGGTGCAGGAAATAAACGTTGAGATACCGCGCCTCTCGGTACGAAGCATGTGGCAATACCTTATCTTACAAGAGCTTGACCTGGAGTAGTGATATTTTCATTGAAAAGGTTACTAGTGGCGAACGAGATTAGTGTTGCAATTTTGGAGACACTTTTTGGAGACGCAATTTTAATAATTACATACCAAGCAAACAATTAAAGGCTAAAAATTAAGCCAAAAGTGGGATTCGAACCCACGACCTGCGCATTACGAGTGCGCTGCTCTACCCCTGAGCCATTTTGGCATTGTCATAAGACCGGTAAACACTACCGGATTTTGCTGTAAAATGCAAGGGGACCGAGGTTTTGAGAGGGGTTCTTGGAAGTGACGGGCTTGACCAAAGCTAGGATACAAACTACCTTATATCGACGGAGCATATCTCCGATTGGAGTGCATTCTGAATAAGAAATTTACCCGGCATATGCCGGAAACCTCGGTTCCCGAGGAGCGAGTTGTTGCAATACGGATAAAGGCTAACCGCAGTGCTCGTGCAGGAGTTCCCTGGACGCCTGAGGTTGCCGATTTTTATATGGAGTTGTATCCCGATATGATGGAGAAAGGATACTCGTTAGATGATCTAGCTGATGCGTATTTTGGAGAATTCTGGTAATGAAGGTTCTCGGAATAGAGACCTCGTGCGATGAGTGTTCGGTAGCAGTTGTCGAAGATGGTGTTTCCATCCTCAGTAATATTGTAGCTACACAAATCGAATTGCACACCCCTTACCAGGGAGTGGTCCCTGAAATCGCATCCCGACTCCATACCGAGTGGATATCACAAGTAGTGCAATCAGCTCTGAATGAAGCGGATATGGTCGTTGCCGATATTGATGCTGTTGCAGTGACCAATCGTCCAGGACTATTGGGATCCTTGTTGGTGGGAGTCAACTTCGCAAAGGGTTTTGCGGCAACACTTGATGTTCCATTTATTGGAATCGACCACATAAGAGCCCATCTCTATGCTTCACAGATTGAACATCCTCTTGATTATCCATACCTTGGAGTTCTGGTCTCTGGTGGCCATACCGTAATCTGTAAGGTCAACGGATATGACGATATCGATGTCTTGGGTACGACGATTGACGATGCTATAGGCGAAGCCTTCGATAAAGTCGCTAAACACCATGGGTTTGGGTATCCTGGTGGAGTGGTGATAGATAGGCTGGCTAAAAATGGAGATTCCAAGGCTTTCCTATTCCCTGGGCCAGCATTGCAAAAAGGAAATCATCCCTATGATGTGTCATACTCTGGGTTGAAGACAGCAGTAATCAACCAACTTGATCAGTTTTGGGATGGTACGTCGGCCAAATCTCCGGAAAATATTGCAGCCTCCTTTCAAAGGACAGCTATAGTCATCTTGATGAAACGGGTACGCAAGGCACTCGATGATACTGGACTCACCCGCTTGGCAGTTGGTGGAGGCGTTGCGGCTAACAGTCTTCTGCGAAGTGAAATGAAAGCTTTGACAGGAATTGAAGTGGCGTTTCCATCAATGGAATTATGTACCGACAATGGTGCGATGATTGCAGGATTGGCCTATCGTTATCTAGTAGACGGTATTACCAGTGATCTCAGTGTCACTGCTTCGGCTCGTGTAACAGCCTTCAAGAAAACTTATCCTTAGGGGGACTCGTCATGGGAACATTTGATTTGGATTCGGCAATAAGAAAAGTTCACGATTTTCCACGTGCGGGAATCTTGTTTTATGATGTCACTAGTATCCTCACAACACCGGAAGCTTTTCAGTATTGTGTGGATAAAATGGATGAGATCTACGCGGAGCAGAAAATTGATGCAGTAGCTTGTATCGAAGCCCGTGGATTCGTCTTTGCTGCTCCTTATGCCTACAAGAAGGGTATACCGCTTGTATTGGTACGGAAAAAAGGGAAATTGCCAGGAAAGACACAGGAACGCAAATATAATCTGGAATATGGTCAGGATTATGTCTCAATCCATGAAAGTGATGTCCATGCTGGGGAGAGGATCCTTATAGTAGATGATCTGATCGCTACTGGAGGAACAATTGAAGCCGCGGCTAGTTTGATTGAGGATATGGGAGCTACCGTAGCGGGAGTATTCGGTGTAATCGGATTGCCTTTCCTCGATTATGGGAAGAAATTGGATAAGTACGAAATCCGGACTCTGATCGACTACGATAGCGAATGAAGAAAACAAAGGCTTAGTTGCTTAACCGAACGAGGGCAGGGTGTGCCTTCTAGGCCTAGCCTGTGCATTAGGGTATTGTTACCTTTCATTTTCCTATAAGGGTTGACAAATATCCTCAATTTCTATAAATTCAAGCAGGATTTATAACGTTGGGATGTAGTGTAATGGTAACACTGCAGATTCTGGTTCTGCCTTTAGGGGTTCGAATCCCTTCATCCCAGTCTCCTAACGGTCCCTTCGTCTATCGGCTAGGACGGGAGATTCTCAGTCTTCAAAGAGGGGTTCGATTCCCCTAGGGACTATAGCCAAGCCAGCCCAACCTCGGGCTGGCATTTTTCTGTGATAGCAGGTACTATCGAATCTAGAAAGGATTATTCATGATAACAGCTTCAAATATTTCGCTAGCTTTCGGAACACAGGTATTGTTCAAGGAAGTAAACATCAAATTCACCCCTGGTAATTGCTATGGAGTCATAGGAGCCAATGGCGCCGGAAAATCGACTTTCCTGAAAATTCTTTCGGGTGAGCTTGAAGCCGACACCGGTGACGTCATAGTAACTCCGGGAGAACGTATTGCAGTCCTCAAACAGGATCACTTTGCATTCAATGATCATACGGTATTAGAGACTGTGATCATGGGCTATGAACGGCTCTATGAGATCATGGTAGAGCGAGATAAGATCTACGCCAAAGAGGACTTTACCGAAGAGGATGGTATAAAAGCAGCTGAATTGGAGGGAGAGTTCGCCGAACTTGGTGGATGGGAAGCCGAAGCCGAGGCAGGTGTTATGCTCGATGGACTTGGTATTTCTGATACTTTGTTACAGAGCAAAATGGGCGATATCGAAGACAATATCAAAGTGCGTGTTCTTCTTGCCCAGGCATTGTTCGGAAATCCCGATATTCTCCTGCTTGACGAGCCTACAAACCACTTGGATCTTGAATCGATCCATTGGTTGGAAAACTTCCTTGCCAATTTTAACAATACGGTCATTGTTGTATCCCACGATAGGCATTTTCTCAACACTGTCTGTACCCATGTTGCCGATATAGACTATGGAAAGATACTCCTCTATGTCGGAAACTATGATTTCTGGTATCATAGCAGCCAACTTGCCGCTAAGCAGATGAAGGATGAGAAGAGAAGGCGTGAAGATAAGATTGCTGAATTGAAGGAGTTCATCCAACGGTTCAGTTCCAACCTTTCAAAAGCACGCCAGGCTACCAGTCGTAAGAAATTGATCGATAAATTGACAATTGACGATATAAAACCTTCATCTCGAAGATTTCCCTATGTCGCTTTCAAACCAGAACGTGAGCCTGGGAAAAACATCCTCGAAGTTAAAGGTCTGACAAAAACCATTGATGGTGAAAAAGTCTTGGATAACTTTTCCCTCATGGTGAATAATGGTGATAAAATCGCATTTGTTGGACCGAACCATTATGCGAAAACGGTATTTTTTGAGATCATAGCTGGTAGGATGGAGCCCGATAGTGGAACCTTTGAATGGGGTGTTACCACCAAGCAAAGTTATTTTCCCAAAGACAATAGTGCTTATTTCTCGGAACATTTGAGTATCACCGACTGGTTACGTCAGTATTCGGTCGAGAAGGACGATACCTTTGTTCGTTCATTTCTCGGTCGTATGCTTTTCTCAGGTGATGAATCACTGAAGGATTGTACTGTTCTCAGTGGTGGTGAGAAGGTTCGATGTGTCCTCGCTAGGATTATGCTGGAACAGGGTAATGTACTTATTCTCGATGAACCAACGAGCCATCTTGATCTTGAGGCTATAACGAGTCTGAACGATGGATTGATCGATTTTACTGGTGTATTGCTCTTCAATAGTCATGACCACCAGTTTGTCGATACGATAGCGAATAGAATCATTGAATTTGCTCCCGATGGCAATGTTATCGATAGGATAATGGGTCTTGAGGAGTATTTGGAGAACGAGGATATCCGTGCACTGCGAGATTCCTATTACCATGGTCATAACGGGGTGACTATCTGACAAGGAGTAATGCGATGTTGCTGGTAGTTGATATTGGAAATACCAATGTTGTGATGGCTATGCATGATGGAAATACATGGGTAGCAAACTGGCGGATATACAGCGACCAGAAGAAGACCAGCGACGAGTATTTTGTCATTGTGGAGAGGATGGTGAGCCATGGAGGTTTTACTCCATCGGATATCGACCGATCCATCATCAGTTCGGTTGTTCCGAATCTCACACGTTCTTTCCAAAAGGTCATCCGAACCTTAAGTGGGAAAGAGCCTATGATGGTTACCCATGATTCCGCTCCTTCATTGAAACGAGAAAGTATTCCGAAAGAATTGGGATGTGACCTGTTAGCAAACGCTGTCGCTGCACATGATCTGTATCCTGACCATCTCTGCATGGTACTTGATTTCGGTACAGCATTGACATTGACTACAGTTACGGAAGAAGGTGAAGTATTGGGAGCTGCAATAGCGCCCGGTCTTGTAACTGCTGTAAACTCACTTTTCCATAATACAGCCCAGATTCCCCAAGTACAGCTCAAATTGCCTGAACGTGCGATAGGACGAGATTCAGATGCCTCCATACGGAGTGGAATCATGTACGGATACGCAGGTTTGGTGAAAGAGTTGGTCAGTAGGTCGGAGCAGGAGTTGGGCAAATCGGCCAAAGTCCTCGCAACTGGAGGACTTTCCCGCACTATTGCCCCTCTGATAGGGCGGATAGACCATCTTGAACCTCTGCTCACATTGGAGGGCCTCAGAATCATGGCCGATGCCAATCATTGAAGCCCTCACCACGGGGAATTTACCAATCTGTTTAATTTCCTAGAACAAATCTTCCCTGTCTCATGATTTGTACTTTCTTGTTCTCTCTAGTTGTAGCGACGATATCCATATCTGGAGAACCTACCATGAAATCGGTATGTACCAGAGAGCGATTACAACCAGCACCAAGGAGTTTTTCATCCGAATTAAGCGTCTCATAGTTGGCTAGGCAACTTGGGTATCCAGCTCCGAGGGCAAGATGACAAGATGCATTCTCATCGAAGAGGATTGAATGGAACACATGCTTTGCCTTGGCAATAGGTGAGTCCTCATCAACAAGCGCGACTTCACCCAGATATCTAGCACCTTCATCGGTATCTAGGAATCGGTCCATGATCGACTGTCCTTTTTTTGCAGTACAAGAGACTACCTTGCCATCCTTGAATTCAAGAACGACATCTTCAACTAGAGAATCCATTACTGATACTGGACGGGTTGTAACTACTCGACCATTGGCAGTCAATCTATCGGGGGTAGAGAAAACCTCTTCAGTGGGAATATTTGCAAGGAAAAATCCACCATTCGGCAATGGGTCGCCTCCGCCCATCCAGCGATGCTGTTCTGTGAATCCAATGGTTAAATCGGTCTTGCTGCTTTTGAAATGTAATGAACGGATTTCAAGACTATCCAGATATTTGCCCCTAGCCAACAAGGTATCTGCATGTTCTTGCCAGGCAGTTATGGGATCCGGTGTATCGAGCCGTAGAATCGGAGCCATGATCTCCCACAGATCTTCAACAGTTGCATTCTCTCCTAGGATTTGCTTTGCCCATTGTGGCCCCGGTGCACAAACTACACACCAAGGGTGCTCATGTCGCATGCGACTGAGTTGGTATAACCGTCCCGAATTTGCCTTGCCAGCTTTGTATGCCCCTAATTTGGCGGAGTCAGCGTCAGCAAGCCAATGCCGATCCTCAGTATTATCGATCCGTATATATGCCCAATCTTTTACCATCATTTCGTAGTCGATGTTCTTGGCGAAATCGGGAACTTGCGATAGTTGTTCGATACTCTGGCTATCGGTTCTCTTTCTTACTAAACGAAGATCATCTATCTCGATTTGTACGAGCAGCGCTCCAGATTCGTAGGCAGCGATAGCAACTTGTTGGGCGAATGGGTAGTTCTCTGGTCCAGTCTTGATCTGGAGGCATTGCCCTGGGTAGAGGGCGACTCCCGAATTTACGATAAGCTCAGCATAAGCTCTTTCCATGGTCTTGATGTCTTTCATATAGTTCCCCTTAAATATTTATCTGAATGCAGGAATTAGATCAGAAACTGGCCATTATGCATGATGATGATCTCATCCCCGTCTATTAACCGTGCTGTAAACGATAGATTGTCATCACCTATAGGCAAACGGACTCTCAGATTACTTACGTTGCAGCCAGTTTGTTCCTGTAGCTCCAATTCATCGGAATAGGTATCGAGAGCTTCAAGGTGGAATGCTTCTCCCATTCCCAATGTAATAGTAGAGGTATGGTTCTCATCGAATCCCGCATATCCGAAAACGTCGGCAATATGTGTCAAAGCGGAACCTTTTTCAACTAAAGAGCATTCTCCCATTCTCGATGCACCTTCATCCATTCCTAGAGCTATTTTCAGCAACTCTTTGCCAGAAGCGGCATCGAACGAGACAATACGACCCTGAGAGAATTCAAGTACCGCACCCTCAACCATTCCTCCGAGCACGGGGAATGGTTTTGTGGTACGGAGTATCCCGGTGGTGGTGCTGCGATCGACTAACATGCTCACTCTATCGAGGGGAAGATGAGGAACAAAAGCCCTTCCGTTCTCTAGTTTTCTTACTCCTCCACGCCAACGGGATTCGAGTACAGGAGCCAGAGTCAGTCGGGTTCCTGTCTCATTGCGGATTTCGAAGGTTTCCACCTCAAGTCGATTGAGATTTGCCAGACGGCTATCAAGCAACGAAATATGTTCGCGCCAAGCATGTTGGGGATCTTTGTCTTCAATTTTGAATACTGGTGCCAATACATCCCATAATTGTTGCTCTGTCGCATGATTGCCCAGGAGCCTACGGGCCCAAACAGGGCCTGGAACAGCGGCTATCGACCAAGGCGCAACCTGTCTGTCCAATTGAGGTGGAGCAAGATTACCTACTTTCTGCAATAAAGCAAAATCCTGTGCTATTTGTTGCGGATCAGCAGAAAAATCCCAATCACGGTCTTCAGTGTCATCCAGTCTAAGCAAAGCGGCACGCAATGGTGGAAGGGGAGATTGTTCATGCTCAATCGGCGAAACCGTGATGACCTCTCCTGGCGAGCCCTCTTCGATTGGAACGATATGCACCGGTTGTAAGGTCGTTTCACTGGCAATCTGTGCAAGATCCCTGGCGAAATCCAGATGACCCGGGTTAGTATTAATTGAAAGGGATTCTCCCTCTTGGATGTTCATCACTACACTAAGTAGGATTTCCATATATGTCGTACGATAGTCCATATTACTCCTCAATGCTTCATAGTACTATAATTTCACTCTTTCGACCAATAGATACACTACCGAATATTTTACTCGGGGGCCTTGACCATACTACGGGATTCAGGTATATATAGGTGCATCAAGAGACAGAAGCGTGCGCCTGTGGTATAGTGGTATTACCTCAGCCTTCCAAGCTGAAGAGGCGGGTTCGATTCCCGTCGGGCGCTTATACGGAGAGCCTGGCGAAGCCAGGTTTTTTCATTTCCAAACGAAGCGAGGGCAGCGGGACCACGAAGTGGTCACATTGCTGAGCGAGTGCAGGGAACGAAAGGAACTTGCATTTCCAAACGAAGCGAGGGCAGCGGGACTACGAAGTGGATCCAATACCGAACGAGTGCAGGAAACAAAAGCTCGCTTGTATTGCTGAGCGAGTGCAGGGAACGAAAATTGAAACCTTTCATGTCCGATGCTATGTATGTAATAATCCAAAAGAGGTGAGTAATGGGAGTCCGTGGAGAAGTTTATTCGACTAGATTGGTTACCAAAGACAGGACCTACTTTTTCAATGTAAAAGAGAATGTCTATGGCGATCTGTTCTTGAATATCGTTGAAAGCAAGGGTACTGAGGGCGGTGAAGGAAAATTCATTAGACAATCTATCCTCGTGTATCAAGAAGATCTAGGAGAATTCGTGAAAGAATTCCAGAAGACACTCGATTTCCTCAAACAAAAGACTAAAAGGTAAAAGTCATCCGATGAATAGGACTGGGGCCATGAATATTGCATGCCTCCAGGTGCGCCTTCGTCGGATAGCCCTTATGCTTGGCAAAACCCCAAAAGGGATACTTCTGATCCATCAATAGCATCAAATCATCCCTAGCGGTCTTGGCCAAGATCGAGGCCGCCATAATCTCAAAGACCGAATCATCGCCTTTTACGATTGCTTGGCATGGTACTGGCAAGTTTGGTGTCCTGTTACCATCAACTAAAACCATATCAATTCCTATGCCGCTTCTTGCAATCTTCATGTATGCCCGCTGCATCGCACAGAGGGTAGCTTGTAGAATGTTTATCCTGTCGATCTCCCCTCTGCTAGACCAAGCTACTGCCCAAGCGATTGCTTGGTTTTTGATCATTGTTTCAGCGGATTTACGTCTCTTAAGTGAGAGCTTCTTTGAATCCGCTAGGATTTCAAAAGGAAAATCCTTCGGCAAGACTACTGCGGCGGCACAGACCGGACCGGCTATAGGGCCCCTTCCGGCCTCGTCAATTCCACAAATAAGCATCATAAGGCGATAGTAGGCTTGGTGATGTAATTTGTCAATTCATCATAGGTATGGTATACTCGCGATGGTGGACTGACGGACTCTCGCCCATAAACGGGAGTTTCCAGCCGCGTGAAGTGACTATAAGCATGGGAGTTCCGGTTGTTCCTCAAGAGCCTAGAACTATATGGATTCAAATCTTTCGCCGATAAGACCCGTCTGGAATTTGCCGACGGGACTACTTCATTGCTTGGCCCAAATGGTTGCGGTAAAAGTAATATTGTAGATGCCATTAAATGGGTCTTGGGAGAGCAGTCAACTAAAACCTTGCGTGCGGGAAAGATGGAGGATGTCATCTTCAACGGAACCGAGAGCAGAAAACCACTCAATGTAGCGGAGGTGACCTTGCTTGTCGATAATGCGAGCGGGATACTTCCTACAGAACACAGTGAAGTTGAGATCAAGCGTAGGCTCTACCGCAGTGGAGAGAGTGAGTTTTTTATAAACCGAAGCCAAGTCCGGCTGAAGGATATTCGTGAACTTTTTTTTGATACCGGAGTAGGCAAATCAGCCTACTCAATCCTTGAGCAAGGGAAGATCGACCAAATCCTCAGCCATAAACCTGAAGACCGCCGCTATATTTTTGAAGAGGCAGCTGGAATTACCCGTTATAAACTACGGAGTATTGAGGCTGCAAGAAAGCTGGAGCGGACAGAAGAGAATATTGAACAGGTAGAAACCTTGCTCGGAGAGATCAAACGGCAATACGATTCCCGGAAAGCCCAAGCCTCCAAAGCAGCACGTTATAGGGAATTGGAACAACAACAGGCCTCTATTGAAGTTGATGTACAACTTTCTACTGTTAAAAGTTTTTTGCTCCTTCGTGACTCAAGAAACGATCAGCTGCAGAAGGCGAGGCTGGCGTATGATGAACTGAAAGAACAGATTTCCATAGATACCGAACAAGTCGAAAGTGAACAGAGTGAATTACGTCGGCATGCTGAAACACGGGTAGCGATTCAGACACGTATCCAGAGACTGGAGGAACAGCTGATAGCGAAGCGTGACCAATTGGAACTCCTGCAACAACGCTATCAAGATTTCTTGAGAAGCAAGGATGAGGCTGATGCCCGGGCAGGTCAAATTCTGGAGAGGATAGATCGCGATGAATTCGAATTGGAGAGCCAACGGGATTACAAGCAACAAATAACTCAGACGATAGAGGATCTAGGTGAGAAGATTACTCAGCATGTGCTTCAGATGGGAGAAACACAAGAACTCATCAAAGAGCATGATGTGGAGATCGGAGGTCGGGAATCGGAGATTCTCGTAGAAGATTCGAAACAACAGGAATTGGGTGCTAAACTCCAAGAAATCACTGATCTGATTGTCGTAGAATTAGATAGGAAACTTTCTGAGAGCGGATACTCGATTCAAGCAAGGAGATCGTCCGAACAAGCATTTCTCGAACGATTGGAGCGTATGAGGAACTCCTTGGCTGAAAGGGTGGAATTTGGGAAGACTATCGGTCCATTGCTGAAGAATAAGACTACTGATCCGACCGATATTGTTAAAGAGTGGAATAGATTCCTGCAAGAGATTTCTCGTTCGATAGAAGCCTTGGCAGAATTATTTTCATCATACCGAAATACCATACCTAGTTTTATCGATGAACTGTTGGCTCCAGAGGGCATCATCACTCAAAAACACGGCATCGACGGTGAGCTTGCTGCTTCGCGTTCCCGTTCTATAGCACACCGTGAGGCTATTAAGACCTTACGTGAAGAAAATCATGGATTGGCCGAGTTACTGGAACAGTATAGAGAGAGACTGACCCAGTTGAAGGTCTCGCTAGGAGAACATCAAGCCCGGGTCGCAAGTTCAAAATCACTCATAGAGAGTCTTGAGAAAAACATTACCGAACAGCGATACCTCCACTCCGATGCTGAACGTGATGCACAGGTTGCAGCCCAGAGAGTCGAAGAAGCCATAGAGCAGATGTCTCTAGTACGTGAAGACCAAGTCCGCATAGAGGAGGAGAAAGATTCCCTTGATGGGCAGTTGGTCGAAATTGTAGAGGTTATTGAACGGGAAAACGAGAGACTCAGTGGTGAGCGTCAGAAAATAAACCAACGGTATACTGAACTGAATGAATTGCGTGGAAGTATCGATAAATACACCTTTCATATTGAGTCCTTGGAAGAACAGATTCAAGGTGTCTATAGGAATTTTTTCGATACCTATGGAAAGAGTCTGAAAGAGTTTGATGCCCGTCTGGAGGAAGATTTAGGCGATCTGGGGCAATTGCGCGAGCAATTGGCATCCTTGAAGAAACAGATCCAAGGTATGGGCTATATAAACCATATGGCAGAAGAGGAATTCGCAGAAATCAAGGAGCGGTACGACTTTTTGAATCAGCAAATGACCGATCTTATGAAGGCGAAGAATGATCTGACTCGTGTTATTGAAGAAATTAAGAAACGTTCAGAAGAGTTGTTCCTCGACTCATATCATAAGATCCGTATCAATTTCCAAGAAATGTTCCATCGAATGTTCGGAGGAGGACGGGCTGAATTACGTCTTATGGATCCTGAGAATGTATTGGAAAGCGGGATCGATATCCTTGCACAACCCCCAGGAAAGAAGCTAGATCGACTCGCACCACTTTCGGGAGGAGAAAAATCGTTGACCGCGGTAGCACTATTGTTCGCAACCTACAAGGTGAAACCCTCCCCATTTTGTATTCTGGATGAGATCGATGCGGCATTGGATGACCGAAATATCGGGTATTTCCTCAGTGTATTAGAGGATTTCGCATCTTCTTCGCAATTTATTATCATCACTCATAACAAGCATACCGTAATGGGTTCACGAACACTTTTAGGGGTTACTATGCAAGAGAGGGGAGTTTCCAAGGCAATCAGTTATCGCATGGGTTGGGAAGCTGATGAGGAGGTAATTTACGATGCGCAGGTTGACACTCCCTCCAATAATACAGTATAAATCTTTACCGTAAAGCAGATAGATTTGGATGTGTAATGTTTGATTCAATAAGCGAGAAATTTACTGGTATCGTCAGGTCGTTCAGCGGCAAGGCGAAAATCACCGAAAAAAATATTCAAGACGCGGTCGAAGAGATCAAGATTGCGCTGCTCGAAGCAGACGTAAATCTTCGTGTGGTCAGACGTTTTATTAACAAGACGATGGAAGAGGCTACTGGCGAGAAAGTCCTCAAATCCATCGATCCTGGACAACAGTTCATCAAGATCGTCTATGATAGGATGGTCCAACTGTTGGGAGATGAAGAGAGCCAACACATAAATCTCAAAGGTCCCGACACTACCAGCGTGATCCTCATGATGGGGCTCCAGGGTTCGGGTAAGACTACTACTGCTGCTAAACTCGCCGCTCGTTTCAAAAAACAGGGCCGTCGTCCGATGTTGGTTGCTGCCGACTTGGTCCGTCCTGCAGCTGTTCTACAGTTACAGGTACTTGGTGAAAAGATCGATGTTCCTGTTTTTGCACAAGAGTCCAAAGACCCTGTGGCTGTTGCCAAACATGCGCTTGCGGCAGCCAAAAAAGAACAGTACGATATCCTGATCGTTGATACATCGGGACGTATGCACCTCGATGAGACGATGATGGATGAGATCAAGAAGATCTATCAGGCTGTCTCCCCAGATGAGACACTGTTTGTTGCAGATGCGATGACCGGTCAGAATGCTGTCACTATTGCCCAGGAATTTGAAGAGAAAGTAGGAATATCAGGGGTTGTCCTCAGCAAGTTCGATTCCGATACCCGTGGTGGTGCAGCCCTTTCATTGCGTTCTATCGTTGGAAAACCGATCAAATTCATTGGTGTAGGTGAGAAGCTTGAGGATTTGGACCCGTTCTATCCTGATCGGATCGCTTCAAGGATCTTGGGAATGGGAGATGTCGTCTCTCTCGTAGAGAAGGCTCAGGAGACCATTGACCAAGCTGAAGCAGAACGTATGCAGGAGAAGATGAGCAAAAACACCTTCGATCTGCAAGATTATCTGGACCAGCTCGACCGTATGAATAAAATGGGTTCTATTGACAAACTGATCGATATGATCCCAGGCGCAAAGGGAAATGTGAGTGAGGATGATATTGATACCGAAGAAATGAAGCGGGAAAAAGCGATCATCCAATCCATGACCTATGCGGAGAGGACAAATTACCGTATACTGGGACCGACACGCAGGAAGCGGGTTGCTAAGGGTAGTGGGACATCGGTAAACGAGGTCAACAGGCTCTTGAAAAAGTTTGAGAAAATGCGACTTACTATGAAGAAGTTCGCAAAAAATAAAAAATACCAAGCTTCAATGTTGAAACACATGGGTATGTAATTGCGTTGAGCAGGAGGAAGTTGTGAGTACGAGTATCAGATTGAAGAGGTTCGGATCGAAAAAGAGACCATATTATCGTGTGGTAGTAATCGATTCACAGGCTGCGCGTGACAGTCGTTCGATTGAAGAGGTTGGTCAGTACCATCCCATCGAGGCTGAAGACAAGCAGGTTGTCCTCAAAGAGGATCGCATCAAAGAGTGGATTGCCAAAGGTGCACAACCATCGGCAACTGTGAAAAAGATTCTCAACAAACATAATATCACAGTCGACAGAACCCCTCAGAAGTAATTGGAGGGTTTTACTGTGGAAAAGGATCTTGTTGAATACATTGCTAAATCACTTGTCGACCAACCGGATGACGTCTCGGTGAATATCATTGAGGGGGAGCAATCGACCATCCTTGAGCTCAAAGTCGCTCCGGATGATGTCGGTAAGGTTATCGGTAAGCAGGGAAGGATAGCCAATGCGGTACGTGTCATTCTTAGCGCCTCGGCTGCTAAGAGCGGAAAACACGTACAGCTGGAAATTTTGGACTAATGGATTATTTGGCGACAGGGGTCCTCAAGGGCCCCCATGGCATACACGGTTTCATAAAATTGCACTCCTATTCCGACGAATATGAACACCTGATGAATTTGGGTGTTGTTTTGTTGCGAAAGGATGGCAAGGAAAAGAAGCTTACTCTTCAAGAGATTAAACCTGCTGGGAAAGAGTTGCTTGTAAAGTTCGAAGGACTCGATACTCCGGAGACTGTCCGAACCTACAACGGTTGGGAAATCTGGATACCTCGTGATTCTGCCGCAAGACTCGAAGAGGGCGAATTCTATGTCGCCGATCTTGCAAGCTGTTCTCTAGTAGTCGATAAGAAGACAGTAGGAAAGGTTGTGGGTGTGATCGATGGTCCGCAGGCACTTCTTCTCGAAATAGAATCCATTCTGGATGGGAAGAAATATCTCGTTCCATTCATGGAGCACTATATAGGGACCGTTGACTTGGATAGGAAGGAGTTGGAGCTATTGGCTCCTGAATTGCTTTCATGAATTTTGATATCGTTACCTTGTTTCCGGAAATTGTTGATTCGTTCTTTACCAGTTCCATTATGGCCAAGAGTGTTCTTGCCGGAACTGTTTCATACAATCTGGTCAATTTCCGTGATATGGCTATCGATAGACACAAGACATGTGATGATGCTCCTTATGGCGGTGGGGCGGGTATGGTGATCAAGCCTGAACCTTTGGGTAGGGCTCTTGATTCTATCGATGCAAAGAATAAGCGTGTCGTTTATCCTACACCCAGCGGAAAGCCTTTTACCCAACAGTATGCTACTGAATTGAGCAAGGAAAAAGATCTTGTGATCATCTGTGGAAGGTACGAGGGTATTGACCAAAGGATCATAGACCTGTATGTTGATGACGAGATTTGCATAGGAGACTATGTGATTTCGTCCGGAGAAGTTGCGGCATTGGTGATTGTCGATGCCGTGTACCGATTGTTGGAAGGTGTAATCAGCGGTGAATCGCTGGTTGAGGAGAGTTTTACCGACGGATTGTTGGAATATCCTCAATACACACGACCCGAAACCTATTGCGGAATTAACGTTCCTGAGATATTATTGTCGGGTCATCATGCACGCATTGACCAGTGGCGCATGCGCAAACGGTTGGAGAAGACTCTTCTGAACCGACCTGAATTGTTGGAAAAAGCGGAACTGGACGAGGTTGCGAAAAGAATTGTAACTGAATTGAAACCATATGTTGCGAAGGGGACTGAAGAAGATGGATGTGATCAAGGCGATTGAGTCAGAACAGATGAAAGATAACGTGGCAAATTTCCACGTTGGAGATACCGTGAAGGTTTACTTCACTATCAAAGAGGGTGACAAGGAGCGTATCCAGGTCTATGAAGGTTTGGTCCTTGCATTTAAAAATAGCGGAATCCGCAAGACTTTCACCGTAAGGAAGAATTCCTATGGTGTAGGCGTTGAAAGGATTTTCCCTCTCCATTCTCCACGAATTGAGAAGATAGAGGTCATTAGACGTGGTCGGGTCAGAAGGGCAAAGCTCTACTATATCCGCTCCAAGATCGGAAAGGCCGCGAAAGTACCCGAACTTATTATCAAAAAGAGATAATAGTGTTTTGCACTGCTTTCCAGAGGACGGTTGCCTGCGGCTACCGTCCTTTTATCTGTGTCCAAATATGATTGGAGCACAATTGTGGGATGGCAGAAATACAATACAGAAAAAGGACGCATTGGTGAATCGAGGGTATGTGATTACCTTAAACGTAACGGATATTCCATTCTCGAAAGGAATTTTAGGGTTCCAGGAAGTGAATTAGATATCATAGCGCTAGATAAAGCATGTACTACCTTAGTCTGTATTGAAGTGAAGCGTTGGAGCCGTCCCTATTATCCCGAGGACGATATCCGGTATGCGGTATCTCCTAGAAAGATCCATAGACTTAAAAGGGGCTTAGCTAGCTTCATTGCATCTAACCGGCAATTGCGTTATGATTTCATCCGTATCGATGTGATTCTCTTATATGGAGGGGAATTGATACATATCGAAGGGGAACCGTGAATGACAAATGGACAGGATACGGGTGCTGCGGGCACCAACCCAAAGAAATCGAGTAAGAAGAACGAGAATAAACGAAGACGTCGGAGACAGCAATCCAAACAAGGATTGAAAACCGCAGGTTCGAACGGGGCGCAACCAAAAGAAAAATCACGAAAGCCGAATAAGAGTTTTCCAGCCATCGTCGTGCCCAAAGTGAAGGAACCGGTACCCGATTGTGCTATATGCGGCAAACCTATTGAAGGTATAGCACAGGCAATCTGTGGTCCACAGCCAGATTCTTTCAACCATTTTGATTGCGTATTGCGCAAGATAGAAGAGGATGAGCACGTCTTACCAAAACAAAAAGTATCCTACATCGGCAAAGGCGTCTTTGCCATAATAGAGACCGATGAAGAGGGTAAGTTTGTAATTGTAAAACGTATTCCATTCGAATCTTCGGAGACATTTACTGCTATGAAACGGTATGTGGAGGAGCTGAAAAGATGAGTGGAGGGAAGCCAGGGAAAATCAAGGCCATGTTGCCAGGAACTTTCGATCCTCCTACGAACGGTCACTTAAATCTCATAAAACGATCGGCTCGGTTATTCGATTCGCTAGACGTAGTAGTTGCCGATAATATCAGCAAGAAGTGTCTTTTTACTGCCGAGGAGAGAATGGACATGCTCCAATCCATGCTTGCTCCCTACGGTAATGTACGTGTTGTTACATGGAATGGTTTGGTTGTTGACTATGCGAAGAAGGAGCAAATTCACGTCATGGTCAGAGGTGTAAGAGCTTTGGTTGATTTTGGTTATGAATTTGAATTGGCCATGACCAATAAACAGTTGAATCCGGACCTAGAGGTCCTATTCATGCCAACTGATCCAAATTATTTCGTGCTCAGATCTTCAGCTATCAAAGAGATGGCGGCGTTCGGTGCCGATATAAGCAAAATGGTTCCGAAAGCGGTAGCGGAAAAGCTCAGAAACAAGGTCAAGTTGTTGACATAACAGTTGCTTTTCGTTATTCTCACAAAAGCAGATTTACGATTGAAGGGGTTAAAATATGGCGGTACCAAAATATAAGACTTCGAAGGCGAGAGCAGCCTCCAGAAAAGCAGCTAACATGCGGCTTGCCACTCCCACACTTTCCGTGTGTGGTACTTGTGGTAACATGGTGGTTCCCCATCGCGTTTGCCCGAAGTGCGGTTTCTACCGTGGTAAGCAGATTATTGATCAAGAAAAGATGGCTTAAGCCGCATTTGGCGAAAGTATTCAGGAGGAAACAACATGGATTCGAATACCGTATTTGAGAAAGTAAAGAGTTTGATTGCCGAGAAATTGGAAATTGAAGATAGCAAGATCACACTTGATTCTTCTTTCCGTAAGGATCTTGGAGCCGATAGTCTCGATACCTACGAATTGGTTTATGCAATCGAGGAAGAGCTGGGAGTATCGATTCCTGACGAGAAGGCTAACGAATTCGAAACAGTGCGCGATGCTGTAGATTTCTTGGCTAAGATGTTGAAATAGACACATTACAGATATGTCTGTTTTCCCAAAGACATTGTCATACGGTAAAGCTCCTGAGATTTCTCCTGAGAGAAAACGGGAGCTTTCCTTATTTCAAAAACAAGCAGAAATTAAATTTAAGAATCTTGAGCTGTTGAATCTTGCCTTTTGCCATCGATCCTATGCGAACGAGAGCAATGGGGAAGTGGATAACAATGAAAGACTCGAATTCCTCGGAGACAGTGTACTTGGTCTCATAGTCGCCAATTGGCTCTTTATTCATTTGCCAGATTCCGACGAAGGAGATTTCTCCCGAATAAAATCCTTTGTGGTGAGCGAGGAAAGCCTAGCCATCGTTGCCAAGAAGCTCCGTGTGGATAATTTCATCCTTATCGGGAAGGGAGAAGAATTTTCTGGTGGCCGTAATAAGAAGGCTTTGCTTGCCGACTGTATGGAAGCGATTTTCGGGGCGTATTTTTTGGATTCAGGTTTCAAAGCTGCGACTGAATTGGTACAAAACCTTCTTGTTCCTGAGATCAAGGTTGTCTTGGCAAATAAACATCGCAAGGATTACAAGACGTTGCTCCAAGAATATGCCCAAAAACGATATAAGACCTATCCGAAATATGATGTGACTAAGAAGACGGGACCAGAGCATGACAATACGTTCTGGGTCAAGGTAACGGTACATAAGAAAACTTATGGACCTGCTCCAGGGAACAATAAAAAAGAGGGTGAACAGGCCGCGGCAAAGATCGCCTATGATGAGCTTGTAGGGGAATGATTTCTTGAGGGATGGAGAATTCTCTGTTCATAGAACTTTAGAGCAATGGTACCAAGCTTTTCAAATTCATTCTCTGTTGGATCGTCTAAGACTGTCTCCAAAAGTTGTTTGAGAATTACGCCCATTATTGGACCCTTTGGTATACCCAATCGGAATAGATCTTCTCCATTGATAGCCAAATCCTTAGTTGTCAGGGCTGTACTCTGTTTAAGCACCTGGTCGATCCGATTTTGGAATTCTACGAGATTCTCGACATGGGTTTGTCCATGGATTGCCTTCTGATCTGCCAATCTCAAGTCAAAAAGGTCGGCTATAGCATCGGTACCAACGCGATTTATAAACCTCCGTACAGCCCCATCGGTCCAATCCGGGGTATAGTGGAACATATGGTTTCTAATCAAATTCAGAACTATATTGCGCTCTTCATTGGAGAATTTTAATCTTCTTAGGATATTTCCTGCCATGTTCTCCGATTCGATTTCATGTTGATAGAATATAGTCTCTCCCGATTCAGTAACTCTCTTTGTGGGCACTTTTCCAATATCATGCAATAGTGCGGCTAGGCGGACAAGAGGCTTGGATTGCGGAGCCGAATCGCATGCAGCTATCCCATGTTGGAGTACATCGAGGCGATGGGCTCCTTTTTGCGATATATTATCACCCATTGCCAGTTCTGGAAGTACAACCTCCAACGCCAAAGTATCATGCATTACCCTGATCCCTAAGGAAGGTCTAGGAGATTCCATCATTTTCATGATCTCCGTACGGATACGTTCGGCTGATACAGAAGCCAGTCTATGAGAAAGCGAGGCCATGGCAGAGCGTGTTTCTATTTCAATAGAGAATTCGAGTTGTGCCGAAAAACGGCAGGCTCGTAAAATGCGCAAAGCATCTTCCTCAAATCGTTTTCGAGGGTCTCCTATTGCACGAATACTCTGTGATTTCAGATCATCCATTCCATGATGGAAATCGATAACCTTGCCGTTGGTGGCATCTACCGCCAAGGCATTTATGGTAAAGTCTCTTCTTCTCAAGTCCTCTTCGAGAGATCGTACGAATTTAACAGAATCGGGATGCCTGTTGTCAGCGTACGTGCCGTCAATACGAAATGTGGTTACCTCAAAGGAAGAACCTTTGAATAGGACTGTAACCGTACCATGCTTGATTCCAGTCGGAATGACTGACCGGAACAACCGCATCACTTCATCGGGTTGTGCATCGGTTGCGAAATCGAAATCATTGGTTTTTCTCCCCAGAAGATGGTCGCGCACAGCTCCTCCTACGATATAGATGGAGAAGCCCGCTTGGGTGAAGCGGTCTGCGAATTGTCTAATAGACCGTGAAATGGGGAAAGTTGCCATGGCATCATGCTACCGGTCGCATGATACTATTGTCAATACAGATTGAATATAACGCATAAAATGTCTATAGTTGTCCCTATGGTTCATATCTCGTCCCTCGGGACGAAGTGGGAGGCAATGCCTCTTGGCTCTAGAAATCATCCTAGGGTATAGATACCTTTCATTCTTATTGGTTGAGGAGTTCCAGCAATGTTCAATCCGGTCGATCCGAAAACAGATTTCCCCAAGATGGAAGAAAACATCCAAAAATTCTGGGAAGATAATGACATCTATCAAAAAACGGTAGAGAACAGAAGTGCAGATAACGAATATGTGTTCTACGATGGTCCTCCGTTCGCTACTGGCCTTCCTCATTTCGGACATCTTGTTCCTGGTACAATAAAAGATCTCTATCCCCGTTACCAAACCATGAAGGGTAAAAGGGTCAACAGGAGATTCGGTTGGGATTGCCATGGATTACCGGTAGAATATGAGATTGAAAAAACCCTAAATATAACCGGTCATAAAGCTGTCGAAGAGTACGGAGTAGCGAAATTCAACGAGGAGTGCCGTTCGATCGTTCTACGCTATACATCGGAGTGGAAGGATACCATCAATAGAATGGGACGTTGGGTTGACTTCGAGCATGGGTACCGGACTATGGATACCGACTACATGGAATCCATCTGGTGGGTTTTCAAGACACTCTATGAAAAGGGCCTTATCTATGAAGGCTACAATATCCTTCCTTATAGTCCAGCACTAGCGACTCCTCTTTCTAACTTTGAGGTAAACCTTGGAGGATACCAAGATGTCGTCGATCAAGCCGTAACCGTTCGTTTCAAGGTAGACGGGATGGATGACACCTACTTCCTTGCTTGGACCACGACACCTTGGACCCTTCCTTCCAATCTGGCGTTAGCACTTGGACCGGATATTGATTATGTGAAGGTGAAGGACCTTGAGGAACAAGTCTACTATATCTTGGGGGAAGGGCGGTTGAGCCATTATTATCAGGATCCCTCGACCTATGAGATCGTCCAACGGTACAAAGGTACTGAATTGGCGGGAAAGACCTACGAACCACTATTCCCATTCTTTGCTGAGTTAAAGAAGGAGGGCGCATTCATTACGGTTCTCGGCGATTACGTTACCGTAGAGGACGGTTGTGGTATCGTCCATACAGCTCCTGGCTTCGGTGAAGATGACTACCAGGTACTAAAAGGTACCGGTATCCCAGTTGTTTGCCCGATTGACGACGATTGTAAATTCAATTCAGATGTTCCCCTTTGGGAAGGTATTTTCGTAAAGGATGCCGATTCCGGAATCATCAAATGGCTTAAGGAGCACGGTAAGTTGGTTAAAAGGGAGAATTATCTTCACAGCTACCCATTTTGCTACCGTACCCACAAACCATTGATCTATCGGGCAATGGCATGCTGGTATGTCGATGTCACCAAGCTTAAGAGTTCGATGCTGAATGCGAACGATCAAATAACATGGATGCCAGCGCATCTGAAACATGGTAGATTCGGTAAATGGTTGGAAGGAGCAAGGGATTGGGCGATAAGCCGTAACCGTTTCTGGGGTAACCCTATACCTGTATGGAAATGCGATGGATCTGACCATGTGGAAGTGATCGGTTCAATAGATGAGTTGGAGAAGAAGAGTGGAGTACGGGTTGAAGATCTCCACAAACATTTTGTAGACGACATCACTTGGCCTAGTCCGGACGGGAAGGGTACGATGCGTCGTATACCCGATGTCTTGGATTGCTGGTTCGAATCCGGCTCCATGCCCTATGCCCAAAATCATTATCCTTTTGAGAACAAGGAATTTGTTGAAGAGCACTTTCCAGCCGATTTCATCTGCGAAGGATTGGATCAGACCCGGGGTTGGTTCTATACCTTAGTCATTATCGGTGCCGCACTGTTCGACAAGCCCGCATTCCTCAACTGTGTAACTAACGGAATTGTTCTTACAGCTGATGGAAAGAAAATGTCCAAATCGTTGAAGAATTATTCCGATCCAATGGAGATCGTGAATCAATATGGTGCCGATGCACTCAGATTCGCATTGATGAATAGTGCAGTAACCAGAGCAGAAGATTTAAAGTTCTCTGAAGATGGGGTAAAGGAAGTACTCAAAACCTTGATAATCCCGCTATGGAATGCCTACTCCTTCTTAGTCACCTATGCGAATATTGATGGTTACGAGCCATCCGAGACTCCGTTTGAGCAACTCGATAATCCCATGGATAGATGGATAGTATCGGCAAGCGAGGCTTTGGTACAGGAAGTTACCGAAGCTTGGGACCATTACGAAACCCAGCGTGCCTGCGGTGCGATCGTCTCCTTCATTGATTCCTTGAACAATTGGTATATCCGAAGAAGTCGCCGTCGTTTCTGGAGGTCGGAAAACGATACTGATAAAAAGAAAGCCTACGATACGCTCTATAGAGTTCTTATGACGGTAATCCATGCTGCGGCACCGGTAATACCATTTACGACAGAAGAGATTTATAGAAATCTTAGATCGGAAGGAATGCCGGAATCGATCCATTTGGGCGATTTTCCCATGTACGACGAAAGTCAACGTGATAGGGATCTTGAACGGAAGATGGGTTTGACCAGACAAGCCATCACCATGGGGCGGTCATTGAGAAGTATCCACAATCTGAAGATCAGGCAACCATTACAGAAATTGTTCTTGGTAACAAGAGATAAGGAAGAGAGAGAAATCCTCGACTCTATGCGAGATATTGTAGAAGAAGAGCTGAATATCAAGGAAATTTCTATCCAGGCCGATGAAAGTGGACTTGTCTCCTATCTTGCCAAGGCAAATTTCAAGGTTCTAGGGAAACAGCTCGGCAAACACATGAAGGCTGTTGCAGCACAAATCCAAGAATTCCCAAGTGAAACTATTGCAACAATCTTGGATGGCCATACAATCCAACTTTCGTATGATGAGGGAACTATAGATATTGGCATGGATGATATCATAGTCCAAAGATCTGAAATGGAAAATATGAAAGTCTTGAATGAAGGACAACTCACCGTTGGATTCGATACGACCATAACACATGATTTGTTACTAGAAGGAATTGCCCGCGATATCGTGCGAGCAGTCCAGAACCTTCGCAAGGAGCAAGGATTTGATGTAGCAGACCGTATATCCTTACGGGTATCGGGAGACGCCTTGGTTTCCGAGTCATTCAGTACTTTCAACGAATATATTGCCCGTGAGACATTAGCAGACGAGACACTCTTCTCGGATAGCCCAGAATCGGTTGAAATTCCCTGTGGAGATACCGTGGCTCGGATCCAAGCACTAAAGATAGTGTAGGAGAAGACAATACATGGGTAGCATGCGGACAAAACATACGGTAGTCGCTAGGATCGTGGCATCTGTTGCGATCTTGGCTACCTTTGTCTCCTGCGTGCACCGTCCAATTACGGATGACTACTATTTCCAAGCAATGGGAGATCCGCAAGAAATCGTAGTTACGATGGATACCACATCACCTGAAAAACTTCCTGGTAGATTCCTGGAATCCGACCCATCTTTTGGGGAGCTACTATCGAGGGTAGATCGACTCTCTGTTGCCCTATACGATGAAAGCGGTATAGCGGATGATGATGGGGTATATTCTGCGGAAGACTTAGCAAATTACCATTTCTACGGTATAGCAGAGGGTAATATTCCTGCATTTTTAACCAATAGTATGCTACTTTGGGACGATGCATGGGAGAAAATTGAAGAGGGCAGAGTTCGGTACTATCGCAATGCATGGTTGGGTTTGGATGTATATGCTCCGAGGAGAGACCTGCTTCTCTTTGCTGATGCCGATTATATGAAGGCCTACCACACCATCTATAAAGAAAGGACCACAAAGATTCCGGCAGGGCTCGCCCAAAGAATGGCGAACTCCTTGTTCGGGTTCTATATCGGAAATCCTCAGGCAATGGTGGATGTTGGATTGGCTATTCCCCAAACGGTTCTTGCCCAAACTGAATCAATGGTACTGGTCGTTGAGGAGGATCTGAATGGTAAGTTGTCGCTTGGCGGCATTATTACCATGAAGAGTCCAAAACTTGCAAATTCTCTTTCCATTCTCTTGAAAAGTTCGTATATTTCAGACAAACGGCGAAACAAGGAACCTTTTGGAGATTTGACTAATCTGTTCGTACTGGAGAATGCTGCAGTGTCGATCAATGGCATGGAGTTGTCCCAAGAACAGTATGAGTCCTTTTCCGCTATGTTCGGTTCACTTGCAACACTTTCAACAGGAGAGAAACGGTAATGCCAATCTATGAATACATCTGTGATTCCTGCAATCATCAATTCGAAATCCAGCAGAGCATGAATGACAATGCTTTGACAGAATGTCCCCAATGCTCAGGGAAAATACGACGTGTATTCGGTCTCAACTCGGTCATTTTCAAAGGCAGCGGATTTTACTGCAATGATTCGAAGAAAAGTTCCAGCGACAAAGCCTCTGGCGAATCTTCCTCATGTGCTAGCTGCGCAGCAGCATCCGGTACCTCCTCATAAGTTGAATATCTCTGCCTTTTCCACAGCCTGGTCAAGAAGTTCCTCGATTTCCATGGCCTGGTAAGTAGCTGTCTGCTGAACTTTGTCGGGTCTTACCAAGGGATGTTTGGGACTGAAAATGGTGCAGCAATCCTCGAATGGCAAGATTGAAGTCTCATAAGTGCCGATCATTCGACTCGTCTCAATAATCTCTCCCTTATCCATTCCAATCAAAGGTCTGAATACAGGAAGCTCGGACATACTATTGGTGAATGCGAGGCTTTCGAGAGTCTGGGAGGCTACTTGGCTGAGGGATTCTCCCGTGACTACAGCCAGACAATTTCTCTTTATCGCAAGCTTGTTGGCAATTCGCATCATGCATGCGCGCATCATGAGCGTGTTTTCCTCTTCATGGCTATGGGTCTTTATATGGAGTTGTACATCGGTAAAGGGAACGACATGTAGCGTTATACCACTACAATACGGACTAAGCAGCTTCGCTAGGGTAATTACCTTCTCTTTGGCCTCATCGGAGGTATAAGGATAGGCATGAAAATATACAGCCTCCTGTCGTAGCCCCCGTTTTGCCATACGGTAAGCGGCTATAGGACTGTCTATTCCCCCTGATAGCATGAGCATTCCTCGTCCAGCGGTCCCCACCGGTAACCCTCCTGGTCCAGGAACCGGTGATGCATACAGGTATGCCTGGTCGCGAATCTCAACATGAACGATCCTATCGGGATGGTGGACATCTACGGTGAACTGTGGCTGTGCCATAAGAATTTCATGTCCGAGTTCTCCTGAAATATCGTAGGATTTGAGAGGGAAGCTTTTATCGGAACGAACGGTCTCAACCTTGAAGGTTTTTGCTCCTTCAAGAAAGGAGGAACGACTTGCCAAGGTCAATGCAGCTGCCTTGATGGATTCCATATCCTTCTGACATTTCAAAGCTGCTGAGTATCCAACAACTCCGAAAGTAGTCGATAGTGCTTGTTGGACGACCTCAGCTGGTGCAGCATCATCTATCTCAATGAATAATCTGCCTTTTTGTTTCTTGAAAAAATTCTTATAGGGTCTTAATTTATATTTGATATTATCCTTCAACTTACGTTCAAAAAAATCACGATTCATACCCTTGAGCGATATTTCACCAAGACGAACCAAATAGAGTGTTGTTGTCATGTCATCTCTTCCTTATTAAAGATCCCATCAATGCTGCCTGCCGCACTAATGTAGCGGAAAGTTCATCTATCTGGGTAATTTGCGTATCTGGACCAAATGAGATACGGATCGCAGACGCCGCATCCTCGGGAGTAATTGATGCACCTGCCAATATTCCCTCACCCTTCTTTGGTGCATTATTGGAACACGCTGAGCCACTGGAGATACAAAATCCGCGATCATACATTACGCGGGTGAATACTTCTGAAGGGATTCCCTTTACCGCCACCGATAAGATAGAAGGGGCGAATGGAAGACCGCACGTAGTGCTTGGGCTCAACAGTGAAAACCTATCTCCATGCTTCAGAAGATTCGATTCCAAATGGGTGCGCAAGGTAAGTGCATGAGCGTATGTGGTATCAATCGCTGCAATAGAATCGGCCAATGCGGTATTCATGGCCGCTATCGCTCCAATATTCTCGGTCCCAGCTCGGTAACCGTTTTCCTGATTACCCCCTCTGGAAAGAGGTTCAAGATTTCCGGATTTAAGATATAGGATACCGGTACCTTTGGGACCCTGGAATTTATGAGCACTAAATGAAGCCGAATCGATATCGAGAGAAGAAAGATCGAACGGAATTTTCCCGACTGCTTGCACTGCATCACAATGTATATGGATTGATCGTCCGGTTGTCTGCTCGAAAGCCCGGATAGTTTTCGCAATGGATGGGATATCCTGTACTGTCCCAAGGACATTGTTCACCTGCATGATACAGACCATCTGAGTCTTGTTATCCAATACTTGAGCCAATGCTTCAGGGTCTACATACCCTTTTGGAGCTTTGAGGAGTATAACTTCGAAACCCTTGTTCTCAAGCAATCTGCGATACTGGAGAATACTGTCGTGTTCTATTGCGCTAATGATGATCCTTCCGGGACTTCTTCGCCAAAGCAAGGACTGCAATACGATACTATTGCTTTCAGTGGCGCCTGATGTATAGACGATTTGTTTCGATGAGACCTTCAACAACGATGCACTTTTTTTGCGTTCTTGTGCTAGGAATTTGGCAGCCTCTACTCCCTCCTTATGGAGAGCTGACGGATTGCCGCGGTAGCTTCGTACGGTATCGGTATAGGCTTGGATCGATCGTTCACTCATTGGTGATGTTGCAGCCCAATCAAAATAGTATGGATTCATAGAGGCATCATGGGCTAAAACGGGAGCTTTTGCAATAACTTGCCTTGTCGACGTTTTTGTTTCGGAGTATAACAAGAGTATGCAAAAGCTCAATTCCTGCGTATTGGGAGATAGAGTCTCTCATGTTCATGCAATAGAATCGGTAGAAGAAATTATCGGGTACTATGGGGACCGAGACACCGGTGTGCTTTGGGTATGCGATACCAATACCCGTAAGTATGTTCCCAAAGGAGTCGCCTGTATCGAGCTTCCCTGTGGAGAGCTGGCTAAAAGATGGGAAAGTATCGAGGCCATTATCACAGAGGCTTTGCGCAACTCCCTTGCGAGAGATAGTCGATTCATAGCAGTCGGCGGGGGTGTAATTTGTGATATGACAGCATTCGCCGCATCTATCTACATGAGAGGATGTTCGGTGAGTCTTGTACCGACAACGCTGTTGGCGATGGTCGATGCATCGTTGGGAGGTAAGACTGCTATCGATTTGCTGGGTGCTAAGAATTTGGTGGGAACGTTTTATCCTGCCGATGATATCTTTCTCTTTGCGGATGCCCTACAAACGCTACCTGACGCAGAGTTTAAGAATGGGTTGGGGGAGGTGCTCAAACATTCCCTATTGGCAAGCACTACGGAACTCAAGGATTTTTTGCAGAAGAATCGAATCTCTCTCTTGGATCGTGATAGGAAAACCATGGAAAATATGATCTGGAATTCACTAGAGGTGAAACGTTCCTATATCGAACGAGATCCAACCGAAAAGTTGGGAATTCGTGATGCATTGAATCTTGGTCATACATTCGCACACGCTCTTGAGTCTATCGGCAATATGAGTAGATGGTCACATGGTGAGGCAGTAGCTTGGGGCGTCGTAAAAGCTCTGGAGACGGGGCTACAGTTGGAGATTACTCCCAGATCGTTCTCAGATACTTACACTGCTCTTTTCTCCGACTATGGATTTCATACCGATCTTCAGATAACTGATACCAATGCTTTTATACAAGCTCTGGCTAGTGATAAGAAGAGAAGACAATCACAAATCCGCTTCGTGCTCATGGAAGGGCAGGGTTTGCCTATTACGCAACCGGTACCTCACGATCTTATACAAACGATAATTTCCTAGATATCGAATAATCGCAAATACTTCTCAAAGAGCTTTTTTGCCAAACGTAATTCTTGTTGGTGGGCTTTTCCATCGATCTCATCGACCAATTGCCCTAAGGCATACAGGGAAGAATCTAAGGCTTCAAATCCGCTACGAGTGCTACTGAATCGATACATACCATTTCCTTGTGCATTGAACTGGATGAATCCCAATTGACGATTCTTTTTCGGGAGACGGCAAAGTGCAAGTATCCACTCCAGATTGTCTATTAGCGGACGAGGATCGGCTGCGGTGAAGACTCCGGAAGGTGGAGACTCTAGAATTCCCTTCTCTGGCTCGATTTTTCCATTAAGATCCAAGATAGAGAAGAACTTATCGCCATAATGGATATACTGGCCTTGGAATTCCAATGCAGCGGGGAAGTTTTTTGGCTGTCGGGAAGAACCTTTGTTCGCGATTGCCAGGTAGGAAAGATCCTGCAAGGGAATAATCGCTATCCTACGTTTCCCCTTTGGGGCACTAACTAGAGGATATTCTCTCTTGAAAACCGAAACGCTCTCCCTACTGGAACGGGTACTAGTATCCCTGCGCTCAAATTTGTCCCGCTTTCCTGATGGCTCTCCTTGATCGGAACGCATACCGATAAGTCTCTGGCGTAGTCCGGGAGAGATGGTATCGAGCCACTCTTTTCTCAATGGTGAGACAGTTCGGGCATACATCCTGCTTGTTTGTACGATTTCTCCAGCAAGAAGGAACTGGGGCATCTCTTTGAACCATGCCGAACCGGGGTGGATATAGATTTGGTCAGTGGTAAGGCTTTTATACATATTTCGTTTAGACTTTATACACACATATTGGAGCAAGCCGGCAGCCAGACAGCAAAGATAGTCTTTCGTAGAGCCACCATGGCCAATCGGAATTCCAAAATCGCCTACTATTTGGGAAAGTTGTTCAACGATATGGTGTATTTCCTGCATGGAGGGGAAGTCCAAAAATTTTTTCTTGCACCATGCTTCACGGGCATCATTGGATGGTAACGCTCTAACATGGCGATAGATATCTAGATATGATATAAAGTCGCCCTCTTCAGAATTGAACGATTGATGAGCTTTGCGTGCTTCGTCTTCCATTCCTGGAGGTAGGATGAATGGTGTTTTTGAGGATAGGAACGAGATCGCAATAATCACCTCTTCCAATACCGAAGGGTAGTGGAGCATAGCCTCGACAATCACACGAGCGTGTCGCGGCAGGAGGGGGAATCGTACCATGTGTTCCCCAATTTTCGTAAGCCTTCGATCCAAATCTATGGCTTCAATGAATTTCAAGGTTTTCTCTGCGCTGGCGATGGCACTAGTCTTGGGTCTTGTGATAAATGGGAAATATTCGTAATCGTAGATACCGAGTTCACTCATTCTGAGTACTACCTCAGAGAGATCGGTCCGGAGAATCTCCTCCAATCCGAATTGCTGGCGTGAGGAAAAATCGATTTTCGAATAGAGCCTCACACAAACTCCGGGAGCTGTCCTTCCCGCTCTTCCAGCCCTTTGTTCACAGGAGCTACGGCTAATGGGTAAGCTGATCAAGGAGGATGTGAAATTCTTTTGATTGTAATAATTTATTTTTGCAATTCCAGAGTCGATCACTAGGGTGATTCCATCTATGGTAACACTTGTTTCGGCAATATTGGTTGCAATGACAACTTTAGTCTTCCCCTGTCCTGTAGGCACGAATACCCGTTCTTGTTCCTCTTTTGAGAGTCGACCAAAAAGCGGTAATACCATCAATCTCTTGCTGAACGAGCTTTTCAGAAGATGTTGCATACAAGTCTTGATATCGAATTCACCAGGAAGGAAGATCAATACATCCCCTTCGGATTCTTTAATATGGTTGAAGACTGTGGAAACGATGAGATCAAACATCTCCTCCTGATCATTGGGATTTTTCAAGGGCTTGTATCTGATGTCTACGGGATGAATCCTGGCATCTATACTGATGATAGGGGCTTTGTCGAAAAAATCGCTGAAAATTTTGGTATTGATAGTTGCTGAAGAAACGATGACCTTGAAATCCGGGCGTTCTTGAAGTACCCGTTTTAACAAGCCGAGGACAAAATCAATATTCAGGCTTCTCTCATGAGCTTCGTCAACGAGCATGACCGAATAGGATGACAACAATGGATCTGCTTTGAGTTCCATGAGTAGAATTCCATCGGTCATCACCTTGATGCGCGTATTACGTTCAGTCGAATCGCTGAATCGCATCTTGTACCCGACATAGCCTTCTTTGGCATCCAGTTGCTTGGTAATGAATTCCGAGACAGATAGGGTCGCAATCCGTCTTGGTTGAGTAACTCCTACAATACCCTGGTTCGTATAACCGGCCTCATGGAGAATAAGGGGGATCTGAGTGGTCTTTCCCGAACCAGTGGGGCTTTCTACGACGATGACCTGATTTTTATCAAGGGCATCCAAGATTTCTTGCCGATGCTGGTACACCGGAAGATGTTTCATGGTGAGCAATGGTTATTTCCTTTTTATCTGCTTTACTACCTGCTCTACAGTCAAACCTGGAAAATCCTTCCTGCTGTCCAGATGCCTAAGTGTACAACTTCCGCTCTGAATATCCTCTTCTGTGAACAGGATAGCAAAAGGGATATGGTTCTGCTGTGCATATTTGAACTGGGCGACCAGTTTCTTTTGTGCGAGATAGGTATCGCAGCGTACACCGGCATTTCGCAATCTAGCGGCAAAGACTTGGTAGTGGGGACGAAGATGTTCGTCCTGATTTAGAATGATGACATCGCTGGATGCAATGTCCTGTAACAAGGGGCTACCCAACTCTTCCAATGCCGCCAAGAGCCGGTCCAAACCAATGGAAGAGCCTACACCGGGAAGATGCTCTTTCGTGTAGAGTGTAGCTAGATCGTTATACCGTCCGCCTGAGCAGATGGATCCGATCTCCGGTAGATCATCTAGGAACGTCTCGTAGACGACACCGGTATAATAGTCCAAACCCCGCGTAATCGATGGGTCAATGGAAAATCTATCGGCTATCCCCAACTCTTCCAGGACAAAGAAAATCGTGTTCATCCTCTCGGTATGTTCAGTCTCATTGCCAGCGAGGGCACTGAGTTTGGCAAGAGTTTCCTTTGGAGATCCGGAAGGATCGGTAGTGATATAATCGAGGATTTTTCGAGCAAGTGAACTATCACCCACCAACATTTGAAGCTGCTCTAGTACCGCATCTTCACCAATCTTTCGAAGCTTGTCCACAGTCCGCAGGATTTCCACAGAATGTTCTATACATCCGATGTGCGTGAGGAATGCGTTGAACAATCCTCTATGGGCAACTTTTATGGAGAACCGCTGGAGTCCGAGAGCCGAAAGAGCACTGTGCATCATTCCCAGGATTTCACTATCCGCATAGGGGGAATCTATACCTACTATATCGAAATCACATTGGAAGAATTCCCTAAACCGTCCTTTCTGAGGATTTTCACCACGCCAGACTTTAGCGATATGAAAACGCTTGAAGGGGAGAGGGATTTCATTTGTATGGGCAGCCATGTAGCGTGCGAATGGGACGGTTAGATCGAATCTGAGAGCGACATCACGACCACCATTGTCAGCAAAATGGAATATCTGCTTATCAGTCTCTCCGCCACCCTTGCCGAGAAGGACCTCAGTATATTCCAAGACTGGGGTATCGATGGGTACGAAACCATGGAGGGAGAAATCATGTTCCAATGTAGCTATAACTTGTTTTCTGATAATTTCCTGGGAAGGCATCGAATCCCTGAAGCCTTTCAATACTTTTGGGTGGATCATGCGAAACAGCTCCTGTTGCATTTTTGGTTGAGATGGTATACACCATATAGTGTAAACAAATCCTTTGGAAACTGCAATAAGCCGGAATGGAACACTATTGATGCTGATACGCTATAAGAAAGATAAGGATGGTGCAAATGTTCCTGTCGCCGAGGTTTATCGAGCGAACGAACATGGAATCGATTCAAAGGGCATAGATCTCGATGCTGTATGGGCTGTACGGAAACTGAAGCAGTCCGGAGCCGAAGCATATGTGGTTGGTGGAGCAGTAAGGGATCTCCTGCTTGGAAGGAAACCCAAAGATTTCGACATCGCTACATCGGCCTCTCCCCGACAAGTCCAAAAGATCTTCTGGAATGCAAGGATAATAGGCAAGCGCTTCAAGTTGGTCCATTTGGTGTTCAAGGATAAAATTCTAGAGGTCTCCACGTTTCGCTCTGGTGAAGATGGTAGTGAAGATGGTTCCTCCATCTATGGAACAGTTGAACAAGATGCAAAACGTCGTGATTTCACGATAAATGCCTTATATTACGATCCAACCGATGGGCAGATGCTGGATTTCAACAAGTCGATGCAGGATATCAAGCGGAAGAAGATCAGATCGGTATTACCATTATCTACCAGTTTTATTGAAGATCCTGTACGGATGATACGAGCGATTAAATATTCGGTCACTACGGGTTTTTCCCTCCAATTTGATGTGAGAAGGGCTATGAAAAGAAATGGAGCGGAGTTAGCACGTGTCTCCAGTTCCCGTCTGACTGAAGAAGTCTCTAAGATCCTCTCTTCGGGTGATTCGGCACAGATTATCTCAGAACTGCATCGCCACAAACTATTGGTCTACCTATTACCCTGTGTTAGTGTGTTTAGCCAGTTGCCACTGGTTTTCGCATCGCTAGCTAGCTTGGATGAAAAAGTTCGTAAAATGAAAGAAACGGATGATCTCGCAGATGATGGTATAAAAGGCGAGATGTTGGCCGCATTGCTCAGACCTATCGTAAACCATGCACCACCGGAGATGCTTCCTGAAGATGCATTCAAAGAGATGTTTAACCAGGTCAAGACTCTAATAAGTCCGATGACACCTCCTAACTACGACGTTGAGAAGGCTACTGTACTCCTTTTAGCTGAGACCGATATTATTGTCCCAAAAAATTGCCTAAAGGCGAGAAGACCCATGAGACAGCCGGGAACGATGGGATTTAAGACAAGACAGCCGAGAAAAGGAGATGGTTCCAAGAGATCGAGAAAATCGCAATCGGGTGGATCAAACCAGAACAAGGGCGGTAGTACTACACAGAAACGAAAAAGGCGTCCCAAGCGGAAAGCCGGAGGCGATGGGACGGACCACTAGTGTGCTCGAATATCGAAAACCTTTCGATGAGCTTGGAGCAGAGATAGGAAAGAAAGCAAGTAAAGATTTGGAATATTTCGAACCTCTATGCCCATTCTTCAATTTCAATATTTACACCAGCGACGAATATTCCGCCATACTTTTCTAAGGAATCGGCTATATATTCCTGCAATTCTGCTAATGTCGTGGATATCTGGTGTTTCATGGGGACGCGGAGCTTCACCGTAAGGTTGTACCCTTCAGGCTCGATTTTCATCCCTACCTTCTTTACCTTTATCATATTGTCGAATTCATCTAAACAGTGTATCACCATCTGGGTGAGGGCAGCTTCGCTCATCGTAATTTTCCCATACTTGCTGAATTCGGGTCTGACGATGGTCTTTTCATACGCTCGCTGTTTCATCCAAGGGAGTTTGGTCTTATTCTTGAAGAATACACGCATTGAATCATAGACAATTTGGGGATAGTTTCGGGTTATCTCAATAGTTGGCACTGGGATAACATGTTTACCTTCGGAGAATCTGATGCGCATAGCCATCTCGATCTCTTCTTTTGAGGCGATATCCTCTATGCGGAAAATTCGTTCCGGCTCTGGCAATTTCAGTCTTGCCGCAATCTTATGAACCATTTTTTCCGAGGTCCCGATTATCAGCAATCGGTGGTATTTCTCTTTTTGCAAGGCGGTCATGGTTTCACGTTGATGATCGTCTTCATCAAACAAGGCGGTGCGGACCGCTGTAAGAAAGTTCTGTTCGCGTTTAGCCGAGCGACCTGCGATTATGCGGTCGCCTCGGATGAGTAGTCCATCATCAATAATCAAATCGATATTATGCTTTTCTGCAACCAATTTGGAGCGGAAACTCTTGCCTGTGCCGCTTCTTCCGACCAGAGCATAGACTTTTACCCCTTTTAATTTCCAAAAAGCATAACGGAATATGCGGTTCATATTTACTGTTATACAGTTTTTCCTGTAATATATGAAGACGTTTGAACAATAAGCTTACAAATCCCCTCTCGAGGGGAGAGGTTTTATCGTGTCTTTGACATAAAGGAGTAACACGGCATGGAGAGAATACCGACGTTCAGCAAGGGTGGTGTGCATCCAGACGATAAGAAGGTATTGAGCAACGGACAGGCGATTGAACGATTGCCGATGCCAGCGGAACTCATCGTTCCTCTCTCACAACATTTGGGAGCACCGGCATCTCCGTTGAAACAAAAAGGCGATACTGTCGCGGTAGGAGAAAAAATCGGAGAAGCATCTAGCTTTATTTCAGCCGATATCCATTCCCCGGTCAATGGAACCATTACCGATATCAGAAAGATCACATTGGCCAACAGTGTCATCACAGATGCCTTCGTCATCACCCCAGATGAAGAGAATCCTCTCAAGGAATGGGAAGTGCAGCCTTACGATCAGCTATCCGTAAAAGAGATGCTCGATATCGTAAAGGACATGGGGGTTGTCGGAACTGGTGGAGCCACCTTCCCAACCCACGTGAAGTTGATGGTTCCGAAGGGCAAATCTGTTGAAGCCTTGGTGGTAAATGGGGTGGAATGTGAACCATATCTGACCGCTGACCACCGGCTTATGCTTGAACAGACCGATATGGTTTTGCGGGGCATCATGCTTGTAGCGAAGATGACAAACCCGAAAAAGATCATCATCGGTGTGGAGAATAATAAAAAGGATGCTATCAAGGCACTTAAGGATGTGGTAGCTGCGAATGGATACCCCATAACGGTCATGCCATTGAAAGTCAAATACCCGCAAGGTGATGAGAAGCAGTTGCTGAAGGCTACTATTAATCGTGAGATCCCTTCTGGGAAGCTCCCCCTCGATGTTGGCGCAGTAGTATTGAATGTCGGAACTGCATTTGCGATCTATGAGGCGATCGTGCTGAGGAAACCACTTATAGACCGCGTGGTCACAGTGAGCGGTGAAGCCATGTCGACCAAACGTAACCTACGCGCTCCGCTAGGAGCGAAGGTAGCCGATCTTATTGCCTTCGCAGGTGGACTGGACCATGATCCGGACAAGTTTATTTCTGGCGGTCCCATGATGGGTTTTGCTTTCTATGATGACCAGATTCCTGTAATCAAGGGGACAAGTGGTATCCTTGCCTTGGATAACGGGCCTTCTCAAAAGACTCCCGTCTCTCCTTGCATATCTTGTGGACGCTGTGTCGCCGCATGCCCCATGGGGTTGCAACCGACCAAATTGTACCGACTTATCGACAACCGTATGTATGCTGAGGCTATGGCCATGAATTTAATGGATTGTAAGGAATGTGGTTGTTGTTCCTACTCCTGCCCTGCGCACTTGCCGCTGGTTCATGGTATGAAACTCGGAAAACGTTTGGGGAGGAAATAATGGACATACCGAAAACAATAGTTTCATCTTCACCACATTTGCATGCACCATCGAGCACTGCCTCGATCATGTGGGATGTCTCGATCGCGCTGACTCCTGCGACTTTGTGGGGTGTCTATGTATTTGGACTTCGCGCATTGGCTATCGTACTGGTGTCGATCGCATCAGCGGTATTGGTGGAATACCTTCTCAATAGACTCAGCAAAGAGTCTACTATTGCAGATGGTTCAGCATTCCTGACAGGCTTGCTTGTAGGAATGAATATGCCTGCCGATGCGGCTTTCGCGGTTCCCGTGATAGCTTCGGCGTTTGCCATTTTCGTTGTGAAGTGGACATTCGGCGGTCTTGGATCCAACTGGATCAACCCGGCACTCGCCGGACGGGTATTCGTATTCTTTTCCTTCACGGGATTGATGAATACCTATCGCATGCCGAAGACACTCGGTCAAATAGACTCTTTGGGTTCTGCAACCATGCTAACAGAGATGAAACTTTCGATTGGTGAAGGGACGGTTTCTGGACTCACCAGTGCTGGCGTACTGGCTGAGAATGGCTATCCATTCACCCAGTTCGCAGCTTCTGTAAGCTCATGGTTCCAAAATACGCTCGGAATCGGACTCTCTCCCTACACTATAGATGCCTTCTTCGGAAACATGGCTGGGTGTATTGGAGAGGTATCGGCTTTCCTTCTGATTCTTGGAGCTGTCTATTTGTTCATTAAGAAAATTATTACCTGGCAGACACCTGTCTCATTCCTTGTCACATTCAGTCTATTCGCATGGATTTTTGGTGGATTCAGGAATGGTCTCGGGCTTTTTCAAGGTGATTTCGTTCTTCAGTTGTTCAGTGGTGGTATGATTTTGGGAGCCTTCTTCATGGCTACCGATATGGTCACAAGCCCCACAACAAGCAAGGGTATGGTAATCTTTGGTACGGGAATTGGATTCTTTACATTCCTGTTCAGGTATTTTGGATCCCTACCCGAAGCGGTATCCCTTGCAATTATCCTTATGAATATCTTCGTTCCTACCATTGAAAGGTATATTTTGCCCAAGCGATTTGGAGAGATAATTAAAGAACCAAAGAAGAAGGAGGCGAAAGCATGAGACAGTTCGCACGTGTTGGCATTACACTTTCGCTCATCGCAGCAATTGCAGCGACTGCTTTGGCAATGGTAAATGAATTTACCGCCCCAAAGATTGCAGCCTATGAACTACAGGTAGTTCAGAACGCATTGGTCGAAGTATCGGGTGGTTTTGAATTGGGAGATAATACTACAGATACGGGGGATGATTCTATACGGGAAGTATATCGGCTTCTTGGTGAAGATGATTCTGTTGCCGGTTATATTCTCCAACTTGTGGGCTCTGGCTACGGTGGAGAGATGGTAATCATGGCCAGTTATGATACTGGAGGGTCTGTCATTGATGCGAGACTTCTTGCGAATGCCGAAACTCCCGGTCTCGGAAAGAAAGCTGAAGTTCCCTCCTATATGGAGAAGTTTCAAGGCACAGGTGGTTCCTCGCCAGTACCAACAAAGAAGGATGCTCTGGATAAAGCCGATGCAGATAGTATCAGTGGCTCTACCGTTACCTTCACTGGAGTGGCAAAGACCATTTCCTATGGCTCGGATTACGTAAAGACTTTGGGAGGCGAATAATGACAGGAGAAAGGAAATTGGTCTTGACCAGAGGTATGTTCAAAGAGAATCCGGTATTCATTCTGATGCTGGGACTCTGCCCGACACTCGGAGTCACCACACAGGTAATAAATGGCCTCGGAATGGGTGCTGCGGTAATATTTGTATTGGTGTTCTCAAACATTTTCGTGTCTCTTCTAAAAAATGTAATTCCCAATAGTGTCAGAATCCCTTCTTACATAGTTATCATCGCTGCATTCGTGACGATAGTTGAGATGTTCATGCATGCGTTCGCTCCAGCGATCTATAAGTCGCTCGGTATCTTCTTACCTCTTATTGTGGTCAATTGCATAATTCTGGGGAGAGCAGAGGCATTCGCGAACAAAAATACGGTAATGGATTCCTTTTTGGATGCTATCGGTATGGGAGTTGGGTTTACCCTCGCTGTGACCTTAATTGCATTCATCAGGGAGGTGTTCGGATCCGGTACCATCACACTTATGGCAATCGGTGGTTTCGATGGAGTCATTGAGATTCCCCTGTTATATACGTACCCGGTACGTATCTTCTCATTAGCAGCAGGAGCCCTGTTGCTCATGGGATACCTGAAGGCGTTTTTCGAATGGACCGCGAATAGGAAAAGGAGGTAATCGGCCATGGCATATGTTGCATTGTTTATAACCTACATATTTATCAATAACTTCATCCTTACCCAATTTTTGGGTCTTTGCCCCTTCATTGGTGTGTCGAAAAACAGCGAATCTGCGATTGGTATGGGAATGGCAGTCACTTTTGTTATGGGAATCGCATCGATCATCACCTGGTTGGTTTACAATCTATTGTTAATTCCCTTGCAGTTGGAGTATTTACAGACACTCTCCTTCATCTTGGTTATCGCTTCTTTGGTCCAGTTCGTTGAGATGATTATCCAGAAGAATTCGCCAGCCTTATACCAGGCATTGGGAATCTTCCTCCCTTTGATCACCACTAACTGTGCCGTTTTGGGTATAGCTGTCATGAATATTACAGAGGGATATAATCTGATGGAGAGCTTTACCGCAGGTATTGCTGCCGGTATCGGTTTTACGCTTGTATTGGTTCTGATGAGCAATATTCGGGAGAGGATGGATCTTCATCCGGTCAGGAGATCATTTAAAGGCGTTCCTATAGCGTTTATTTCCGGTGGTCTCATGGCTCTAGCCTTCATGGCATTCGATAAATCGCTTTTGACAAATCTTCTGGGGTAATAGTGTATGAATATTTTGTTTGCTTTTCTGATAATCGCAGCTCTCGGTCTTTTGCTCGGTATGGGCTTGGCTGTCGCTGCGAAGAAATTCGCTGTAAAGAAAGATGAACGGGCAGAGGAGATTCTAGCCATTCTTCCAGGAGCCAACTGTGGAGCTTGTGGTTTTCCTGGATGTTCGGGATACGCAGGAGCTCTTTCGGCCGGTAAGGCCGAGAATGGACTCTGTTCTCCCGGAGGAGCCAAGACTACAGCACTTGTTGCAAAGATTCTTGGGGTTGCCGCTGAATCTACCCAAGAGCGGATGGTTGCTTTTGTCCACTGTAGAGGTAATCATGAAGTGACAAAGCGTGATTACCAGTATGAGGGTATAGAGGAATGTACAGCTGCACATATGCTTTTTCAAGGGGAGAGTACGTGCAAATATGGTTGTCATCATCTCGGTTCCTGTATACGTGTCTGTCCTACCAATGCTATCTATCGTGATGAAAAAGGTAATGTGACTGTTGATCCAGATGCGTGTATCGGTTGTCGTAAGTGTACACTGGTCTGTCCCACAAAAGTAATTAGGATGATTCCTGCACGAGGATCTCATGCAATAGCTTGCAACAGCCATGACAAGGGTCCAGTCGTCCGAAAAATTTGTGAGGTGGGATGTATCGCTTGTAAGATTTGTGAGAAGAAATTTCCGGATTCGGGATGTACGGTTACCGATTTCCTTTCTGAAATCGATTATAGCAAGCCGATGACCCAGATCGCCGAGGCTGCTGCGGCATGTCCCACGAAGTGTATAGTGGAAGCAAAATAATTCATGCCATTAATACTGGGAGCATACAGTCAATTATCACCTGGAACGCCCTTGCCTGTCTTGGAGAGGGCGTTGGCCGAGGTGTATAAACCTGTACTGACCTATGTTTATAAGCATCCTGAACTCAGGATGCACTTGTATCTCCCGGGAACTATTTTGGAGTGGTTTGAGCAGAATCACCCAGAAATGAATATGCTGATCGCGGATCTGGTGAAAAAGGAACAGATAGAGCTGATCACTGGAGCATATCAGCAGCAGGTATTGCATCTGCTTCCCTCCAAGGATCGCTCAGGACAACTTGAGAGTACTACCACTTTTATCAGGAAGCGCTTTGGGAAGCGGCCACGCACAGCATGGTTTTTCAACCAGATTTGGAATGCTTCGTTTGTTTCCACAATGGCTATGGGAGTTATTGATCGTCTGGTGATCTCCTCATACGATCGGTTGCATGATCAGGTTGTGGCGACAGAACCGTTTATCATGCAAGACATGGGAAAGACCGTAGAAATTTTCCCTTACGATGATCGTCTCGATATTCTGTTCAGCCAGTTTGCAGATGGATCGATTGGAATTAAAGAATTTTCCGATTCCCTCTCATCCATGCGTTTTGACCAAGGAGATCATTACATTACCGTGATGTTGAATTTGGACAAATTGCTGCAAGCGATATCCATACAGACATTGGTACCACCTATCACGGAGATATTTGCTACTGTAGTTGAGCATCTCCAAGTACAGACCAAGAAACAGGATACTGTATTACTCTCCTCTATTCCGGTAGGAGATCTCCAAGCCCGCGGATATTTAAACTCGGGATGGTATGGGCGTGATTCCAGTTTGATTGATATCGGTTCTTTCAATGAGATGTTGATTAAATACGAAGAACTGAACCATATGTACGGCAGATTGTTGTATTTGGTAGACCTGGCTCGGTTGTATAGGAAGAATAAAGATACGAAAAAGCGAGTTGAATCACTTCTGGTTAAGGCAGGAAGCGGTGGCGCATTCGTACTCGATCCTTCTGGAGGCAGTTATCGTAACAGTTTCCGTAAACATGTCTATCGCCATATGAATGAGGCGGAAAGGATCCTCCATACGAGTGAAGCTATCCCATATCCCCGTGAGTTGGATATCGATTTCGATGGGCGAGATGAATTCGTATGGCTCGGAAAGAATATCGGTGTAGTGGTAGATCCAAAAGGCGGCACGCTCGCGGAGATAAATTATTTGCCTACCGGATGGAATTATGGGGATACTTTCACCGGTTTTGCGGCTGAATCGGACAGAGTTTCGTTTCCCTCAATCAGAGATGGTTCTTTCCAACGTTCCTTTAATGATGTCTTTCTTGCTCACGATTCCCGCATAGAACATTATGCAAAACATGTGCAAAAACAGACGTTTGATACTTCGGATTCAATCTATGAAATCGAAATACCCGATAAGACACAAAATGAAATTACGACCAGATGTACGTTAGACCATCTTCCGTTTGGTATCGGAAGTATTGGAATAAGCAAGAGATACCGGTTCAGAACACATACCATTGTGGTCGATTTTGAACTCGAGAATTGTGGGAAGCATCGGAGTAAAGGAATATTCGGTAGTGAATTAAATCTTTCGGTTGGAACAAAAGATAACCAAATTACTCCATACACCGTAGAGAAGAGCAGGAATCGAAACCTTGAGGAGGGTAGGGTTGTCGCCCCGAATCTCAAGAATATCAGGATTCCAGATCCCTTGAACAAGACGCTACTATCGTTTGCTTCCGATATCAGATTCACTTTGCATAAGGATGATTTCAAAGTGAAACTTGCCACAGTGATGGGTATGGAGGTATTGTATGAGTACACGCAGATACTGCCACTGTGGGAGTTCGATCTACATCCAGGAGAACGAATGTCCTGGACTATTGGATTCCGTATAGAACGGAGAGCACGTTCCAACAGTATCAACAAGGAGCAACTATGACCATTCAGAATCAACAGCTATTTGAAACGATCAAAGAAGAAGCCTACGATGTATGGAGGCGTCTTTGACCCCGATACATTGAAACGGAAGATCTCAGAACTAGAAAAGGAATCGATGCAAGGCGATTTCTGGGATGATAAGGCTCGGGCGGAGGCTTTGTTCGCTGAATTGAACGATTTGAGATCTACTTTGGATCCATGGACAGAAATCATCAAATCCATTGATGATGTTGAGGAATTGATAGAGCTCTATGCGGATGAGGATGATGAAACTATTGCCGAAGAGGTCGATCAGCAAATCAAACAGATAGAGACAGCATATAAGCCATTGCGGCTGAAGACACTGCTCTCGGGCAAGTATGATAAGAATGATTGCTTCCTCAGCGTCCATGCGGGTGCTGGAGGTACAGAAGCCTGTGATTGGGCTCAGATGCTTATGCGCATGTACATGCGGTGGTGTGAAAGGAATGGTCTCAAGTTGACTATTGTTGACCTCCTTGAAGCCGAAGGCGGAGTTAAATCGGTAACCATGCAGGTTAAGGGATCTTATGCCTATGGATACCTCCAAAGCGAAGCCGGAGTCCATAGATTGGTGAGGATCTCTCCATTCGATTCCAACAAACGTCGACATACCTCCTTTACCTCCGTATACGTTTCTCCTGTTATTGAGGATGATGTTGAAGTCAATATCGATCCCTCGGAATTACGGGTAGATACCTATCGAAGTGGTGGTGCCGGTGGTCAGCATGTTAATAAGACCGATTCCGCGGTACGGATCACCCACCTTAAGACTGGAATTGTTGTCGCTTGCCAGAATGAACGATCACAACATATGAATAGGGCTTTAGCCATGAAAATCCTTACCAGCCGCCTTTACGAGTACTATCGTGAAGAACAGGAGAAGGAGCATGCCCAATTTGCTTTGGAAAAGAAAGAAATCAGTTGGGGAAACCAGATACGTTCCTATGTTTTCCAACCTTATACCATGGTAAAGGATCATAGGACCAATGAACAAGTGGGGAATATCCAGGCTGTGATGGACGGAGAGATCTCACAGTTCATAGAAGCCTACCTTAAATGGCATTCGGAGGTTTGACAGATGGTGGGGAGGAAATCCACACTATGTATCCTCCTTATACTCTTCACGGTGGTCACGACAGTGCTTCCTGCTGTGACTCCGGTGAGGATAGGCCTACTAGGGGTAGACCTCACCGGAACATCGTCCAGCCATCTGCAGCAGATATTTTCGTTCGTTTCTTCTCAGGATAGTGGGCAGTTCACGTATGCATCCTATGAGGCATTGGTAGAGAACCGATTGGCCAAAACCCGAGCATTGGACGAACTTGTCCGTAACCATCGTCTGATTGAAGAATCGGATGGCGATAGTCTCGTGGTAGCTGAAAGAGATGATTCCAATGAAGAAGAACTTCTTTCTCAACAAGAATCGAATAATCTAGTCGAATGGATAATTATCGATGAATCGGACCCTCTGCGTACAGCTTTGGCTAGGAAAGACGGTATAGTTGCCGACTATATGATGAAAGCTTATAAAATCGATCTTCTATTGGTCTGTGTGGTTGAACACTTCGAGCCACTTTTGAGACTGAGGATTGAGGAATTTCGCTCTGACGGGATTACCCGTTTAGTCTATGAAGATCTCGTCATCCCGTCGGAATTGGCGACTTTGAAAGAACCATCTATGCTTGCGATTATGTCTGCTTATAGGGGATCCCCTATTGGTATGGTGCATCTCAACAGTACCCCTCCAGGGTTATCTGTCTCCGTGGATGACGGGGAGAATCAGCGTGTGCGAGATTCACTTATGGTACTCTCAGAAGGTGAGCATGTACTTGTTTTTTCAGCTCCCGGATATGAAGAGAAAACACAATCGGTGTCAGTAGAGTCTGGATCTGTCGAAAAGCTTAAAGTGGAATTGGAGAAGGTCGAAGGCCCTCCTGTTCTAATTACCAGCGATAGTGGATATACCGATATCACCATACCCCATGTCATAGACAAGCAAGTGCCGTTCATATGGGAATCTCAGCACAATCCTTTCGTGCTGTATGCGATAGAGGATGGAAAAAGGTTGGCGACGTATCAGTTCACAGAACCGATAGATGAGGTGAATATTTCTTTACAACCCCAATGGCTCGATCCAGTCTATGGAACAGCTCGAGCACAGGAAGACCTGTACGCGTCGCTAGGGCGCACATTGATACTCGGTGGACTGACAATTATTCTGGATAGCGTTTCCCGTTCGGTTGCCTCATATACCAATGACCTGAGAATGTGGCAACCGGCAATACTTGGTGCGGCTGGAGCAATGGCTGTATCCCTTTTCGATACAGGTGCAGGATTATTTGCATATTACCAAAAAACGAAGTATAGTTCTCGATACTAGATTCATGAGGTGCAGCAACGATGAAAAAGACTTTTGGCGCACGATTGAAAGCGCTTTTCGGCATACAGACCTTGGACGAAAACTTCTTTGAAGAGCTGGAAGACATGCTCATAGAAGGAGATTTGGGTGCCAAGACAGCAATGGAAGTATCTGATGCGGTACGTAAATTGGCCAAATCGGAAAAGAAGACTTCAGTAGAAGAGATGCAACAGCTTGTCAAACGATTGTTGCAGCAGAAGGTGAGAGCTTGGGTACCGTCGCTGGTACCGGGAAAGACAAATATCTTTCTCATCCTTGGAGTGAATGGTGTTGGAAAAACCACAACGATAGCAAAATTGGCGACCTATTATCAAAATCGGGGTAATTCGGTAATCATGGCTGCTGCGGATACATTCAGGGCTGCGGCAATAGACCAATTGGAATTGCATGCGCAGCGGACTGGGTGTAGAATTATTAAACATGCACATGGTTCGGATCCCGGGGCAGTCCTTTTCGATGCTGTTCAAAGTGCACATGCGAAAGGTGACCAATTGGTATTGGCCGATACCGCAGGAAGAATGCATAACAAGGAGAACCTATTGCGGGAATTGCAAAAGATCGACAAGGTCATCAAATCACGAATAGAAGATGAATCTTGTTACAAACGATTTCTCGTAATTGATGCGACTACGGGACAAAACGGCTTGAGCCAAGCCCAGTTGTTCCATCAAGCGATTGGTTTGGATGCAATTATCCTCACCAAATATGACAGTGCAGCAAAGGGAGGATCATTGATCCAGATAGGAGAAAAACTCGAGCTTCCCATCGCATTTGTCGGTCTTGGTGAACGCTATGGAGATTTGCGTGAGTTCGATACCGATGAATTTTTGGATTCATTGGTTGGAATCGGCACATGACCATGAATAGAGTTCCCCGTATTGTAGCAATAGGATTGCTTCTCTCTATCCTACCGCTTTACGGGGCTCTCTATCGTTCCAATAGTCTAGGCCAGCAGCTACAACTGCTTGATTCAGGCTCCGACACCTCCTCAATTACCTATACCTTGCACGTATCCTATGATCCTGACGGCAATGAGGAACGCCTGCTCTCAGAAGATGGTTCAATAATCAAAAGGACGAATATTGTCTCTGATGCCGAGGAAGCAGGTGCAAAAATTGTGACTGAAATAAAGTACTCGCCAAGTGGTGAGATCCTTGAGAATATCAAGACGATCTTTGAGCAAGGTCTTCCCCAAAGGATCGAGAGGCAAGTAACCGGAATTGAAAATAAGTACATTACCCTCCATGGTTATGAAGAGGGGCATCTTGTAGAGACCAAAGAATTAGTGGATGGAGAATTGCACAGGCTGACTACATACTATCGTGGAACCGATGGCATGTTGGCAGGTTTGCGAGTTGTTGCTCTTGATGAAGGGCAGGATACCTACTTTTCCCGGGAAGGCGATTCCACTGTATTTGCAGAGACTGATCAGGGAACCTTTTCAAAAGTTACTTTCCATCCTGGTAATCTTGTAGTCAAGGATGTATGGTCGGGAGAGGAACCTATCGTAATTACCGATGTCTCATACGATAACGTGGGACGTCTTGTAGTACAAGAGGTGAACGAAGGACAGACAATACGGAAGACGTATGGGCCTGATGGTATGTTGGTTCATGAAGAATCCTCATCTGCAGATGGTTCTACGAGAACCGTTTCCTATATCTATGATGCGAACGGCGTACTTGACCAATCCGTCGAAATTATCGAGGGCGACCAACTCAGAAGAATCGAAGCCTGGTATCGTAACGGAGTGGTACAAACCAAGACTGAATGGATTGATGGGCAACCTGTTACGGCAACAAGGTTTGTTGAAGACGGAACCTCGGTTGTTACTTTGTTCGAAGATGGACGACCCTATGTCGATATCACCTATGCTCCAGACGGGAAGCGGGTATTGAGCCTCGAGTATCGCAAGGAGCGTTGATGTTTAGTTGGAAACTCGCTTGGCGCTATGCGTTCTCCCGTAGTAATAGACACCGCAGCGCTATGGTCGTAATCATGGTTGGTATTGCTGTTGGCATGATGGCGATTATAATCATGCTCTCACTGATGAATAGCCTCCAGAGCGAATTACTCGATCAGGTGAAATCCGTAGAATCCTTTCATATTCAGGTAACATTTCCCCCAGATCAGGTTCCCCAGTCATCTTCTGACGAGATTGCTATGGAGCTTGGACAGATAGCCCATGTGTCCCACGTATTCCCATTTGTGAATACGCAAGTCTTGATCCAGAATCATTTGGCTGATCAATCGACCACAGCTAGATTGCGTATTATCGATTCAAGAATTTGGGAAGAGGGCAATCCTTTCTCCGATCGTGCTTCCTTTCTCAGCGGTACCAAAGCTGAAGGTTCTCAGATTGTTGTCGGTTCTTCGCTTGCGATCTCATTGGGTATGCGTCAAGGGGGTACTGTCGATATGACCGTTTTGGCATCCGGAAAGGCTGTTGTCCTAGCTCCGATGACGATACCAGTAACGCATGTGGGAACATTTCGGACCGGGCTGGCCGAATTCGATTCCTCTACCGTGATGATCGATTTTTCTGCGTTATCCAGTAGTATCAGCCCGAAGAGGGTTCTCTACGGATTATATCTTGATTCCAGGTATATTGATCGATCTGGTTCAATAATCTCAGCAATCCAAGAGCGATACCCCCAAGCCGATGTAAAATCATGGCAAGAGGTGAACAGCGCTTTTTATTCAGCCCTTACGCTTGAGAAAGTTCTGATGTATCTCTTTCTTTTTTTCATGTTCATCATACTCGGTGTGAATATGAAGAATGCGAGTTCTCGGCTCCTTCATGTAAAGCAGCGGGAGCTAGCAATCCTCCGGGCTGTTGGAGCTGAAAAAAAATTGGCTACGCAGGTTTTTCTTGGGCAGACTTTCATGGTCACTGTGTTGGGAGAGACGCTTGGAATTCTAGGAGGAGTGTTGGTGGGAACCCACATCAGTTCGGTATTTTCTTGGATGAATAGCCTTCAGTTTCTTTTTACGAAACGCGACAATCTGTTGTTGTCCTACCCATTCACCACACAGGTGAGAGCGTTGGAAATCGCTGTAATCGCGGTTTCTGTATTGATTTTGTCCTTAGTGTTCACCTATGCAGGTTGTAGGAGAATGCTTTCACGAGAACCTATGGAGATGTTGTACCATGACTGAAAAACCATTGTTGGAATTCACAGGGGTTTCAAAAACCTATATCTCGGGAGAGAGCCAGTTATCGATACTGCAACAGATAGATTTTTCCCTCCCTTCAGGTGTATCGGTTGCTATTACAGGAAAGAGCGGATCAGGAAAGAGCACCTTTCTCAACATTGCAGGAGGTTTGGATAAACCTACTTCCGGAGATGTTAATTTTCTCGGGAAAGCCTTGAGGCATATGCATGACAAGGAATTGAGTGAATTCAGAAATCGTCATATCGGATTTATCTTCCAATCCCATATCCTTCTGGATGACTTCAGTGCATTAGAGAACGTGTGTATTCCCTCGCTCATCAGGGGTGAACCGAAAAAAAATGTTTCTCGTAGGGCGGCGCAGTTGCTTGAGCGGGTAGGACTTTCGGATAGAATGGACCATCGACCGAATAAGTTGTCTGGTGGTGAACGGCAGCGGGTAGCCTTTTGTAGAGCGCTGGTAAATTCTCCTGAACTTTTAATAGCGGATGAACCTACCGGTTCGTTGGATGAGCAATCATCCCGTGGTATTGAGGAATTACTTTTTGATTTGGTGAGAGAACAGGGCAAAACATTGCTTCTTGTTACCCACGATATGCAGTTAGCGAGAAAATGTGCAGTTGTTTATCTCCTCCATAATAGGGAGCTGCAGGAATTGACATGAAAGCAAGATTCAGCGGATGGTTATTAAAAAATCTCCTCTCTTTGGGTAAAGATTCTACGTATGCCCGAATTCGACTCATCCGCTCAGCGCTTCTGATTGCTATTGTTATGATTCCATTAGTTTTAGCTCTCATCTTCATGGATGGTATGATGAAAGGAATAACTGAAAAATATATCCTTTTACAAGATGGGCATATGCAGATCTATCATCGTGACGTTCTTTTCACCGATCCTTCAGCTTTCAAACAAATCGATCAGCGGATCATTAGTGGTGACTATGTAGTATCCGGTTATGGTATCATCTATTCTCGTGACGCGACTGCAGAGGTTAGAATCAAAGGAGTCGATCCATCATATTTCAATGATAAAAGGAATTCACAACTCACTTTCGAATCAGATCCTTTCCCACAGGAGCAAGGAAGTATTGCTTCTGTCATTTTAGGAGCTGCTATAGCCGATAGTTTGGGAGTTGGGGTAGGTGATCGAGTCGCATTCATGGTGGTTCCCGATTCCTCTTCCATGGTAGTAAGGCCAGTATTAGCTACCGTATCTTCGATCTATACGAGTGGCTACCATGAATTGGATTCCTCATTGGTTTTCATGAACAGGGTATCGGCATTACGATATTTCCCTAAAGAAAAGAATTCTTATACAGAGATCCTCGTAGATGCATCAGCTTCAGACTTCCTTGGCGATATTCATAGCAAGGTCGATGAACATTTCAATACAAACGATACGTTCGCGACTTGGGATGAGTTCAATGCTACGGTTTACCAAAACTTCATCACCAGTAGGCAAGTCATACTGTTAGTTTTCATCATGATACTCTTAGTTGCAGGTGTCTATGTTGCATCCATCGCACAAGAACTGGTCCAGGATTCTGCCCAGGCAATCGCTCTCTATAAGGTATTGGGTGCTGGGAATCGACAATTGAGATGGGCATATTTCTTGACTGTTATGACGGTCACAGCAGTGGGTATGGTTATAGGTGTATCGGGAGGTTTGGTAGTCGGATCCCAACTCGGGTTTATTCTTGATTGGTTGGGGAGATCCGGGATCGATGGATTGCAATATTACCTCCTTGATTTTCCGGTTGTCATATCCTGGTCCGATATCTTGTTCATCTGTCTAACGATGTTCTGTATCTCGAGTACCACAGTTTTCCTCTCTCTGCGGAGAATTAGGAAAATTTCACCTTTGGAGCTGTTGCAACAAGATTGATTCGACGGTAGGCTATCGGCATGAATTTTGAAGTGTTTGTTCTTGGAACCAGTGGTATGATGCCTCTTCCCGGTCGTTTCCTCACCTCGGCAATGGTACGTCGAGAGGGAGAGTTGTTCCTTTTCGACTGCGGTGAGGGCACCCAGATATCACTCAAGATGTTGAATATCAAATGGAAGAAGATCTCCGCTATCTTCATCTCTCACATGCATGCTGACCATGTTACCGGCCTACCTGGCATGTTGATGTTGAGTTCTCAAGTTGACCGTAACGATCCTTTGATTATTTATGGTCCTTCTCGTCTACACGATTATATCAACCAGACTCGAAAACTTCTCGATATGTATATCAATTACGAAATCATTGTGAAAAGTGTCGAGCCTGGGATTATCCACGAAACGGAAGAATTTATGGTTGAGGCTTTTAAGCTTGACCACACGAAGCCCTGTTATGGCTATACCATGCGGGAAAAGGAACGTCCAGGAATGTTCCATCCCGATAAAGCAATCGAATTGGGTGTTCCCCGTGGTCCATTATGGTCACAATTGCAGAAGGGCCAATCTGTCACATTGGACGATGGTAGAGTTATAGAACCTGCAGAAATCATGGGACAGCCGAGAGGGGGTAGAGCTTTTTCTTATGTTACCGATACGCTCTATTCCAAGAAGATCGCGAATCATGTTAAACACGCGGATTTGTTGTTGTGTGAGGGCATGTTTGAAGAGGCTTTAGCCGACAGCGCCCGTGAAAAGAAGCATATGACAGCAAAACAGGCAGCCATGATCGCACATGATGCCGATGTCGCTTCCATGGGATTGTTCCACTATAGTCCGCGTTACACCAACTACGATCTCAAGATGCTCAGGCAAGAGGCTAGAGAAATTTTCCCTCCAACGTTCCTAGCAAAGGATCGGATGGTATTTGATATTCCATTGAAGGATTGAATGGATACGATTATGCTTCAGTGGAGTCAGGATCTGCTTCCAAGTCAATATCGTATCCGATCAGGCTATACCCGACTCTCTCAGAGGCGATATCTGCAGCAACCGAGGCTTCCTGGATGAGTTCTTCTGGGCCGATTCGACGGCTTTTACTGCTACTATAACCGATTTTAATCGCAGTTTCCGGATGTTGTTTTCTAAAACTTTCTAAAAGAGAAGCGAAATACCTTCTACACTGTTCGAAATCATGGAATGGCATAATAGCCGAGACGCGATGTTCTTCTATCAAATAGAAGAAGGAGACGATTCCCAATCTATTGAAAAGGTTTTGGACGATAGTAGCATCGACAGAATGAGGGTCAGTAGTGGTTTCAGGAAGATCTATAATCGCAAGGGAAAGATCATATCCCATGGAATCGGCTGCATCCAGTTCACTTTCCAGACGAGTTTCAAAGGTATCTTCTATAGTTTCAAGATCCTCCATTGCTAATGCACCATCCTCAATTGTCTCATCTATTGGGGCTAGCAACTCAGCGATCTGGCTATCTTTCTGTATGGGATATGGGTACTCACTAAACAAAACTGGACGACCTAACGTATGACGTTGCAGGTCTTCGGTTGGTATAATCTCCTGCTTGGGCATGACGACTGGCTCAGGAACCTCAATCTTCTCTTCTATATAAGCAGCAGGAGGTGCTCCTTCAAAAGGCGTAACTACCGGTTGCAGATCTTCAAGCCGGTTGGCGGTAAGCCTATCGGACTCCGCTGGAGGTTCTTTCAATTTCGCCGATACTGGCAGCTGTTGTTTGCCTACGATCTCGTTTTCATCCTCTTCCGGAAGATTGTACAATGGCATCGTGTACATATCTTTCTGGATTTCATCGGCAATATCCGTATTTCTCGGGATCGCAGGAGGTCGAATCGCCAATGCGATGAGCACGAGGATTAGACCAATGATGATTGGTAGGAGTCTTAAGAGCACTGTGTAAAGGAGTTCAACGGAAAAAGGAAGTACAGGCAACCCATAGATGATGAAAAGAAAGGATAGGCCACCCAACACAAGCGAAGTTGCAATCGCAGAGATGGCGATAATTCCCGCAGGGCTCTTTTCTCGATGTTTGTGCATGGGCCTTTGAGCTCTCCAATCGGCAACACCGGTATTGCTTTACAATACCACATGCTGTCTGTATGATATGTAATGCATTATAGCGTTTCGGATGGTATATGACAAGGAATTATATTTTTTTGTTTCTTTTTATCCTCTTGATATCCTCTTCTTTGCTTATAGGAATTGCGGGTCCCCAAGGTATGGTGGTAAACCGTTCCATCGAAAAACATCTAGAGATACGCCAGCATGAGTTGGATGTACAGCGTATCAAATTGGAAAATCTCAACCATCGGATGGATGAAATCTGGACTACCGGTTCCTTGTTGGATAACGCTCGGGCGATCGGTTATGTGCAACCTGGACAGACGGTCTATTTTTTCTTCGATGAAGACGGCAACCCACTACCAGATCATCAGGAAGATTCATTTACCGTTGAGCTGGGTGCTGTAGCCGAGAAAACTGGACAGGATCCTACAAAAGGACTCTCATATTTCCTCATATTTTTAATATCCATCATCTTTTCCCTTGTCCTGGTCATACTTATGCACCGATTCTTCGACGGTAGAAGAGAGACGGTAGTCTTGAAATTCAATGATGAATCGTTCCGGAGCCAGAGTAATCCTGAAAGATAGTTCTTCATCAGTCGTATCCAATTCTTTCCTACCCGTGAATGGGAAGTGTAAAATTATTTAAAAGGTCAATTTTTGATATGTAATTCCTCTTTTTGACATTGCAGTCTGTAATTGTCGGACTTACGATGTACTTGATAGTTACGAAACCGTTTTCTTTAAAGCGGAATCGTGCTTTGAAGGTCGATCGTATGACGACCAAAAATTCTTAAAGGAGTGTGCTATGAGAAAGTTTGCTTTACTTTGCATGATCTTGTTGCTCGCAGGATCAATGGTTTTCGCTCAAGGTGCCCAAGAAGGTGGAAAGGATTTCATCGGTCTTGCGATGCCTGAGACCCACGTTGAAAGGTGGCAGATGGATGGAGCTGCTTTGAAGGCAGCTGCCGAAGAGTTGGGATATACTGCTGAAGTCGCATATGGAGATGCAGATCAGACTAAACAGAACGCCCAGATCTCCGACTTTATCACCAAAGGTGCCGATCTATTAATAATCGGTTCTGTAAATGAGGGCGTTGTGACCGCTGTAGCCGATGCCAGGACCGATGGAGTTGAAGTCATTGCTTATGACCGACTTATCACTGGTTCAGACCAATACGACTACTATATTACCTTTGATAATTTCAAGGTTGGACAATTCCAGGGCGCTGCTATTGTTAAAGCCCTTGATCTTGCAAATGCTACAAAGGCTGATCCGAAGTACATCACTTTGTTTGCTGGATCTCCTACCGACAACAATGCATTCTTCTTCTTTGATGGAGCATTGAGTGAATTGAGACCTTTTGTAGAGAAGGGAGTCCTAAAGATTGTTGGACCAGCTCCACTAGTCTCCTCCGATACTGCCAATTTTACCAGAATAGCGACCGAAAACTGGAGAGCTGATCTTGCCAAGCAGAGAATGGAAAACCTCCTCAACGGCGATGCAAAGAATTACAAGCTCGATGCAGTACTCGCACCCAATGATACGCTTGCCCGTGCAATCATCGAAGCCTTGTTGACAGATGCCAAGTACATGAACGACCTTCCAGTCGTTACCGGTCAGGACGGAGAGTTGGCTTCAATTCAGTTCATTAAAGATGGAAAACAAGCCATGACCGTTTTCAAGGACACCAGAGATTTGGCAAAAGCAGCCATCAAGTTGGCTGATGCCATCCTCAAAGGTGAAGAACCCCAGATCAGTGGTGCCAGACTCGATACCGAAACCTATGACACTGGAAAGAAGGTCGTCAAGTCCTATCTGCTCGAGCCTGTCAATGTAACGAAAGACAATTATGTTGAAATCATGATTGACAGCGGTTACTATAAGGCCGACCAGATTCGTTAAGTTTTGTTCTTTTTACTTGTAACGCAATACCTTCCGACAGCATATTTTGCTGCCGGAAGGTTGTATGATTACTGGACTGGTCTGAGGGAAACGACCATATAGGTGGGTTGGCATGAGTGATGAATACATTCTCGAAGTACAGAATCTGACAAAGGACTTCCCCGGGGTGAGAGCTTTGGACAATGTTCAGTTCAAAGTCCGCAGGGGGGAAATTCATTGTCTGGTTGGAGAAAATGGAGCTGGCAAGTCGACATTGATGAATGTGGTCAGTGGGGTCTATCCAAAGGGAACATATGAAGGGAAAGTAGTTTTTAAGGGTAAGGAGACCCACTACCGTAGTACCAAGGATAGTGAATTGGATGGGTTGGCGATCATCCACCAGGAATTGACATTGAGTCCCTATCTTTCGATCTATGAAAATCTGTTTATTGGCCATATGAGGACGAAATTCGGAATAATCGATTGGGATGCATGTCTGAAAGATTCATATCCATTACTGAAACGTGTGGGACTGAAGGAAAAGCCCCAGACCATCGTGAGTAGGATGAGTGTGGGAAAACAACAGTTAGTTGAAATAGCGCGAGCAATTTCCCAAGATGCTGAATTGTTGATTTTTGACGAGCCAACCTCATCTTTGAATGATGATGAAAGCCAAAAACTATTGGATTTGATGTGTGAATTCCGCAAAGAGGGAATCACTTGCATCATGATTTCCCATAAGTTGGATGAAGTCCTCGCTGTGGCCGATTCTATAACCATACTTCGTGATGGACAGTCGATTGTGTCCCATGATCTAAGGGAGAGAGAAGTCTCCGAACAGGAAATTATCAGGGATATGGTAGGACGTGAACTGAAGAATCTCTTCCCAAAGAAAGAGCCCGACATTGGCGATGTGGTCTTTGAGGTTAAGAATTGGAGTGTATACCATCCCGATTATCATACTATGAAAATTGTCGATGATGCCTCCTTCTTCGTGAGGAAGGGGGAAATCGTCAGCTTTTGTGGCCCTATGGGTGCAGGACGTACCGAGATGATGATGAGTATTTTCGGTAACTCCTACGGTTTTGGAGCAACGGGAGATATCTTGTTGAATGGTAATAAAGTTACCTTCAGAAATCCAAAGGATGCCATTGAACAAGGAGTCGGATACGTCAGTGAAGATCGTAAGACTCTCGGTCTAATTCTTATCCAGGATGTGGTGACCAATATTACAAACTCGAGTCTACCAAAATTGGCGAAAAGGGGTGTACTCGATCAGGATATGCAATTGAAGAAAGCTGAAGAGTATCGGGATGCCTTGCAGATCAAAACACCTTCCATGTTCCAGTTGGTGAGAAACCTCTCAGGAGGAAACCAACAAAAAGTTGTTCTCAGTCGCTGCCTACTTGCCGACCCGGATGTATTCATCGTTGATGAACCTACCCGAGGTATCGATGTAGGCGCTAAGTTTGAGATCTACAGTATCCTGAACGAAATGGTCAAACAGGGAAAAAGTGTGATTGTCGTATCGTCCGAGCTAGCTGAGGCAATCAGCATGTCCGATAGGATATACGTGATGAATGATGGACGGATCAAAGGAGTCTTGGATCGTGAGGAAGCTACCCAAGAACGCATTATGCACATGGCACTCATAGATTAGGAGGAACACATGACAAACGGAGCTAACATAGAACATATCTCTTTCTTTGAATTGGCCAAGCAGAACATGCGTAAGCTTTCCATGTTCATTATGCTTGGTCTTATCATGATAGTATTCGCTATCCTGACCGGGGGTGTTAACCTCACTCCACGAAATATCACGAATATTTTTATCCAGAACAGCTATATCCTTATATTGGCCGTAGGCATGGTCTTGGTAATTATTATTGGCAATATCGATCTCTCTGTGGGATCTTTGATTGCATTTCTTGGTGCTCTAAGTGCAATGATCTACAATACTGGAATCGGATTGATACCGACTTTGGTATTCTCTCTCATCCTTGGAGCGGTTATTGGCAGTTTCCAGGCGTTCTGGATTGCTTACATGAAGATACCTGCGTTCATCGTAACATTGGCAGGAATGTTATTGTTCCGAGGATTGACCTACATTATCACCAATGTTACTCCTATTTCGCTGATTGATGACAATTTTAAGAAAATAGCCTCTGGTTCTATGAGAATCGACGGTTTCAATATTGGTGGTCTCGATGGACTATCACTTCTTGTAATGGTTGTTATAATAGTCTTGCTCGTTTGGAATACGCTTCACCAAAGAAATAGGAAAATTAAAAAGGGGTTTACTGTTCTTGCTTTCCAGTATGATCTGTTCAAGATGATAGGTCTTTCTGCGCTTATTATCTTTGTATTCACCAGATTCGCTGCTTATCGCGGTATTCCGACAGTAGGTTTAGTCCTGTTTATTGTAACGGCGATATTCGTTTTCATTACCAACAATACGGTTATCGGTCGTTATATTTATGCGGTAGGTGGAAACGCAAAATCGGCCAAGCTCAGTGGAATAAATTCCGAACAGGTCGTTTTTGTAACCCATGTTATCATGGGTGTACTTAGTGGTCTCTCCGGTCTTGTTTTTACTGCATACATGAACTCAGCCCTCCCACAAGCGGGTGATGGCTTCGAGCTTGATGCGATCGCTTCTTGTTTTATCGGTGGTGCGGCGGCCTCTGGTGGTATCGGTACTATTATCGGTGCAATTACTGGTGGTCTGGTTATGGGAGCGATCAATAACGGCATGTCTTTGATGAACATTGGAGCAGACTGGCAATATGTTGTGAAAGCTTCAATTCTCTTACTGGCTGTATTCTACGATATCTGGTCAAGAAGAAAGACTGGCCTCGGTTAATTCAAACAGGTTTAATGAAGAGTAGGGCGGGTCTATAAAACCCGCCCTAGTTTTTGCTCTTGTTCTGATTTAGATGTTCTTTATCTTGCGTCCTTCCATATAAAATCTTTTCTCATGAGCTTCTCCCATGCTGAATGTCTTACGAGGTAGGGCTCCATCTGCGATTATTGTATCGAAGAAAGTGCTCTTTTCTATGGCTGGTAAAAAAAGTCCAATATTCCCTCTTTTTGTACCAATATTTTTTGTTACGTCGGCGCCATGGATATAATCGACCGATATAGAGTTCTGATCAGACAGAAGTGAATCGATTACAGCTTGCAATGTACCTGCAGCTATGCTGGATTGTGGTTCTTGCAGAGTTACAATTGAAAGTCCGTCCTCATCAGCATAACCAAATTTCTGAAGATCACCTTTGGTGTCGAGAATCGACTCGATCTCATTGAGATTTTCAACGTTTTCAAAGATAAACGAACTACAATGCTTTCCTAATTCCTGAAGGAAATCTTCCTTGCTAATAGAGAAAAGGACTCGATGGATAGGTTCGAAAACCAAGCCTGGGTCGAATATATTTTCCAATTCAACCAATGCAAAGCGTGCTGGATGGTTTGCAATCTCTTCTGTGGTTAGTGTTTTCTTGATATCCTCCCAACAGGCTTTTGCGGTAGCAAGTGAATGGTTTCCATCTCCCATTGCGAAGAGTAGTGGGTTCTGAGGATCAAGCCCTGCATGCAGCGATTCGAAAGCCAATGAAAGATCATCGAGTCGGTCTTCGGAAACCTGGTAGGCAGTTACATGACCACCTCCCTCCATAAGGTCTGTATCGTATACTTTTTGTAATGTCTTTCTTTGATCAATGAGAGGTTCGATAATAGATTTCTTTTGATCGCTGATAAGAACGAGTATGTGGGGAAACTCCAATGGTGCGTCCTTTCGGATCTGTTTTCTAGGGGGAATCCGACTTAGTATCGTTCCCTCGGTCGCACGCACATAAGTTTTGGAATCTTCTGCGTAATCATAGTGTTCAAGATCCAACGCAACTATCAGACCCCATCTGCCTGGACCTTCTCCTGTTGTTCGATGGACCAGGAAAAAACTCTCCTTATATGTATCGAAGAGGTCCTCTTTCAAATATTTGGCCATAGTGGCATTAATTCGATCAATTCTCTTTTGAGGATCCTTTTCCTCAAGATATGCCTCTGGATAGATGAGTCTCAGTGTGGATGGATTGTCCCCTACGTAGTTTTCCACCCGCTGCCAATACTCAGGTTCTGAAGTGTATTGATCACAAGCGACTACAGCCCATTTTTTCAAGTCGACATTTTTTTTGGGAATCAAGATATCGGGAGTTCCTACTCCCAATCTTCTCAGTCTACCAATAGCGTTGTTTTCCATAGAAAATTCCTTTGCAAATTGTGTTTTGTCTTAATATTGTAGGTGAATAATGGCAAATCCGCAATATTTAATTCCTATATCAGCGTTAAGCATTCTTATGTTATAATCGTCTTATGTTGCGATTACGAAGAACTTTGGCATTTGGTGCCAGGGTCCATAATTATATCCTTTTGCTCTATTTCTTCTCCTTTATTCTATTCGCAATGCAATTATGGTGGGAAACTACTAGGCAGTTCTCATCTGCTGTCATGTTCATCTCGACTTTATTGGCGATTGTTGGCATTGCTTACGCGGTGATACTGATATTGATTGCCATTTTTCTTTGGCTGGTGGATAAGGTCTTCCCCTTCTGGGATTTTTTTTCCTCCCTAGTCAGGGGGGCAATGTTCCTAACCGGTTGGACGATTATCTCACTGTTCTCGTCCCTTTCGCATGAAGGAGTTGTCATACATTTTTAACGAGGAGTTACATTACCATGAATGATCGTCTATTTGCGGTACGTGGTGCAACACAAGTGGCGTTCGATGACAAGCAAACGATAGAGGCAGCTGTCATAGAATTATTCAAAGCAATCATAGAGACGAATAAATTGTCTTACGATGCAGTGGTATCGGTCCAATTCACGATAACACCAGATCTACATACCTATAATCCCGCGACAGCTCTCCGTAACTATGAAGGAACTTCTGCCCTCCCTCTTTTTTGTATGCAGGAGCCGATTGTCGATAATATGCTCGACCGGGCTATTCGTGTTCTTATCCATTACTATGCTCCAGCCGACCATTTCCAAAAACACGTGTATCTTCATGGGGCAGCTTCTTTGAGGCCGGATTTAGTCGATTTCCCAAAGAAGTGAACGATACATTGTCGTGCCTAAGGCAACAGTCGTGATTGAGTGCAGGGACTGTAAGGTTGAAATACCTTTCAAACCTTTCATAAGTCTCAACTCTTTTGTTGACATAAAATGATGTAAGTGTATGATATAAAAGCACACATAAGGAGTTTTCTATGAAAATGAGACTGGTAACTTCTCTCGTTCTCTTGTTGGTTTCTCTATCTCTCTTGTCAGCTGTTTCACCGAAGATTGAACAAGCCGATGCACTCTACTGGAATGACCGATTAGAAGAGGCGCAAGAGCTCTTACTTGACAGTCTGAATGTGGCTTCGGACGCGACTGAAAAGGCGGAGATACTTTGGCGTTTATCCCGTGTGACACTTGCGATGGGAGATGAGCGAGAAGTTTTGGGCGCTAGTGACGATGAATTGTTCGCAACGTATGAAAAGGCAGAGAAGTTTGCTATGGATTCCTTGGCATTAGCCGAGTTGCCGGATGCGATTGTTTATAAAGCTTCGAGTATAGGCCGTTGGGGAGAAACTAAAGGTCCGCTGAATGCTCTATCAAAGGCAAAACCCATGCGTGACGATTTTACCCACCTTATTGACGAGATGGGAATCAAAGATAGAACAATAAGCTGGTATGTGTTAGGTCAACTCTATTTCCAGTTACCTGGATGGCCTATCTCTTTCGGAGACTTGGATACAGCTATCTCCTATACACGGAAAGCCATAGATACCATTCCACCCGAAAATTTGTATCCCGGTCACTTTAAAGCACTTGCAGAGATGTTATGGAAGCGAGATTTAAGTACTTCTAAACGAAATTCAGAGTTGAAGTCGATGGAGAAGGACTGGAAAAAGAATGCTGGTAAAAGTACTGTGGATCAACATGCTTACTACGAAGGGGCAAATGGACCGGGGGCTACTCCCTTTTATTCCCCTGTGGCGTTGAATAAGATGAGTGATCGACAGGAAGCTGTGATGTTGCTTCAATACGCCGTGGCAAAATACAATGTATGGCCGTTCCACTCGAGAGCGGACAAACGTAATTTGGAAGAAATTAATGCCTTCTTGAAAGAATGGGGATTTTGACTTGACACTTAGGTCCATTTTTCCGTATTCTAGCACGGAAACCGCCACCTTAGCTCAGCTGGCCAGAGCACGTGACTTGTAATCTCGGGGTCGTCAGTTCGAATCTGACAGGTGGCTAAAGGATATATATGGGGGATTCTCATAGTGTATCCGAGGTGTTTTACTGGCATCTTTTTTTATGTTTGACTTGACTATTTTACCTCTATTGGGTAAGGTGACCGAGTCAAAAGCAACGGGGAGGTTCCCGAGCGGTCAAAGGGGGCAGACTGTAAATCTGTTGGCTCAGCCTTCGAAGGTTCGAATCCTTCTCTCCCCAAAAAACAGGTCTACTCCTTAGGGACGGACCTGTTTTTTCTTTGTTGGGGGTATGATGGGTTATTTCTACGATGAGGGGCTCCAGTTCACTTGCCAACCTGGTTGCCGCTACTGTTGTGGTGTTGAACCAGGTTATGTTTTTCTTACAAAAGACGATTTGACCCGATTGACAGACCACTTTGGGCTTTCTTCCAGACAATTCCTACAACGCTATTGCCGAAAGGTACCTATGGGTAGTATCTCTTATATAAGTCTTTTGGAAAAAGATAACCATGATTGTGTATTTCTTGCCAGTCATGGATGTAGTGTATATGAGGTGCGTCCGGTACAATGTGCGACGTATCCATTCTGGAATACGATAATACAAGATCGTCAATCGTGGGAACGTGAGGCATCTTGGTGTCCAGGCATAGGTATCGGAGAGCTACATGGTAAGGCTGAGATCGATCGTATGGTGAGCATGCGTGAAGGTGTCGAACCTGCCGTTTGGGAAGATTTTGTAGACTAATTGGGAGTGTATGGCAAAGATATCGGAATCGGTAATAGAAGAGATCAAGAATCGCGTCTCGCTGGTGGAGACTGTTTCACGATACCTCTCCCTTCATCGTAAAGGTGACAGGTATTGGGGACTGTGTCCATTCCATGATGAGAAGACGCCATCTTTTTCAGTTCTTCCCGATAAAGGATTCTTCCACTGTTTTGGTTGTGGGAAAAGTGGATCTCTTTTCGATTTTGTCATGGAGATGGAACACCTGAACTTTCCCGAAGCTATCAGGATGCTAGCTGAATCGGCAGGTATCGCATTGGAGGAGGAGAGTCCTCAGGATCGACAGAAGAGATCGGAAATCGATACCCTACGAGATCTTTATGAGAAGATTGCAGTCAGTTTCCATTATATCCTGATGAATACAGATTCGGGTTTACGTGCACGTGAATATCTGACTAAGCGTGGTTTTAAGAGTGATTCCATTGAGAAGTTTAACTTGGGATATGCTCCGAATGATCCTGACTGGCTTTTCGGATTCCTCCGAAGCAAGGAGTATAGTGAACAAATCCTTTCAAAGTCGGGTCTGTTCGCGAGAAACAATAGGCAGTATCCCCTTTTTCGAGATCGATTGATGTTTCCGATACGGGATTGGCAGGGAAGGGTAGTGGCCTTCGGGGGAAGGGACCTTTCAGGATCATCACAAGCTAAGTATATCAATACTCCAGAAACGATACTATATAAAAAACGGGAAATCGTTTATGGGATGCATGAGAGTATGAAAGAATTGAAGAGTTCAGGTTCCTGCATCCTATGTGAGGGATACTTCGATGTCATGGCGATGCATCAAGCAGGTATGGGAACCGCGATGGCACCCCTAGGTACCGCATTCACCGTTGAACAAGGTAAATTGATACGACGGTTTGCAGAGAAAGCCTACACACTCTTCGATAGTGATCGAGCTGGACAGACTGCAACGAAGAAAGCTTTGGTCACGTGTGAACAACTCGGTTTTGAATCACGCGTGATTACTCTTGAAGCAGCAAAAGATCCCGCGGAATTATTGGAAAGCGAAGGGCCGCAAGCTTTGACAAAAGCATGCCAGAACAGTAAAAGCGGGTTCGATCATCTTGTACATTCGGCGATTACCATGTATGATGGAAAGAAGGCGACTGGTAAATTGCAAATTTTTACTGAGGTAAAACCATATTTGGATGCCATTGGATCGGAGATAGTAAGACAAACCTATCTACGCGATCTGGCTGGCTATTTGCAATTGGATGAAGAGACTCTCATGCGCGATTACGTGAATCGGAGCGCCAATACAACCATACGGAGACGGGAGGAGCAAGAACGAAGTGGAAATGGATTCGATCCTTCGCGAGGAGGATGGAAACGGTCCACGGATTTGTATGCCATGTTGACATTGATGAACAACCGTCCACTCTTTCCTGCCTATAGGAACCGGTTACGCATTAATGATCTTATTGATGAACAGGCTGTCGAGCTATATACCGTGCTGGAAGATGCTTCAAGAGAAGGATCTTCGACATCGGATGAGGTTATTCTCCAGATGATAGGGGATGCAAGTCTCAAGAGTATCGTAGCCACAAGCTTCCAGACTGAAGAGTTCACCAATCAAGCTGAGCAGATTCTAGATGAATCCGTTAGACGTATCTCACTTCGGTCTTTGGAAAAAGTAAGAAAAAATGTAGAGAATTTGATTCGACTGGCAGAGAAGGATGGCTCTGTTTCTGTGGAGCTGTCACATTTGCTTCTGGAAAAGAAATCTTTGGATGAAAAGATTGCGAAAATGAGGAAACCAGAACATGTCTAGATTGGAGAATCAAGAATTTTACCTGGCATTGGTCGCCAAAGGAAAACGTAATGGGCATCTCTCGATTGAAGAGGTCCGTAAAGGTATTCCCCAAGAATTGAACGACGATGAACATTATATGGAAGAACTTTTGACTTCACTGGAGAACCTTCATGGAATTCTGGTGAGCGAAGAGGATATGGAGAAGGATTTGTTGAAGAACATCGAAGAAGAGCAGGCGGTAAAACCGCAAGACGCGATTGATCACGAGGAAGATTTGGATACTGAAGATCCTTTGATTGATGACGAGCTTGACGAAGATGAGGATGAAATTGAAGAGGATCTCGAAGATTCCATCATGGATGGGGATCTTGCCGATATCTCTGGATTACCGGCATCCCGTCATTCAGTTGACGACATGGACGATGACAAACTGATCGAAGACCATGAAGAGGAACTGGAAGACGAAGAGTCCGATGACGAGGAATTGGAAGAGGACGACGAAGAAGCCGATATAGAAAAGGAATATGCCAAAGCTGATATGGGATCATTCGATGACATCGGGGGTTATGAAAACCGTCGAAAATCGATTATGGACATTGAAGACGACAGTGAGCGCGATTCCAACCGTGATAGTGGATCACGTAGATCGAATGTCCTTGGATCGGATAAAGGTGATTCTTCGGTTGATGATCCCATTCGGCTCTATCTTCGTGAAATAGGTAGGGAAAACCTGCTGAATGCAGAACAGGAAGTTGAACTCTCGAAGAGAATGGAAGAGGGTGCCGAGATAATCAAAGAGGTCATCCTTAAATCTGGTGTTCTCATCTCAAGTTTCAATGACATTCTTGAAGTGGTCAACACCCGATTTGATGAAGAAGAACTTGAGTTTTCTCCTAAGGAATTGAAGGAGAAGATGAATGACCAAAAACGCTACTCCCAGTTCTATCGCGATACTTTGAAAGATGTCCAAGCTCCATTGAAATCATATATTGAGCTTAAGAAAAAAACTGTTGCCACTGGTGGGGAAATCCTCAAAGATGAGAATTTCTGTAAAAAACGGGTAACTCTTATGAAAAAACTCTCTAAGGTTGAGCTTCAACCCGAAGAGATCAGTGGTTTTACCGAAAGATATCTCTCTGCCGAACGGAGTATTTACGATCTTCAGAGAAAGAAAGCACGTATAGAGAACCAGCTTTGTGTCGGTAGTGTCCGTGAATTGCGACTTATGGGTAGAAGCCTTGCTGTCCCATCTCAGAGGACAGCGGTCGAGAATCGTCTTAACATGACTGCTGACAAGATCAAGGAATTGATTCGAGATGTCCAACTTACAGAGAAAGAGCTGAAGAACATAGAATACGAATTTGAAGAATCCTGTGAAGATATCATAGCCAACGCAAAAGAGATAATGCGGGGGCGTGAAATGATGAAGAGTGCAAAGGATCGATTGATACAGGCTAACTTGCGTCTTGTAGTGAGTATTGCCAAGAAATATACCAATAGAGGCCTTCACTTCTTCGATCTTGTGCAGGAAGGAAATATCGGTTTGATCAAGGCTGTAGAGAAGTTCGAGTATCGTAAGGGATATAAGTTTTCTACGTATGCGACTTGGTGGATACGTCAGGCGATTACCAGATCTATATCAGACCAGGCAAGAACGATTCGTGTTCCGGTACATATGATTGAACAGATCAATAAGGTTGTAAGGGAATCTCGTATGCTCATGCAAACCTATGGTCGAGAACCTACCGATGAAGAGGTCGCTGAAAAATTGGGCTGGACAGCACAGAAGGTGAAAGCTGTAAAGAATGTTGCACGAGAACCGATAAGCCTTGAGACACCCGTTGGAGAAGAGGAAGATTCCTTGCTAAGCGATTTTATCGAGGACAAGGATGTTGAAAATCCTGCAACACAAACAGCTTTTACTCTATTGCAAGAACAATTGCAGGAAGTTCTTGAGACTCTTCCACCCAGAGAACAAGAAGTTCTTAAGATGCGTTTTGGACTTGAGGACGGCTACTCATTGACATTGGAAGAGGTAGGATTGTATTTTGAAGTGACGCGTGAACGAATCAGGCAAATTGAGGCCAAAGCATTGCGTCGGCTCCGACATCCAAAACGGAGCAGAAGATTGAAGGATTTTATTTAGGACCAATAAGGCAGGAGAAGTTATATGCAGGAAGTGTTTGATAAGCTTCGCGACCTTCAGGGCGTACTCGCCAAGAAATTCGCCGTGCTTGAAGAGATCAAGGAAATACCCCGGACGCTAGAGACGAAGGAAGAATTGCTCAATCGTGGTAAGAAGACTTACATAGAGAAGCATGAACGCCTCGAGAAGACGGCTGAAGAACTCAAGTCTCTCCGATTTTCACTTGATGAGGCTGAGAAGGCACGGGAAAATTCGGAAAAACAGATGGAGCTGATTTCTACCCAACGCGAATTCGAGGCATTGGAGAAAGAGATCAAGGATGCTTCCATACGAGAGCAGTCCCTGAGGAAAAGCTTACTTGCGAAGGAAAAATATTTTTCTGAACTGCAGGAGCAGCTTGAAGAACACGAGCAACTCATGGAGATCCAAGAAGAAGAGGTAAAGACCGAGACCGAGAAGAAGGATTCTCTGCTTTCTCAAAAAGATCAGGAATTGAATGATCTGAAGAAACAGGAAGATTCCCTTACTCCTGGTATCGATGAATCTATCCTATTCAAGTTTGAACGGATTATTAAAAATAAAGCAGGTGTCGGAATCGTTCCAATCCATGGCATGGTATGTCAAGGTTGCCATATGACTCTTCCTATCCAATTCGTAAACGAAGTAAGGAAGGGTGATGATTTTAGATTCTGTCCATATTGCAGCCGCGTCCTCTATTGGGAAGATACCGAAGTATTTGATCAAAATGATCAGCCACTTGATGATTCTGAGATCGAAGAGGCAGGATTGGCTGACTTTGTAGATACGGATGAATTTGAAGATTTGCTTTAGTTTGTGATTTTTTGGTGGTTCATGCGGTCGCCGATACAAGTTTGACTTGTGTGGGAGGAAAGTCCGGGCTCCATAGAACATGATGCCGGGTAACACCCGGGAGCCGTAAGGCTATAGAGAGTGCCACAGAAAATATACCGCCTGGAAACAGGTAAGGGTGAAATGGTGGGGTAAGAGCCCACCGCGTCATTGGTAACAATGATGGCATGGTAAACCTCATCAGGAGCAAGACCAAGCAGCAGGTGGGTTGTTCGTCCATAAGCCTGCGGGTAGGTCGCTTGAGTATATCGGTAACGATATACCTAGATAGATGGCCGCACGAGACAGAACCCGGCTTATGAACCACCAATTTTTTTAGTATAGTGAAAGAGCGCTCTAATAAGGGCGCTCTCTTGCTACCTGGAGTTGAAGATGGATAGGATTGATATCACTAAACAGTTTGGAAACAAACTTCTTACTATAGAGAACCCTGCACGGTACATAGGTGGAGAATTTTCTTTTGGGGAATCTACACCTGTGGAAGATGCATCATTTCATGTTGGAATTTGTTTTCCCGATTTATATGAAATCGGAATGTCGAATAACGCGGTAAGGATCTTATATGATCTCGTATCCAACATACCGTTACCTATCTCATGTGATCGGGTTTTTTCAGTTGCTCCTGATTATGAAAAATTATTGCGACAACATGGGATACCATTACATACATTGCAATATGGTATACCACTGAAGGATCTCGATCTTCTCGGTGTCTCCATAGGCTATGAACTGGCTGCAACAAATATTCTTCAAGTCTTGGATCTAGGTGGAATTCCAATACATGCAGAAGATAGAGAGAACGATCATCCTATTGTGATTGCAGGAGGACCTGCAGTAACTAATCCATTGCCGTTCGCTCCATTCTTCGATTTCGTATTTATTGGAGAGGCTGAATCTGGCCTTGCAGATGTGGTGCAAACCATGAACAGTGCAAAAGAGAATCATCTGGATCGGAATGAGACTATTGAGGAATTGAAGAAATATTCATTCCTTTGGTATCCAGGCAAAAAATTAGCTAAAAGAGCTATAGATGACGATTTTGCCGATGGTAATCATAATACGTTTTCACATTATGTCATGCCACACTTCAAAGTTACTCAGGATAATGGAGTGGTTGAAATAATGCGAGGGTGTCCCAACGGTTGTCGTTTTTGCCATGCAGGACAGTATTATAAGCCCTATAGACAAAAATCTGTGGAAGCGATTCGAAATCAGGTATCCCAGCATGTCCATGAATTTGGGTATCGGACTGTAACCCTAAGTTCTCTCTCCAGTGGAGATCATCCAAATATCGCAACGGTAATTGAGACTCTGAATAAGGAATTCTCTCCGCAACATGTCTCTTTTTCACTGCCATCCCTTAAAGTAAGTTCCTTCTCATTAGGAATTCTTGAACAGCTTTCTGAAGTGAGAAAAAGTGGTCTTACTTTTGCGATCGAGACTCCTTTGACAAAATGGCAACAAGCCGTAAACAAAGAAGTTCCCGTTGAACAAGTCATCTCAATCATCCAGGAAGCAAAAAGCAGAGGATGGAGACTTGCAAAATTTTATTTTATGGTCGGTCTTCCATTTATAGAGCCTGAAGAAGAAAAAGATGCAATCATCGACTTTCTTAGACAGGTTTGGACGGCTACAAAAATTGGTTTAAATATCAACATAGGGACCTTTATCCCAAAACCACATACTCCTTTTCAGTGGGCACCTCAAATGACTCCTGGATTCTCGAAAGAACATCTAACACAGATTAAACGGGGTATACAACAAGAAATTAGAGGCGCAAAAGTCTCCTACCATGAACCTTGGGTATCTTATATTGAAGGAATCATAAGTAGAGGTGATGAGACTGTGGCACCCTTGATCGAATTGGCTTACAGGAAGGGGTGTCGTCTCGATGCATGGAACGAACATTTAGATATTCAACTCTGGCAAGAAGCTATCTCAACTATGGGAAAGCCTGTCGATAGTTGGATTTTTGCAGAGCATGATCCATACGAACAGTTGCCCTGGGATTCGGTTTCCTTGGGCGTTTCGAAAATGTACTTGAGAAATGAGTGGGAACTCGCTAAACAGGCTATCCTTACAAATCGATGCCTTTCCGAGTGTCTTATGCCCTGTGGCGTCTGTGGTAAAGTACACCAGGTCGTTGATGATGCGCAAATATCTCACGAGGAAGTTTTCATACCTACACAGACATCACAAAAGATCATAGAAGCGCAAGAAATTAAGCCTTCAAGACCTGTACTTTTCTTTTATAGGAAAGAGGGCAGGGCAGCTTTTATCTCCCATATCCATGTAATGAGACTGTTCGAACAAGCTTTTCAACGCGCCCAAATACCGGTTACTTTTACCCAAGGATATAACCCGAAACCAAAGATGGAGTTTGTTAATCCTCTTTCAACTGGCGTGACTGGTGGAGCTGAGGTTGTATTGGTCGATATCCATGGTGGTGATTTTTTGAATCGCGAAGATACACTAAAAATTTTGAATGCATCAATCTCTGAAGGATTTGTATTCACCGATATGAAAGCTTTCGAAACTGATCGTAGAGTAACGCTAAGTAAACATATGGGTGGTAGCATATACACGATATCGCATATGGAAGATGCAGAATTAAAAAAGAAAATGGATCAGTGGGTACACTGTTGTGGCGTTGGTGTTTCTGTCGCTAAACTTACCATTGGGGGAGATTCTACCTATACAGCAATCATTAATGGGGAGAAGAATCCGATCAAGACATTATTTGGAAAGGATGTAGACAAATTCGCGGTGCTCTCCTCAATGAAGATACACCGCGATATGATTTTCCTCGGTTCCTATACTGACGGACCGAATGATTTTACTACGCTGTCGGTTTAATATGACAGTAGTAGTAGTGTGTATCGGATAGTCGGACCATCGGTGGATACTCTTTAACACAGATTTCCCCAACTTGCTTATGACAACGACCGGCGAAAGGACATCCTTTGGGTTTTTTTGCCGGATCAGGTAATTGTCCTAACAGTTCTATAGGATCCTTCTGCTTTGTAGGATCTACCTCTGGCATAGCTGAGAGCAAAGCTTCTGTATATGGGTGGAACGGAGGGTTCATGACCTCGTCACGCATACCATACTCTGCTATCTTTCCTGCGTACATGACCATGATATAGTCACTGAGGTAATTGATGACATTCAAGTCATGGGAAATGAACATATACGCAGCATGTGTTTCAACTTGAAGGTCATTTAAAAGATTTAATACCGAAGCTTGAACAGAAACATCCAAAGCACTCGTAGGTTCATCACAGACAATCAGATTTGGAGAAATCGAGAGAGCTCTAGCTATAGCAATTCTTTGTTGTTCTCCTCCACTTAGTTCCCGAGGCTTCTTTTCCAGATATTCCTCACCAAGGTCTACCTTACTGAGGATTTGTTTGATTTTCTCTCTTCTCTCGGCGGGATCATTCATGTTGGCGAGTTTTTTCATCGTCCTTCCGATGATCTGTTCAACAGTATGTGAAGGATTCAGACTTCGACCTGGGTTCTGGAATATGAGCTGAATATTTTTCAAGGTCTCTTTATTACGCTTATTCCATGCAATGGAAATATCTGTATCCTCAAATAGAATCCGACCTTTGGTAGGTTTGTATAATCCTGAGACCATATGTCCAGTTGTTGATTTACCACAACCCGATTCACCTACAATGCCGATTACAGAACGGGGATGAACAGCAAAATCAACACCATTGACTGCATACACTTTTCTTCTTGTCCCATATACCTTGTGAAGATTCTCAATCTTTAACAATTCAGAATTTGGGTCGTAATCAACCTCTGGTCTCGGTTTTGGTACAAGCTTTTCCTTCATCTTGTCGGGTATATCGGTGGCATAAGCACGGTCACAGGCAGCAAAATGTCTATCCCCGATTTTTCGCATACCATATTTACTCTCACAGGTATCGTTTCTTTTGTCACATCGGTCTACAAAAGGACACCCACCTTCATTTGCGCCTCTACGGCTAACATAGCCAGGAATTGTATTGAGTTTTGTCTTCTCCTTGACCACGCCGCCGCGAGGCATACAGTTGATTAGAGCCCTGGTATACGGATGGGTAGGGTTGTCGAATATTTCATTCTTTGGTCCTCGCTCGACAATTTCTCCGCTATACATCACAACAACCTGTTCTGCGACTTTGTTGATAACACCCATATCATGGGAGATATACATCAAGGACATATTGAGCTTATCTTTCAACTCTTTGATGGAATCAAGAATTACTGCTTCTGTGGTGACATCCAAAGCTGTCGTGGGTTCATCCAATATCAGCAAGTCTGGTCTGCACAGAAGAGACATGGCGATACAGATACGTTGTTGGATACCCCCACTTACCTGATGTGGATATCTTCTTGCAATACCTTTTGGATCACCGAGATTCATCAATTGCAATGCTTCTATTGTTGCTTCACGGGCTTTTTTCTTGGAGAGTCCCTGGTGATGCATTCCCACTTCATCCAATTGGAATCCAATCGTAAGGGCAGGATTCAATGAAGAGTAGGGGTTTTGGAATACCATGGCAATTCTATCGCCTCGGTATTTTTCCATTTGTTTCTCAGTTTTTTCAAGGAGGTTTTCCCCCTTATACCGGATTGCTCCATCGACTTCCGCATTGCTTGCTAAATACCGCATTACGGAAAAAGAGAGGGTACTCTTTCCACAGCCCGATTCACCAATAATCCCTATAGACTCATTAGTTCCAAGAGTCAACGATACATTGTTGACAGCTGAGAATAGTCCATCGAACGTTTTGAACCGTACATGTAAATTTTCGATTTCCAATATATTATCGTTCATGTATTAACACCTTACTGACAAAGTCAGAGAATATGGATATGGCAATCACCAATGAGGCAATAGCCAATGCCGGGAACAACACAGCCCCAGGAGCTTGGGAGATTATAGGTTTATTTTCAATAACCATCATTCCCCAGTCTGGTGTAGGTGGTTGCATACCGACTCCTAGGAATCCCAAAGATGCTACCATCATGATAGAATAGGCAAAACGCGCTGTAGCTTCTACAATTATCGGACCTGTAGTATTTGGAAGTATTTCCACGAACATGATATAGAGATGGCTTTCCCCTCTAATTCTAGCAGCAGAAACATATTCCTGACTTTTTTCGGTTAACAAGACTCCTCGAGAAACACGAGCCGTAGCAGGAACAAATGCAATGGAAACGATGATAGTTAGAGAAGCGATACTTGAATCACCCAATATTCCAAGAATAACCATCGACAGGACAAGTGGAGGAATCGCCATAAGGATATCCATTGCTCTGAGGAATACAGCATCGGTCCTCCCTCCGAAATACCCCGCTGAAAATCCTAGAATAACTCCGACAAATGTAGAAAAAATAGAAGTTAAAAGAGCAACAGTTAAAATTGACCGGCTACCATAGACGATTCTTGCCAACAAGTCTCTCCCGAGACTATCCGTACCCAGTAGATGTCCATTCACACCCGGAGAAGCCATCTGGAATTCGCTGTCCATTTCAGTATATGTAAAGGATATCAGTGATGGTCCAATGAAAGCCATGATCAGCCAAAATACGATAATTGCAATTCCAACGATTGCCAACGGATGTTTTTTCAATTGATAAAGTATGTATTTCATCGCTGACCTCCTTGGAATCTAATCCGTGGATTGAGATAACTGTACATGATATCGGTGATCATAGTAGACAGCGAATAGATTACTGTGATCAATAGAACACATGCTTCAATCAGCGGTACATCTCTCGTCTTGATCGCTGTCATTAATAATGAGCCCATTCCCGGATAACCAAATAAGGTCTCTACGACGACCAGTCCTCCAAAGAGCCATCCCATATTCATTCCGATGATGGTAATGGTAGGAAGCAGTGCATTTTTCAAGGCATGTCTGAAGATTACATATTTTCGTGGCATACCCTTGAGGATCGCTGCTCGTACATAATCGGAATTCATTACCGTGATCATGGATGAACGCTGCATACGGGAAACATAGCCGAACATCACAAACGTAATGGAGAGGGCAGGGAGGATGAGAATATCTAGATTACTCCAAAGGCTCTCCCCAATGGGTATCACACTTACAATCGGAAATATATCAAGTTGTACGGCAAAGATGGTAATGAGGAATACCCCCGATACAAACTCAGGTAAAGCCATGGTCGCCAAGCCAAAAAAGGATACTATTGAATCGGTGGGCTTCTTTTCCTTCACTCCTGCCAATACACCAAAGAATATGGAAAGTGGGACAAACATGATGAATGCGGTCAATGCGAGTATAAGGGAGTGGCCTACACGTCTCCATAGAATCGAATTGATCGCAACACCTTGCATATAGATACTTTCACCCAAATCACCGACCACAACGCCTTTGATCCAGCGACCATATCGTTGTAGTACGGGATCATCAAGTCCCCGGGCTTCTCTTAATGCGGCGACGGATTCCTCGGTAGCACTCTGTCCCAGAATCATCTGTGCGACATCTCCAGGCATGATTTCAACTAGCATGAAGATCACGAATGACATGACGACTAGGGTCGCGAGTAGCGACCCCAGTCTCCGAACAACAATACTTAGTGTTCTATTCATTTAACATCCATGTATTTGTATTGTGGAAGCATAGTCAAGGGATGACTATAATTCACAACACGGTCGTTAATCGCTACCAATAATGGCACCTGAACATTTATAACAGAACCTTCTTCGTGGAAGACCTCCTGTAATTCATGATAATAACCTGTGCGAACCTCGGGGTCAACTTCGGATGAAATTTTATTAATCAGTTCATTTACCTTTGGATTATCGATATGAGATTCATTCCATGAGCCACCGCCCTTAAAAGCAAGTGCTAGCAGCATGGATGGATCAGGACGTCCACCCCAACCAGTAATGGAGAAGGGTACATTCAACCAGTACTGTGAAAGGTAGATATCTCGGGTATACCCTTTAAGTTCAATATCGAATCCTGCGGGAGCTGCCAATTCTTGGATTGTCTGGGCAAGTTCTTTACCGAACGGATGGTCGGAAGCGTAGGTTAGGGGCACCGAAACACCATTAGGGTATCCGGCTTCAGCGAGTAACTCTTTAGCCTTTTCAATGTCACGACCACGGAAAGGAATTTCCTTATACTCTGCCAGCATGTTCATGATAGGAGTTTCGTTATAGAAGAACCCATCACCAAGCTCAGTCTGGGCAACATTACGTGCAAGAATTTCAGGATCCATGGTGTACTTCAATGCAAGTCTGACACGATTATCATCGAATGGTTCCATGTCGGTTATCATCGCGATATAACGCTGCTCCTGATACGGGCTAATTACTGATATACCTTCTGCTCCATCTAAGCGATTCTTGATAGTCGGAGTTACAAAAGGAACTACGTCAACACGATCTGATTCCAACATTGAGATACTTGCATCGATATCTGCAACAAAGTAAATGAGCAGCTTGTCGATTTTAGGAAGATTGGGATCCCAATAATTAGAATTTTTTGCTAATGCTGCGGATTCTTTGGGAATCAGTTGTTGCATGACAAATGGTCCTGTTCCCATGGGCTTTGACTCACCGAGTGATGCGTAATCATAATCACTTGCAAGAATAGCCATGTTATAGTCAGTGAACTGATACATGAAGGTAGGACGTGACTCTGATAACTTCAACACGACTGTGTAATCATCTGGAGTCTCAACAGATTCAACTGCCTCGAAATCCAATCTCTTCAAGTGTCCGACTGAAGGATCTTGTGTTCTTTCAATGGTGAATTTCACATCTTCTGAAGTGAAGTCAGAACCATCATGAAATTTCACTCCTTCACGTAATTTGATTGTCCATGTGGATCCATCATCGCTGGACCAATCGGTTGCAAGAACTGGTTCCATCTCCCCCGTTTTAGCATTGAGTTCCACAAGATACTCATAGATAGACGAGTTCATGGAAAATGCCTGTCCATCCCATACTCCTGGCGTAATCAAACCAGGAACCTGCTCCGCTACACGGATAACCTTCTCCGTGGAAGCTTCCTCTTTGTCTCCTCCTGCGAATACTGTAGGTACCGCAACGAAGAGAACTATTAACATGATACTTAAAATACGTCTCATAATTCCTCCTAGGTAATTGTGATTCTTTCTCGATTATAGTTTTATTTATTTGTCTAGCAACAAAATATTATGCTTTAGCCGAATATAGCTGGTTAACTTTGAATTAAGGCTACAGCAATTTACTGTTCCTATAACCGACAACCTAATTAAACTATAGAGATTGGCACTTTGTCAAGGGCTGTAATATATTGGACTATTCCATATACAGTAAAATATTAACTGCTATAGGCTATTTAGGGTTGGTGACAATGTTACTTATGTTCGATGGTGATCTGTTGTCCGAGCTTATCAAGTGTAGAGAATATCTTGTATTTACTTATTGGACAAACGCTTCTACTACAGCCTTCGTCTCTTGATTTCCCACAAGAACGAGAATGTCGAATGGTTGGATGGAAAACCCAGGTCCAGGAGATAGGAATATAGATCCGTCCCGTCTAATCGCGATTACTGTAGCTTTGGTCATTTGCCAGAAAGAGAGTTCTCCCAAGCTTTTACCAATTATCGGTGAATCGTTGGTCACCGTACATTCATAGGTATAAAATGGATTGCTGGATGCGAATCTTTCTGTAGAATCTATCAATTGCCTGACTGTGTCGAACAGTTCGCGTTCGAGTTCTTCGTGTTGCTCGATAAGGTTCCTCATTCGGGTAAGTAGGGCTTTCGTTTCATAACGATTGCTATGTTTTGCGATATATTTTAAGGCATTCGAACGAGATTTTACTTTTACACCACTGTTTTGGAGAACTTCTACCACCTGTTGTTCTTCTAAAAGGGAGAATGATCTTCTTATGGTTTCCGGAGAGACTCCATATTCGGTGGACATAAGAGAGCGTCCAGAGAGTCGTTTACCTTCAGGTATTTCACCATTGGAGATCCTATTAGCAATATCCAGCGCTATCTTTGCATAGGTAGCAATTCCATCGCGTTTGCGACGAGGTGATTTTTTCTCATGTTCCTTCTGTTCAGGTGTCATAATCAGCAATATGATATCACGTTGGATGATGGGGGGCAATAGTGTCCCTGTTACCTGATTTTTTCCTCAGATTTAATCTCTTCCCATATATCATTCAATACGTCTACATTTTCCCATGATAACGGTATGTGTCTATCTGAGCCTCTCTTTGCCAATTTGTTGAATCTCGTACGTACTTTCTTGTTGCTTTTATGAAGAGCGACTGAGGGGCTGATTTTCAAATATCGGGCAAGATTGACTATGGCAAAGAGCAGGTCTCCTAATTCTTCCTCCACATGCAAAGGGTCATGATCAATATTTTCGATTGCTTCAAGAAGTTCCTTATGTTCTTCATCAACTTTAGCCAATACACCTTCAATATCTGGCCAATCGAATCCTACCTTACGCATTTTCTTTTGAATTTCCCAGGCTTCTTCAAGTTTTGGCAATGATTTAGGCACTCGACTGAAGAAGTCATCATCATGCGATTTCTTTCCTTCAACATTCTCCTTGATCGAATTCCATAAATCCAATACTTCCATGCTATCGGCAGCCTCAGCGTCGGAAAAAACATGGGGATGTCTCCGAACCAATTTAGCACAAACTGAATTTATCGCTTGCACGGGAGTAAAATCTCCGGATTCTTCATGGATTCTCGTTATCATGAACGCATTCAGTAGAATATCACCAATTTCTTCAGAGCATGATTGAATATCCTGCTCATCTAGAGCATCAATATATTCGTAAGTTTCATCAAGTAATGCACGAGAAACATCGGCAGGGGTTTGCTCACGGTCCCAAGGACAGCCTTCAGGGCTTCTTAACAAGGTAAGAATCGTATACAGATTTTTTACTGCTTCAGGTAAAGTCTCAGCATCATGGTGTTGATAATCAATCATCTATAATAACTCCTGATTTTGTTTGTAATTCTTTCTAGTTGACAGAATATACATTATATACATTAAAACATATTTTTTTAAAAAAATATCAATCCAATAAGATATAACCAAGATATTCGAGTTTAGACCAATAGATATTTGTAAAATCCCCCTCACCTGCGAATATCGCGCCAAATATATGTACATACAAATTTGTGTTTAGTGAATAATCTTCAACTAGATTATTATAGAAGTAATTATCTTCATTTGAGATGTACTGTCTACTCAGATCATCTTTTGACCATTTAGCGATATTGGGAAAAGGATGTTTTCGATAATTTGTGAAATAAAAAATTCGAGGTACAGTCTCATTAGTTGAGATTTCCAGCAAGTAGGAGGATTTATCCCCTATAGGAAAATCGGACCCTGGTCCTGGTGTTATAGCATTCTTTGATACAGTAAAATCAAATCCACTCGTAAAATTATCTGGTTTAATGGGAATATCCATCTCGGGAGACGTTCCGAATATAAAAGAAGCGCGTTGGTCACTAATAGCAATACTTTGTGCAAATGTACCCAATACGAATCCAGATGGGGTTGTATTTAGATTATCGTCATCTGGTCTAAAGACCGAGTATTCCCGTGAGTTTGAAGAATCTGAATAAAGATAGTACCCAGGTGCTAACGAATCGGTTCCTGATGAAGTTTCAGGAGACCAAGGTCTACCATTTCCTTGCGTAGTCCTGTATATAGTATTGAAATAATCATCAGCTAAGCTTAATTTAAAGCTAGCGTCGTTTGCGTTATTTGTTATAGGAGAGGTCAAAATATTAGGCTGTGAGGAAATAATATAGAAAAGCTTGATCGATGGACCTTCACCTGAAGGGAAATAATCCATCAATTTTGAAGCTGCTGAAGAACTGACTTCCAACGAAACATTGATTGTTTGGCCATCATCGGGAGTAGATCCAGTAATGAAGACATCTCCATCGAGATTGATATATGTAGGCATACCACAACTCGCGAAAAATAAAAGAGATGTCAGCACGAGCACCATAAAAGGAGTACTCTTTGACCAACATCTCTTCATAATACCTCCGCCAGAGCTGGCGGTGTTGTTCTCCAAACTATTGGAGCATCACCAGACGAGTCTGAGCTAATTTTGCATATTCCGATGCTGAGAATTCATCTGCCAGTTGCTGGAAAACAGCAAGAGCGAGATCATTATTACCCTGAGCCTCGTGCAAACGTGCAACGCTGAACAACGCTTTTGCCGCTTCGGCTGCTTCGGAACCATATGTATCGTATACAGACTGATAATATTCCAGAGCCTTTCCTATTTCGCCAAGTTGTTCACTGGCAACACCTGCATTGAAGAGTGCCAATGAACCTAAATAAGTTTGGCTACCCTTCTCTGCAACAGTCAAAAAATGATCCAATGCAACATCGAAAGCACCATCTTCATAGGAAATAAGACCTAGCAGGTATTCGGCCTTAAGAACCGGATACGATTTCCCTCCCTTGCTAGCAAGGTCGGAGAGCTCGGTCTCCAAAGAATCCTTCATCGACTCTGCCTCTGAAGTAGTCTTGTCCTCTAAATACGTCCACTCTGAATATGTCCTTTGTAGATTGTCGATAGACAACTGCAGATTGTCTGCCCGGCTGTCGGCAATTGAGAGGCCTATCCATAACCCCGCCACGATGACCAAAACGGCCACCGCGACAATAATCAGGAGCTTTTTCTTCGCAATCAGGAAATTATTGAATTTTGATTCAATTTTTCCCGAAGTCGTTGTTTCATTTTTTTTAGCCATCAGTATGCTCCGCTATTCCGTGTCTTTTTCCCGGGATTTCATTAAGTCACCAAACGTAAAGGTATCACCTTCATCATCGTGTATATACTTGGAAATCTCGGACTGCTGGGATTTGCGGATCATCTCCTTGATCGACAGACTCAGCTTTTGGGTGGAGGGATTAATCTCCACAACAGCAGCAGTGATAGGATCGCCGACCTTGAACTTCTTCAAGACTTCATCGGAGAACTGCTCATCAGGTCCGACTAGGTTGTATTTTGAGATAAGTCCTTCGATATCACCGAGAACTCTTACAAAAACACCGAAGTCAGTAACATTGCTGATTTCACCACTGATAGTACTGCCCTTGGGATAGTCATGACGCAAAGTCTGCCAAGGATTTCCCTCGAGCTGCTTTACACCAAGGCGAATATGGCGAGTCTTGGCATCAACACGAGTAACGACAACATCAATGACATCACCCTCTTTGCAGAACTCGTTCATATTCCTGACTTTCTTGGTCCAAGAAATGTCGTCGATATGAAGGAACCCGTCGATACCTTCTTCCAGATTAATAAATGCACCGCTATTGGTAATCTTTACTACTGGTTTGGTGAGAGTCATACCCATGGGATAGCGCTCATCAATGGTGTCCCAAGGATTCTCTTCAAGCTGTTTCAAGCCGAGGCTGACACGCTTCTTGTCCAGATCGTATCCAAGTATTTTTGCTTCAACAACATCTCCAATGGAGAGCAACTCCTTGGGATTATTGATCCGCTTTGTCCAAGAAAGCTCTGAAATATGGGCTAAGCCTTCTATTCCAGGTTCAATTTCAATAAATACACCGAATGTTGTAATCTTAGTGACAGGAGCCTTAACAACATCATCGACCGAATATCGCTCTTCGAATGTATTCCAGGGATCCTCTTGCATATGCTTCAATGAAAGGTTGATCTTCTGTGAGACAGGATCGATGTTGATGAGTCTCAACTGAATGACCTGGCCTTTCTTCACAAAATCTTTTGGTTTGGTGACATGGCCCCAGCTCATATCATTAATATGGAGCAAGCCATCGAATCCACCGAGATCAATAAATGCTCCAAAACTAGTGAAGCTTTTTACCGTACCTTCAACGACATCGCCGATCTTGACCGTGGAGAAAAACTTTTCTTTGTTTTCCTTGATCTTCTTCTCAAGATACTCACGACGACTAACTACACTCTTCAACTTCATTCCAGTATGGAATTTGTCGATTATGAAGTAATCTGCGATCCCAATCATGGTCTCAGGATCTTCGACCCTGACCACATCGGCTTTCGAGAGCGGGCAGAACCCTAAGAATTCATTGCCCAGGTCGACTTCAAAGCCTCCCTTGATGACCTTCACGAACTTGCCCATAACTGGAGCGCGATTTTCAGCAGCTTCCTTGAGGACTTCGGTCCGTTCCTTGATGTCAGCACGTTTTTTGGAAATAACGATCTGGCCGCCCTTCCCTTCTTTGTTGACAATCATGACCTTGACTTCGTCGCCGACGGCAGGAACAGTGGCAAATTCATCCGAGGCAATTCTTCCTTCAGACTTATATCCCACATCCACAAACACATACTCGTTATTGACCTGAACAACAGTACCGGTAACGAGCTGACCGTCTTCAATTTCATCAAGAGATTTTAGGTAATGTTCCTGCAACATCGTCTGCATATCAGCCTTCTGCTGAGGTTCGTTTTGTGTTTCCAACACTTCCTTCACTTCTTCCACTTTTCTCTCCTGATCCTTATTTTCACCCGAAATCCGGGTAAATATAGCACGTAACACTGTGTCATAAACTTCATCTATGGTCAAGTATGAGGAGTCAATATAGATAGCGTTGGGAGCTACCTTCAGACCACCGACTGGCTTATTCCTGTCAATTTCGTCTCTTTCCGCAATTTTTTTAACTAGATCTTGATATGACATTTCTGTTGGTTGTTGGGCGTATCGCCTTCTTGCGCGGACTTCAACAGTAGCATCCAAGAAAAATTTGCACTGAGCTTGGGGGAATACGACTGTGGTGATATCTCTACCTTCACAGACGATATTCATCCCATGTTCAGCAAGAGCTCTGAGATGACGGTTCACGATCGTCCGCAATTCCACGATAGCGGAATGTGGAGCCACATAGGCATCTACAGAATCAGAATGGAGTTTATCTTCGACATCTACTCCATCTGCGTGTAACCTTCCATTAATGATTTCCAGCGAAATCGCTTTAGCTACATCGAGTACAACAGTAGGATCTTTAGGATCCAACCCTTTTTCCAATACATTGAGGGTAATTGCACGGTAAAAATTTCCTGAATTCAGAAAATAGAAGCCTAGATGTGCTGCAACCATGCTTGCGATAGAACTTTTTCCGACTCCTGCCGGTCCGTCTATAGCTACAACAAAACCTTTTAACCCTTTCAGGAGATCTTTATTCATGTGTTCTTCCCCTCCAATAATGCTTTCATTTCACTTTTTGTGACGGGACGATATTTCCCTTCAGGGAGCTCGCCCAATTCGATCGGACCGATCCTCAGCCTTACCAAATGTTTAATGGTATAACCGAAATAACTGAAGATTTTCCTCAGCTCCCGGTTTTTCCCTTCCGTTAAGGTAATGACAACCCAACGCTTGGAACGTAGTTCGAAGTGTTTGATGACATAAGGCTTTTGGCTATCGATATAGAGGCCACGAAGTGCCTCTTCCATATCGGATCTGAGAATGGGTTCTGCAGTCATGACCGCATACTCCTTCTCTATCTGGTTTGAAGGATGCATAATCTTTTGTGCAGCATCCCCATCATTAGTATAGAGAATCAAACCGGTGGATTCCTTGTCCAGTCTTCCAACATGGAATAGGAGATTGTTCTCCGGGATAGTAATCAACTCGCGTGCATATTTAGTCTCATTTGGATCATAGTTGGTACATACATAGCCTCTTGGTTTGTGCAATGCATAGTAGAATAGGCGATCTGCTGGTTCAGCCAAAACATCGTCAACCATGACCACGTCATCGGCTTCAACTTTTACACCCATTTCAACAACGATTTTCATGTTGACGGATACCCTACCCTCTGAGATAAGCCGTTCGCAGGATCTTCTCGATCCGAATCCGCTCTTGGCCAGATAACTCTGTAGACGGATGGGATAGTCAATTTGCATCATTCAACTCCTCTTCAGTTGTAAACCGGGCACGATCGATTTCCGATAATTTCGGAAGCGCTGAGATGCTCGGTAGATTGAATTCAAATAAAAATTTCTTTGTCGTACCATATAGACCGGGATGACCAGGTACATCTTTTCTTCCAACAACCTTGATGTACTCCCGTTCTCGTAAAAGACGAATGATATTGTCGCTCGATACACCCCTGATATTCTCGACATCCCGTCTAGTTACCGGTTGTGAATAGGCAATGATTGAAAGTGTCTCCAACGCTGCATTCGAGAGCCTGCGGTCTACTTTCTTTCCGTAACAATCACGCAATTTACCGTGAAGATCATTAGACGGAAGAAAACAGTAGGTTCCGTTGGATTCCACGAGATCAAGTCCGTGCATGTGACCTTCCCAATAGCCTTTCAATTCCCCAATAGCTTCAGCAAGTTGTGCTTCGGTAAGCCCAGTCAATCTTCCTATCTTATCGGTCCTGACAGGTTCGTTTTCAAGAAAGAGTATGACTTCGACCAGACGGGCATTTGTAGATAAGACCGTAGGACTTGAACTCATAGGTCGCCCTCCGCATCATCTGTCAGATCGATAATTTCATCATCATCGTCTTCATCGTACAGCGTATTTCTATGTTCCATACGAACATCTGGTTGGATCTGTGAAGTCTGTTGGATAAAAGACTCGAAAGGCTCTTCATCTCCATAGTCTTCGTCCTCGAAAGTCTCACTATCGAATCCATCTTTTTTTCTGATAACGATATCACCAAACAATGCATGCTGATGGATAGATATCATACTGAATTTCACCGCTTCAAGTATCGCAAGGAAAGCACAGATGACATCCATAGGTGATTCACGATGTACCACGAGATCAAGAAAAGAAATTTCCTCGCGTTGTTCGAATAGTTCAACCATCAATGATAACTTCTGTTTGGTTGTTACTTCTTCATATACATTAAATACTTGTTGTGGAGTAATTGATCGCAATAATGAGGAGAAAGTCTTCAACAAGTCCCATACATTGATATCATTCCACAAGGCCTGGTCCTCGAATGGAAGCATGAATTGGCTCTTCTTCCGTTGGATAAACAAGTCCCCACTTTGGTTGGAGTCTACGAGAAGAGCTGTGTAGCGTTTGAATTTCTGGTATTCAAGCAATCGTTCAACCAATTCTGTCCTCATTTCGGAAAATTCATCATCCTCATCGAATCCATCATCGTTTGGTAAAAGCATTTTGCTTTTCAGATAGATTAAATGCGCCGCCATGGCATAGAAATCGGTGAGATCATCCAAATCGAGTTTGCTCGCCATATCGAGATAAGCCAGAAATTGATCTGTTATCTCAGCAATGGGAATATCGTAGATATTGACTTGTGCCTTCTGAATAAGATGTAAAAGCAAATCCAGAGGGCCTTCGAATTGTCGAATCGAATAGGACAAGGTCGAAGGGTGTCTGTCACCCTGACCAACCAGTCCTGCTTCCTTTACCATGCGACCGAGTATAGCGTTTTATATCGGTCGCGTAAAGCCTTGGTGTACTTACTCTTTAGCGGTTTCAGCCTGCTGAGAATCTACTGGAGCAGGGAACATAACAGATCGAAGTCTTTTTTCCAGATCGACGGTGATATCGGTGTTCGTCTTAAGGAAATTGATGGCATTTTCCCTACCTTGTCCAATCTTTTCATCATTATAGGAGTACCAAGAACCACTCTTGTCGAGCATTTCATATTTCAATGCAGCATCTAGAATACTTCCATGGTAACTGAGGCCTTCACCAAAGAACATATCCAACTCCACCTTCTTGAAAGGAGGGGCCATTTTGTTCTTCACTATCTTTATTCTGACTCTGTTACCAATGATATCATCGGCACTGCGACTGATAGCTTCGATCCTACGGACCTCAATTCTGATAGACGAGTAGAATTTGAGAGCATTTCCACCGGTTGTAGTCTCGGGATTTCCGAACATGACACCGATCTTCATCCGGATCTGGTTAATGAATATGATCGTTGTGTTACTTTTGCTTAAGATACCGGTGAGTTTGCGTAGAGCTTGGCTCATAAGACGGGCTTGCAATCCCATGTGTGAATCGCCCATTTCTCCATCGATCTCAGCTTGAGGAGTTAACGCCGCCACAGAGTCGACAACAATGATATCTACAGCTCCGGAACGGACAAGAGATTCAACTATTTCTAGAGCCTGTTCCCCATTATCAGGTTGAGATATCCAAAGTTCATCGGTATTCACACCGAGCTTTTTCGCATATGTCGGATCCAGGGCATGCTCAGCATCAATGAATGCAGCTATACCTCCAGCTTTTTGGGCTTCTGCAATCGAGTGGAGAGCAAGGGTTGTTTTACCTGAAGATTCGGGACCATAGATCTCAATGATCCTCCCTTTTGGATACCCTCCTATGCCCAATGCTTCATCCAAGAGCAAGGAACCCGAAGAGATGACTCTCACCGAACGGTCTACGGGATTGTCTCCCAATCTCATGAGAGCACCTTTACCGAACTGTTTGTCGATTTGGGATCGAGCAGCTTCGAGTGCAACTAATTTCTGCTTGGAATCGGTTACCGTAACCGGCGAACTGGAATTACTATTCTTTGCCATATTTTCTCTCCTAATCGGATCCTTATACTACTTTACCGTATCAATTCGATTTTTACTTCAAAATTTCTCGGGTATCAATGATCAAAGTCACCGGACCCTCATTCGTATACGCCACTCGCATAGATGCGCCGAACTCACCAGTCTCAACCGTATACCCCTGTTCCCGAACAGCCTGTACGAACTTTTCATAGGTCGCAAGGGCAGTCTCCGGGTCTGCAGCTGGATTGAAGGAGGGACGATTGCCCTTATTCAAATCAGCACAGAGTGTAAATTGACTTACCACTAGCATCTGCCCATCGACCTGTCCTACAGAACGATTCATCTTACCCTGTTCATCGGTAAATATCCTCAACTGAGGAATTTTCCTTACCAAATACTCCAAATCGGCTTCAGAATCGTCTTGTTGTACCCCAAGGTAGACGAGTAATCCTAGGTCAATACTTCCTACCTTTTCACCTTTGACGGTGACAGAAGCACCCGTAACTCTTTGGACGACAGCCCTCATCCGGATGTTCTCCCTTGAAGCTTCTTCACCAATCCTTCTCGGTCCTCAGAACCGAAGAAAGCGCTACCCATAACGAGGATATCGACTCCAGCATCTACAAGGAGTCCACCATTCGATTCATTCACACCGCCATCGATCGATATCTTGAAATCAAGTCCTCTTTCCTTCCTGAGACGATCGAGTTGGTGGATTTTCTCCATGGTGGAGGGAATAAACTTTTGCCCTCCGAAGCCAGGATTCACACTCATGATCAAAACAAGGTCGATATCATCTAGGATTAACTCTATTGAGGATACCGGTGTAGATGGAACCAGAGATACCCCAGCCTTTTTGCCCTCTTCATGGATCATGGAAACCGTGCGGTTCAAATGGAGGCAAGCCTCGGCATGCACGGTTATGTAGTCACTTCCAGCTTCAGCGAAGGCTTTAATGTACCGTTCGGGTTGAGCTACCATGAGGTGGGTATCGAAGACAAGATCGGACAACGGCCTGATGTCTGCTATGAATTTTGACCCGAAGCTGATATTCGGAACGAACATGCCATCCATGACATCTAGGTGTATCCATTGTGCGTCTGTGCGCCCAATCATCGTTACCGCCTCTCCAGCCTTCGAAAAATCGGCGGAAAGCATCGAAGGTGCGACAATACAACGTGGTTCTGTATTCATATGTATGTTGTATCAGATAGCGTCGGTTTTGGAAAGCATCGGTCGATACAACCATACCGGAGGCAAACACTTATTGCATTCAATCCTTCATCATGTTATGATATGTAGGCAACTTGGAACTATTCTCACCGTAAAACACCTGAGCTGTCATAGAATCCAAAACACAGGATACTCAGCTCGGGTCGTTTACTATTTGTTTCAAATGAGCACTTTATCAAGGGAGCGCAGCATGAACGAAGAAAACATCAAGACCCTACTCACTGAAGAAAAGTGGACACGGGCTACCATCACTAACTATACTATCCCGAATTTTGAGGAACTCGATGCTATTGTTGAAAAAATCGATGATTCCGAAGAGTTGTTGGAAGTTAAGAATATCTGTGACGAATATCTGGAAAAGAATAAGAACAGCATCATAGCGATGTACCTTTCCGGCAGTATTGCCCTGCGGAGAAAATCCCTTGACTATGGTAATATCACTTCGCTGATAGAGATGTTCAACGAGAACAAAAAATATGGCTTGGTAGAACATTTGAGTCTCAAGGTTCTCAACCGTTTCGAGGATAAGTATGTTATTCGTGTTCTTGCATCCAGTTATGAAAAAACCAATCGTGAAGAAGACAAGTATAGTCTCTATGAACGGCTGGTAAAGGTCGACTATGATGAGACCGATTTGCTGCAAGATATCGCTGAACGCTATGTCTCGAAGGGAAACAAGGATAAAGCCCTCTTTTACTATAAGAAAGCACTCCAAAGATTCCTGAACGCACAGAACCTTCCTGCCGTTAAAGAAGTCTGGACTATTCTCCTGAAGATGATTCCCGATGATTTTGCCTATCTACTTGGTTTGGCTCAACGTATATCTGTACGTTTTCAAGGTGACCAGATTGTACAGATGATAGCGCAATTGTACGAAGTTGCAATCGAAGACGAGGATTGGGACAAGGGGATTATTGTTCTTAAAACAATTCTTGATCTCGATTCCCATTCAGAATGGGCACGGGAACGGCTGGTGGATTGCTATAGGAGCAAATATGCCGACCACAGCAGATTAGAATCCTGCATTGATATCTCAAACTTGGACAAGAACTATCGCGATGTCCATTCAGCTATTGATGATTTTGAGAAGAATATCGCTTTCGACAAAGGATCGTTCGTCTATCATAAGACTTGGAGTATCGGACGTATCAGGGAACTATCACATGAGAATGTCGTCATAGACTTCCCCCAGAAGAGAAACCACAGCATGTCATTGGGGATGGCTTTTAGTTCTCTGCAGGTTCTGCCGAAACATCATATTTGGGTATTGAAGAGCGTCTTCCCGAAAGAGAAACTTACTGAAAAATTCAAGACCGATGTGCCGTGGGGTCTGCGTACACTCATTAGCAGCCATGGCAATCAAGCCACACTTAAAGATATGAAGGCGGAAATAGTACCTTCTATCCTTACCGCAAAAGAATGGATATCATGGCAAACCAGTGCAAAGAAGATCATCATGAACGATCCTCTTATTGGATTCCTTCCGAATGATCCCGATGTCTACACCGTTCGGGCTACTCCTATATCCTATGATGAAAAATCCTTGGGTATCTTCCGTAACGAGAAACGGTTCTACCAAAAGGTACGCATTGTGAGAGATTTCTTGGAGAGTGGCGATCCGGAAACAGAATTTTTCATGGAGATGGTTCAATATTTTGTAGACCAGTGTACTGTTTATCAAAAGGTCAATGACCAGGTCATAGCAAGTTTCCTTTTCGTAGATTATCTATGCGACCGGTATCCTTTCCTTGAAAGACCTGGGACCGTTGATTTCAAACATCTTTATGGTCTGCTCGATGATGCACCGAAGACCTTTGGTGCGATTGAAGATTCAGAACTCAAAAAGTCTTTTATCGACAATGTGGTCTCCATTGAAGATCCAGAGAATGTCGAAAAGGTACTTATCTCATTGTATCCATACTATCTCACCAGTTATATCATGGATATGCTGAGGGAACAGGGACGACAGAAGGTTATCGAAGATATGTTCCGCAATGCTTGTAGGAATTATCGGGAAAATGCCGATCTCTTTACCTATCTCGCTCGTACCTATGATCGGAAGTTCTGGGAAAAGAAGATCAAGATTCCTTTCGAAACCCTTCTTACCAGTGAGTTGCAGTTGCTCGACTATGCTTTCAATGCTATTGAGGCGAAGAAGTTCACCAATGAGAATAGGAAGATCGCAAAGACTCTTATGACAATACTATTCGATGAACGTTTGATCTTCGACTTCCTCAAGAATGCGAATGAAGGGTCTGCCCAAAGAATCAACTTCATCGTACAGAGGATGCAGGGCTTGGAGCAAGCAAAGAAAGTAGAGGTAAAACATGCAATCCTTGATAAATATCCCGATTTCGTTTTCCTCGGTGAAGAATCGAGTTCAACAGAGGTTGTCTCTAGTGGGCTCTTGGTGACCAAGGCTAAATTCCTCGAGAAACAAGCCGAACTTGATAGGATCATGAATGTCGAGATTCCTGAAAACTCCAAGGAGATTGGAGAGGCCTTGTCACTTGGAGACTTACGTGAGAATAGTGAATTCAAGGCTGCCAAAGAGAAGCAAGGGATACTCAATACAACCATGATGCGGTTAACCGATGAAATTTCTCGCGCGACAGTCGTGAACCAGAAAATGGTAGACTCCTCAAAGGTATCGTTTGGAACCGAGGTGGTATTGGAAAACCATATTTCTGGAGATGAGGATGTGTATCGAATCTTCGGGCCATGGGAGTCAGATCCAAACCTACATACTATCAGCTATCTAGCACCGTTCGGAGCTAAGTTGTTGAACCATAAGGTTGGAGAACGTTTTACCTTTGAGATCAATGAGCAGAAATATGACTTTACAGTCAAATCAATAAAAGGTTTGTCTGTATAACACTTAGAGCGATATATGAAAGGGCGTTGGACTACATGTTTAGCGCTCTTTTCTTTTAATTAGCACATTGAGGAATTCTATCCCGAAGAGACGATAGGATATGAAGACTATCAGCATGGCAGTGGAATATAAACCGAGAAGGATTAGTGCGTTCACCATGGAACTTCCTGTGTACCACCATCCCTTTTCAATAAATCGTAAATAGAGGATTGCTGCAGTTCCCAAAGGAACATTAGCTAATAAAAGTTTGAGAAGATCGCTGGTCAGTTTTGACAAAGAAATATGAATGTGCCCCCTTTGGTGGGCAACAAACCAAAGACCGACTACTCCTGCTCCAAAAGAGAGTGTATTCGCAAGACTAAGGCTCTTTGGGCCGTACCCCAAACCAAGAGCTAACCATGTTATTACTATATCGAGAATAGCTACTACAATTCCAACCGTGAGTGTAGATTTGAACCTACTAGTAGAGAAACAGACCCTTTGCATGAAGCCATACCATGCCACTATTGGCATACCTATGGTAAACCAAAACAGGATAGTCCCCGTCTCGATCGTATCTTCAAGAACAAATCTTCCACTTTGCAAAAGTACAGCAGTCGTCTCGTTGCGCAATACGGTCAATAGCAGAGCTGATGGAATAAGAAAAGTTGCGATATAGACCAAACCCTTATGGACAAGATGATTTAATTCTTCTTTTTGTTTTCTGGTGAATGCACTTACCATCGCGGGAAAGAAGACTGTGGCAATTGCGCTATAAAAAATGCCATAGGGCGCTTGCCAAATGATGATGGCATTGCTGAATGCTGTGACAGTCCCTTCTGAGAGCGTTGATGCAAAATAGAACGCAATTTGTTGAGTTACGATTGCGACAACAGCAGTAATGGTCACCGGAGCCCAACTATGCATGACTCGCTTGAATTCGGGAGACGAAAATCTGAAGGAGAACCTCATCCTATATCCATAGGATCGCAATCTGAGAAAGGTTACAATTGCCTGGGCAGTACCACCGAAGACTACACCGAACGCCATGGAGTACGGGCCTATCGTAGAGCTTAGCCCATATACGCTAGCAATAACCGAAACAGAGAATATCAGTGGAGCTGCGGCTGCTGTAAAAAATGATCCGTGACTTTGTAATACTCCCCCATATAAGGCGGCGAAAGAGATCGAAAAGAGAAAGACCATAAAGTATATGAGTAGTTTTCCAGAAAGTAGAATATGGTCGGGATTAGAGAAATCGCTAAGGAAAAGAATAATTTCCGTACGCCAGAACCACGTGAGGACGAGCAGTGGCAATGATATCAATAGTTGGAAGCCCTGCATCCTTGCCAATAATGCTTTAGATTTTTCGATACCACCCTTCTCTTCCGTAATTGAGGCAGAAAAGACTGGAATATAAGCGCTACTAAGAGCTCCTTCGGCAAAAAGTTTACGGAAATTATTGGGAATGTTGAAGGTAAAGTTGATTACATCGGCAATCCCGGTTGCGCCAAACACCGTAGCGATAGCCCTAGCTTTAACGATCCCGAGCAATCGGGATACGAGCGTAAGGATCATGATCATGATCGAATTAGAGGCTCGTTGCTTTATTTCTCCATCCCCATGAGAGTCAATTTCCATAGTATCTCGCTAGATAATCTTTTTTGAATTTGGAAAAGCGGTTCTCGTTGATCGCAGATCGTACTTGATCCATCAACCGATACAGATAGGTCAAGTTGTGCTCTGTAGCAAGCATACCTCCCAGCATCTCCTTCGCTTTAAAAAGATGCCGGACATATCCACGTGAATATTTGGTGCAGGCTGTACAAGTACAACCTTCGACAATTGGTCCGGTATCGAATTCGTGGACAGCCTTTTTCATTTGGATCATACCGTCGTCGGTGAACACAGATCCATTCCTTCCTGCTCTTGTCGCAAGAACACAGTCAAAAAGATCGATACCATTTTCCACGGCATCCAGAATATAATCTGGAGTACCGATTCCCATAACATACCGTGGTCGGTCTTTCGGAATGAATTCTGTCGTATAGCCAAGGAATTCACTGAATTGTTCAGGAGTTTCTCCTACCGACAAGCCTCCTATAGCGATTCCTGGGAATTCGATTTCGGAGATTGCTAAAGCACTCTCTTTTCTCAAATCTTTGAAAAAATTTCCTTGGATAATGCCGAATAGCTTTCCTTCGAACCCTTCAAGGGACCTCCAGTGATCATAGGAACGTTTTGCCCAAGATCGAGTGATTTCCCATGCTTCCCTTGCTTTCTTGTAAGTGATTTCGGGAGGAGTACACACATCCAAGCACATGAGAATATCACTCCCTATAATATGCTGGATGTCGACAACTTTTTCTGGTGTGAGATGATGTCGACTGCCATCTATATGGCTTTGGAATACCACACCCTCTTCTCGGATTTTACGTAGTTGTGAGAGACTGAATATCTGGAATCCACCACTATCGGTTAGGATGTTATGATTCCAATTGCTGAATTTGTGCAATCCTCCGTAGTGCTTGAGGACCTCAATGCCAGGCCGGAGATAGAGATGATAGGTATTACCGAGGATCAGATTGTAACCCATGTCGGCTACAGTATCGTGATACATGCCTTTGACCGTACCATTGGTTCCCACCGGCATGAATGTAGGAGTTATGACATCGCCATGGGGAAGAGAGACGATTCCACAACGGGCATCGCTCCCTGTATCTTGATGAGTTAGCTGATAAATCTTTTCCATTGCTGTTAATTCCTTTTTCTAACCATGAGTCCAATCGATACCAAGAGCAACACACCCATAGGAGCCAAAGGTCCCAATATAGGTGCAATTATTCCCTGTTTGGCAAAGATCATACTTAACATCTGCATGACAAAGTATACGACTGCTATGGCCAAGCTGGCCAATATGCTGAGTATGAGGACATTTTTTCGCCAAGTGAAGACAGTAGAGCAAGAAATGATGATAAGAATCAAGGGGGTAAGGTTTCCAAAGATCCTATCGGCAAGGTCTGTCGCGTAGGTGGCATATTGATTTGCATTCATGACTTGGATACGTTTCACATACTGTAAGGCACTGTATAATTCCATGGAAGTGATATCGGCACTGAGATTTCTGAACAAGGCCGGCTCCATTGAGATGGAACTATTGTGATACTCTTGCTCACGAATAGCTTGCAATGTTGCACCATCCTGATCGACCAAATATCTTACTGTATCATGTAAAACCCAATAGGACCCATTGTAAGTCCCTGAGGAAGCATCGATTTTTGCCGCAATATGTCCATCCTCATCCAAGACAACAAGAATTACAGAAGAGATGGTTTGTGTTTCTTCATTGAATCTTCCTGCAAAAAGGACATAGTTTCCTTCTGGAGAACGGAGGGTGACATTCCTGCTGTCGTTCGATTGTCGAACACCAAGCAGTTCATTTGTGAGAAGTTCTTTTTCCCGGGATGCAGGAATAGCGATTCGTTCTGAAAAACCAAATTGCAATAATGTGAGAAGAAGCCCTAGTATGACTATAGGGGCAATGATTCTCCGGAATGGATACCCAATATTGGATAGCACGATCATTTCATTATTCGTATGTAACATAGAGAGGAAGTATGTCGTAGCGAAAAGGGAAGCCGGACCCAAGGCGTATCCGATAGCTTCAGGAATATATAGGATGGTCAACCTACCGATTTCTCGATAAGAAATGCCTTGCGTCATATAGTGTTCGAGATTTGAAAAGATATCGAAAAGCAAGAGAATGGAAGTCACCAATAGTACCGTTGTACCGATGATACGTACCATTGTTGAGAATATATACCGGTCCAATTTCTTCATACACGCCTCGATCTGAGTAAGAGCATGGTAGATATTACAGCAACGACCATGTTTGGCGCCCAAATGAGGAATCCTGGATTGAAATCGACATCCAGAATTTTCGTTTGTGCGAAGAAGAGCAGGAACCAGTATGAACTGGCTACGATAAGGCTAAGACCGAAACCGAAAAGACGTCCATGCTTCAATCGTAACAATGCAAGGGGAAATGTAATGAATACGAGGACGAAACAACTGACAGAGAGGGCAATTTTCTTATGAAGTTCAGCCCGATAATACTGGAGATAAAAGTTTATACTCTTCTCTTCCTTCAGTCTTTCGATTTGTTCTTCGAGTTCGAGAATTTTTGCAACCGATTCGGGAGAGAAAGACCCCTCCTCTATTGTAGAATTTCGGATGACATCCGAAAGTTCTTGCTCTAGCTTCATCAATGAACGCTCACGAATGGCGGTATCCTCAGCCAGATCTTCCTCACGAATTGAAATCGCCTTTCTTAAATCTCGCGTACTCAATTGGGAAGGCGTGATATCGGTGAACCGGGAGATTTGATCACTGAAGTCCAGATAATAGGTCATTCGCTGGGCGTCTGCAAGGGTAAATCGTTCCAATGAATCACCTTCCGTACTGAGTATCCTCGGATTCTCTAAGTCCAACCGATAGAGGAAGGATTCCAAGTCTACCAGTGTTACTGTCCCTCCTGTAGCACTAATAACTTGATTATTGGATCTATTGGCTGTATCGAAGAGTAATAAGGATCCGATATTATCGTCGTCTACCTCTCCCGTAACCAGAACGATATCTCCTATACGGTTTACAGCGTAAGATTCAATTTCGATAGTCGGCAGATCGCGTAACAATTCGGCGTAGAGGGTGCGAAACTGTTGATGGCTATATGGTAAGAGAGCATCGGCGACAAAAAATGTGCCAATTGACAACACCAAGGCAACAATTGCAATGGGCTCGAACATTCTCCTCAATGAAATTCCGCTGGAGCGGAGAGCCAGAAGTTCACCCCTAGCACTCAAATCACCAATAGCCATCGCTGCTGCACTCAAAGTGGAGAAAGGGATGGTATACAGAAGTATCTGTGGAACTGATAGACCAACCAGCTTAAGAACATGCAATACATCTACATTCTTGAGAAGAATGCGTTGGGCGAATAACAATAGTTGGTTGATGAAGAATATAAAGAAGAAAAATAAGAAAGCTACCGCAAGCGATAGGAGGAATTCACGCAGGACATACGTCCGTAGGATGGTGAAAGTTGAGACATTCCGCCTCTCCATGCTTAAACTCCTGTTGAGCCAAACCCCCGTTCACCACGAACCGTAGTGCTCGTGGAATCAGATTCGACAAATCGGCACTGTTCTACGGGAGCGATTATCAATTGCGCTATCCTATCACCGTCCTGAATAATAAATTCTTCAGATCCATGATTGATGAGGATAACTTTCACCTCTCCACGATAATCGCTATCTATCGTACCTGGGCTATTCAGTACCGTAAGGCCATGTCGGGTAGCGAGACCACTGCGGGGTCTCACTTGCCCTTCATAACCATTCGGGATTTCGAGCACCAGTCCCGTAGGAACCAATGCCCGTCCTCCACTAGCTTTGATTGTAAGAGGTCCATCGGGTAGATAAGCACAAATATCCGCACCAGCAGCTTCAGGAGAGGCATAGCTAGGAAGTTTTGCACCATCTTTCGCCACAAGGCGAATTTCTACCCTTTCAGACCGCTGCATGTTATTTTGATTCCTTCTCTTCGATAGCATCGATGTAGCTGAGATTCAATCTACCCATCCGGTCGACTTCGATCAGTTTTACGGGAACTACCTGGTTTACACTCAATACATCGTTCACGTTATTTACTCTACTCTTGGAGAGCTTACTGATATGACAGAGACCCTCCTTGCCTGGAAGGATTTCAATGAAAGCACCAAAATCCATAATCCTTTTTACCGTGCCGGTATAGATTCTTCCTACTTCAGGTTCTTCAACGATTGATTTGACCAGATCGAGAGCTTTTTGTGCACTTGCACTATTCTTACCATAAATGGTGACAGTGCCGTCGTTCTCGATATTTACTTCTGCTCCAGTTTGCTCTGCGATCCCCTTGATGGTTTTTCCACCGGTACCGATAACAGCTCCGATTTTCTCTTCATCAACTTTAATAGTTAGGATTTTTGGAGCATATTCGGAGATATCCTCACGCGGAGCATTCAATGAATCGTTCATGATTCCCAGAATATGCATGCGCCCCTCTTTCGCTTGGGAGAGAGCCTTTGCCATAATCTCACGGGTTACTCCCGCAATCTTGATATCCATCTGGAAAGCAGTAATTCCATCTTTAGTTCCCGCTACCTTGAAGTCCATATCACCAAGGTGGTCTTCCTCACCAAGGATATCGCTTAGGACGACATAGTTATTATAATCGGCTCCTTCGGTAATCAATCCCATAGCTATACCAGCGACAGGTTGCAATATCTTAACACCAGCATCCATAAGTGAGAGACACCCACCACAGACACTCGCCATTGAAGAAGATCCATTCGATTCAAGGATTTCAGATACTACTCTCATGGTATACGGAAAATCATCTTTTGATGGAAGAACTCCCTCAAGTGCACGTTGGGCAAGGTGGCCATGTCCAATCTCACGTCGTCCAGTACCCAAACGGCCGGTCTCACCGACACTAAACGGAGGGAAGTTGTAGTGCAACATAAAGTTACTAAAATGTTTCTCTCCATCGATAGTATCGAACATCTGCTCATCCCTGGCTGTTCCCAAGGTTGTAGATGCCAATGCCTGAGTTTCTCCACGTGTGAATAACGCACTTCCATGGGTTCTGGGTAAGACTCCGACTTCACAAGTGATAGGTCTGATCTCATTGACCTTTCTGCCGTCGGTCCTTACTCCATCATTGAGAATTGAAGCCCGGAGGATTTCGTATTCGAGATCCTCAAACATTGCTTTGACCTTGTCAACTTTGTTGTCATCATCCAAGACGTCTGCAAATTTCTCAAGGACTTCCTCTTTTACTTTTGCAAGAGCCGCATAACGCTCCATCTTACCGATAACAAAACTCGCTTCCTTATAGAGGGGATATGCATATTCCCGAATAGGATCGAGGAATGAGAGATCCTCCTCGACGACTTCCATCATTGGCAACTTTTCTTTCCCTGCTAACTGGGCTAATTCTTTTTGTAATTTACACAAATCGGCAATTACCGGTTGTGCAGTCTCGATAGCCTCAAGCATCATCTCTTCCGATACCTGCTTTGCTCCACCTTCAACCATGGTAATACCATCTTCGGTTCCAGCTACGATGATCTCCAATTTTGCATCATCGATCTGTTGGAATGTCGGATTTACCACAAAGGCATTATCGATATATGCAATTCGGACGGCAGCTGTAGGACCATTGAAGGGGATATCACTGATTGCTACAGCAGCAGAAGATGCGATCATCGCAATGATATCGGGTGGGTTGACCATATCGGAACTTACAACAGTTGGAACTACCTGTATTTCGCGGCCAAATGCCTTATCGAACAATGGTCGCATTGGACGGTCTATTAATCGACTGACAAGAATTTCTTTATCTTTTGGCCGACCTTCCCTCTTGAGGAAACCTCCAGGGATTTTGCCTGCCGCATAATATTTCTCATTGTATTCAACTTGGAGGGGAACGTAATCAAGCGGTTTTTCGGGTGCCCTTCCACTACAGACAGTTGCAAGGACCGCACTGCCTTCATAACGTGCATACACAGCGCCATTAGCCTGTTTAGCCATTTTTCCGGTTTCAAGTACTAATTCACCGGAACCAATTTTCATACTTACTGATTTCATCATTCTTTCCTACTTCTTTTGTTCTTTTTTCTACGTATGATAAGATGGGCTATAAATGGGAACAGCCCCTGAAGTCCTTTTTAAGGATTCCGAGGCTGGTCCATACATTTCACAACACCCATCAACTATTTTCTCAACTCAAGCTTCTGAATGAGTTCGCGATATCTATTGACATCCTCATTGCGTACGTACTTGAGTAGGCGGCGCCTGGCACCAACCATCTTAAGCAGTCCACGACGACTTGCATGATCTTTAGGAAACTTCTTGAAATGGTCCTGAAGGTCACGAATTCTCGCGGTAAGCAATGCGATTTGGACTTCGGAAGAACCCGTATTGGTTTCTGTACCACCAAATTCGGCGATAATCTGAGCTTTCATCTCTTTTGTCAACATATTTACGTCAACTCCTTTATAAATTGCAAATTGTCATACCTCACAGTTCCTTCCGGACTAGCATGGGGGACGCTTACCGTCGGATTAGATGTGTCTGTCAATGTAAGAAACTCTCCATCGATCAAAGCAGTCATCTTCTTCTCCGACCTGTCGGCCATGATAAGAACGGTTTCGTACACTCCTGGTGGCGGCAGTAGTTGCACGAAAGAACCGATTGGGAAATGCAGGGGATATTCGCTGTTCCTGGAAGGAATATGGGCCAAGTCCACCGAATAGTACCTGCCGAGCTGTAACGGAATTTCCGATACTTTGCCCTTCGTGAGAGTTATCCGCACTACCGTGCTGCTATCATCTGTCCCATCGTTAAGCTTATACATCTGTGGAACAACAAGTTTTGCTCCATTTGTGTATTTGGGTACTATTTCCTGAAGTTCCTCTACTCCTGTATCGGCATGGGAACCACAACGGAAATTTTCTCCTACTACAACGGCCTGGACATCAAACATACCGCAACAGCGGGCGATGAACTCCTCTCCAGTCAGTTTACTGAAATCGGGAGAAAAGTCAATCACAACCAAATAATCAACTTCAAGTTTGGAAAAGAAATCGGTGCTCTGACGAAGGCTCATAAGAGGCTTGTCAAATGGATTTCGACCAATCATAGTTTTTGGATTTTGGGCGAAAGTTATGACTACAGTCTTGCTGCCTTGATTCCCTTTAGCCAGATCGACGGCAGAAGTGATGATACGTTGATGACCAATATGCAATCCATCATAGACTCCAATGGCCAGAACAGCTTTTTCTTTAGCCAGCTCTCTAGAAGCCAATAACTGGTCAAAATCATGTATCTCAATCATACGATACCCTTCTCCATACAAGGTAAAGCATACACTTTATTGGGAATTCCTTGGTTATCAATTCCGGTAATAGCAAGAAGTATGCCCTCTTCATCGATAATCATGGCATATTCGTCATCCTTATGCAAATCGGAACGTAGGATACCGTTCTTTTTTGGGAGGTTGCCATAAGTCAAACGGTGAGCCGATTTCGTATCGACGACCACAGACCCTATATGGGGAAGTCTAGAGATTCGCGCAGCACTTTCTTGTCCGTGGAGCTGTAATGTTTCACTATCATCGGGATCTATTGCTTCTTTAACCAAATATGGTCCAATTGCCGTGCGTTCAAGCGCGGTTAGATGGCCTTTTGATCCACAAGCTATAGCGATATCTCGGGCAAGAGATCGGATATAGGTTCCCTTAGAACAATGAACTTCCAACTGAAGTACCGGAGCACTCCAAGAGATAATCTTCAGTGCATGGATGGTAACTTTTCGTGTTGGCATCTCTACCTCTTCTCCAGCTCGAGCCATCTTATATGCTCTTTTACCATCAATATGTACAGCAGAATATTGTGGTGGGGCTTGATCAATTGTCCCCAAAAATTGGGACTCAAGTACAGCAGAAATCTCATCAATTGAAGGCACTTCAGCTGTTGCCACCACTTCTCCTTCAGGGTCAAGTGTAGAAGTCTCTTTTCCGAAAAGTATCGTAGCAATATACCGTTTGTCCAGATTCGAGAACAATGGGTTCAACTTAGTGAATGTTCCCGTAAGTACAATCATCAAACCCTCGGCAAATTTATCGAGAGTTCCAGCATGTCCTACTTTTTTAGAAATTGTTCGTTTTACCGGTTTCAGAGACGCAAAGGATGTAACTCCAGATGGTTTGTATAAAAGTAAAAGGGAAGAACTACTTCTCATCACTTGTATGTAAACTGTCGATCAGCTCATTCATTGCCTGAGCTTCTTTTAGAGAGGTATCTGCTTTAAACCGTAATTTTGGAGTATTTCGGGTCTTGAGAATGGCTGCAAGTCTCATTTGGATAAACCCTGCTGCACTTTGCAATGCTGCAACCGACTGTTCCAAAGTCTTGTCTTCAACAAATGAAGAGACCCAGACGGTTGCATAAGCCTTATCCTTGGAAAGAGAAACGTCACTTACAGATACGAATTGACTGAGCCCGTGATGTTTAATCTCACGGGTCACAATCATCGTACTGATAGCTTCCTGAATGCGTTTTTCTAATCGCTGATGAATATAATCACTCATTTACTTTCAACTTCTTCGCTATTTCAATAATATCCACGACCTCCAGGATATCTCCACTTTGGAGATTCTGGAAATTGTCAATTCCGACTCCACATTCGAATCCTTCCGATACTTCCTTTGCATCATCCTTGAAACGCTTGAGAGAAGAGATTTTTCCAGTATGGAGTTTGATACCATCCCGTATAACATTGACCATGGCATTTCGTCTAATCTTACCGTTGGTAACATAACATCCCGCGATCACGCCAATTTTCGGAACTTTGAAAGTGTCACGCACTTCAACCTGACCGATGACAATCTCCTTCTGTTCTGGAGCAAGCATGCCTTCCATGGCATCTCGGATATCGTCGACAGCATCGTAGATGATATTGTACTTACGGATTTCAATCTTTTCACGTTCTGCAAGGGTCTGGGCTCTCGGTGTAGGTCTGACATTGAATCCCAATACGAGAGCTTCTGATGCAATAGCTAAGTTGATATCGTCTTCAATGATCGCACCGGCAGATGCTCTGATAACATTGAGTCGAATCTCGTCTGTAGAAAGTTTCTCAAGCGCAGTCTGTACTGCTTCAACCGAGCCTTGTACATCACCCTTGATAATTACATTGAACTCCTGAATCGAACCGTCCTGCATCTTGTCAAAGATGTTATCCAGAGTAACTTTCTTGACATTCTTTGCTTGGCCGAGACGTTCGAGCTCCTGTCTTTTGGCACCAACCTGACGAGCTTGTTTCTCGTTTTCTGTAACCTGGAAAGGATCTCCAGCACCCGGAATATCACTCAACCCGGTAATCTCGACAGGAGTAGCAGGTCCAGCTTCGTTGATACGATTACCATGGTCATCAACCATTGCTCGTACTTTTCCGGGATAGATTCCTGCAACAAAATTGTCACCAACCCGTAAAGTACCCCGCTCCACTATCAATGAAGCTACGATACCACGACCTTGGTCAATTCGTGATTCGAGCACCTTACCTTCAGCGCGTACCGTCGGATTGGCTCTCAGTTCAAGCATCTCTGCCTGCAGGAGAATGGAATCAAGCAATTCGTCGATACCGATACCCTTCAAAGCAGAAATTTCACAATAGAGTGTATCACCACCCCAATCTTCAGGCATGAGGCCATGGTCACTCAACTGCTGCTTAACACGATCGACATTGGCTTCATGCAAATCGATCTTATTTACAGCCACAATAATCGGGACTTTTGCCGCTTTAGCGTGGTCGATAGCCTCTATGGTCTGTGGCATAACACCATCATTGGCTGCGACGACAAGTATAACGATATCCGTTACCTGTGCACCGCGGGCTCTCATCATGGTAAATGCTGCGTGTCCTGGGGTATCGAGGAATACGATATCACCTTTTTGGGGTAAGGTGACCTTGTAGGCTCCGATATGCTGAGTTATTCCACCGAATTCATCGGCCACGACATCGGTTGATCGAATAGCATCGAGCAGTTTCGTCTTACCATGGTCGACATGTCCCATAATCGTTACGATTGGAGCACGGTCTTCCATTTCCTTAGGAGTATCATCCTCGGTGGCTATCAATGTTTCATCATACAATGAAACGATATTGACTTCACAATTGTACTCATTGGCAATCAGGGTAGCCACATCGGAATCGATCTGCTGGTTAATGGTAACCATCATACCCATTTTAAGAAGTTTTCCGATTACTTCCGATGCTTTTAAATTCATTTTCTTTGCGAGATCGGAAACAGTAATGACTTCCATGATGTCGATTTTCTTAGGAATCGGATTGGCACGATGCTGACTCTTCCTTTTGATCTGGAAATCACGTTCATTATCACGATCTGGCTTGGAGAAGTCTTTCTTTTTCCTATAGACCTTCTTCGCAGGTTTTTGGGAAACACCCTCGAGATTGGCTGGTGGTGCTCCTCCTGGAGCGCTAGGACGAGGTCCTCTATTACCACCAAATCCGCCAGGGCGACCTCCTCCGAAAGGTGGTCTGCCTCCGGATGGACCTCCTGGACGACCTCCACCAAATGGTGGTCTACCACCACCAGGAGCTCCTTGAGGTGGCCTACCTTGGTACCCAGGTCTTCCTTGCGGAGGTCGGTTGGCATATCCACCAACCTGTCCTACCTGACGAGTACCTCCACTTGGAGCAGCAGGTCTAGGAGTATTGGCATTGTTTTTCCTCCACTCTGCATGGGCATGGGCAGTTTGGCCTTGTCCGGGTACAGGAGGAAGATCTTTCGGTGCCCTCACTATTGGAGTAGAGGGTCCTGCATTTGGCGTTCGTCTGAAAGGATGGTCACCAGTCTTTTTCTGGGGAGTCTTGGTCGAATCTTTCTCTACAACCTTTTTCGACTCTTTCTTGTCGGAAGCAGCGACGGAAGATTTTTCTGTGGTCTCTTTCGTCGTTGTTCCGACAGTGCCTTCTTGAGCCTTTGTCTCCGGTTTCTGTTCAACTTTTTCAACCGGTTTTTCGACAGGTTTCTCAATGGGCTTAGCCTGCGGTCTAACGACCACTACCTTTTTTTTCACCACAACCACTTTTTTCTTCTCAACAGGTCGCGTAGATTCAGACTCCTCTTTCTGGGGAGGTTGGTTGGCATTCTGTGCCGATCCACGCGCATGTTTGATCAGGGTTGTCTTTGGTTTCTTATCTTCTTCCGTCATAATTTCTCTCAACTACTCCTCGTCTTCTTCCACTTCTTCAACTTCTTCGAAACTCAGGCCGACACCACAATTGGGACAACTTGTCATGTCGGGGGTCAACTGATGACCACATTCGGGGCAGAGGAATTGTTGTTCTACTTCATTCTCATCCTCTTCCTCCACAATGTCGACATATTCTCCGAGGACGCCGTGGATCTTACGTACCTCATCTTCCGTTATATCGCCAAGACTTTCAATCTCTTCTTCACTAAGATTCACAAACTCTTCAACCGTGTAGATATCGTGGAATTGCAGTTTATCAATCAGCTGCTTGTCCAACTCTGCGATATCACTGAGCATCAATTCACCCTCTTCCTCTTCGAAATATTCAGTTTCGAATTCCGGAATATCGCTGAACAGTGCATCTACCCGTTCCTTGGTCTCAATATCCAAGTCCATCTCACGATATTGGTCAAGTGTCTTTACATCTATAATCCAGTCAGCAAGCTTATTCGCAAGCCTAACATTTATACCCTGCTTACCAATGGCAAGTGAGAGCTGTGAATCTTCAACAACCGCAATCGCCATCCGTTTGCCTTCATCAAGTACGACTACCTTCTTCACTTCAGCAGGCGATAGACAGTTCTTGATGTACTCGATGGGATTGGGATCATACCGTAGAACGTCAATACGTTCTCCTTCCATCTCCCTCATGATAGTCTGAACTCGGATTCCCTTCAAGCCGACACAGGCTCCAACCGGATCAAGATCGGTTCTATGAGAGTATACTGCTACTTTCGTCCTATAGCCGGGTTCTCGGACTATCTTGTGGATTTCAATGGAATGGTCATAAATCTCGGGTATCTCAAGTTCAAATAACTTCCGTACGAATTCAGAGTGCGTACGGGATAGAATCACACGGAGCTGTCCATGCTCAGGCTTTTCCACCTGGTGTACATAACATTTTATCTTGTCGTTCTTCCTATAGATTTCGCGAGGACTTTGGAAGCGTTTAGGAAGAATTCCTTCAATCTTGCCAAGGTCAATGAACATGTCTCCATTAGATTCCCGCTGATAATAACCGATGATCATTTCTCCCTCTTTGGTCTTGTATTCCGAGTAGAGGGTGTCCTTTTGGATTTCCCGTAGATCTTGTTTTGCCTTCTGTTTGGCACTCTGTACAGAAATACGATCGAAAGTCTTCGGATCAATAGGAATCATGATCTCGTCTCCAACTTCACATTCTTCATGAAGTTCTCGGGCTTCCGACAAAGAAATCTCATCGAATTCACCATCGAATTCGTCATCGTCAACAATCATCTTCTTTGCAAATAATTGGACATTGTCATGATTTTCATTGAATTCTACCACTGCATTATCGCTGGTTCCGAACTTTCTCTTATATGCGGCTAGCAATAGACCCCTAATGGTCTCAAGTACGAGGTCTTCACTGATTCCCCTTTCGTTAACGAGATTACGTATTGCATCTCCCAAATCATTGGACATTGTTACATATCCTCCCATGCATATGCTAATTTAGCCTTGTGTATCTGGCTGTAAGGTATATGGTAAGTTTCCATGTGTTCCTTCGTATCTTCGACTGTAGCATCTGTCAATACTATAAGATTGTCTTGAACTTCGTCGATAATTCCCTCTACCCAGGAGCTTTTGAGACTATCGTATAGACGGCATCTCTTTCCTTGGAATAGCAGAAATTCATAGATATCTCTAAAATTTCTCTGGACTCCAGGGGTACTCACCTCTAGATCAAGATGACGATCTCCCTGTAGTAGACTCAATCTAGGAAAAATAATCCGATGTGCTTTGGCACATTCATCAATTCCCGCTGTATGTTCTTCATTGGTGATAGTAACCACCACATGTGTCGATTCGTGATGTTCATCCTTTCTAACATCCACCACCAACAATCCAATAGGATTGAGGACTGAGGATATTTCCTTGAATAACGCATCATTTCTTATACTGTCTTGCACCGTAACTCCATAAAAAAGGGATCGGCCTCTGCGATCCCCAAAAATCAATACTAACTATCGAAAGATTAATTCATTTGACGAGTATTGTCAATCCATCGTAATACAAAGACCAACTACCGGTAGGGCAATTGTTTGTTCTACGATTTCTACACAAGAGCGTATGGTTGCACCAGTGGTGCTCACATCATCTAAGACGACAATTACATCTCGTTTTTCGGGTAGGTGAAAATTTTTGACTACGTTAAAGCTATGTCGTGCTGATTCCATTCTCTGGCTACGGTCCAGTTCCTTTTGTACACTTCTGCCCTCTTTTTGCAGCATTTTCACTACAGGAATCCCAAAGTTTTTTTCACATGATGAAGCTACCAGCTCCATATGATCCCAACCATGGAGCGCTCTACTGCTTTTACTACAAGGAACAGGTACCAGAACCGGATTACCATAGTCCCTGGTAATATACGCAAGAGAGCTTTCCATGAGGTAAGCTATAGTGTGCGCGAGACGTTTAATCCCAACCTTCTTGAATCTTATAATCAGCTGTTTGCATTGCTGTGTATACGGGAACAGATGGATCACCGTGGGGTTAGATTGGGTATGGAGACAGACGGATTGGTCATGCATCTGAGGTTTATGGCATACAGGGCAGACAGACGAATGTTCAAGAGGAAAAGCCAAAGCCATAATCTCATCAAGACAGCAATCACAGATCTCATGGTACAAGAGGGAGTATCGGTTGCACAATGGGCAATTTCCGAGCGAATAAATCATGTCCTAGTAACGTCGGACATCACCTTTTAGCTTCTATTGCCTACATGCCATCTATTCCAACTCATCCAAAAGTCTCTTCAGGTTTTCCACGAAATGCATGGTATCCAATGGGGTGGATAGTTCCAATTGATAGGATCTGATCTGTTCTACTATAGGTTCGTACAGTAAATCGACAGGTTGACTAACACTGTCTCCAGTAAAGAGATCAAGTTGGGGACTGTTCCCTTTCAATGCATAGTCGGCGAAATGTTGTCGTTGGAAATCGGCGGCTTGCCTGACTACATGCGATGGTATTCCAGCCATCTTCGCGACATGGAGCCCGTAGGAACTGTTTGCAACTCCTGGTTGTATCTTCCTCAGGAATACGATATTCCTTCTGGTCTCAGCCACACTTGGTGTCAGCAATTGCATTCCGGTGGTATCCAACATAGTTAACTCATGGTAGTGGGTCGCAAAGAGTGTCTTTACCTTCATTTCAACCATGGTCCTCATTACTGCATAGGCGATAGACATCCCATCTTGAGTGCTAGTGCCGCGTCCTATTTCATCCATAATAGCCAAAGACCGTGAAGTCGCTGTACGTAAAATAAACGCGGCCTCTTGCATTTCAATCAAGAAAGTGGATTCTCCTCTCGCTAGGTTATCACTAGCTCCTACGCGGCAGAATAGCTTATCGATCAGGCCAATCCTTGCAGTTGTCGCAGGAACATAGGAACCGATCTGAGCCATGAGTACAATAAGCGCGTTTTGCCGAAGGTAAGTAGATTTTCCAGCCATATTAGGCCCAGTAATAAGGCAGAAACGCTCATTCTCCAGTCCCATTGATAAATCGTTAGCGACAAATTCTCCTTTGGGCAAGAATTGTTCAACAACCGGATGCCTACCCTCCTCAATATGAAGGAGATCGGTTTCAGTTAGTTCCGGCTTGGTATATCGATTACGATTCGCACAGTGTGCAAGGGATTGTAGACAATCTATGTTTGAGAAGAATTGTCCTAATCGCATGAGAGGAACATGCATTGCGGATGTCAGATCTAATATCTTTTCGTAAATAGTTCTCTCAAGAGTATCTGCTTGTTCTCCACTCGCCAAAATTTCTGTCTCTAAAGCAATGAGTCCATCGGTTGTATATCGTTCAGCATTAACCAAGGTTTGTTTTCTATAGAACCAATCGGGAATTTTGGCTCCATGGGTTTTGGGAATCTCGAGGTACTGTCCAATTATCTTATTATGGGAAAGTTTGATGGTGGGGATTTCCGTCTCTTCTTTCAATTTGGCTACATACGCTTGCAGACTCCTTGTTCCCGATTTCTGTAATTCACGAAGGTGGTCGAGTTGGGAGTCATATCCTTGAAGGATGACCTGTCCGGGAGAGAATGGTCCTTGTACATCCTCTCTAATGGATGAAAGAAGAGTCTCCATAAGATCCACCAAACTAGTCATCATGGCATCATCGACATGTTTGTCGAGAAGTGATCGGTAATATTCGGTATATTCGTTTGTAAGCTCGATGAATGAAGCGATCGATTGTCGTATGGCGACCAAATCTTGAGGATTCGCACGACGCATAGCAACACGTGAAGTGAGTCTCGAAAGATCTCGTGTACTACCCAATAGAGAGCGAATACGCTGTCTTTCAGATTCATGTTGAAGGAACCATGTTACACGATCTTGTCTTTCTATGATATCGTCCATCAAAGTCAATGGGGAGGATATCCAACTTTTCAACAATCTGGCTCCGCCCGAGGTACATGTCATATCCAGGGTGGAGAAAAGTGTGCGATTGGCCCCACCCTCCTGAAGATTAGACAACAACTCCAGATTCTTTCTTGTTGATTCGTCTATTGAGAGGTGACGATCTTGATCTACTTTAGTGAAATCGACGATATGATCCAGGGAGGTTTTTGCAGTATCCTGTAAATACCGGAATAAAGCTCCTGCGGAAACCAATTCGATATCTAGTTCTTCAATACCGAACTGCTTGAGCGAAATTGATTCAGCATGGTTACGTAGGAGTTCAAATCCTTGGGATTTTGAAAAGTACCAAGGAGGAAGTCTGGTGACCATACAATCCATTTGTACAATAGTTGAAGAAAAAGTCTTATCGGAAAAATAATCATCTTCATTAACGATTATCTCACGAGGTAGGAGTTGTTCATAGAGAGCCCTGACCGACTCAAATCTCTCTTCCTTTTCAAATGAGAGCATGGAGAATATGCCATTAGACAGTTCACAATATGCGCAGGAGATCCGGTCATCTGTTATCGCCAATGCCATAAGGTGGTTATTGGAAGCTGCATCCAAGAACTCATCCTCGACTACCGTTCCAGGAGTGATAGTTTGCACCACCTCTCGCTTAGCGATAGACCGATTTGGACCTGGCATCTCTACTTGTTCGCAGACTGCAATTTTCTTTCCCTCATCCAATAGTCGTTTTATATAATTTTTCGCGGCATGGTACGGAATCCCACACATGGGAATTCCATTTCTAGCTGTGAGGGTAATATTGAGCAGGCGGGAGACCTCTTTCGCATCATCAAGAAACATCTCATAGAAGTCGCCTAACCGAAAAAACAACACCTCGTCCTGATGTTGGCTTTTCAGTTCGAGATACTGCTCCATCATCGGCGTAGTAGGTTTCGCTTCCATTACGTGACTGTCGATCCTATTAATAGATACTAGTCGTGATAGCAAGTACCAATTTTAGTCCGCTAGCATCATTGTCTGGATTCCTAAAAATGGTTCCTCCATCCCATGCGAATGATCCACCATCTACCATAGTAGCGTTTTTTACCAGATAAAGGCCGAGAGGGAATCCTGGAACTTTCAGTCTAATACCGATACCGGTAGCAAAATACCAATCGAGCGGACTAGTGAATGCTGTGGAAAGATCCCCAGAAGTTCCCGTAGCACTTACAAAAGCTTCTCCCCATAGTACGTTCTCGGCAATCTGGATACTGAATTCCACAGATGAATCCCAGAGGAATTCGAAATAGAATTTAGGTGTAAATCCACGGGCTATAGTCATACCATCTATGTACAGATATTCGTATTTCGAAGCACTCATACCCTTTATCCAAGAGCTACCCCAATCATTTGGGTCTTCGGGATAGTATTGGTCGAACATGAATGAAGCAGTGGTATTGAAACTGATTACCCCAGGGGTCGGTTTCTCACCGGGAATTTCAAATACCTTGAGGAATGCTGACAAACTGGTTGATGTACGGATGTAGTTTGACAATCCTCCGAGTATACCACCGGCGTAGGTGGCACTTTGGCTTATCAAGTAGCCTTTCGTAGTATTATTTACCAGATCTCTTCCGTCCCATGAAATAGAAGCTCCAAGACGATTCGAGAATTTCCAGCTCTCTCCGTATTCTCCTATGAGGTAATCATATGGTGTATAGATATCTATATCATAATATGCCCTATTGAGGGTCAATGCAGGACCTACCGATAATGACAATCTTCCAGCATCGAATACAAATGTATAACCGGTCGTATAACCTAAAGATACCTTGAGATACTCATATCCCATGAGATATTCGGAGTCCGGCGTCGGTTTACCGTCAGCATTCCAAGCTTCATAGCTGGTATAGGGATACGGATAGGCTTTATTATCTCTAAGACGAGTATCAGGTGATCCATTTCCTAATTGCATACCATTCCCATAGGTACTGCGATTGAAGGAAAGATTGATAGCATTACTCCAACGTTTGTCCCTTACCCAAGCATCCCTAAAGCTAACCGTTGCTGTCTGAGAGTCTGGAGAGAGTTCAGTCATGATTTCCAAATCACGACCAGTACCTCCAAGATTGGTATCTGACCAGGAAAGGAATCCACTGACGGGAAAGCCCTCGACATTACCGCCGAATGTAGCTCCGAAACCGATATTCATCTGGTTTCCTTCAGTTACATCGTATGTTACGACTAAGGAGTTCTCTTTAGTTCCATAGCTGATAGAAGGTACGACATCGGTCAACAAACCGGTATTATAAAGGTTTTGGGCACTTTGCACATATTTAGCTTTGCTAAAGATGTCCCCTTCATTAATAGCCAATTCCCGTTCGAGTACGTATGGTTTGGTTTTTGTGAGTCCACGGATAATGACTTCTTCAACAGAGGCTTGGCCACGTTCAACTATTACAATCGTATAGGTGATACTCTTTGTTTCGGGATTTCGAGATTCCTGGATATCAATCGTATTTTCGACATATCCCTCATTCCAATACAAATCAGCGACCTTGCTGATTTCAGATTGTACTTTAGAAATATCGAGAACACTGTCCTCTTTCATGGTTAAAAGGGATTGGATCTCTTCATCACTATATACAGTATTTCCCTCTATCCCTATGCCTCCAAAAAACCACTGTTCTCCCTCTTCAATGACGAAAACTACGCGAAGTTTCCTGATCCCCGTATCCTCTTCCGGGATGTCCTCTAACCTCACATCTACCACTTTAGCGTCGATATATCCATTCTGTTGGTATTTGAGAAGAATTGCTTGCGTATCTTCTCCAATCTTAGTCGCCACATAATTGCCTGAATTGAACAGTGATTGGACTTTCGATGAGATTGTTTTCTGGAGAACGGATGTACCGATTTTTCCATTACCTTCGAACGCTAATTCGCCTATTTTCCACTGCCTTCCCTCTTCAACAGAATAAGTCAGATCAAGGTTGTTCGTCGATTCATCAATCGTATAGGAAGAATCGATAGCTACGTCTGCATAGCCGCGTTCCAAATAGAGCGTTTTCAATGCTTCTGTTCCAGCATTTACCCTGCTCAATGAAAGGAACTCTCCAGTTTCGATCGTAAGCTTGTCTTCGAGAACCTTTGATCGGATATTATTGTTACCGGAGAAACCAATCGATCTGATTACCGGTAACTCAGTGAAAGAGAATTCAATGAATAGTTCATTATTATTGGTTCCTCCCCTTCTAGCTTCAGCTTGGAAAACGCTGAATTTGAGCAGCTCATTGAATTTGCCTTCTATTTCACGATACAATGTCTGGGTAAAAGGTTTTCCAATATAAGGATAGGTGATATCGTCAAGAGTATCATTATCGACATTTCGCAATCCCTTATAGGTGAAACCACGAATCGGTTTATTCAGGTACCATTCGTACTCGGTAATCTGGATGTTTACAGAAATTCCCTCTCCTGTAGCATCCGATTCATAGCTTGGCACGATATCGACTCTATCATATCCTTTTTCTGTATATAGTTGTCTAATATTGGAGGTGGCACGGTCGAGATCCTCAGTATCGAACATAGTATCTGTCTCAAGCTGTAGTCTAGCCATGATTTCTTCTGTAGACACGAATTTGTTTCCATTTATGGATATATTTGTCAGTTTTTGACGCTCTACAAATTCTATATAAACCATGGTCTTATCAGTAGAATCGTCTACTCGTGCAGGGATTGAGACGACATCCATAAACCAACCGGTAGCAAGGAGTCTTTGTTCCATAGCGTCTATCGCTTTTTGGTCATATGCTGTACCAACCAATGGATCGACCAAAGGGTCAACTTCGGAAGGTTCTACAGCTTGTAGATCGACATAGACAAATTCTTGGATAGGCTTACCTTCCCACCAGGCTTCTAATACCGGTGTATCTGCTGCTACAACAGGCAGGAGGATAATGGACAACAGGATTGGAATGAATATCTTTCGCAGCATGCGGACTCCTTTTAGAACTCAAAACGCTTTGTTATACTAAATCCCATAGTATCGAATAAATCGAAAACCGACAACTCATCCGGCTGTGTGAAGAAACTGAAGGTTGCAAGAGGATTGGTCCACTCAACGCTCAACTCAGTATCTATTCTCAAATCATTTGCTAGGAATGAAATGGAATTCCCTCTGGAATCCTGTCTAAAATGGAGCATTCCTTGGAGATAGAAGTCTTCAAGAAGGTACTTGCCGATATACATTGTGGTATTGTCTAGGTATCTGGCAATTGGACTGACGGTGGTATCGGCGGTTACACCGGGAAGTGCTTCAAAAAGGATATTCTGGAGAAGATTTGTCCTGATGGTAAATACATCTAAACCTAGTGACTCCCTAATAATACTTGAGAAACCTAAAGAGACTGTGGTGTTCTGCAGAAGGCCTAATCGCGAGATGACATCGGTGGCTGCAGATGCAACAGCTACGACTGAAGTCAATCCGCTATCCCTTGCAGTCGAAGCAGAGACAATGTTTTGTCCAAGCAATTCCAGGATTTCATTCGTAGATCGCAAAGGTATCGATTCGAATCGCGGGTTTAAATCATCGAATCTTGCTTCCTGGAGTACCATATAGATATCGACTCTGGTACCATCAGGTTCGAATTCTCGTAAACGTGCTCGTAGATTGATTCTAGGCATGAAATCATCATCTAAAGCTGTGCTGGCGGATGGGAATCGAAGAGAACCTTCTGTAATATAGAAATTCTTTTGAACGTAGTAGATCTCGCCACTTCTAAATGCTAATTCTCCAGAAAAAGTTGTAGCCATTGAAGGGGCTTCTACCGTGATCCCAATCTTTTGGTCATCAGCAAAGGTAGCTCTAAGGATTGGAGACTCTTCATTCGGAAAAATGAAAGTGACATTCCGTCCAGTCCTGATCGTCATATCGATACTTGTCCTAGTTTTTGGCTTGAACCAATTTGGCAATTCTCCGACGCCGAAAGAGATCAGACCCTCTGAAACTGTCACATCGCCATACAAAGTCTCTTCAGTGGGCGTTCCTTCGATTGAAAAACTTCCGGCTGCCATAGCATTCACATTGACATCGACAGGTGGCGCAAGAGGTATCCATAGGGAAATGGGATCTTCAATTTCGAGTATATCTATTCGGTAATGTGGGAGTCCCCATTGTTCGAAGGTGAATTCCATCTGGATGGTACCTCTCGTACGCCTTCCAGAAGAGTGGACGGCCGAAACAGGAGATGCCGCTATTGTTGCTAAATTTTCTGAAATGGTAATTACAGGGTTCTTTAAGGAGAATAATTCTCCAGGCGTCCAAAATGTTGAAACCTCAGCTGAGTTGGCAATAAGCGTACCATAATAATCGGGATTATCCATTGGTCCGTCAATGATGAGTGAACCTGTAGCCAAACTATCTCCAAATGTGAGGATCGGCTCAAGGAAAATTGCATTCAGATATTCAATATTGAACTCGATGCCATTCAGTTCCACATACATGTCATCTTTTTCAATTGTACCTTGAGCAAGTAATGGAATAGGAAATCCTTGTATCGCTCGTATATCGATTCGATGTGTGGAAAAATCGTAGGAGCCTTCAATGGTTCCGTTTTCGCCCATCTCAATGGAGATTTTTCCATCATCAAATGTGATGAAATGGGTTCCATCAGACCAAGGAATCGCTCCTAAGAGATTGACTTTGGTATGATCTGCTTGGATGGTTGGTATGGAATCCCATGATGTCGGAATATTCTCGATCCAATCGAACAATGTATGTGCTTCGGGAAGATTGGTAGATAATGAGATAGTCGCGGTTGTGGATCCATCTCTCCAGACTAGAGGTGAAAGAGAGGCGAATTGAGCCGATAAAAATGATTCTCCACCATAGGAGAATCTACCTTGGGGAATTGTAACGGTAAAATCATTTTTTCTATAGAGGGCATTATCCATAAGAATACCCCAATCCTCAAGGTGTATATCGGAACGGATAGTACTGTTACGAGCAGTATTTTCCAATGTTACCGAAGCATGGCCTTGGGCTAGTTTGTCCAGATCGGTTTCTCCCACGAAAGAGAACTGTAAGAGCGTTTCCTCTGGGAAAAGAGCAAATCGACCTAGATCAAAACCCTCGATAGTAATCGTCCCACGGCTGATCATGCTATTACTTTCATCAGGGAGAAATGAGACCGCTAACCGCTCTTGTTCATTAGAAAGATCCACAACCGCATAGAATTGATCAAGGCTACCGGTACTGAGTTCTAGAAGAGATTGGTTGCGTATATTCGCATAACCAGAAAGCACTCCTCTCTGATCGGCGTATACGACATCTTGGAAACGAACCTCCTGCGGGTCGGCATCGACTGAGAATGAGAAGGAGAATGGTTGGTTCTCTCTCCATGCAAGTCCATCAATTTCCAGATTTTGAGAGGAGATCAGGAAAAGTTCTTCAGCCAGAGAAAAATCGGCAGCAAGAGAACCATTGATGATTCCTTGACCATAGAAGGGTTTTCCGCGGGAAGGTGGTAAGGGAAGATTTCGTGTATTCAGATCGAATGTAATATGTCCAGGAACCGATACAAAATCGAGAGCAGCTTCCAGATTATCTGATATAAGGGTGAATAAACCTACGTCTTGTGCAAATTCGATGGAAACGGGATATGTAGCTCCTGGAACTGATAATACACCTTGTGCATTTACAGCTCCCTGGTCTGCCCAAGAAACATCTCCCGTGAAATCGGCTTCAGCGAACACAGGTGTGGTTATGCGATACTGATATCGTTGTTCAGCAGTCCTTTCAAAATCTGCAGTAACCATAGTATCGCCGCTTTCAACATCATTGATTTTTAAAGTACCCTCAGGTGCGATTCGGGTCCTTTCAATCGAACCGGTGTATGATAGACGATATCCCTCTGTGGTAAGTGTAGCCAAATCAACGTTGAGTAAAGAGGAGGTCAAATCTCCACTGAAGGTAGTTGCGAGATTGAATCGTTGCTCATCTACCGCAAGATTTGCGATACCAATTTCAGCAGTTCCCCTTCCCTCATTCAAATCGTTTGAAAGGGTCATATTAATATTCCCTTCAAGAGATGTGTCCTCTGCTATCAATGCAGAGACCGTGGGAGAGAGTTTCTCTAATAGGGGCTGGAACAATCGTGGTTGCGTATTATCAAGTCTCAAGGAGATCCGTGATAATGAATCCTCCAGTAAATGGTTTACTGTAAGCTCAATCCCATTGGTATGAGTTGCATAAAGTGAGAGTTCTGGAGTTTCCAATTGTCTTGCAGCATAGAGGAAATTGGCATCGACCGATCCTTCAATCCCACTACTTTCAAGATTTCTGACGAAAATCTGCGAACTCTCCATTGCCATAACGTGGTCAAGTGCTATTGATCCTGAAACTTGTCCAGAGGTTTGCTCAAGGAATGGTATGGTTGTCTCGACAGTCAGATCGAAACTTGATTCACCCTTTACACTGCCATCGGTACGATCTAATAGGGCAAGTATGTACGCTTCATCGAATGTCGCAACATCTAAAGTCTCGAGAGTGGTCTCGGATAAAAGCCCCATTCCGATTATCGGCGTAAAGCGTAACTTTCGTATGTTTATTTGGAATCTATCGAAATCCTTTGCAAAAGTTATTTCGGCTTTCGGGCGTAACGCTTCAATGGTTAAGTCTCCTCCATGGGAAATCTGCAAATATTCCGGTGATTCTAAGAGGAGCCTGGGGTTGTCTTGCTGTTGAGGATCGAGAGATGCATCGAGTTCCTTGATCATCGCTATCCAACCATCATAGGCGATTTCCACCGATGGAAAAGATGCTGAGATGGAAGGAATACTATCAGCGGAGATGCGGGCGTTTGCAGATATCGAATCAAACGACAATATTGCCAATTTCTTTTGCATGTATGTTTGAGCCTGTACCGATTCCAGAGTCATTGCAGCGACTCCTTCAAGATCCAGTAATTTGTCCATCGATTCGGATACAAAAGATGCTTGCCAAGTATCCAAGTGACTTTCTAAACCAAGTTCATGTGAAGTAAAAGAACTGTTTTGAGAATCAAGTCGTAATCCAACGCCACCTGTGATAGTTCTTCCCAAAGTGAGGGAGGTATCGGTACCGGACGCAATTATTTGAGGATGTTCCAGAGAGAAGCCGACGGTTTCCAATCGTGCTTGCGTAATGGCTCCATCGACAATAGTGGCGATTCCTGCAAATTCTTCCAATGACAGGTTTATGTCTTTTTGGCCATATGTGACTCTACCATCAGTCAATGTTACGATGATTGTCCGATCCGCAAGCAGAGAGGAAAATGCATTATTTGTGGGGACCCCACCGGTATTGGGACTCAGACTTGAAATCGAATTTTGGTCAATATCGATTATCACTCCATCCAAAGAAACTGGTATGGATTTTGGATACAGTGTTCCCCATAAAAGGCGATAGGCAGGGATTCCAATTTCGATGGATCTAACGTTTACCAAAGACTTCTTTTCTTGGTTTTGGAGAGAAATATCATGCACGGTTATTCGCTTGAAGAGTGAAGTTTCTATAGAGCCGATGGTAACGGTATTTGCTCCTGATCCAGAAACCTCCTGCAAGATGGTTTTTGCAATAGTATCGCCAAGATCGGGTATCAACGCCATACCGTTGAAAATAAATACCACTACGACCGTAATAAGTAGCAAGGCAAGAGATGCGATAATATTGAAAGCTGTCGTATGATATCTCATGTAGCCATCCGCATATATTCCAGTATACCGGTAATTATCCTGTTTACCTACCCTTTTCTCTCTTCCAATGTAAGCATAAACATTCTTGCCAAGCGTGGAAAGGTTGGTTAGTATGGAGGAACAATATTGTTATTGGAATAGGAGATTTGTCCCATGCAACGTATACTTGAACGTTTTATCGTCGTGGAGGGTTTGGATGGGGCCGGGACGACCACCCAGATGAAAGCCCTAGCTGAAGCTTTTGACCAAGCCGGTGTTAATTGCCATGCGACGTTTGAGCCGACCTCCTCTCCATTGGGGAATTTGGTTCGTAGTGTCCTTCGCAAAGAGGTTGTCACCACACCATTGGCATTGGCGATGCTTTTCTCAGCAGATCGTGAGGATCACCTCAACCATCCGATCACTGGTATTATAGAGCGCCTTGAGAATGGAACTATAGTAATCTCCGATCGCTATATTTTTTCTTCTCTTGCCTATCAATCGGTGGATTGCGGATACGATAAAATAAGTGCTCTAAATGAATTCCCGCTTCCCGAGTTTATCGTCTATATCGATACACCGGTAGAAGCCTGTTTACAAAGGATTGATTCACGAGACAATGGACGTGAGATGTTCGAAAGACAGGAATTTCTTGCAAAAGTAAAAGATAATTACGAGATGATTTTCTCGGATTTACCCTCAGATGTAACCCTTTTGAGGATCGATGGGCAGAAAAGCCGTGAAGAGATTACCTCATATATTGTTGGAAAGTTACGCGAACGCTCACTTCTCTAATGAATTATCAACGTATGAGCATGGCATCGCCATAACTGAAGAATCGATACCCCTGATCTACTGCATGCCCGTATGCATTCATGATATGCTGTTTACCGGCAAAAGCCGATACCAGAACCAACAGAGTAGATTCTGGTGTATGGAAATTGGTCAACAATTGATCGACAATCTTGAATTCATAGGGAGGCAGAATGAACAATCGGGTACTCCCTTCCCCAGAAGGAAGTGTATTGGTGGTACTGTTAAATGCTGATTCCAAGGTGCGTACGCTGGTAGTTCCAACCGCAATAATCTTTCTCCCTTCTTGTTTTGCTTTATTAATCAACGAGGCACTCTCGTTTGGGATTTCATAATGCTCTAGATGCATAGGGTGATCTTCCAGTTCTTCTGTGCGAACCGGGAGAAAGGTACCAGGCCCAACATGCAAAGTGACAGGACAAATGAATATACCTCGCTCCTTAATTCTATCGAGAAGCTCTTGGGTAAAATGCAAGCCTGCTGTCGGTGCGGCTACAGAACCGGAATCTTTAGCGTAGACGGTCTGGTATCTCGATTCATCGCTGAAGGTATCGTCTCTTTTGATGTAGGGAGGAAGCGGGACATGTCCACATGTTGAGAAGAAATGTTCATTTATCGGTTGGGAGAAACGAATGATCTTGCCATCTTCATTCTCAGCTATTATTTGAGCAGTCCATAATTCTCCTTCGGCATTCGAGAATCTATACTGTTTACCGATTCTTTGTTTCTTGCTCTTTGTCACCATAGCGGTCCACGTATGATCTGGTAACTCATGAAGGAATAGAAATTCTACCTTACCTCCAGTCTCGCTCTCAGCATACACGCGGGCTTTACGGACTTTGGAATTGTTCACCACCATTACAGAACCGGGTTCGAGATAATCTGCAATATGGGAAATATGGGAATCGTCAAAGGTTCCGGTTCGTTTATCAAGAACGAGCAGACGACTTTCTCCCCGCTTGTCAGCAGGGAACTGGGCTATCAACTGTTCGGGAAGGTCAAAAGAGAATTCCTTGGTTTTCATCTGGTTTCCTATCGTATGGTATGTCAAGTAGATTGTAGGCTAAGGATGTAGCCATCCGTCCCCGAGGGGTTCGTTTGAGATAGCCTTTCTGGATGAGGTATGGTTCATAGAAGTCTTCAAGGGATTCAATGGCTTCTCCAACGGATATCGCGAGTGTCTCTGCTCCCACAGGGCCCCCATCGTAGAATTGAATAATTGTCTTTAGGATATTTCTATCTTGTTGTTCAAGCCCTTCTCCATCGATTCCCAGTCTTTCCATACTAACACGTACGATCTCATCATCTATGATTCCATCGCCCAGCACTGTAGCATAATCACGCAATCTTCTTAGAAGTCGATTCGCGATTCGTGGAGTACCTCGAGAGCTCTTGGCCAACAATGCGATGGCAGATTCTTCTATCGATGTATCGAGAATCTTCGCAGATCGTCTTATAATCTGCACCAGTTCCTCTTCTTGATAGAATTCAATCCGGCAAGTAATTCCGAATCGACTGTAGAGGGGAGATGATACCTGCCCCGCCTTAGTGGTAGCTCCTATAAGGGTAAAACGAGGAATAGGTATACGGATTGTGCGGGCAGCGGGTCCCTGTCCTATAACCCAATCGATCTCATAGTCCTCCATAGCTATATAGAGCATCTCTTCCAAGGCTGGCCGCATTCTGTGAATTTCGTCTATGAAAAATATGCTTCCTTCTGTCACATTGGTCAGAATTCCAGCAAGATCTTTCGGCTTTTCCAATGCTGGTGCACTGGTCATACGGATTTCAGCTCCCATCTCATTTGCAATTATGGAAGCAAGGGTTGTCTTACCGAGTCCAGGAGGGCCTATAAGGAACACATGGTCAAGTGAATCTCCCCTTTCTATAGCGGCACGTATGAAAACAGATAAGTTGTCCTTGATTCTTTGTTGACCTTGAAAGTCAATGAGGTTTTTCGGACGGAGAATGTTCTCTTGTACATCCACTTCATTTTGGAAGGTACTAGAAAGTATCGATGTTTCCTGGATGCCATTGGATTCCACAATCAACCTAGCCTTATAATCGCATTCCTGAAGAGGAATTCTTCAGCCTCGTGCAGGTTTTTACCTGAAAGCAGATCGGCGTGCTCTTTGAGCAGTTCGGATATCACGCCGACAGTTTGGCGCTTATCATAACCCATATCCGATAGTGCCGCAACAAGGTCATCGAAACGTCTGTCCAAACCGGAACTGGATGTTTGTTGTTTTCCTTTATCATGGGTATCGAATACGACAGTATCACGAAGTGCAAGAACAATTTTTTGTGATGTTTTCGGACCAACGCCAGGGATAGAGGAGAGAAAAGTGAGGTCATTGTCATCCAGAGCTTTGATGAATGAACGCACCTGGACTCCACTTAGTATCTTCATTGCTTGTTTAGGACCAATTCCATTTACTTTGATTAGTTCCAGGAAAAGCAATCGCTCCTCTTCATCGGTAAAACCGAATAGCGTCATGCTGTCCTCCCTATGCTGCAACCAACTGAGGAGGCGGACCTGTCTTCTTGCTTCCCCATGTAACTGGGAGAGTTTGCTCGCGGTTTGCGATGATACGATGAGCTCCAGTTCCAGACCACCATCGGTTCGCAATACTGCGATTTGTGCCCCCACATGGACAACCTCACCTATCACAGCATGTATCATGACAACCTCCTGTTTGTAGCTAAACATATAGCTGCAGCCAATGAGTCGGCCGCATGGTCCGGAGAAGGGACCTTTTCCAGTTTCAACAGAAGCCGGACCATTTCCTGGACTTGATGCTTCTCGGCGGTTCCGAACCCGGTAACTGCAAGTTTAATCTGCAAGGGTGTAAACAGTTGAACAGGAATACCTTGCAGTGATAATTGCTGGATAATCGCACCAATCACTTTAGCTACCCCCATAGCTGAGCTGACATTCTTCGCAAAGTAGATATCTTCCATAGAAACCATCTCAACCTTGAAGTCTATAGCTAATTTCCCAATATCGTTTGCTATTGCATGGATCCTTTGTTCCATGGATTTGCTGGTAGTGGTACGGACTACACCATAAGAAACAGGCCGGTACCGTTGGCCAACGATATCGACCACGCCCCAGCCTGTCTGTGCAATTCCTGGATCGATGCCCAGTACCAGCATGTCCTACTCTTCTTCGTCGTTGAAATCGTCTGGAATCTCCAAGTTGGAGGAGACCTGTTGCACGTCGTCCAGCTCTTCCAACCGGTCGATGATTTTTAGTACTTTCCGGATCTTTTCATCTTCCAATGTAACGGTTGTATCGGCAATCTTTTCTACCTCTGCAGAAGTTTCTTTAAAACCTTTCTCTTGTAGCCCTTCCAATACATTAGAGAATTCCCCTGGATCTGTGTATACTTCGATTACACCGTCTGAGGAACTAATGTCTTCAGCTCCGAGTTCCAAAGCAGCTTCTAGGATGTCATCTTCAGTATAGGATTCACTGTCATAAGTTATGATTCCCTTCGTCTGGAACATGTATGAGACACTACCACTGGTTCCCAACGAACCACCAAGCTTTGTGAGAGTGCTGCGCACATCGGCAGCAGTCCTATTTTTGTTATCGGTCAATGTGTCGATAATGATAGCAACTCCACCAGGAGCATATCCTTCATAGGTCAGTTCGTAGTAGGTGGAATTCTCCATTTCACCTGAACCTTTCTTGATTGCCCGCTCAATATTGTCTTTTGGCATATTTTCTGAGCGTGCCTTGAGAACAGCTGTGCGCAAACGGGCATTCGAATCGGGATCACTCCCACCCATCTTCGCGGCTACCATAATCTCTTTTATCAATTTGGTGAACTTCTGCCCACGCTTAGCGTCTGCAGCTCCCTTTTTGTGCTTAATCGTTGCCCATTTACTGTGGCCGGACATATCTATGAACCTCTTATTTTTTCAAGTTTGTAACGCGTTAGGGTACCATGTGCCATTTTTCACTGTCAAGTGGGCTCAGTATCTTTACAAATTTCCAAGGCTTCTGACATGTGTATGATAATTGCATCGAGTACCATAAATCCTTTTTCGGTAAGACTGAATCGGACTTCAGTATCACTAAAGAGATAGGGATCGATAGTGCTGAGATAGGATACTCGGTCTCTAAAGAGCATTTGAAAATCATATGAAAACCGTCTATTCCACACACGCTTATCTATTCCTTCACGAGTTCTCAATGCTACCAATAAGGTTTCAAGCATCAATTGTCTTTCATCTAGAATCTCGTATGTATACGTTGTGAAGGGAGCCTTGTCCACATATGCATGGAGATTGTTTACGCCATTTGTCCTAAGTGCCTGAGAATCGGATTTAAAAAGGGTACCAGCAGCAGACGGCCCGATCCCAATATAATTTTCCAAGCGCCAATACCGTTCGTTGTGGTGGCTTCGTCCCGCATTATCTCTGCTGAAATTTGATATTTCGTAATGTTCGAAACCACGTGATTTTAGATGATCCCAACAAGCTTGTAACATCTCTGCTTGACCATCTTCATCCATTACCTGCAGGGTCCCATTATCAACCCGATCAGCCAAAGGAGTACCCTCCTCTACTGTTAGATTATAGAGTGATATGTGATTTGGATTGAACAATGCTATAACCACGTCGATATCAGATATCGCATCTTCTATGGTCTGCCCTGGAATACAAGTCACGAGATCACAATTCAACCCAAATGATTTCGATTTCCGAAATTCACGAATTATTGATGCGGCACGCATATTTATGCTTATGTTTGCGTTTCTTCCCAAAGTTTTCACATGACGCTCATTCATAGATTGAATTCCGATACTCAAACGATCGAGCCCATGATCGAATAATGTCTCATGCTCAATACGTAGAGATTCGGGATTCATCTCAATTGAAGTTTCTCCAGTGGGTCCATGTGTTCCTATAAGGTCCAGCAATCCTTGTAGATCTTCAATTGGTAACAGACCAGGATTTCCACCTCCGATATAGGCTGTCGAAAATGGTGTTTCCAAGTTACCAACAAGAAACCGAAGTTCTTGTATGATTTTTTGACCGAATGTTTTTCGTTCTTCAACTACGTTTGAAATGACCTCAGAATAGAAGGCGCAGTAGGAACATTTGCTAGTACAGAATGGAATATGGATGTACAGGGAATATATGTCATGGGGATTGATATGGTTGAGCATATCAGTAATCAGGAGACTCCTCCCATACGATTCAGGGGCCAGAATTTGAAAACTACCCTACCAATAACTGTATTGAGAGGGACAGGACCGAAGTATCTGCCATCGTGGGAATTATCTCGATTGTCACCAAGAGGCATCACATAACCATGGGGAACATACGCACCCTGTACGTAATGGGCAGCAGAAGAACGTAGTTTTAGATCGGAAGGATTAAGTTGGTGTGCGGTCTTCGTCCGTGTAGCCGATACTTGATAATAATCCACCAAGCCTTGATAATTGGATACACTTTGGTAGGTTTGCACCAAATGGGCTGGCGCTTTATTACTCAAAGAAGCATCCTGGTATGCCATGAGTGCACCATAGGAACGCATACCTGGGTACATTGAGGGATCAAGGGATTGGTGGGGTCCATCCGAAAGAGCATTTTCTTCTCGGAAAGTAGGATCGGCAGTGAAAGATTGTTGGCCAGCTCCGGAAATGTATGCTGTTCCATCCTTGAATCGAATGGTCTCACCTCCCAATGCAGCAGCACGTTTGACATACAATCTTTGACGCATATTACCGTCTTCATCTACATCAATATTTATTAGGGAGAAGGTAGCCATATAGATAATTTGGGATAAAACATCGAATACAGGTCCTTTGGAGTCGTATTCAGGATTGTAGAAGACGATGATATCGTCCCGAAGTGGATTTCTGTTTGAAAAAATCTTTTTACCACCAGGGTACAATTCAATCCCATAAGAGGTCTTACTTACAAACACCCTATCTTTGACTAAAAGTGTCTCCACCATGGAGGGAGTGGGAATCATGAAAAGTTGAAATATGTATTGGTTTATGAGTAAAACGAAAATGACAGCGAAAACAATGGCATCGAGCCAACTGAAAAGTTCTCCTTTGAGTGTCTTCTTTTCCGATCGCTTGGCTTTTTCCCGAGCTATCCGTTCCAAACGTCTTGTTAGGCCTGTCTCTGTAATATGCTGGATCCAAGCGAAATATTTTACCATGGCGTAAAATTACCACAAACGGATGCCATTGACAATAAGTGGTGCTGAAGGTACTTTTCTAAGGATGAAAAAACATGAGGATACTATGCCCATATCCGTAGAACCGGTAAAGCTGAAACCACTATTCGGCATGGAACCGGGAGTATATCTCACTATTCTCTACCTTACGATTCTTCTTATCGTGCTGTTCTTGGTGGCTGTTCTTCCAGGGATACTACACAGTGGGAAACAGGTAACCTTCACTAGTCGTGTGGAACCATCGATCGTTACCGTAGATGGTACCTATATAGGTAGTGCTCCTGTTACTGCGTTCATTGAACCGGGAAGCCACGAGGTCACGTTCTCCTACGAAGGTGTTGACGCTGTTACAACCTCCTTCGAAGTCAGTCATCCAATATTCTTGACTTGGTTATTCCCGAGAAGGCAAGAGGTTTCCTCAGGTAACTATATCAAAGATATTTCAGCGTTCGAAAAATATGTCGATGCGATGTATGATCAGGTCGTCGCTTGGAGTGTAATCACCGATTTCAATGAAGTATACCATCGCCCACCGCTTTTCAAACAAGTCGCTACAACAGCTGTTGCCTTGGATTTTCAGCGAGTCGAGGTAGTTCTCAATGATTTTTTCACACAGAGCCTTAACTATATTACGAGTAAGGCTATGCTTAAGGATTATCAAGAAGCTTTGACTATCATCAGAGAACAATCTATTCTAGGAGAATCCGAAATTACCACTCTATCACAGCAAATGGAGAAGATAACTACTTTATTTAACGAAGACCAATCCAATACCAATATTGGGACTACAGTTGCTTTTGAACAGGTATCTTCACAGAGGGTTTCATTGGAAATTCCAATTCCGGGAGTCTCTCCCATAACAGGATTCTCCTATGAAAACCACGACTTGGTGGTGGGAAAGCAGGTAGTGGAGCGTTATCCTGGAGTACATGAGCTTGCAATGGAGATGACGGTGGGCTCTTTTACGATAGGAGCTTTGGAAATTAGCGAATACCTCTGGGCACACTTCATTGACGCCAATCCATATTGGTCTAAGGGTAATATCGACAATCTCCTGGCAGATGGTATGGTTGATGAAATGTATCTTGCTGGTGTTTATCCTACAACATCAATCATTTCAAACCAACCGATCAGAAACATATCATGGTATGCTGCCACAGCATTCACTGAATGGTTAGGACAAATTACAGGGGAAAGGGTCTTCTTGCCCACAAATTCTCAATGGGAGGCTGCTGCAAGATCGGTTTCGGGAAAATCATTCCAAAAAGGAACCATAGCTCTTGTTGAACGGGATGGTCCATCATCAATGCTCGGAGGCTATTGGGAGTTTACATCCGAGAGTTTTGTACCACTTGCACGATATACCGGTATTGAGCCGTCAAAGGATTCTTTCGCTTCGGACATCGTGATTAAGGGAGGTTCTTATCTCAATGATCCTGCTGGAATCGATAGGGCAACAATCGGAGTCTCCTCCCGAAATTCCTGTAGCGAGACTACTGGATTTAGGGTAGCTTGGTTTAAATAGACAAGGAATAGTATGGCAAAAGATCATATAAAAGTATTACAGAAGAATAAGAAAGCCTATTTCAATTATGAGGTTGTCGAGGATTTTGAGGCGGGAATAGCGTTACAAGGAACCGAAGTGAAATCGATTCGTATGAGCCGATTCTCTTTTGGAGATAGCTATGTAAAGATAACTTCCAAAGGAATGGTCATTGTAGGTCTACATATATCCCAATACTCTCATGGGAGTATCAATAATCACGATCCTGAAAGGGAGCGTAATCTTTTGCTCCATCGGCAGGAGATGAAAAGGATCAAGCGGAAAGTAGATGAAAAGGGGATGACTCTCATCCCTACTTTGGTGTATCTGAAAGGCAATCTGGTAAAAGTCCAGATATCTCTCTGTCGTGGAAAACAAGCTCATGATAAGCGAAATGTTATTCGGGAGCGTGATATGCAGAGGGAAATGCGGAGAGAAATGAAGAATTTCAATCGGTGATCCGGTTTTCGTCTGCTTGCCTGCAATGTGATAAAGTTGTATAGTAATGATAACCCCTTTGGGGGGTGTATTGGTTTCGACTGGCGTGAGATCATGCCGGTGGTCGCAAGCGGAGCGCCAACTCCTAAAACTAGCAAAACACAAAACTGCCAAGAAAGAAGACGAAGTCTCTTACGACGCAGAATACGCTCTCGCTGCTTAAGCAGTAGGAACGTACAGGCTCCAAAGGTGCCGCTCTTAACCTCTGGATGCTTGTAACAACAAGGGCTAACCTCGAGAAGTGCCGGTGATCGCGAGGGACAATACAGCTGGCTTAGGAAAAGTAACGTCGGCCGTTGGTCCGCTCTTTTCTGAAACTATGAACAACGGCTAAGCTTGTAGACGCCATCGGGTGGCGCGTTAGGACGGGGGTTCGACTCCCCCCACCTCCACCAATGCAATGATTCCCGTCAGTTCGATCAATTCGAATTGACGGGATTTCTGTAATCAAAGGTCCTGCGGCTCTCGCTTCGTTTGGAATCTAAGGTCTAAACGTGATCGAGATACCAGCACTGATACCCCTCCCCTTATCATCAAGAAGATCCAACAACCTGAGATCCGCAGTAATATAGGTCGATTTCATGAATTCAACCGGAAGCAATCTAGCTCCGATATTCAACATTCCCCGATTTCCTGCATCCCCTGCACTGGGATCAATACTGTAGGAGACATTCCCGAAATCGATAAGGAAGTCGACTTTGCCTTTAAATACTTTTTCCAACAATGGAGCTTGGAACCCCATCCCGAAATCAATATTGGAATTCAATTTCTCTTTGAATGTGTATCCAATAAGGATCGTAGTCTTGGAAGGCCAATCGATAAAATTCGAAGAAAAGGAACTAGCAAAATAAGCTTGTGCAGCAAATTCATTGGTATTGCCCAGATTAATAGCTTGACCGATGAAACCGAATGAGACTGAAGTTTCTCCTTTTTCAAGGAATCTCCATTTCCCATTTAGTAAAATATTTGCAGAATCCTTGATATCAACAGCCAAGGATGTTTCAAAGTCTTTGGCGAAGCCAAACTGAATATATGGTATATGAGCAAAAGTAGTAGGAAACTCTAGGATAGCCTGGTATCCACTTGTAATAGCTGGACCGTTATTACTATCGACGGGATAGGCACTAGGGATGACAATGTACCCATTGGTACCGCCAAGAGTTGTGTTGCCCTCCAATGAATCTGCATAAGAGTTGCCAACAGAAGTAAAGACAAGGCAAAGTAAGGTAACCAGTACAATCTTGTAGTTTTTTTTCATACAGAATCCCCCTCCTATCTTAATCAAGCACCTTCACTAGTATACTGTAGCACCCTTCAATTGGATGGACAATCAATTTTGGAAATCAAACAATTAAAGGTAATGCCTCAGTTTGGATAGGTATTTTATCAACTTGTGTTGCAATTGTCACAAATATTTGGTATACCTATCAAAAAGTTAGCATAGGCTAATTTATAATCGTTATTAAGGTGGATTTATCACTATGGCTATAGCAAGGACACCAGTGTTCAAACGGTGTGATTATCTTGGCATCGATCCGATCGTATTGGGATACACCCATAAACCGAGTGTCAGGAGAAAGCAGAAGAGAAGAAAGAAAATCAGTGAATACGGATTACAACTGAAGGAGAAACAAAAGGTCAAATTTGTCTATGGTGTGTTAGAAAAGCAATTCAAACTTACCTACCAACGGGCAGAAAAGATGTCTGGAATGACGGGAGAAAATCTCCTCCGACTCATGGAACAGCGATTTGACAACATTGTATATAGGCTAGGTTTCGCTACGACCCGAGCTCAAGGTCGCCAGTTGGTCAACCATGGACATCTACAGATAAACGGCAAACGGGTAGATATTCCTTCCATCAGATTAAAAGTCGGTGATGAGATTACCGTCAAACCATCGGTTGCCCAACAGATAAAATTGCGTCGTCTTTCTACAAATCGAGCAATCCCTTCTTGGATATCGTTCAACGAAGAGAATTTTGTCGCAAAGATTGTAGGTGAGCCAGGAAGAGGTGATATTGATTTCGATGTCACAGAACGGGCTATAGTCGAGCTCTATTCGAAATAGGTTGTCACGTGCCTTGGAGAGAACTCTTTCCAAGGCGTTGACCTCTCAAAGGTTACTCAGTAGTATTTCCCCATGTTGGAAACAAAAAAATTATCGACCCCACAAGAGGGGTTTATCCCTATAACCAGAGATGTCCAATCCTGTATCACACGAGAGGGCATACAAGAAGGTTATTGTATAGTCTTTTGTCCCCATACTACGGCAGGACTCACCATCAATGAAAACTCAGACCCTGATGTAGTCCATGATCTATTACTTGGATTACAGACTGCCTTTGGTGAAGATCGGAGATTCCGGCATGCTGAGGGAAACTCTACAGCCCATCTGAAAGCTTCAGCCATGGGCAGTAGTGTTATGGTCCCTATCCAAGGCGGGAAATTGATCCTTGGCATATGGCAGGATATCTATTTCTGCGAATTTGATGGACCTAGGCTCAGGACATACCATATTCAGGTCATAGCTACTTAAATTGTCACTCAATCATTCGGCTCCCAACGTTTGAAAAGCGCATTACCTGCTATGATGGACACACATAAGAGTAGTAGGGTTCCTGTTGTGGGTTGCCATTCGAAAGGGAAACCTTCGATCGACTGAATTACCTGTTCGGGTAGTTTTACAAATGAGAAAGCCCCAATTGACCGGATGGCTCCTGCGATGGAAGCAATCAGCCATATCCCTAATGCTCCGACTCCAGCCAAAATCGGTTTTCCTACTGCCGCAGAAAAGGATACCGTTAAGGTTCCGATGGCGAAAAAATAAAGAAGCAAGAACAAGTTCGCATAGACGAAACGAAATACTGGAAATCCGGGGAAAAGATACCATGTGTAGAAACCCATGGTAAGCATCGATCCCATAAGACCGATTACGAGGAGTATCAATAATGAGACAATTTTTGCCATGAGGATTCCTATAGTCCCAACTGGTCTTACAAGCAAGAACTGTAGTGATCCATCGACTTTCTCGCCAGCAACTGATCCCATAGTCATGAGTATTATCACAATTGTTCCGATTTGGCTGAAATTTTTTATATACTGCTCTACAGAATCCTGATAGGTTATATTGCCAAATGTAATTACAATATTCTCGGTAGCTCCGAAAGTTGAAAGGATCTCAGGGAGATAGTAAGCAGTCAGTGGTGATACGATTCCAAAAACCATGCATACGACAGCCCAAATCAGGAGCTTACTTGTCCTAATCATTTCCAGTAGTTCCTTCTTGATTATCGAACTTTTAAGAAATGTCATCTGTTACCTCCTGTATATGATGCATAAAGACATCCTCCAAGGTTGCCTCTTGGTGCTCCAGCTTCTCCAATTTTAGCCCCTCTTTGCCAATTAAGGTTAGAATTCGGTTGCTTTCACTGTCATACGTTCCAGATGGAATTGATACTGTATAATCGGATTTTGAAGCAGCAATACCTGTCTCTTTCATTCGTAAGTGGCACAGTTGTGCCGCCTCCTTACTATCGAACTCCATATGGACTATTGGTTGGGCATGGAGCCTAAGTAGTGTTTTCGTCTTCTCTTGAATACGAATAGATCCTTTATTGATAATTGCTACTTCATCACAAGTCTTCTGGATATCATCGAGAATATGGGAAGACATGAATATTGTAGTCCTTTCGCGTAATATAGTAATCAGTGAAAGGATTTCTTTTCTTCCTACGGGATCAAGAGCTGAAACCGGTTCATCAAGGAATACAACCTTCGGGTCATGCAAAATGGCTTGAGCTATGCCGAGGCGTTGCCTCATACCGCCTGAATATCCTCCGATTCTTCTATCGGCGGCATCTTCGATTCCGCAAAGATGCAACATTTCAGGAATTCTTCTTTTTTTCTCTTTACTATCCATACCATAGATATTTCCCGAAAGATCAAGTAATTCCCGGCCAGTCATCCATCCATAATATGAGGGTTGCTGTGCAAGGTATCCATACCTTTCTTTTGCTTCAGAGGTTTTTCGACCGTCAATTAAGAAGCTACCACTGCTAGCACAAATCAAGCCGGTCAGTATTCGGATAAGAGTTGTTTTTCCTGCTCCGTTGGGACCGAGGAAACCAAATACTGTCCCTTCGTCTACCGAGAGGGATACGCCGTCAAGGGCAAGAACAGTTCCGTATCTTTTTTTTAGATTGTTGATTTCAATAATCGCCATCTGTTTTTCTCCCATACAATAGATACAATACCGGCCCGAATAGGTTTATAAATAAAAATATTAAAAGCCATGCCGATTTCGGTAATCCCTTGAATCGTACCCTATGGAGCCAATCTCTCAGGCATACAATCTTCAGTATCAACTCTAGGATGATAAGTGGAAGAATCAAGATAATTGTTTGTGCATCCATACTCATTTCTCTCCTTTGTTCTGTTTTAGGATAAACGTTGTTACTACATCGATTAATTGTTCGTGCAATGGCATATCTCTATCCTTATATGATCTGACAATGTCTTCATCAGTTTCAGCCCTCCGTAAAAGATGTCCCATATCCGGTATTTCTGCAAATTCAACAGAATCTGGCAATTGTTCTTTTCTGAAAAGATCATCTTCTCCAACCAATCTTTCATCGTGATCTCCCCAGGTCACCAAGACCGGAATATCAAGTGATTGCAGTACTTCACTCGGATCGTAGGTCATCCATGTTTGCAGATATAACTCTCTGCCGAGGGGTACCAAAGAGTCGACCAAGAGATTTCCTGTTTCGCGATACACAGAATTTGAAATTTCGGCTAATCGCTTTTCTAGGATCGGAGCTGCTTGTGCATCGAGCCGTCCAACCTGTTTTACCATTTGTGTATCGATGCGATCCCCATTTCCGGCAACAGATATCGCAAAATCTAAGGGATGCTTCTTTGCTGCAAGTAGTCCGATAAGAGAACCTTCTGAATGTCCGAGGAGTCCTAACGTACCAACAGATGCTTCACCTTCAAGATATTCCAACCATACTACTGCATCTTCGACGTAATCATCGAAGGTTCCCTCTTTAAGGAGGTTCTCATCTTTCACAATACTCTCACCAACCCCCATCTTGTCATACCGAAGACTCGCAATACCGGACTCTCGCAATTCTTGTGCAAGATGCCATAAACTGTCATTGCTCTCCACGATCAACTCCGAGTTTCCGTCCCGATCAGTCGGTCCCGATCCAGCTATGATCAATACAGTTGGAAAAGGGCCCTCCCCTTCTGGGATCAGATGAGTTCCGTATAACGTACCATGTGTAGTCTCCACAGAAACTGAGAATCCATGACGTTGGGGTTGCTGAAGCCTTCGATGTTCCACTGAATATCGTCCTGGTCTTAGCATAACTTTCCCACTGCTGTTGTCATAAAGTATCTTTCCTTCGAATCCCTGTTCTATTGGACTAAGGAGAAATCTCATTACGGATGTCCCGATACCAATCTTAAAAGACCATTGATCATGAGAAACACGTAGATCTTCAACAGGAACATCGGTCGCCAATAATTCAGGAATAGATAGGAATACACTATTATCCTCTGTTCTCATATGGATAAAAAATTTCGTATCATCTAACGTGACGATACCTTCCCAACTGTTGTCTTCAAGAGATAATCCACTTTTCGTACAACCCGGGAAAAGTAAAAGCATTGTTACCAATAGCAAGATAAATCGACGCATAGTGACCTCACACCAACGAGCTTAGCCGTATGTAGAGATGAAGAAAAGTCGGGAAATATACGTATTTCTCTTGAAATAGCCTACGTAGCACTACGTACTTGCATGAAAACGTGTGTCAACTCAGCCCTATTCGATACAGAACACTTCTTGCAGATCCGATACACATGAGTTTCTACCGTGCGGGTTGAAATACTGAGTAGTCCAGCAATTTCCTTATATGAGTGCCCTTTTACCATATACGAGACGATTTGGACTTCCCTTGGGGTAAGATTGAATTCCTTTTTAAAAAGGGTTAAAGGATCGACAGATTCTCTTTGTTCAACTTTGGGAATTTTCCTCACGTACATCAATACATCGTTTACACACCAAATAAGGATAAAAATCGCAGTAGCAAGAGAATCATAGACTGGCTTGTATGCATGGGGGAATACAGTGAACAACATAGCATAGAGACCAAAGAGGAGGTATGCGATTGCAGAGATGCTCATGAAAGATTGCATTCTTTGTACTCGATACGTTGTAGCTTTTCCTGTACGAATCCTATAGGAGAGAAAAGCCATGCCGATCGCCATATTGACCAATGTGGTGAAAAGGGGGCCAAGAAAAAGAATGTTCAAGAAGAAGACAGGCACGAGGAGGACTGCTATACAAGAAGAAATGATTATACCGATCCTCTTTGCCTTTTTAGTGACAGATCCTTTTCCAATGCACTCTAATAACGTGACAATACGGTAGATAATGATGATAGAGATAATAGCTCGCATGATTGCGATAAAAGTAAGGAGTACGATATGGTAGGAATCAAGAAATGTATTATGTACAAAGCCAATGAATTGCAAAACAAACCAGAACCAAGATATTGCGACATACCATAGGTATTGCTTACGGAATTCTTCATACTCCTCCATTTGTGCTAGGTAGGAGAGGATGAATGTGCCGAAAAGTGATGTGAATCCTAGGATACTCAACCAAAAGGTCAGTATGTTCATGCAGATGGCTCCTTACCTTTACCTTGTCGCCCTTGTAATATGCAGACTTGACAACATCCTGTCCATCCCTTTATGGACAAACGCATCTGAACCAATAATGATGCCTATTCAATTGACAAAATTTTAAAGCTTTTACTAATTTAGTAATTTACTAGTTTACTTAAAACTACGTATGTGCTATACCATTCGTACAGGAAATCCTATGGGGAGGGGTACTATGGAAATACCGACATCACTAAAACACAAACCAGTAGTGGTTGTGAAAAACTATGAACAAATCGATGGAAGAAACGCCTACGAGTCTGATGCGAAGGGACTTTCTCTTGGTTTAGCGCAATGGAACGATCGAGGTAGCGTTGAAATTTCTGCGAAGGTATGGCGCTATACAGGAGAAAAATGGTCTCGACAATCCGAAGAGTTGCCACTTCATCGGGTTCTTGATCTGGCGATTCTTATCGCAAGAACCAAGGAATATTTTTCGGAAGCATACAGGTATCCGAAATTCTATGATCCTGAACAACCGAGAATAGATAGGATAGGATTGCAAGGAGATGCCATGTCAGTGGATGTCGCTACAGACAATGCTATGTTGGATAAAGATATTCGACTATTTGCTGATGAGTTAGCAAAGAACGATGAATTGATCAGCGAGAGATTACAGACTCTTACCACGATACTTGAGCGAATAGGATATCACGCTGTTTAGATACCGGGATTCCGTTGGTCCAACCAAGAATTCAATACAGCAAAGGTCTCCTGTAGGTCATAAAGACGCACCTTGGCATATTTGTCCAAGGGCGTCTCTTGTGAATTCACAATTACAATCTTACCACCATGATAGTATGTAGCCATAGGTAAGGATGCCGCCGGTTGTACCGTCAGGCTACTACCTAGAATCATAATGACATCGGCTGAAGCCATATCACGATAAGCACGATCTAACAGTTTACCCTCAAGCTGTTCCCCGTAGAAAACGATGTCAGGTTTCAAAACTCCACCACATGTTTTACATAACGGAACCTTATTTGCCATCACATCCCCAACGACGTCGTCATAAGAACTCTTTGCTTTGCAAGACAGGCAAGTATGCGATTCAGGACTTCCATGTATTTCCCATACATGTTTGCAACCACCTTTTTGATGTAGCTGGTCGATATTCTGAGTATATACTCCGCGGATCAGACCATTCTGTTCCATTTTCGCCAATGTAGTATGGACGATGGAAGGTTTGAAGTCTTTCAGCCGATAGAGGAACTCCCGTGCCCACCCATAAAACAGTGAGGGGTCATCTCGAAAGACATGGAGTGAAAGAAGATCTTCAACACTCAACCCGTGCCAGGCAGCAGTATAGAAGCCCCCGGTTCCTCGAAAGTCACGTATACCACTGAGCGTGGAGACTCCCGCTCCTGTGAATACTTCGATGTGTTTGGCTCCTTGTAACAGCTGTATCAAGGATTCAAGCATGATAGGTTCTCCTAATCGACGCTATGGACAGCAGTGAAAGTGTTTCCTACCAATCCCTGAAGTTCCACTGAAACGAAATCACCGATGGCAATGGTAGATTTCGGTTCGAATACTACCATCTCGTCATGTTCTGTCCTTCCCAAATACTGGAATTCGTTCTTCTTAGATATTTGTTCTACCAATACGAGGTGTTGTCCCTTGCACCGCTTCTTCTTCTCTTCATGGGTGATACTGCGTTGCAGATCGATTAGCTTCTGAAGACGTTGCATGCGTATTTCTGTCGGTATCTGATCTGGCATATCTACAGCCTTAGTCCCCTCCCTAGGGTTGAAGTAATACATGAATGCTTCAAGAAACCGAACATCTTGCATGAGAGAAAGTGTGTCGGAAAAATCCTTTTCAGTCTCTCCCGGGAATCCAACCATGACATCGGTGGTGAATGTGATTTGCGGAACAGCAGTTTTAAGATCACCAATCAATTGTAGATAGCGCTCTCTCGAATATCTTCTATGCATCATTTCCAGAACACGTGAAGATCCGCTTTGCAAAGGTACATGCAGATGTTTGGCCACGACTGGCTGTTGGGCTATGACATCAATGAGGGCCTTTGAGAAGTCTTTAGGGTGTGGGCTTTCGAACCTAATCCATTGTATAGAAGATACGCGATGTGAGATCTCGTTGAGAAGATCTGGGAATCTGATGATTTGTCCTCTATAGGTATAATCGTATGAATTAACATTTTGTCCCAGTAGGGTAATCTCACGTACTCCAGCTTGTTCTAGCCTTGCAACCTCATCGTAGATCGATTGGGGGTCCCGAGATACCTCTCTCCCTCGTACGTAGGGAACAATGCAGTAGGCACAGAAATTATTGCATCCATTCATGATGGGAATATAGGATTTTACGTCCCCTTCTTTGTGGTAACTCTCCGTGAATGAATAGGCTGTATCCCTCTCGTCACTTCCTCCAGAAAGTAGTGCCGCAATCCTTTGTTTATCATTTGTCCCCATGACATGGTCAACCGCAGGAGCATCCTTAAGGAACTCATCCCCCAAACGTTCTGCCATGCAACCTGTAACTACCAATGTCAGTGCTTGTGACTGTTTGAGGTGTTGGAAGAAGCCAATTCTCCCCCATATTCTATTTTCTGCTGTTTTTCTTACGCTGCAAGTGTTGAGAATCGCACAATCAGCTTCCTCAGCACTTTTCGCAGGTTGCATACCAGCAGCTTGTAATGCAGATTCAAGTGCGTTCGACTCAGCAGTATTCATTTGACAGCCGTACGTTTCAAGCCAATATCGGCTGTGTGATTTATGTATATCCATGAAAATTGTAACTCCTTAAGAATTAGACATGCATTTTTGCGGCAAGTAAAGTGTTCTCCATGAGCATGGCAATGGTCATGACACCAACTCCACCGGGTACTGGAGTTATTGCACTACAGATGGTCGACACACCTTCATAATCGACATCACCTACCAGTCGATACCCCCTCTTCTTTGAGGTATCCACTACCCTGTTAATTCCTACATCTATTACAACAGCACCATTCTTTACCATTTCTTTAGTTATTGCATGGGGTTTTCCGATTGCAGCGATGAGGATATCGGCTTTTTTCGTATGTAAAACCAGATCTTCTGTCCTACTATGGCATATGGTTACTGTAGCGTCCCGACCTTTCTGGATCATCAAAGCAGCCATAGGTTTCCCCACAATATTGCTTCTGCCAACCACTACCACTTCTTTTCCCTTTGTTTCGATCTTATAATAATCAAGAATTCGCATAACCCCAGCAGGAGTACACGCAACAAAAGAAGGATCTCCCAGCATCAACCTACCGACATTCACTGGATGCAAGCCATCCACATCCTTATCGGGTCGGATAGCATGGATTATGCTCTTTTCATCAAGATGGGATGGAAGGGGAAGTTGGACGAGGATTCCATCCACCAAAGGATCGTCATTGAGTTTCTGGACAAGGGAAAGTAGTTCTGATTCAGTTGTTTCAGCAGTCAGTCTATAGTCTCGATGATCAAATCCCATCGCTTCACAGGCTTTACCTTTACTGGCGACATAGGTTGCACTTGCAGGATCATCTCCAACCAGTACCACGGCAAGACACGGTTTGTGCCCTGTTAGATGTACGAAATCGGAACAGGTCTGTTTGACTTCCGATTGTACGTGGGCGGCTACTTCTTTCCCTGACAATACCAACATATGTTCTCCTTGTGCATGATTTGCATTTATATAGTTCGGTTATACCAAAAATTGACGATAGTGTGTACTCTATGGAGGCTTTGGATGGCTAACGGTTTTCAAAAGTACTACGATACGATATGATTGGTTATCACAATTCGGTGATGTTAGGAGAAGATATCGCAATGAAGAAAATACTGATTATATTGCTCCTATGTATATGGTTGCCCAGTATACTATTGGCTCAGGATGAAGGCACAGATTCCACTCCCCGGCAATATGGCATGGGTAGTCAGATGTTCACTTTCCGAGCCGGCCCGGTTGTTCCTGCATTTTTCTTTAGGCCTGAACAGGCTGATAGACTGGTTACATTTCCAGAAGAGATGCATATGAAAGTTGGTGGGTACGGATCCATTCGCTATCAGGGCTTCCTCAACAGCACAGTCGCTCTTGGTGGTGAATTGGGGTATATGTTCGCCTACGATATTGGTGATGATCTTTTCACTTCTGTTCCGTTCCAAGCTAAGCTTACCTACATTCCGCTGCAAGGAACATTTGAACTTCCTCTGAGCATTGGTCTTGGAGTTGCATACAACTCTTATAATTCTCTTGTAGATACGAGCTTTCTCAGTCTTATTGCCACGGCGGAGGCAGGGTTCAGTTGGTATTTCCGTGAAGATTGGGGAATCACTCTAGGAGCCGGTTTACAGTTAATCCCGGAGATTTACGGATCGGATCACGATTATGCAGACCACACCACATATGCCGGATTCATGCCGATAACCCTGTCTGTAACCTATCGAAGTAATTAAGGAGGATGACATGAAAACAAAGATAAAATTTTCTATACTACTGCTTATCGTGATCACCTCTCTATTATTCTACAGCTGCAACACCGAGAACGAAGGTGTTTTCGTACGTATCAGTAATTCACAGGTAAAGGTAGAAGTTGGATACGTCGATATCATTGGTAAAAATGCGACAGATATTTTTGCCTACACCAGTGAAAAGGGGTTCCAGAAATTCAATCTGGTATCAAAAGACTGGATTGATGTCGATACAACGGTTTCTTATCCTGGTCTCTATTCTTCTGATGATGCTACGGACACTACGACTTTATATTATGCCGAAAGTGCTGCAGAAGGAGAGAACAATAATCTGTATACCTATACGATAAGTACTGATTCTGAAAGTGTTCCAACCAGTGCTTATGAGATCGTAGAGATGAAACAGGATAATCTAATGCTGGTAAAAACTACTACTGGGTATTCTATTAGAGATGGTGCAGCAACTAGTGAGATAGTGCCTTTCAATTCAATATTTTCAGATAGTACGAAACCTCGCATGATCACCGATGATTCAGGTAATTTTATCGTTACTGGAATAGGTTCCGGTACTACTACGTATAAGCATTATTATAACAGCACGCCAAATGAATTAACTTCTACTGATGCTACATTCCATGATTATCCCATGGTAACTATGATGAGTGACGGGACTAATATTGTATTGGTCAGTTCGATTGGTAAGGTATGGAAAGGAACAACTGCTTACAATAATTTTGTTTCTACTGGTACTATCCCAGGTTGGCCTGAAAGGAATCCGGCAGATCTGGAGTACCCTACCTTCATCTTCGCCGCTCCAACCAGTGAACTTTATCTGCAGAATGAGAACAACGATTTCTACAAGATCAATAGTACAGGAGACATCAGCTCTGAATTGGATTCTGGATTCACCGATTTCCTCTCTGGTATACGGATAAAGAGTTACCTTGAAGCTGGCTCTACGATTTATGCCGGGACCATGGAGAATGGTATTGTGCAGATTACCATGACAGGTTCTGGGACAGGAAGCGCAGTTATTCTTTAGATTGTAGACACATCCTATTAGATACGAAAGGCGGATCCGAAGATCCGCCTTTCATGTAATATGCTATTATAATTACTATCAGTCACAACGGACTTCGTGGAGAATCCGCCGTACTTCATCGTCCGTGTATTGGTGGTCAATCTCTTCGCTAGTCAGTCCGATGAACTCATGGTTCATGTAATGTATCCAAGTCTCTTCATCAACAGAATTCAATACATGCTTACGACAATAGTAGTCGGGTTGAATCGGAAGTCTAGGAATATCCTTGTAGACAGGAATTTTGTAATCATAGACAGCAACCTTGATATCGGCACGGGGAATTCCTTTCGAGAGCATAACATTAACCAGAGCGTTGACTGTTTTTCCGGTATCGAAGATATCGTCTACAATCAAGATCTTATCACCGGTACGTAGGTACTCAGGCGAGTATGTCCAACCATCTATGCGGACCTCCGATTCCAGTTTCATGTTCTCATAGGAACGGGCAACGACGGCAGCATAAAAGACAGGACGGTCTCCAGCTTGCTTTCTTACCAGTTTATAGTATTCACTGAAGACATTTCCCATGTAAGCACCGCCTCTAAGCGATACATAGATGATATCGGGGACGAATCCATCTTCAGTGTGCATCTGGTACGCAAGTTTGAGTGCCGCATCTCTCAGCATTTCAGGACTAATGAACTCTTTTTTCATACCCCACCCTACCTATTCATTCAGCAACAGTCAATATCTTCACGCCATCTTCAGTGATAGCCACCGTATGTTCAAAATGTGCAGATGGCTTACCATCTGCGGTAACAACAGTCCAACCATCATCGAGATCTCTGATATTCTTCGTTCCGAGATTAATCATGGGCTCAATGGCCAACACCATACCTACACGGAGTCGTGGATTAGGGGATCTGGCACTTACATAATTTGGAATCTGAGGTTCTTCATGTAACGATAAACCTACTCCGTGGCCGCAATAGTCACGTACTACACCAAATCCGAATGAGTTCGCGTGTTTATAAATTGGTGCGGAGATGTCATGAATCCTAGCATTCGGTCTTTTGGCTCCCTCGATACCAAGTTCAAGACATTCTTTGGTTACCTTTACCAGCAGCTCATTCTCTTTGGTTGAACTACCTCCAGCGATGAAGGTTCTGGCAGCATCACTATAGTAACCTTTGAGATCAATTCCCAAATCGATACTAACCAAATCTCCCTTTTCAATTTTCCGTTTTCCAGGTATACCATGGATGACCTCATCGTTTACCGAAATACATGCTGAAGCGGGAAACCCCATATAATTGAGAAAGGCCGGTCTTCCCTTGTGGGAAACAATAAAATCGTAACAGTAGTTATCTATCTCTTTCGTTGTCATGCCCGGTTCGATAAAACCACCAAGAGAATCATGTAATTGTGCCAATAGGCGACAAGAAGCTTCGATACCCTTGATCTGATCAGGAGTTTTGAGTGTAATCATTGATTTCCTTCCGCATGGAATCAAGAATTCCATTGATGAATTTGTAATTCACCTCACGGCTGTACTCCTGTGACAACCGGACAGCCTCGGTTATGACCACATTCGTATGGATATCCTGCATATATAAAAGAGAGAACACACTCATCCGTAGAATATTTCGGTCAATACAATCGATCTTATCGATAGGTCTATTTATGGAAAAACGAGAAATCCATCCATCTATCTCTTCAAGATGATCAATGGTTCCCGCAATAAGATATCGGGCAAAAAGTACGGTCTCCGGATCCAGTTGTTCCCTCTCTTCTTCTGAGAGCGTAGGGAATTCTACTGGACCAATACCTTCTTTTAGTTCACCATTGAAATCGAGAGCATAAAGGGTAGAAAGAGCAAGCTCCCTACCTAAGTGGCGACTCTTCAATTGCTCTCCTCCGAATATATGATATCGATCATTGCTTCATCCCTTAGTTGTTGTACTAATTGGTCGATAGCACTGAGATATGCAGCCTGTTGGCTTCGAGAGGTGAGTGTTTGCCGGATATATTGACGCACGGTCACATCAGATTCAGGATTTATCTTATCCTCTATTCCTAACAACTTGGGGTCGGTATGAGTAGTGACTTTGACGATATGATAGCCTCCAGTGGATTCAAGAACACCAGAAGGTTTACCCAAAGGAAGTTCGAAAACAGCATCGAAAAACTTAGAACCAAGATAGGAACGCATCTCCTCGTCATCGAAAGCCAACCAACCGATATCGCCACCCTTACCGACAGAATCGGCATCCTTAGAGTATTTTGGAACTAACTCTTCGAATGTGTAGGTGTTATAACGCAACCAACGAGCCAACTGATCCATCTGTTTCTTGACAGCAGCTTTGTCTTCATCGGTAAAAGGCATGAAAATATGGCTGATACGTACTAATTCGGGATTCATGAATGCAGAACGATTAGTTCTGAAAAATTCATTGATCTGTTCTTCAGTCGGTTCTTCATAGGATTCCAACACAGAAGCCATTTTTCCACGTACATAGCGATCGACAATAGTGGATTCCTTGATACTCTTCTTGAATTCTTGGAGTCCGATCCCATAGTTATTGCGAATGACCGTTTCGAATTGTGCATCAGTTATCGCGCGACCTATTTGTTGTTCAACGTAAGCTTTTTGTTGACGCACCATCTGTTCAACTTGGGCATCGGTTATCATATATCCGTCACGTTCGGCACCCTGGATAACCAGCTCATCATTTATCAGTACATTCAGCACATCGAGCGGCTTAACTTGATTTGCTGCTGCAGCTCCACCAGAGGCATTTGCCTCTGCACGATATTGATCTACCCGGTTATTCAAGTCTTCAACGGTAATCACGGTATTTCTTATCAGATTTACTGTTGCAGCTGGTTGACTGATCATATCCGCAGAGAACAACGCAAACGGAAGAAGAGCAAATAGCAACAGAATGACAATTGATTTCTTATTCATGGAATACACACTCCTGCATTACGAGATGACCAATCGCTTGCCCACTTCTTTTGCGTATGCACGATTGGAGAGAACATCAGAATAGGTCAAGTACATCCCTTGGCTCTCCATAACACGCATCAGTGTCTGGAGAGTCTTTCCTTGGCGAATCCCTTTCTTGCCTATAAAAGCAAAGGAACGCTTTCCAGAGATTGTACCGCATTGCTTGAGGAACCGATCGACCATCTCGGGTATTTTACCACCCCAGAGAGAGGATGCTACTGTTCCAACCGCAATATAATCGTAGTAAGATATGATTTTTCCTGTATCTCTTTGCATATCGAGCGTATCCACATCATGCCCAAGAGTCTGGATACCTTCGGATAGACCCAAAGCCAACTCTTTACATTGCGTGGACGATCCGATATCGTAATACAAAACACATACTTTCATATACTTCCTACTTAAATGCCAACGACCGCAGAGTCAACATGCGGTCGAAAGCCTAGATACATTATTTCATCTCACCGTTGAAAATCATTCAGCGGTGGTATCGTTCCACCAATCCTCAGACTGCTGTACTTGTTCAACTTCAACCGAGTCCAATAAAGAATCGCTGGAAGGCGATTTGTTGACAACGGCGAGTAGAATAGCCAATACGAGGAATGAGGTTCCGAGAATGGCCGTGAACTTGTTCATGACCTTATTCGTCTGACCACCGAATGAAGAGTCGCTACCACCACCAAAAATACCGCCGAGACCAGATCCACCTTCACTTTGGATGGCAACCATGAAAATCAGCAACAAACTGGCGATAACGAAGAGAATAAGTAGAATAATGCCAATAACACCCATGTAAGAACTCCAGTTTACTTATTATAACGCACAATCGGAGCGAATTGTTCCACCGTTAGGGAAGCACCACCCACAAGTGCACCATCGATATGTTCCATGGCCATGAGGTCTTTCACATTCGATGGTTTTACTGAACCACCATACTGTATTATTAACGATTCTGCAACACTTTTGCCATAGAGTTTCTCAATCTCGTTACGAATGAAAGCGTGGGCACTGTTCGCATCATCGGGAGTAGCAGTTTTTCCTGTACCGATTGCCCAAACTGGCTCATAGGCAACAATGATATTCTCCATAGAATCTGCTGATACATCTTTAAGCCCCTCAACAATCTGGCGTTTAAGGACTTCTTCCAACTTTCCACCTTCACGTTCTTCTAGAGTCTCTCCAACACAGAGGATGACATCAAGATCATGAGAAAGCGCTAACTTCACTTTTCTATTGATAAAATCATCGGTCTCACCATAAATCGCTCTTCTTTCAGAATGTCCGAGAATGACAATGGTAACTCCAGCATCTTTCAACATTTCGGGAGAAATCTCTCCCGTGAAAGCACCTGAAACTTGATCGCTCATATTCTGGGCACCAACCTCAATAGACGAATTTTCTAGTGCTTTGACTACAGAGCCGATCGTAACAAAAGGAGGAGCGACTACTACGCGTACAGAGGCATCCTTTACCGCTTTAGCCAATTCGGCTGCGAATGCAGCTCCTGCGGAAGGTGTCATATTCATTTTCCAGTTTCCAGCAATACATACTTTTCTCATGCTATTTCTCCAAAGCCTTGATACCAGGCAATACTTTTCCTTCGAGGAATTCCAATGAAGCCCCACCTCCGGTCGAAACATGGTCGATACGATCTGCATAACCGAATTTATTCACAGCGGCAACCGAATCGCCTCCACCTACTACAGTCGTACCATCACAATCAGCAACCATCTTGGCAACAGCTTTTGTTCCAGCTGCGAATGCTTCAAATTCAAATACTCCCATAGGACCATTCCAGACAATAGATCTAGCTGCCTTTAGTTCGGATTCAACAAGAGCAAGAGTTTTCGGGCCTACATCCATGCCAATCATACCTTCAGGAATTTCGACTGAGTCGACTGCTACAGCTTCTGCGGAATCCTTGAATTCAGCCGCACAAATATGGTCTACCGGTAAGATGACCCGTACACCACGCTTTTCTGTATTTTCCAAAAAGGATTTTGCGACCTCAATATAATCGTTTTCCAACAAAGATTTTCCAATTTCATGACCTTGGACCTTAAGGAAAGTATAGGCCATACCACCGCCAATAACGATGGCATCACAAGTTTTGCTCAATGATTCAAGAACACTGATCTTGGAAGATACTTTCGAACCACCAATGACAGCGACGAATGGTTTATCGGGATTCTCCAGCAACGGAGCGAAGAACTTGACCTCTTTTTCAATTAGGAATCCAGCTGCCGAGGGGAGGAAATGGGCAACCCCTTCTGTTGATGCATGAGCTCGATGAGCAGTACCAAATGCATCATTCACATAAACATCACCGTAACTTGCTAATTGTTTAGCATAACCTTCGTCGTTAGCCTCCTCTTCCTTGTAGAATCTCACATTCTCAAGAAGAAGGACTTCTCCTGGCGAAAGGTTTTCAACTTCTTTGCTTACAGTATCACCAATTACATCGGAAGCAAGTCTTACCGGACGTCCAAGCAATTCTTCAAATTTTTTGGCGATCGGAGCCATGCTGAATGCCATATCTTTCTTGCCCTTAGGCCTACCGAAATGGCTCATTACTACAAGTGATGTATCCTTCTGGTCCAAAATATACTTGACGGTAGGTAAAGCACTCTTGATCCTTGTATCATCGGTAACCACACCATCTTTCAATGGGACGTTGAAGTCTACCCTGATCAATACACGTTTTCCCTTTAAATCAATATCCGTAACAGTTTGCAATTTCATGACTACTCCTCATGTATGGCTGATGCGCACCGTAAGGCGCGCATCAGAAGTAAAATCCATCGTAATGTTGCTTACGCCATCAATTTCTTGGCGAGGTCGACAACACGGTTAGAATAACCCATTTCATTGTCATACCATGACATTACTTTAAAGAATTTCGGACCCATTTTCATGGTAAGGTCGGAATCGAAGATCGAGGAGTGGGAATTACCCTTGATATCGCTAGAAACGATAGGATCTTCGGTATACTGGAGAATACCCTTCATGGGACCTTCAGCTGCTGCCTTCATTGCTGCATTGATATCCTCGACACTACAATCCTTCTCAAGAAGAACGGTCAAATCGACGATCGAACCTGTAGGTACGGGAACGCGCATTGCTCCACCATTGAGCTTGCCTTCCAAGGAGGGGACAACCAACGAAACGGCACGTGCAGCACCAGTTGTGGTCGGAATGATGGACAATGAAGCTGAACGGGCACGTCTGAGATCCTTATGGGGCATATCCAAAGTAACCTGGTCATTGGTGAATGCATGGACTGTCGTCATGAGGCCTCTTTCAATACCAAAGCTGTCATTGAGGACTTTTGCGATTGGAGCAAGACAGTTTGTAGTACATGATGCATTGGAGAATGCGAGATTCTTGAGATCAAGATCATCATCGTTGACTCCACAGACGATAGTCTGATCAATCTTATCTTTGGCGGGAACAGTAAGGATAACTCTCTTGGCTCCAGCCTTAATGTGATCCTTATAACCGCCCTTGGGGCCTTCTGCTACTGCAAAAACGCCAGTCGATTCGATAGCAATGTCTACACCAAGCTCTTTCCAAGGCAATTCTGCAGGATTGCGTACAGCATAGATTTTGATTTCTTTACCATCAACAACGATAGCATCATCCTTAGCTTCTACGCTCTTAGGATATACTCCGTAAGTAGAATCGTATTTGAGCAAGTGTGCCAAAGTCTTGGGGTCTGTAAGGTCGTTGATTGCAACAATCTCGATGTCCTTGTCTTCGAAAGCGATCTTGAATACATTGCGCCCGATGCGCCCGAAGCCATTGATTGCGATTTTCATCTAAAATTTCCTCCATATGTAGGTATGTATCACTAACAATATAATGCGTATGGGTAGATAACGTCAACGAATCAGGTCCTTTTCATCACAATTTTTACCCGATTGATCTTATGACCCTCAATCTCCTGCACAATAAAATCCATGTTTTGGTAAGTTACCTTTTCTTGGTTTAAGGGAATCCTTCCGAATTGTTCGAAGACAAAACCACCCAAAGTTTCGAAATCATCCTCTGGCAAGGTCAATCTCAAACGTTCATTGACTTCATCGATCGCAGCCCGGGCATCACAAAGATAGATACCTTCTCCCATTTCGATGATATCGTCGTCTTCATCGTCATCGAACTCATCTTGGATATCACCAACAATAACTTCAAGGATGTCCTCCATACTGACAATCCCCGATACTCCACCGTATTCGTCTATAGCTATAGCGATATGGACACGTCTCTTTTTGAACTCACGAAGTAACTCATCTAGACGTTTTGTCTCTGGAACGAAATAGGGCTTGCGCATACTTTTACGAACATCGAAGTCACCTTCATCTTGTTGCCTGATGATATCTTTTACATATAAAATACCAACTACATTGTCGATAGTGTCCGTATAAACTGGATACCTTGAGAAACCCTGTTCTCCAATCAAATCTTTCAACTCGTCGAATGTCGTAGAGTCGGAGACAAACTGAACATCGATCCTGGGGACCATCACCTCTTTTACGGTAGTCTCCGCCAGTTCATCGATTCCTTCGATCATACTCCTTCGTTCCTCGACAACATCCGTGTCCCGTTGTGGAGGCTGATCATCATCCTGTGATAACCAACTCTTCAACCTATCCCGTAACCTCACCTCTCAGACTCCTTCGTCACATTCTTCAGCAGATCTTCTTGTTTTATTAACATGGGTTCGCTTATCCCATTAGTTTCATGATCCCATCCCAACAGGTGCAGCACACCATGGATAAGCAGTCTTATCAGTTCCTCTCGTGCAGGTACTTTGAAATAATCGCAGTTACGCTCCATCGTGTCTAGTGAAATTACCATATCACCTAACACCCTGTCCTGTTGATCTTCTATTTCGGGGAAAGGGAAATCAGTGTCATCTTCCGATTGTACGAATGAGAGAATATCGGTACTCTCATCTTTTCCCCTATAGGTATGATTCATCTCCCGCATCGTCTCATCACCAACAAACGTGCAAGATAGTTCTCCAGATTCTTCACCAAGCAGTTCCAAGGTACGCACAATCATTTTCTCAACAACATCATGCGGAGCGCGTTCTTCCATAGCTTCCGTTTCGTAAGATATGTCTACAGCAATCATGTCTTTTCCTCTTTATCCACATCGGGATAGTCAATTCGTGTGTGGAATCTTCCGGTAAGAATCTGGACAAACACTCTCGCGATAGATTCCAGATCGGTCAAGGATAGACGACAGGCAGCGAGTTGTTTTCGTTCAATCTTGCCCATGATAATCTGATTGACCAACTTTTCATACTTCTGCGCGGAAGGTTTCTTTACTGTCCTACTAGCGGCCTCAATACTATCTGCCAGCATGACGATAGCAGCTTCCGGAGATTGGGGAATCTGGTTATTGTAGGCGTAGTCCTGTCGTTTGACTTCATGCTTACTATTTTCCCGTATAGCAGCATCCTGTGCCTCTTTCAAAAATATTGCAATAACATCATTTCCATGGTGCTGACTGATGATATCGAGAACCTCTTGTGGTAATCTCGCTTCCCTACCCTTTTCAATACCGATCTTTACATGACTCTTAATGATAGCGACAGACAGACTTGCCTTTAAATCATCATGCTTATTATCCCCACTCTGGTTTTCAATGAAATATTCTGGATGTTCCTGTTTCCCGATATCATGATAGAGAGCGGCCACGCGGGCGAGAAGAGGATCTGCATCAATCTCCTTAGCTGCTGCATATGCCATCTCAGCAACCATCATTGAGTGGTTATAGGTACCTACCGCATTTTGGGACAATCGGACAAGTGCAGGTGAATCGCTGAATGCAAGCTCCCGCAATCTGAAGGGAGTAGGAAGATTCAATACCAATTCAATCATCGGCATGAACAGAGATACCAATATGTAGGTAACCGAGACATTCGCAGAGATGGCAGCGATTGATTGCAAGACTTGTGAAAAACCATACCCATTGACTAAGTTATTCAACAGGACGATAAATGAAGCTGCAATGATACCGAAGAACCATTCGAAAACCATATCGATACGTTTGCTCACGAATCGAATGAAATAAATTCCTGTGAAAGAAATGGAAACAAGCAGGAACACGGTGGTTACTGTAGCAGTAGGTAATAGCACCGCATAGGAAGCCAGAGCGACAGCAGCAATCATCCCGACCCTTTTTCGGTTTGTAATCAATGCAAGGAAGATTGGAAGAATGAATACTGGTAGAAAAGATTCCATAGAAAGGAACCCCAGACCCATGAATAACTTTAGTGACACAAAGGTAAGTATCTGTGTGACCAAAATTCCAGTAAGAAATATCAGAAAGAATTGGAGTTCCCTTTTCGAGTGAATGAATGCCATATGGAACGCATACATAGCGCTTATGGTGATTATGATTACGAAGAACACACGTCCAAACATCTGAGACGGAGTATACTGGACAGAAGCCAGACGCATCGCTTGAATAGTTCTGATATCGTCATCAGTGATTACATAATCTTTAACGAGTATATACTGGCCTTTCTCTACCCGGACAATGACTGGTGGTATGAGCGAGGCTGCCTCCTCACGTGAAAGTGCGGTAGCAACGGGATCAAAATGAACATTCGGACGCATAATTTCTCTAAGTGAATCGAAGACAATCATTAAAAGATCTTCTGAATACTCCTTGGATATTTCACGAAGATCAGCATGAATCCGTGTTGATAATTCATTTACATGGAGAGCTTCACTAACTGGTAGAAGTTCCCGCATAGTCTCATCACCAACAGTTCCAATATGGTCTACTTGGATTTCTGTATAACCCTGTTGTTGTACAGTGAGTAGTTCCGCTTCGTTGAATACCCCCTGAGCAATATAGGTTTCTGCCAATTCTCTGACTATCGCCTGGGCTTTTCTTCTCTCGATATCAGCTAGGTTATAAATCCTTGCCACCAGTTCAGATGAAATAGAGTCTACTTGTGCTCCAGAAGGATCGAAGAGTGATGCAATATCGGATAGCATGGCACGGGAAGGAACAAGAGCAATCTTAAAAATTGGGTTGATCGCTTGTACAGCCGCTTGCTGGCGTCGTTTCGTCTCAGCTTCATCAACATAATGAAAGGTTTCATTCGCCCGGACATCATGTTCCGCAATAGTGCCAGCTTGAAAACGTGATTTCACATCTGTAGTAAGTAGTTTGGAGTCGTTGGCAATGAGTACGGGAACTACCAGCGCCCCTATCGCGACAGCAAGTCCCAATACAGGAACAAGCAAACGCAACCAGAGCGGTTGGTCAGAGTACCGATTATTACCGGTACGTGTCTTTTTCATAAGCATCGATTATCCTTTGTACCATCCTACTTCTCACAACATCGGTAGAATTGAATTCAATGAACCCTATCCCGGGTACATTCTGTAAAATCTTCGCAGCATGGACAAGACCGCTCGTACGGTTTCTGGGAAGATCCACTTGGGTAATGTCACCAGTGACAATCGCAACAGAGTTCTCACTCAGTCGTGTGAGAAACATCTTCATCTGTTCTGTAGTAGTGTTTTGGGCTTCATCAAGTATTACACATGCATTGTTCAATGAACGTCCACGCATATACGCAAGAGGAGCAGTCTCTACCGCCCCGTTATCTTCTAGCCTTTTGATGATTGCGGGAGGTAACAGGAATTCCATAGCATCGTAGAGAGGACGGAGGTATGGGCCAATTTTCTGGGTCAAATCTCCTGGAAGGAATCCGAGACTCTCCCCAGCCTCAACTACCGGTCGAGTCAGGATAATTTTCTGTTTCCGACCTCCTAGGACCTCTCCCAATGCATAGGCTATGGCTAAAAAGGTCTTTCCTGTTCCAGCAGGCCCAATACTGAAAACCAGTTGGTGCTCTTTCATGAGGCTCATATATTTCCGTTGCCTTGGGCTCTTGGGATATATCGATTTGCCACCAACGGCAATCGTCATTTCCCTCTGGTTGGAATCAAGATCTTCTTGAGATCCAGATCCACCTTGCAAAGCTTGGTATTCCATGAAGATTTCGGGTTCGGTGATGTCTTCCCGCTGTTCAGACAGGTGCTTAAGCCGTACCATGAGATTGGTGAAGATAGCGTCTCCAGAACCTTCACGGTCGGTTGTATCACGATAGGTAATACTATTTCCATGTACAAACAATTCGCCATTGAGCAGAAGCTCTATATAGGGAATGTTCCTATCATTTACTCCGCACACCCGCTGCATCTGCGACACTTGCTCAAATACGATGGTGCTACTCATCCTTCTCCCATGCTATCGGTCACCAGGTAGTTGCATCGAACTCTCTGTCGACTTTGATTTCCGGAATAGCTTTCCACTGTAGGAAGATGGTAAAGACCGGCTTCCATTCCCATTCCATGTCCGATAATACTACGCTTCCTTCATATTTACAATGCAGGTCCCAATCTGCCATATGATGGATAAGAGAAACCTCTATAGCATCCATCGTAAATTGGGTTTTTTGCCTTCCATCGCCAAAGAAATCAAACGAATCAAGCAAATCCTGCCATACATCTGAGAATGTATTGTATCGATGAAACCCTTTGTTGACCGATTTTAAGGCAATATCAAGTGTCAAAAATTCTTCTATCTTGAATTGAAGATCAATTTTAAAGTCGAATTGACTTGCTGCCGGATCCCAAAATGAGTGCCTATACGTACTAACTACATCCAACCCCAAAGAGATTCGATTCTTCCACCAACGCTTACCAAACGCATCGATACTAATTTCAGTGTCCAATAGATCGAACATTGGATCTTCAAATGTCCCGCTACCTTGGAGACGTACAGCAGCCCAAGGTATGGAGGCTCCCACAACGAACTGGGAGAAAACATCGTCTAGGAAAGAATAGGAAGCTTTACCACTGAGTGAAGCATATGAATCAAAGAGATGAAAAACGGTTGAAGAGGTAATATGTAATGGATCAATGGCTGATGACGTCTCTCCATACAGCGATGTATCATAGGTGAATGTGGAAGCGAATTCCAACAAGTTTTTGTTGGTATAGGAAAAGAAAAATATTGCATCGCTCCCTCGGAGATCCCCAGAACTATCTTCTTCGATTCGATACGAGAAAGAGGTAAGGATATTTCCCAATTCGTACGATACTTTTGGTCTCAATGAGAATGGAAGAGGATCCAAGATGGTTAACAAAGATGGTGACAATGTCCCTGACGATAAAGGGTATGATTGTATCCATGAAATTTGGTGACGACTGACGGCATCGCTATTCCAGCTACTCCAACCTCCCTCACTCGTTGTACCTCCAAGATTCGAATCGATATGCTTGATCTGGAAGAGCTTGGTTTGCAAATCATAGGATAAGCCTAAGAATGGTACTGATGCCTGGGTAATCGATGTCAGTGCGATATTTTCTGTATTGAGATCCGCTGATCGATCAAAGGTGATTACTGGTTCCAATTGTTGTTTCAAGGTAAACAGTGATGGTGCAATTGCTGCAGAAAGTCCAACTGAACCAGCTGTCCTCGCGTAAAAAGAGTGTTCATCAATTACTCCACTCTCCAATCGATTACTGTCGGTCACATATTGTCGGAATGAGTAATCCAAAGAGATAGTTGTCTCATCGACAGTACCAGCTCTGTTTGAAGATGGTGGTACAACGGTATATGGGGCATCGATCCCCCACTCTTCCAAATCCAGTGTAGATTCTAAATTTTCCTCTACAGAAGTTGGAGAATCTGTTTTCTGCATGTGTTCAGGAGACTTCTCTTTGGTAAAGGAAAAAATAGTACCTGCGGCATACATTTGCATATCAGGGATAACAAAAGAAGTCACTATGTAGCCCGCTCCCTCAGCAGCTTCATTAGCCGACCAGGAAACCTTCGCATCTAATCTATCGAATCGTAGGGTATGGAGAAATGGAGCTAGGAATGTGGTTGGTACAGAAATCCGGCCATTAAGAGTCCAGTCGAATCGGGTAATGTCAGATCGATAACCGGTTGGAAAAGAGGGGTCTCCGGTCAACGCTCCGAGCGAGAATGAAGTCAGTCTATTCCCATACGTTCGCATAACCTTGGGATCCGAATAGAACGGGGCTTTCAGGGTAATATCGATGTGGGGAGTATCTATGATTGTACTTCCTTCAAATGCAAAACGGATAGCAGGTATTTCGTATACAGAACTGAAACGAGATGTGTCCTCACCAACGAAAGCAAATCCTCCGAACGCTGAGAGACGAATAGTGTCATCAGATAGATTGTTCACCGTATCGAGACCAACGAACATTCCGTAATTTTGGTAAGCATCTACTAGCAAGGAGAGATAAGAACCACTAGTTCTCGCCCATGTCTCTAAATCTGATACGGTATCAACTTCTCCGGTCGAATAGACCCAACCATCCTTATAGGATTCTCCTCCCTGATCACTGGACAAGAGAGTGGTAAAACTCGATTCTTCCCCTTTTTCAATTTTCGGATATCTTCCATAGAGTTCCGTAGACGAAGAAAAGAACATTCCCCGTTCCGATTCGACACCTATGGCTGGATTGAATACAAAGGTTTTTCCAGGATAGTAGAAGAACGGAACCCATAACATGGGAACTCTTCCTAATGAAATCTTAGCATTCGTTACAAATAGATCGCCACCATCCACTAGATGTAGGGTATTTGCCCGAATACTGAAATAGGCTTGTTCCTCATTGGTCGTTAGCATACCTTGAGAAAAAGCAATGGTACTACTTTCGCCGGTAAAGACGATCTGTTCTCCCGTTGTAAAGAATTTTACCGATGTATCCTCACTGTTTTCCCTTACCATGGTGGTCTCACCATCCATCAGGAGTACGGTTCCATCCTCCCAATCTACAGTCACCATGGTTCCACTCAGGATATCTTCCATTTGCATTCCTTCATGGATATAGGAAATCGAACCCATCGCAGTCAAACGTTTTTTCCCGAAATGCATAACCATTCGATCGGAATCAAGTCTTGTTTCCCCTTCTTCTGAGTCAGAAGTGAAGGATAGACTTGTGTTTCCCTCCAATAGAAGAATACCCTCTGGACCAGACGACATGAATAGGGAATCCGCTGAGAGGATTTCTACGCGAAAATCCTGTTCTAGAACAACGGTTGAAGATGGATCGGATACAGAAGTAAGATCATAGAATGCATACAGTCGCCTTCTCAACTCCTCTTCTTCACCATCGGTAGGAAGATCGAGAAATCGTGCCCGCTCAACAAGCTCATGATAATTGGCCGTGGAGAGCTCGGAAGAGAGCAACAGGATTTCTGTATCATTGAGGTCACGCTCCCCAACCTCCTCCCCATATAGTAATGAAGGTATAAGAAAGAGTATGAGAAGGGCACCTATCAGGGCATGTAACGACCTATGAACTTTCATATAGCGACTGAGCTACATAATATCCTGTGTATGATTCCTTGCATAGGGCAATCTCTTCCGGAGTTCCTGTCGCTACCACGGTTCCTCCTCCGTCGCCCCCTTCTGGTCCAAGATCAATGATATGGTCGGCGCTCTTGATTACATCAAGATTATGTTCAATCAAAATAACTGTATTGCCTTGATTCACGAGTCGATCAAGAACCTCCATGAGTTTCTTAACATCCGCAAAATGCAGTCCCGTAGTAGGTTCATCGAGAACATGTAAGGTTTTCCCAGTACTCTTTTTTGATAATTCTAAGCTCAATTTGACTCGTTGGGCTTCACCCCCACTAAGTGTGAGGGCAGATTGACCAAGTTTTATATAACCGAGTCCAACCGATTCCAATGTCTCGACTTTTCTTCTTATTGAAGGGACTGCTGAGAAAAATTCACTTGCCTCGCTTATAGTCATATTCAAGACATCATGAATATTCTTCCCTTTGTAATGGATAGCCAAGGTCTCTGTATTAAAGCGCTTTCCTTTGCAAACATCACATGTGACATATACATCGGGAAGAAAGTGCATCTCAATCTTGAGTGTTCCGTCGCCTTGACAGTGTTCACATCTCCCTCCAGCAACATTGAAAGAAAATCTTCCTGGTTTATAACCACGGGCTTTGGATTCAGGTAGTGACGCGAAAAGGGTCCTGATGGGAGTGAAAGCTCCAACATAGGTAGCTGGATTAGATCGTGGAGTTCGACCAATAGGACTCTGGTCGATGTTTATGACTTTATCAATATTGTCTACTCCCGTTATCTCAGAATACCCATCAAATTCTTCATGTTGTTTATTCAACTTCCGCTTCAAAGCAGGGAGCAACACTTCATTGAGTAAAGTAGATTTCCCCGATCCTGAAACTCCGGTAATTACGATCATTTTTCCCAGCGGAATTTTCACATCGATATCCTTGAGATTGTTCTTACAAGCTCCTTTGATAGATATCATAGCCCCATTGCCTGTTCTCCTCGTCTCAGGAAGCGGCAAATGAATTTTTCCACTCAGATACCTACCAGTAATACTATCGGGGTTTGCCTCTATCTCCTGTGGAGTTCCTTGAGCTATGATTTGTCCTCCATGAACTCCAGCTCCAGGTCCCAAGTCAACTACATAATCGGATTCTCGTATGGTTGCCTCATCATGCTCAACTACAATGAGTGTATTCCCCAAGTCCCGAAGTGTCTTCAGAGTTTCGATAAGACGGTGGTTATCTCTTTGGTGAAGTCCTATCGACGGTTCATCCAACACATAGATTACACCACTGAGAGCACTGCCAATTTGTGTCGCAAGACGAATCCTTTGTGCCTCTCCACCGCTTAGGGTACCTGAAGGCCTATCCAAAGTAAGATATTCCAAACCAACGTTCACAAGAAAATTAAGTCTGCTTCTAATTTCCTTAAGAATCTGTGTCGCGATCTCCTCTTGGGTAGGAGTCATGGTAAGAGCTTCAAAGAATCGATGGGAATCACGGACAGACATGCGGGTGGTTTCTACAATATTCCTACCTGAAACAGTTACTCCCAAAGCTTCTGACCGTAAGCGGGAGCCTTTGCAGACTTCACATGTATGGCTCGTCATAAAAGAATCCATCCACATCCGAATCTGCATGGAATTGGTCTCATAATACCGTCTACGGAGATCAGGAATTATTCCCGCAAATGGTTTCTCCATAGTGTAATAACCTCTACCCTTCTCATTCTTGTAGCGCATGGGTATCCGCTCTTCAGTTCCATAGAGAATGGTATGGATGATATCTTCATCCAACTCAGAAAATGGAGTATCCAGCGTGAAACCGAATCTCTTTGCCAAAGATTCAAAAGGTACACGTGACCATGTAGCTTCTGGATTCTGACTCGCTATGGCTCCTTGGTTAAATGATCGATTCCGATCCGGGATAATCTTATCGGGATCGAATTCGTTTTTTTCGCCCAAGCCATGGCAGGACGGGCATGCTCCGAATGGATTGTTGAAGCTGAATAGGCGTGGCTCAAGTTCAGGAATGCTTATCCCACAATGTACACAACTATTCTTTTCGCTATATGTCTCCTCATGTTCATTTCCATCATCGTCTATTCGTACAATTCTTACGATTCCATCACTCATTCCTATTGCTGTCTCAATAGATTCAGCTAGTCTTGACCGGGAATCAGCCCTGAGTACAATTCGGTCGATAATGATCTCAATGGTATGCTTGACCTGTTTGTCCAATGCGATATTCTCAGATAATTCTATCACCTCTCCATTGATCCTTACCCTAGCATAACCACCTTTTTTAGCATCTTCAAAAATTTTCTTATGTTCACCCTTCCTTCCCATCACTACTGGAGAGAGGACCATAAGCCTACTTTCATTTGGCATCGAATAAATAGTATCCAGGATCTGGTCTATGGATTGTTCAGAGATTTCACGGCCACATTCAGGACAATGTGGTTGCCCTATTCTTGCCCACAACAAACGATAGTAGTCATAGATTTCCGTTATGGTTCCTACGATCGATCGGGGATTCTTATGAGTAGTCTTCTGTTCAATAGCTATTGAGGGAGAAAGTCCTTCTATATAATCAACATCCGGCTTTTCTAATCGGCCAAGGAACATGCGGGCGTATGCACTGAGCGATTCGACATACCGACGTTGCCCTTCAGCAAATATCGTGTCGAAGGCTAATGAAGACTTCCCTGATCCGCTGATTCCGCTAATAACAATAAGTTTCTCTTTTTCTAGATCTATATCGATATTTTTGAGATTATGTTCCCGAGCACCTCTGATTACTAATCTATTGCGCATGGGAAAGCTCCTCAATACGAGTAAAAAGTACCTCTTCTGCAGTATCTGCTGTTACTTCCTTTGTAAGAACACCTTTCTCATAGAGATACACCCTGTTACCGATGCCTGTAATAGCAATATCAGCGGATGCAGCTTCTCCTGGACCATTTACTTGACAACCCATGATTGCAACTGTAATCGGTGCATCATACTCAAGCAGCCTACTCTGAATCTTCTTTAGGAAAGCTTGTGAATCGAAAGATGCTCTTCCACATCTGGGGCAAGATACCAGTCTGATTCCCTTTGTTTCCAAACCTACCGTTCGCATAATCTCGCGTGCAGCGGCTATTTCATGTTCTTTATCATCAGTTATAGAGATCCGCATCGTATCTCCAATACCTTCTGATAACAATCTACCTAAGACCCAGGTGCTACGGGCAACGGCACTGATGATACCTCCTGCCTCAGTAACGCCGAGATGCAGGGGATAATCCATGACAGAAGCGATCTCACGATAGGCTCTATAGGTAGTATCGACATCCGTGTCCTTCAAAGATAAGACCGAATTGGTAAAATTCCATGATTCGAACCAATCCAGATAAGTCAATGCAGTTTCCACCATGCCCTTCGCATGATCACCTTGTCTAAGCTTGAGAGGTAACGAACCTCCATTTAACCCTATCCTGATTGCACAATCATAATCTTTTGCAGCTTTGACTACCTCTTCAACCTTGTACTTCGCCCCAATATTCCCGGGATTAATTCTAATCTTCTGTGCTCCGCAAGACAAAGCCTCCATCGCCAATTTCCAATCGAAATGGATGTCAGCAACCACCGGCATTGGCGATTCTTTACAGATACGGGTAAAAGTTTCTTTATTTTCTGAACTTGGATATGAAAAGCGAATTATCGAACATCCCATTGTAGCATATGATCTTAGAGAAGTGAGTAAACGATCGTATCCATCCTTGTCTGAAGGAAGTGGAAGAGGTTCTGACCACATGGTCTGTACTGCAACAGGGTAATCACTACCAATGTGTAATGAACCGATATGGATATCTTTGGTCTTTCTTCGTTTCATGATTTTGCCTTTTTACTTAACATCAGTTTACACGAATTGCGAGTGAAGGAAAAGATGTAAAAACAAATTTGGCTTGTCGACACTCCAAAGTGCAACAAGCCAAAAGGAAAGCGTTTCTGTATATGGTTATTGCAGGAGCAACAGTAGGAATACCAAGGTAAACAAAGCTACTGTTTCAACGATACCAATTACGATGAAGTAGTTGGCAGTACCTTTTCCTGTCTCAGCTAAAGCATCCGATGCTGCTGCCGCTGCGCGACCTTGCATCCATGCAGAGAGTCCGATAGCGATTCCCCCGAAAACTCCAGCACTGAGAAGTAACAAAGCGTCCTGACCTGCAGCTGCCGCTGCACTGATGAAGTTCATCAACAAGAATCCATAAATGGTCTGTGTCAATGGAGCACCACTGAAGGCAACCATGATAAATGGTGCCGGTTTACCATTGGCATAACATTTTTTCCATCCGCCTACGGCCGAGAGTGAAGCGGCTCCAGTCCCGAGTGCAGAACCCAGCGCAGAAAGCCCAAGTGCCGCTGCCATTCCGATCATTCCAATATTCATACCAAGCTCCTTGTCGTTGTTCTCTACAACGTCTGTGATGAAGTTTCAACCGTTTCTCTGAACGGATCATAGGTGAAACCGGTCCACTCCATTCCAAGCTGACCGGAGAATTCCAATAGATTGAGTCGAACACCATGAACGACTACTGAAAGCAATGCCATTACGAGGTTCAAGCCATGACCGATAACCAATACCAGAATTCCAGCTGGAAGAGCGAATCCCTGAAGCAGTCCAGAAGCCATATTGTTGAAACTCTGTGCGATGGCTAGGGAAGCCATACCTACAGCAAAAAGTCGTATATAACTAATGATATTAGAGAATGCGCTTATCGAATTCAAAAAAGTCGTGAATAAACCAGCTGCTCCACCTGCCAGACCTTTGAAAAAAGGAATTCCGGGACCTTGGGAACCAAAAATCACCACTAGTGCAAAACCGATACCCACAATGCTCCCTACCATCCCGACATCGATAGTAGCGTTGATTACCAGCATAAGTACAAGGAAATAGAGTGCATCGATCATCATGAGCCAACCAATATCGGCAACAGCACTCAAGTCCTTTTTACCGACCTTCCGATAAATATTCATTGCGCAGGCAAGACTCAGTTGAAGAGTTCCAATAATAAAGCATAACTGCATTACCATATTCTGGGTTGTTGTAGCTTCCAATCCAAAGAGTTCAGGATAGTTCGCAATCTGGGGAATTACCAGCATTTGGAGGAACGGTACGTTTTCCAAAATCACCTTGCTTCCGAACCAAGTTCCAGTAACCGCTCCCCAAATAATACTGGTAATACTCAATACATAGAGAAGTATCACCGCATTAGTCGCCTTCTTCACCTTTCTGTGGATAAGAAGACCTGCTATAAGGAAAATGACTCCATAAGCACCATCTCCGACAATCATGGCAAAGAATAGCGAGAAGAACATCAGAAACCACATGCTGATATCATACTCCCGATAGCCCGGAACCGTTCCGAGAATATCGAAGACCGGACCAATTATGGAAATCCATCTTTTATTCTTCACTTGTGTAGGAGGGTTCTCAGCCTCACTTGGATCATCCATCGCATATGCCCAACTATGAGTTTTTGCTGTCTCCTTGAACAACGATACTTGCCCGACAGGAACATAACCACTTAGCCATGCTACCGTATCATCTTCTTCCATTGAGGCTTGTATGGATTCAAATCTATGATCTTGATCCAAGACCTTTTTCTGATAGCGATAACAAGACAAATATGAAGAAAGTCCAATCAATTCTTCTTGTATCTGTTCCAACCGTTTTTGATCAGAGCGTATTAATTCATCTAGTTGGGACAATGAATGTTGACCTAATGCCAATCTCTCGGCAGAGATCTCTTCTGGTAAGGTGTTTCCAACAACAGCAATCATACCGACCTTACCTTCCAAACGAAGCATTACATAATCTATATTCTTAGGAAGCTTTGCTAGTTCTTTCTTTCCAATTCGATAGAAGTTGAGTTCGATTCCATCATCCCTGAGCATATGTAGATCGTCTAATGAGAAATCACCCCACCCTGACAATTTTTCTCGTTCAATTGATAATTTCTGACGACGGTCTTCGATTTCCTTCTGTTGGTCTATAAGCCATAAAATCCTGGCATGTATTTCTGCGAACTCTTCATCATCTAGACTATCTTCTGCCACCAATCCTATTGCTTGCTTGTTCTTCTTGGTACCTTGCCCATACAACTCCTGCAATACGTTGATCGCTCGGTCCATCTGTAGACGAGACTTCTCCAGATCTTCAATCTTCTCATTCTTAGCTGGAATTTCATCGATGTGAACGATTCCAGCTTTTCGCAAGGCTTTTAGCGCAGAGCGTTTCTCATAGGCCAATACAATAAGTGAAACCCGCTTCATGGGAACTATCATGCGACACCCTCCCCAGCTTTCTTCACCAATTTCTTCTTCGCGATCTTACCACGCACTACAGCAGCTGTTTGTTGGTCACCTAGATAGATCTGGATTTTACGAATATTTTCCTTCGTCTCTGGAATCTTCACCTTCTCAAAGAGGTTTACCCTCTGGCTCGTTACACGTAATTCACGACCAAGCAATTCAATTTGTTTTTCCAATGTAGCGATCATCGCATCATAACGAGCAATCTGTTTAAGAGATTCAATACCCCTATCCACCCAAAGTGGGTAGGAATCGAGAGAGTAATCTATTGTCTTGAAGGTGAGACTTTTAAATACAGGTATCGCGACTCCAGCAATATTCCCCTTTGCCTTCAATACCTTATCCACTATGACAATGTGGTCCAATCTTGATTCATCTTCGAAAGCAGTATTTTCATGAAAGACCGCTACCCATGACTGCAGACCGTCGACAATCTTCTTCTGTTCATGCTGGAGATTCTTCACTTCCTGTTCAATTTGTCGAATCACCATCTGCAATTGTTGTTTTTTCAATTGCAAAGTAGGAAGATACCGCTGGAATTGTTTGAGTTGGTCCTTCTGCTTTTTCTGTTCGTTTTTCGTCAGTTTGACGGCAGCCATCAATTACTCCTCGAAAATCCTATTTAGGCCAATGCTTGAGCACCAGCTCTGAACGCATACCAGTTTCTTTGGGTTCAAAACAGTCGGCCAATATTTCCCAACCGAGGTCAAGAGCCTCTTCCAGAGGAATGTTAACCGATAAATCCATAAGTTTACTTTCGAACAATTCACCATACTGGAGTAGCTTGTCATCCCATTCTGACATCTGGAATCCCATAGATTTCTTCTCCAGTGACTCTTTATAGGAAGCATAGAGTTTTATCATACCATCCATGAGTGCCCGGTGATCATCTCTAGTATCTTTGTTAACCTGTTGTTTCAATCGAGAAAGGGAGCCGAAAGGTTCAATTCTACTATTTTTAAGGTAATACTGACCCTCGGTGATATAGCCGGTATTGTCAGGAACCGGATGAGTAACATCGTCTCCAGGCATCGTAGTCACAGCAAGTATCGTAACCGACCCCGCCCCTTCGAAATCAACGGCTTTTTCATATCTTGCAGCGAGTGAGCTATACAAGTCTCCCGGATAACCTCGGTTCGAAGGAACCTGTTCCATGGTGATGGCGATTTCTTTCATTGCATCAGCAAAGTTTGTCATATCGGTTAGCAGGACCAGAACTTTCTTTCCATCCAGGGCAAACCGCTCGGCTACTGCAAGGGAGATATCAGGAACCAAGAGACATTCTACCGTTGGATCACTTGCCGTATGAACAAAGAAGATTGTCCTACTCATAGCACCGCTCTTTTCCAAAGTATCCTTGAAATAGAGGTAGTCATCGTATTTCAACCCCATTCCTCCGAGGATGATCAGATCTACCTCTGCTTGCATAGCTATTCTCGCGAGAACCTCATTGTATGGTTCTCCAGAGACGGAAAAGATAGGAAGTTTTTGTGATTCAACCAATGTGTTGAAGACATCGATCATGGGCAATCCAGTCCGAATCATGTTACGGGGGATAATTCTTTTTGCAGGATTGACAGCGGGACCTCCGATCTCAATGAGGTTTTCGGTAAGCTCAGGACCATTGTCACGGGGTTTACCGCTTCCGGTGAAAACGCGTCCCATCAGATCATCACTATAGGAAATTCTCATCGGATATCCTAAGAATCTTACCTTGTCCCCAGTAGAAACACCTCTACCTCCGGCAAAAACCTGAAGAGAGACCTCCTTACCATTCAGTTTGATGACGTTGGCTAATGATTCTCCATGACTAGAGGTGACAACGGCGAGGTCTCCGTTACGGATTCCTTCAGCGCGGACGGAAATAACATTACCTGCAATAGAATCGATCTTCGTATAAACCTTCTGCATACCCTACCACCTATTTCGCTTGGAGAATCTTGTTTGCCTTTCGTTCGTATTCAACGAATCGATCGCCTACAAGCTCTTCTATCTCTTTCTTATACATTTCAAAACCTTCATCTTCGCGTGCAGTATTGTTCCAGTCGATGAATTTCTGTCGCAACTCATTAATAAAAGCTCGAGCAGCCTTTTTATCTTCAATCTTAAGTTTTGATCCGAGAATCTTGAACAAAACATCAAAAACCAGTTGCTGGCGATCTATCGGAGCAGCGAAGTCGACAGGGTCGAACGAGTTTTGCTGTAAATAGACGCTATCGATAAGTTCACTCTTGAGATAGACAATATAGTCATCAAGACTAGTGCCCTCTTCTCCAACAACCTTCATCATCTGACTCACTTCATTTCCCGAGAAAAGCAAGTCTCGGGCATAATCTACTTTGGCATCATCTATCACTGTAGGATATTTTGACCAACTATCGAGAGGATGGATTGCAGGATATTTTCTGGCATCGGAACGTTCACGAGATAACCCATGGAACGCACCCACGACCTTCAATGTAGCTTGGGTTACCGGTTCTTCAAAGTTACCTCCGGCTGGACTTACGGTTCCTCCAATCGTAACGGAACCTTTGGAACCATCTCTGAGACGAACAATTCCAGCACGTTCATAGAAGCTGGCGATAACCGATTCGAGATATGCTGGGAAAGCCTCTTCTCCCGGGATCTCTTCCAACCGTCCCGACATCTCACGCATAGCCTGTGCCCATCTACTGGTTGAGTCTGCCAACAGCAACACATGCAAACCCATTTGTCGATAATATTCGGCAATGGTGACGGCTGTATATACAGAGGCTTCTCGAGCCGCAACCGGCATGGAACTGGTATTACAAATGATTATAGTCCTTTCCATGAGAGTTTTGCCTGTTCTCGGATCAATGAGTTCAGGGAATTCTTTCAAGGTTTCAACGACCTCACCGGCACGCTCTCCACAAGCTGCTATGATAACGACATCGACATCAGCATTACGGCTAGTCATCTGCTGCAATACAGTTTTCCCGGCACCGAAAGGCCCAGGAATACAATATGTTCCACCCTTTGCTACCGGTAGGAATGTATCGAGGATTCTTACTTTCGTAATCAAGGGTTCAGTAGGTCTGAGTCTCTCTTCATATTGGGTTATGGCCCGCTTGATAGGCCATGTAAACACCATGGATACACTTCTTTCGTTACCCTTGGAATCCTTGAGTTTGGCGACTTCATCCCTTACATGGTAAGTTCCAGCTTTCTTAATCTCGGTGACAGTCCAATTTCCTGCAGGAAAATTGAATGGAACCATGATACGATGGGTAAAAATGCCTTCCGGCACCGTACCTAAGGTATCGGCAGGAGAAACAATGTCCCCTACTTGTGCAACGGGTGTAAACTGCCATTCTTTGTTAGGGATTGGCTTCAGATACACTCCCCGTTGAAGGAAGAATCCACATTGCTCTGCAAGTTCAGGCAGTGGATTCTGTAATCCATCGTATATTTGTGTAAGCAATCCTGGTCCGAGTTCAACACTGAGCATTTCTCCAGTGAATTCCACAGAATCACCAACTCTAACGCCTCCAGTCATTTCGAAAACCTGCAGCGAAGCCACAATACCTTGTATCCGGATAACTTCCGACTTGAGTCTGTTTTCACCTAATAGAATGTATGCCACTTCATTCAGGGAGACATTGCCCCCAAATTCAACCGTAACCATATTTCCATTTACACCGGTGACTCGACCGCTATTTTTCGCCATAACCATACACTCCGTTTATATGCTCTTGATAATCGATTGCAAATTCGAGAAAAGACGCTTAAATTCGGCATTACCCTCCAATGGGGTAAACAAGGCCTTCCTTTCCAATAACGCCAACTGGATGGCATAGGTGAACAACACCTCTCTATCAAACACCCTGGTCGATAACAGTTCTTCTGCTTTTTCCCATTGGAATCGCATAAGCAAGAGTTCACTTTCCAGAGGATTTTCCGTCTGCATAACTAGCTTAACGACCTCTTCGATATGGAAATCCTTGTCACTGGCACTAGAAACATGATCATCTGTCCTGGAAAGGGCTAAAGCTCTAGCTTCGTGGAGAGATTGTTTCAGAGTAACTATAAAATTATTCCATTGGGTTAAAAAAGCACATTCTTGCTTGATGGAATCAAGATTTCCAGTCGCCAAATCCCTAACTAAGGAATAATCCCTAGTTCCCATCGATTGTTCACAGGAATCCAAAAATCGTTCCATACTAATAGGAGGATTTTCTTCAAAGTGGAGCATGGGAAGAGATGCCACCAGATAATAATAAGAGGCCACAGGAAACTCCTTACTTCGAATCGGAAGAAGACGACAGGATCTCCTGAACCGTGGTATTTAGGAATGGGGATAGCATCCTGGTTATTTCCTCCGCACTGAAATCGTAGTAATTGGAGCCATCCTTGGAAGCCAATTTGAATCCTACATCCACTGAAGAGACTGGTCTGATTACGAGTCCTTCCTTCATCTCTTTGGCTAATTCGGCCGCAAGTGAATCGGTAAGTTTCTTCACATCCGACTGCGGGATTTCGACAGCAACTTCCGCAGGATTTGCGAGTCCACTTTTAACCATATTTACAATAAGGGAGACCAGATCTTTTCCACTGAGGGTTTTAGCCGTTTCGAGTTCCAATAACCTCTCAAAATGTGTGTTGATGCTTTTCTTGAGTGAAAGGATTACATCACGACCGGCTTGCTCTACTGAAGCCTTGCCACTTTGTCGTAAAACCGCTACTTCTTTCTTAGCATCTTCAATCAATTTTTCGGCTTCCTTGGCTCCGTTGCGAACCAACTCATCGGCCTTTTCCTTAGCCTCCGAAACAATTTCCGCAGCGCGTTTTTCGGCTTCGGCAATACCATCACGTTTGATCGAATCGACCAATTCCTGAATCTGCAGTTCCATATGCAATCCCACCTTGTTAATATAGAAATACTATATACGGCTAATGCGAAAAATACAACCTGAAATCAAGGAAAAACGCAATTCCGATGTGATTCCTTGGGCTAAAGAGAAGGTATCGAAACCCAAATGAGCAAACTATCTCAATTTAGTTACGTCCCCTTCACATTATTAGACATGTCGGTATCCAATAAGGTAATCTTCCGTTTATTCAACTTCAACAAGCCCTCATTACGCATCTTGGCCAGCTCCCGGGATATACTCGTCCTACTAACACCGAGTAGTTGGGCTAATCTCGTCTTTGTTATAGGAAGGATAATGGTTTCCTGTTGCTGCCGGACCATTTCAGATTGGATGTAGATGAACAACCGCTGTCTGAGTGAATACTGCATCAGATAGGAAAGTCTATTGTTCACCATCACCGTATTGTCACTTATTACGGTAAGGAAATGTTTAAGAAATACTTTATACGCTACAATGAGTTCGAACAGTGTGTCCCTATCTATACGTACCAACAGACTCCGTTCTATGGAAATTATACTATGGGCATAAAAAGGTAATGAGGAGAACACCACATTACCGCCAATGAGTGATCCAGAACCGAAGGTAGCAACAGAAAATATATCCCCATCCTCTCCGATCTGTTCTACCGAAAGGTGGCCTTCTAGTACTATTTCAATAGCTAGACAGGGATCGGATTCCATATGTACAAACTCTCCCAACCCGTAAGACACACACTGAACCCTATTGCATTTAAGTAATTCATGGCGTTTCTCTTTTGGTAAAGATGAGAACAGCGCTATCTGATGTAACTGGTCATCTGTAAGAATCTTCCTCTCCATATGCACTCCAAGTGTTACCAAAGTAACATATTTTCTTCTATTCCTATAGTATATTCCACGCGAGGAGATTTGATGTATATGCGAAATCGAAAAGTGAATATGGCTATAAGGCTCTTGTTTCTCGTGGTTTTTGGTATTCTGATGATTACAGGAAGATTCCAAATCTGGTTGATTCTGTATATCGCCGGTGTACTGGTCTCTCCGATTTTTGGAAGGATATACTGTGGCTACGTATGTCCAATGAACACCGTAATGCGACCAATACAGAAATTTTCAAGAAAAATCGGTCTTCAGAGGATGAATGTTCCATCATGGCTTGAGAGTCCAAAACTTGCCTACGTCGTACTGGCACTAACTTTAATTACCTTGTTTTTGGGAAAATCCATGTTTAACATACAGCTCCCGATTTTATTGATTCTTTTTTTCCTTTCAATCATTGTTACGTTTTTTGTAAAAAGTCCTGTCTGGCACAATGGTCTTTGTCCGTATAGCATCCTACTTCGACTAGGTGCAAAGTTTGCCCGTTATAGCAAGCAAGTCGATCAAAGTGCATGTGTGGGAACCCGACACTGCATGAAAGTCTGCCCTTCAGGTGCGATTAGCGCTCCAAGGGAATCAGGAAAGGCAGTAATCGATACTGCACTTTGTCATCAATGTGAAGCCTGTTCCTCGGTTTGTCCAAGTACTGCTATTTCCTACCATCGTCACCGATAACATGGTATTATGAATCTCCAAAAGGAGAATGCAATGAAAAAAAACATCAAAAACAACGTAAGTTGGGTTGGTAAAATTGATACCGAATTGAGGCAATTTCACGGTAGTGATTATTCAACCCATAAAGGCAGTTCCTACAACTCATATCTCATCCAGGAAGAGAAGACTATCCTTGTCGATACTGTCTGGCGTCCCTATGCAGACGAATTCGTCAATAATCTTAAACAGGAGATAGATCTCAATAAAATTGATGCCATCGTAGTTAACCATGGAGAAGTAGACCATAGTGGTGCATTGTTGGCACTTCTGGAACAGATACCTGATACGCCAGTCTATTGCACTGCGAAAGCGGTTGATTCACTTACTGGACAATACCATAGGAAGTGGAATTTCAAGACCGTTAAAACCGGCGATACGTTAGATATTGGTAATGGCAAGAGTCTCGCCTTCGTTGAAATGACCATGTTGCATTGGCCAGATAGTATGGCAACCTATTTGACAGGTGACAATATTCTATTCAGTAATGACGCCTTTGGGCAACATTATGCTTTCGGTGGACTTTTCAATGATCTCGCCGATAGGTGTGTCCTTGAATATGAAGCTATTAAGTATTATGCGAATATTCTCACTCCATTCAGCCAAATCCTCAAACGAAAACTTTCAGAAATCCTTTCAATGGAACTTCCAATAGACATTATTGCCACTAGTCATGGAGTCATTTGGCGCGATAACCCAATTCAGATTGTCGAAAAGTACGCTGCATGGTGTGACAATTACCAGGAGAACCAGATAACCATCGCTTATGATACGATGTGGGATGGCACTAGGTCATTGGCCGATGCAATCGCAGCTGGTATCGTGGAAGAAGATCCAAAGGTAACTGTAAAAGTCTATAATATTGCAAAAACCGATAAGAATGATGTCATAACCGAGATATTCAAATCAAAGATGCTTGTTATGGGCTCCCCTACGGTTGGCAATGACATGCTTGGCAGTGTTGCAGGATTCCTTCACTTCTTAAAAGAGCTAAAAATGAAAAACAAGAAGGCAGCTACGTTCGGTTGTTATGGCTGGACTGGAGAGGCTCCTAAAAAGATGGCGGAATTTCTCGAGAAAGCCGGTTATGATCTGGTGGATGAGCCGTTTAGGAATAACTGGAATCCTGATGCCAATGCCATACATACAGCCCGTGAACTAGGAAGAAGGTTGGCGAAGGCCTAGTGGTCAACCATTGTAGCCTTTATCTGCGGCGATCAGGTTCCTCAATCCTTGTATGACGACCTCGATCGCCGTCTCTGTATCATGCATTATTGGGTTGTCCATACCTCGCTTCTCACGTTCCTGGTTTCCTACCACGAAGAACTCGCTACCGCAACGTACGCCAAGGTAACTTGCTACCACAAACAACGCTGCCGATTCCATCTCACTCGCAAGAGTACCCAATCGTAACCAAGCTTCCCATTTTTGTTCCAATTCGTAAGAGACCGGTTTTGTCTGTGGAGAGTGTTGACCATAGAATGAGTCCTTGCACTGCACAACTCCTACATGGTGCCGTTTACCTAACTGTTTGGCTGCCATGGCAAGTGCGTTCACTACATCAATATTTGCTACGGCAGGGAATTCTATCGGAGCGTACTCCCTACTTGTTCCCTCATTCCTGATTGCGCCAGTGGCAATAACTACATCACCTCCTACGACATCTAGCTTCATGCCACCGCAGGTCCCCATTCTAATAAAGGTATCAGCTCCACATTGATGCAATTCTTCCATAGCAATCGATGCCGATGGACCTCCGATGCCCGTACTGGTCACACTCACTTTTTCGCCATCGAGATAACCAGTATAGGTTACATATTCCCTACTGTCGGCTATGAACTGGGGATTGTCGAAATACCGAGCAATCTTCTCGCATCGCTTCGGATCGCCGGGGAGAATAACATAGCGTCCTACGTCTCCTTTTTTAAGATGTATATGGTACTGGACTCCACTCCCTTCCATGTAGTCTGTCATAATTGCCTCCTGCATTTTTGGAATAATTAGTATAACTCAATATAGGTCTTACCGTAACCACCATCTTCCGGTCGAGCGAAATAGTAGTTTGAGACTTGGGAAACACTTCTTAGATAATCATGGAGACCTCTTGCCAGGATACCGTCACCCATCCCATGGATAACCGAGAAACTCTGCATGGAATGAACTAGTGCACCCTCAATTTGGATCGATAATGCCTCCACAGCTTGATCTAGGGTCATTCCCCGTACATCAATAGTAGGTCGGGGAGCAACAGATCGTGATTCGTAACTAACCGATACTTTTTTCTGCTCTTTCTTAAATCGACTTGGCAAAGGACGCAGGTCTCGTTCGTCCATAGGGAATTTCATAGGCCCTATCGCTACCAACCATTTCCCTCGTTTTTCTTGCCTGACTATCCGCCCCTCCCTCTTATGAGGACCGGCTAATACATCCATTCCCACAGAAAACACCACACTGTGGGCATCTTCTTCACGATACAGTTCTTGCTCCAAAGATTTTTCAATCTCATTAGCCTTCAGTTTGCTCTCTTGTTGCTTTTTTTCCATTGAAGAGATGAATGCCTTGACCTTACGAGTCTTCTCTTTGGTTATCTCCCCTTCTCTCAACTCAGCTACGAGATTCTCTAACTCACTGCGTTTTTCATTGATAAACCGGGAAAGATCACCAATCTGTTCCTGACGCAACAATTGTTCACGTTGTTTGAGCGTAAGTTTTTTGAGATCATTCTGTCTTACCTGCTCTTGCAGCTGTCTCGCTCGATCATCAAGTGTCCGTTCTCGGAGTTCAGCTTCTCTTCGTTTCTCCTCCAAGCCCCGAATGATAGTTGAAATTTCTACCATCTCAGAACCGAGGAAAGATTGAGCTCTCTGGAGAACCGAGTCCGGTAAACGCATGGATCTAGCAGTATCCAATGCATGGCTTTCTCCTGGAAGTCCACTTATGACTCGGAATGTCGGCTCATGGGTTTTTCCATCGAATTCCATGGATGCATTAAGCAATTCGGGCTGAGCATAGGCATATTGTTTCAATACACTATGGTGACTGGTAACCAGGGTAAGTCCTACATGGTCTACGCAATACTCCAAGATAGCCCGAGCCAAAGCAGAACCTTCAATGGGATCTGTTCCACTACCTAATTCATCCAAGATTACCAAAGATTCATGGTCACATTGCTGAAGTATTGTACCGATATTTTTCATATGTCCACTGAAGGTGGATAACGATTCCTCGATTGATTGATCATCACCGATATCGGTATATATCGAATGAAAGATTGGAAGTGTCGTTCCCTCTTTTGCAGGAACCATATAGAGCGATTGATGCATCATGCAAAAGAGTCCGACTGTTTTAATGGTGACAGTTTTACCACCAGCATTGGGTCCGCTAATCACTACAGCTTTTATCGATGGATCCAATTCCAATGAAATGGGGACGGCCTTGTCTTTGAGAAGTGGATGTCTGCCTTGGATTATAGTGACCTGACCATCTTGACCATACTGAGGCCTGGTACAATCATGAATCTCTGCGTAACGAGCCCGTGAATACAGCGCATCCGCATAAGCAACCTCCTGCTGAAGAGTCTCTAGTAGCTCAATGGTATCCCGAGCCTGCCCTGACAATTCGGCGAGTATCCTTGCAATTTCCATCTGGATTTGTTGTTGCGCCATTACAACCTGATTATTCAGTTCCACCAAACGATACGGTTCCATGAAGACTGTTACCCCCGAGGCACTTGAACTATGGATGATCCCTTCATGTTGTGAGCGTTGGTCGTTTCTTATGGGAAGGACTACCCTTCCATCTCGGAATACTGGTTGTACGTTTGAGGAGGGGCCACTCTTATGTTGTAGGAAATCTTGGCTAAAGGCTTGTCTCTCAGCCCTCTTTCGTTCCACCTCTTTCGTCAACCGGGCAATTGCAGGATGGGTGGGCTTGACTACCCCCGGGCTTTCCAAAGTCTCTGAAAGTTTCATAGCCAACTTTACCAGTTGCGTATCCATCGGCTCAAAGAGCGACATTGCCGGAGGAACAACCGAAAGTTGATCATGAGTTCCCGGCTCTCCGGGGAGTTTCCGTGGAAGCCTACAGTACGAGATGAATTTGGTAGCGGCATTGAGGTATTCCCCTAACCGGTATAGTTGCTCACCATCCAAGGTCCTGCCAGGAATCTGCAATTCTTCCATGACATCTGCGATCGTCGGAAATGAAATAGGTTTATCCACACGGAGAGAAGAGAGACTCATAAAGTCTCCAACGATATCCTGTCTATCTGATAACTGTGTCCTATCGGTAATGAATTCAAGAATATCGAAAGCCCTTCGCCCCAATTCCGAAAGACATAGGCCTTTTACCTCATCGATCACCGTGTAGTATCCCAAATCCTTAGCAGTACGGTTATTCATCACAATCCTCACCGTCGTTCCCGTTCCCAGCTCTCAGGACGTTCCTCAATCGAGGTCACCATTCTAAGATAACTTTCGTATCTATCTTCAAGGATCTCACCCTTCTCTACAGCTGTCTTTATTGCACAATCGGGTTCATGTGTATGTAAGCATGGTGAAAATGAGCATCTATCACGATATTTTCTGAATTCAGGAAAACTCTCTGCAATGAGAAAAGGATCAACATGGGGAATCATGATTTCACGCATCCCCGGCGTATCAACGACTACCATACTGTCTGCATCGATCATAAGTGCATGGTTAGTCGTATGCTTACCACGATGATATTTGTTTGAAATGTCTCCAATTTTCTGAACTGACCCCTTCCCCAACAATCCATTTACTATGGTAGACTTCCCGACTCCCGATTGACCGATAAATGCAACAGTCTTACCCGCCAGTCTCTTTTTAAGAGCTACAAGACCATCCTCGTCGAAAGCAGACATGAGGAATGTTTCATAGCCTAATATCCCATAGTGTTGAAACCGTTCATATTCCGATTCAGTGACCATAAGATCGCATTTATTCAAGACTATCATGATAGGAGTAGTATGTGCACATACGATAGCTCTATCGATAAACCGTGGCCTAAAGGGAGGATCGTTTGTGGAGGAAACAATTACAATCAAATCCATATTGGCTACCAAGGTCTGGTTTGCTCCTCTCTTTGCATTCCAGCGGGAGAAATAGTTTTTACGCTGAAGTCTCTTTAGGATCAACCCTTCATCCTTATGATGTAAGGTAAATAGCACATGATCACCTACTGCGATCGGATTATAGGAAAGCTCGACATCCTGCAACACTTTGCCTTTGATTCTGCAAGAGTAAGTCGGAGCATCGCCAATAGTATCCCTTCTTTCAAGTGGAACTACCGAATAAATATTGTTTATGCCACGAACGACGAGACCTATGTGTTCTTCCATGGAAAATACTCTACCGACAATCAAGACGGTATGCAAGCAATCTTCTTTACATCGACTACGCTATTTGATAGGCTCTTTCCATGTTCAAGTGTGTTCCCTGTGCAGTGGAAGGTTGTCGTAGGTATGCTTTGGAAGACATGTATACCTGTCTCCATCATGCTGAAAACAGTGAAGAGGTCCTCAAATCGCTTATCTCCTCAATAAACGATTCCCACCGTCATAGGGATATCGTCATGACCGATGTCCATCTCAAGGATCTCGATTTTTCTGAAATTCAATTGACCACGAGTGATTTCGCTAGGTGTATCTTCGAGAATGTCAATTTCTCTAATTCCAAAGTCCAAGCTTGTTTTTTCGATTTTTGTCTATTTGAGAATTGTACATTTGATGGTAGTGATGCACGACACTCGGTCGTTGCGGGATCGAAACTTATCCATTGCTCATTTACCGATACATTGCTCATCCATACCAATTTCATGGGTGTTGATGCTCGTGATAGTGATTTCAGCTCTTCGGATCTCTACTATTCCAATTTTTCATCCTCACACTTGGTGAATGTCAAATTCGTCGATTGCAATCTTAAAAATGCCGATTTCAGATTTACCGATAGGGATAATGTCTCCTTCAAATATTCCAATTACGAGGAGGCGAGTTTCTCGTAATAATATGAAAGTATTTTTCCATTTTTCTTTAAATGAATTTTCAAATACCTATCTAGTTGGACCAGAGGATGGTGGTGATGCAATCTTGATCGATCCAGGTCATATCGATATGGAACTTATTGAGAGGATCGAAAAGAACAGGTTCAATATCGCACATGTCTTGCTTACCCATCGACACACATCACACACAAAGGGATTGGGAACCTTGGTGAAGATTTATAGTCCCAAGGTATATGCTGGATCTCCGGGTGTCTATGATATTCCGGTCATAGAGGTAAAAGATCGTGAAATCATGGATCTCAGTGGAATAACTGTAGAAGCTATCCAAGTCCCAGGCCATACGATCGATTCTTTCGTATATAAGATTGGCAACTCCCTGTTCACCGGTGACGTGTTATACGCTGGAAGGATTGGCAAGACAACCGGAGTTGTGGAAAAAGCTCTTTTACTCAAAGGAATAAAAAATCGACTTCTCACCTTGGATGAACGATTCCTCATTTTCCCTGGTCACGGAACCATTTCCGCACTTAAAATCGAAAAATTATTCAATCAAGAGTTGATCGACGCCATGTCCAGTGACGATTTAGCTCAACTGAGTCATCCTAGCGTGCTTACCTGACCTGCTTTTCATCTTTCGCACGGATTACATCTTTGAAGCGTTGTGGCATAGGAGCACGGAATCGTAGTCGAATTCCGGTTAAGGGATGACTGAGCTCCAACGAGAATGCATGTAACATCATCGTATAGCTTTCGTTATTCCGTCTTCCATAGATCGGATCTCCCATAATAGGACATCCAATATGCGATAAATGAACTCGTATCTGGTGGGTTCTTCCGGTGTGGAGCCTGACTCTAACCAACGCCATATCAGACCATTGGCGAAGTACAAGGTAATCTGTCTTCGCATGTTTCCCTTCACCCTCTTTTCCTACGATAAAGCGTTTCCTGTTGCGCGGATCACGGACTATCGTAGTCTCCAGATGACCTCTGCGGCTAGGCATTCGACCATGGACAAGAACTATATAATATTTTTCTATTGACCTCTCTTTGAATTGTGAGGAGAGATCTATGTGGGCGCTCCGATCCTTCGCGATGACCATAACGCCAGAAGTATCCTTATCTAGACGATGTACAATTCCAGGTCTTATATCTGAAAATCCTGACAGATCCTCTTCATCATCATCTGTCTGGTCTTCACTGGTTGGCTTTGTAAAAAAATGTTCACCATATCGATGGACAAGAGCATTAACCAAGGTGTGGTCCCAGTTCCCAGCCCCTGGATGCACGACAAGTGATTGTTGTTTGTCGATAACCAGCATATGACCATCTTCATAGAGTATGGAGAGCGGAATATCCTGTGGTTCGATTTTATCAAACAATTCCTCTACCCAGTGGACCTCTACGGTATCGTTGGGTTTTATCGCTTTGCTTTTCTTCACTTGGTTTCCATTGATAAGGAATATTGTCCGACTATCGGTTGATGCAGCACGTGGAAATACATCGCTCAGGGAAGCCAGATAACGATCGATACGCTGTCCGATTGTACCTTCTGGAACCACGATTGACACATGATGCTGTTTTGTCGCCATTAGTCCTGCATCTCCCCAATGATATAATCCGCAAGAGCTACCATGATCGAAAGACCTCCAGCAACCCCTAAAAGTGTGACGGTCTCTCTGAATGGATCCTGAGAGAGCTGCCCAGCACCGAAAGAGCGTGCTAGTGAATATGAAAGTGTCGTAAAACCAAAAGTAATCGGTAATGAGCCGAACATGAGTGTCTCCGCTCTTCTCAGTTTAATACTCCATTGGGGGAATTCGTCGACTGAATAGGGGGTATAGTCTGTAGCAAAAATTGGTTGTAGGCATACTAAAATAATGAGTAATATGAGTATACCCTTTTTCATGTATAATCCCTTTGGCCAAAAATAGCGGACCCTATTCTGACAACAGTTGAACCCTCCAAGATTGCCCAACGGTAATCCTGACTCATTCCCATAGACAAGGTATCGAACGAGAGATGAGGATACGTGATTTTACTTTTCATAGCAATTTCGCGTAATGTGGCAAATGCGGTACGAACATCCATCTCATTGTCGGTTAGCGGTCCTATCGTCATGAGTCCCTCTATACGAATACCCTCCAGTTCTTGGGCTTCATCAAGGAGAGAGAAATACTCTTTTTCGTCAGTAAAACCTGCTTTTGATTCTTCTCCACTCGTATTCCATTCCAAAAGAACGGGCATTACCTTTTTGACCTTTATCGCCTCCTTGCTTATTAAGCGAGCCAGACGAAGGGAATCCACCGAATCTATCGCATCTACTGCTTGGACTGCTTTCTTTACTTTATTTGACTGTAAGTGTCCAATAAGATGAAGATTATAACCATGGTGTCCGGTAGGGAATTTATTGAGTATCTCCTGGACACGGTTCTCACCAAAGAGGAGTTGTCCACAAGAAATGGCCTCTTCGATCGCCGCATAGGGATGGGTCTTGGAGACCGCCATGAGTGAGACTCCAGAATCTCCTCCACGCTCCTTCTTTGCCATTTCAATCGATTCTATGATCGCTTGGATCCGCTCAGCCATACTCATTTGCTTATCCGCTCCCCATTATCGATGAAACTATCCGAAAAAGCGACATACATATATACATCCTGGTAACCAAGGAGATTCGACCGGTAATAATGACGAAGCGGTCCTGCCTCCAGTTCCATACCAGCTTTCTCCATCACCCTTCCAGATGCAGGATTCTGAGTAGAATGGCATGCCTCAAGTCTATGAAAACCAGCAATATCAAAGGCAAACCGAAGAACGGTTCGCAAAGCTTCTGTTGCGTATCCTTGATTCCAGACATCCTTGGCTAAACAATACCCTATCTCGCCTCGGTTGTCATGAAGGCTCGTTATTTCTATTCCCATTGATCCTATTACACGTAGATCATCCCTTCTTTCTATCGCCCAGTGGAAATTCGGAGGATTTTCTGAATCTCTCACCCATCGCTTTATGATCTTCTCAGATTCTTGAAGAGAGTCATGGGCTTCAAATCTCAGATATCGGGTAACATCGACATCGCTTGACCAAGAAAAGAGTGCCGCAGCATCGTCGTTTACAAATGGGCGCAAAATCAATCGTTTTGAGGTAATGATAGGAGAAGCTATACGTTTAATCTCGGTATCGATCATGCCCAATCATGGAAAATCTTTGCTGTGATGTCAATAGAGACGAAAAAAAAGGAGAACAGGATAATACTGCTCTCCAATATATTCTGGGGGATGCGGGATTTGAACCCACGACAGCCTGCTTGTAAGGCAGGAGCTCTCCCACTGAGCTAACCCCCCGTTGATCATAACGAGACTGAAACTACCATAGACGCGGAGATTTTGTCAACATGGTCAGATGTTGGTCTTTTAATTTTTATGATATACTCTCGCCATAGTGAAGAAATCGGGAGGATTATATGGACTTTTCCCTATTGCATCCAGCCGACCAATTGGTCATGATCATGAATAGGATCTACACGAGAGGAATGACCACCACCAGCGGAGGAAACCTCTCGATACGTGACAATTCTGGAGATGTTTGGATAACTCCTGCCGGTATCGACAAAGGTACTTTGACGAGAGGAGATATCGTACGTGTGAGAAAGGACGGAACCGTAGAGGGAGAACATGCTCCCTCTTCTGAACTACCATTCCATATGGCGGTATATCGATCGAGACCAGATCTTCATGCAGTGCTTCACGCGCATCCTCATGCCCTCGTAGCATTCTCTATTGTGCGCAAACTCCCCTCTCTTTCATTGTTTCCCTCAGTAGGAAGATCCTGCAAAGGAATATCACTTGCCGCTTATGATCTTCCCGGAAGTGATCGTCTTGGGGAGAAGATTGCCAATCAATTCGCCGCTGGAAGCGATATCGTTCTTTTGGAAAACCACGGATTGGTGATCGGTGGTGAATCTCTTTTCAGGGCATTCATGATATTTGAGACATTGGAGTCGAGCGCAAGGTTGGAAACGATAGCAAGAAGGCTTGGAACAGTTCGAGAGCTTAATCCTAGCCAATTGTCTCTCAGTGAAACAAGAAGCCACCTCACCATGGATGATATTGAATTCAATACCCGTTCTACCGAAGAGCTTGCCGCAAGACGGGATATGGTCACGCTGATTCAACGGTCTTACACACAAGGACTGTTCAATGCTACGAATGGAACCTACTCTGTCAGATTATCTGATGGATCGGTGCTGATTACTCCTTACAACAAGGACCGTGCCTACGTACAAGTCGAAGATATTGTGAGGGTGAAGGATGGAATGAAGGAGAGGGGAAAAACCCCTTCACGAGCTATTTTGCTGCATGAAAGAATATATAGCAGACATCCTGATATCAAAGCCATTTTAGTTGCCCATCCAATCCATCTCATGGCATTTGCGGTTACCGATGCAGTATTCGATCCAAGGACCATCCCTGAAAGCTACATCCTGTTACGGGAAATTCAAAAGATACCATTCGAGACCATCTATCAGGATATCGATAAGATTGCGGATCTCATCAATCAACGTACACCTGCCCTTCTAGTCGAAAATGATAGCATCATAACCACTGGAAATTCTCTATTGCAGGCTTTCGATAGACTTGAAGTTGCAGAAGCCACCGCTACAAGTCTTTACCTTTCCCATTCCATCGGAGATGTAGTACATATTAAAAAAGACCAGATCAAGGAATTAAATAAGGCTTTTGGACTCAATTGATCAGTCAATATCAAATAGGAAAAGGTGACTTTTTCGCTCTTTTACCTGCCATGCAAAGATCCCTTCATGTAGAGGAACCGTATCTTTAGATTTCCATTCCTTCATATGAGTTATATACAGGTGACGAAGATCAATCGAAATATCTTTTTCGGAATCGGATCTGTTTAGCATGATGATCATTCCTTCAGATCGGTATATCCGTGAGAACACTACCGTAGTATCGTCGTACCATAAGGTATGCCAATCACCATATGCGAACAATGGTGAGTCTTTTCTCAAATTTCCCAATCTTCGGTAGAGATCGACAAAGCGTTGGTCCCATTTCCGCTTATTCCACTGCATGGGATACCGTGCACCTTCGTTGCTACCAATAGTACCATCGAGTCCTATTTCATCGCCGTAGTATACACTCGGAACTCCAGGAAGAACAAACAACAGCATTACAATACCTTCATAAAGATTCCAATCGAAAATCCTTTTATGATTGTGAAGCCTCATAGTGTCGTGAGAGTCAATAAGATTGAATTGCCGGGGAATTAGCTGTTCCGGAATAGAAAGTAAGTGTTGTGCTATAGCATCGGAGAGTTCTTTTCCGGTCAGAGCTCTCCCCGTTTCATCGGAATGTCCCCAATTACTCATTAAATAAGTATCCTGTTGCCCATACCACCTGCGTAATAATCTACCACTACCAAAGTAATTCATAGCAGAATCCCACTGGTCACCTTGGATATAGACAGACGCATCCTCCCATGCCTCTCCAATAATATAGGATTGCTTATTAACTTCCTTTATGGCACTCCTGACCTCTTTCCAGATCTGATGACAAAATTGATCTTCCCCTCGCCTGCCAGTGTCGGTTCCCACATCAAATCTCCATCCGTCTATGGAAAAAGGTGGTCGGAGGAATTTCCGCAAGACAGAGTCATTTCCTCTATACATGATATGTCGGAGTCTATCACTTGAATAATTCAGTTGGGGAAGCGTATGTACATTTTCCCAATAGATGAAGTTTCCAGCTTCATCCCGATAATAGAAGTCTGCTTCATGTGAATTGGGATCTTTTTGAGCCTTCTTAAACCAGGGATGTTCGATCCCACTATGGTTTATTGAAATATCTACTATTATTCTGATACCGGCGTTATGCAATTGTTCAGAAAGATGAGCCAAAGCCAGATCACCCCCAAGATGTTCATCAACATGAAAGAAATCGGTACAATCATATCGGTGGTTTGTTTTCGCGGAGAATATCGGATTCAGGTAAACCGCAGTAATTCCCATATCGAGTAAATGATCTATTGATTGCGCAATCCCCTTAAGATCCCCATTGTAGAAATCAAGACACCATCCATCCTCATACGCCGGCGGTACTTCATCCACGGATAATTCCCTTGTATGATGTCCATCAAATATATATTCACCGGTTCGTACGCCAAGGTCCGGATTCATACCAAGGAACCTGTCAGGAAAGATTTGGTAGAAAGTCGATCCTGGAACCCAATCATCGGTCTCTAGTTCTGTATCGACACCATACATAGTCGCAATGGAAGGATGAAAAGATAATAGGCCTTTTCTTGTAGCGAAAAACCATCCTTGTGGAGTTTCTAACTGGAAGGAAAAATACCAAATCCTCTCATTCGAAGGAGGCACGCTTGCTACAAATATTTTTCTTTTACCGACCACATGCTGATTAGTCGGGAAGTGGTATGATTTACCATCCAATACGGAATGACAAACAACCCGAATTACAGGAGCATCATGGACCATTTTCAGACGAACCTCTGTAGCTACCCCTTTCTGTACGGGGAAGGGCTGTATAAATTCGTCAGTAACCGAACATCTGATACTTCCAATCCAAGGTTCCATAAATCACCTATACCTAGTAAAAAGAAATTGACCGGTCTAGAAAACCGGTTTAACATAAGTATGGAAGATAGGATTTGAACAGTCAAGCGACCTTTCTTCGTTACGATTAATTTGGGGTCCAAGGGAATTTCTACGCTACATCTATATCTATCATCCCTATTGTCATAATCTTCCATTTCCTGCAAATATACAGGATGAAAGGAATCACAAACGGAGCAAAAAAGTCGTAATGAATCGTACAACCAAGTCGGCTGTAACCGAACAACACAAAGGTTTTCTCAAACGATTAGATAAGTTCGAACCCGAACTACGTTCTCTCTTTAATTCTTTGTATGGGGAGAAAAGTTTTGGACGAGTATTGGATATGTTACGTCTGAAATGGTCCGCTAGACCCGATTCTATGTTGGAACTCGATGAGGTACGAATAGCAAATCCTCATTGGTACCAGGATTCGGATATGATAGGCATGATGCTCTACGTGGATAACTTTTCCGACACCTTTGCCAGCATGCCTGCGAAACTAGACTATCTTGAAGAACTCGGCGTCACTTATCTTCATGTCATGCCTGTTTTTTCCATGCCCGCATCATTGAATGACGGTGGCTATGCGGTAAGTGATTTTACCTCTATAGACGAGAGATTTGGAACAAATGAAGAATTTGACCGTTTCACCGAAGCATGCCATAGCCGCGGTATTAGTGTTTGTCTCGATTTCGTCCTTAACCATACTTCTGATGAGCATGCCTGGGCAATTGCTGCACGTGAAGGCGATCCTGAATTTTCATCACGATATTTCATATTCGAAGATCGCACCATGCCCGATGCCTATGAAGCAACAGTAAATGAAGTTTTTCCGGTTTTAGCCCCAGGCAACTTCACCTACAATGCCCATATGGAGAGCTGGGTACTCACAACCTTCAACCATTATCAATGGGATTTGGATTATAGAAATCCTATCGTATTCTTGGAAATGGCAAGTGCTCTTCTTCAAATGGCTAATCGAGGAGTGGATATCTTCCGTTTTGATGCCATCCCCTATATTTGGAAAGAATGGGGAACCAATTGTAGGAATCTGCCGCAAGTACATTCCATCGTTAGGATGTTCAGGATTTTTTTGGAGATTGTAGCTCCAGGAGCGATCATCAAAGGTGAAGTCGTCATGGCTCCGAAGGATGTCGCTCCTTATTTCGGAACTGAAGAGGCTCCTGAATGCCATCTTCTTTACAATGTTACACTTATGGTCGATCTATGGAATAGCTTAGCGACACGAGATACAAGAATGCTAGGCTCTCTTGTTGAAGCCATCCCAGACAATATTCCCAGTGGAGCATGCTGGGTCAACTATGCAAGGTGCCACGATGATATCGGATGGGGTTTCAATGACCAGAAAGCTAGGGAACTCGGCTTTGATCCATTCCAGCATAAACGGTTTCTTATCAATTTTTACCTTGGAGCCTTCCCCGGTAGTTTCAGCCGAGGGGAACTTTATGAATCTGACCCGAAGACTTTGGATGCACGCAACTGCGGTACCTGTGCGTCTCTTTGTGGATTAGAAAAAGGCCTGCTTGAACGGGATGAATACCAACAGGAATTGGCAGTCAAAAGAATCATACTATTGCATACCTTCTGTATGGCGGCGAATGGTATCCCTGTAATCTATAGTGGAGATGAAATTGGCCAATTAAACGACTATTCATATATCTATGATATGCATAAGGCACGTGATAGCAGGTATCTCCATCGACAAAAATTCGATTGGGCAGCTGCAAGCCGGAGAAACGATCTTAGTATTCCCGGTTCTCAGGTTTTCTGGAAGATCCACCGATTCATAAATATACGGAAAGGACAACGTCTGATGGGATCTTCAAACAAACTCACTACAATAGCGACAGATGATATTGGAGTGATCTGTATGCTGGTAAATCCCCGACAAGCCTATCAGAGAGAGGATGCCCTCGTAGTCTTCGCGAATTTTACTGAATTTCAGAAAACAGTAACAATCGATACCTCCAGCTATGAGTTGTTACGGGATAATGCATGGACGGACCTAGCCCAAGGCAAGCATGTACGTCTTGCCGGTGACCCGATCATACTCGGTCCCTATGAAATCCTACTCCTAACAAGGAGTACCTGAGATGGATGATAAAAGACCTAAGGGAAAGCGAGTAACCATTAACGATATCGCGAGAATCTCTGGATACTCCAAGACCGCAGTCTCATTTGCATTCAATGATCCTTCAAGAATCTCTTCAAAGACCTGTGCAACCATACTCAAGGTAGCTGAGGAACTTGGGTATTATCCCGATCCTCTTGCCAGAAAATTTTCTTTGCAACGTCATGAAAGTATTGGGTTCCTTCTCCCCCAAGATATACACTACTCTTTCCAGAACCCCTATATTATGCAAGTGGTTGAAGGAATCGGTAGTGTGTGCCAGCAGTACGGAAACACGCTTACCCTTATTCCACCCATTAACGAGAGTGTAATCGAAGCTGTTCGCTGTGCTGCAGTGGATGGGCTGATCACTCAAGGCATGAGTATAGAAATGGAGATACTTGAATCCATCAGAAGAAGAAATATTCCATTTGTCACTATCGATGGGATTCCATCATCAGATATGCCATCCATTACGATCGATGACCATGAGGCAGCCTGCACCATGATGTCGAAAGTCCTCGAATATGGTCATACGGAAATCGCTATTATTGGTTTGTCTGAAGTATCCTATGATAAACATGCTACCGAAACTATCCAACGTGCTCGACTGGAAGGTTATAGAAAAGCATTGAGACAATACGGACTTGATCTCAATTCACCGTCGATTAGACTTCATACTACCGAGACAACCCTAGATGAAGGTAGAAATATAGCAACTCAACTTTTGGAATCAGATAGGCGCCCTACATGTGTCGTTTCCATGAGCGATATCGTAGCCATCGGGTGTATCCTTCAGTTCACAGAAAATGGAATAGCTGTTCCTGCTGAAATATCGGTCGTCGGATTTGACAATATCATTGAGGCATCCTATATACTCCCTCCATTGACTACGATAGACCAACCAGCCGCCGAGAAAGGGAGACTGGCTGCGAAGATGCTCTTTTCAATAATTCATGGCACTCCACCAATTGAGAAACATGTGACTATTCCCCACAAAATGATTCTCCGCGAATCACTTGTAAGAATCTAATTATTTTAATCGAAAATGTTGACATAACAATCGAGATACGCTTACAATCACATATGAACGTTCAATCATATGTTAATATAAAAGTGAAAGGTAACCATGACAATTGAAAAGACATACATGATAGAAGGAGTCGATTGCGCTGTCTGTGCAGCGAGAATCGAACAAGCTATAAACAAAGTAGACGGCGTACGCTCGTCACAGATCGATCTTCTTCAAAACCGCCTCCATATTTATACAGGTGATGAAGAGGACTCGTCATTTTCATTTGATGATACCATCAGGAACATAGTTTCAAAAGAGGAACCGGGAACCAAGGTTTCATCGATACTTGATGAACCTAAAGAAATCTCTACCGAGGGGTCCCCTCTATCCCGGTTTCTCCGAGCCTACGCTATTCCACTCCGGATAGTACTTGCCGCTGTTTTAGTGATATGCTCACTACCTGTCGGAGATTCTTCTCTTGCATTCTTTTTAACAGCTATAGCCTATGGCATCAGTGGATATGAGATCGTCTATAAAGCAATCCGCAACTTGTTCCGTGGTAATATGTTCGATGAAAACTTTCTCATGACACTAGCTACAATTGGAGCTTTCGCCATCGGCGAATATACCGAGGCTGTCGCTGTAATGGCATTTTATCAGGTTGGAGAATTTTTCCAGGACCTTGCCGTAGATAGATCACGAAAATCTATCGCCAAGTTAATGGATATAAAACCACAATCGGCAACGGTAATTCGTGATGGAAAGCAAATTACTGTAAAACCTGAGGATATAACCGTAGGTGATGCTCTCTTGATTAGACCGGGTGAGAAAATACCTGTCGATGCAGAGGTAACATCTGGATATTCCTCATTAGATATCAGTGCTCTTACTGGAGAATCCTTACCAAGGGAAGTCCATAAAGGAGATCCACTCATTAGTGGATCGGTAAATGGTTCTGGTGTATTGCATGCGAAGGCTACTAATCGGTATATCGATTCTACTGTTGCCTCCATCCTAAAATTGGTTGAAGAATCGAGTCAAAAGAAGGCAAAGACAGAACGCTTTATAACAAAATTCGCAAAATACTACACCCCAATTGTAGTGGTTTTAGCAATCTTAATCGCAAGTATTCCTCCTCTAGTCGGTTCTGGATCCTTTTCCACATGGTTGTACCGGGCTCTGGTCTTCTTAGTAGTATCCTGTCCCTGTGCACTTGTGATCTCGGTTCCATTAGGATTTTTCGGTGGTATCGGAGGGCTGGCCAGAATGGGAATCTTAGTCAAAGGTGGTAACCATATCCAGACACTCGCAAAGACCGGCCATGTCGTTTTCGATAAGACGGGAACCATCACTAAAGGAACCTTCTCCGTAGATAGCATCATCGTTTTCGACTCAAGTCCATATACAGAGGAACAGATAATCGGATTCGCAGGAGCTGTAGAAGCAAATTCTCACCACCCTATTGCAAAGGCAATCAGTACCTATGCACTCGCTAAGGATATCCATCAAACCGGCGTGGAGGTTCAAGAGATCCCTGGAAAGGGCATGCGGGGCATAGTAGATGGCATTACCGTAACCGTAGGCACCGATTCGTATATGGATGAAATCGGACTCTCATCAGATTCAGGCAAAGAGACCTTCGGTGGTCCTTCGGTACTTGTTTCTATAGGAGAAGCATTGGCTGGACGAATCATTCTATCTGATACCGTCAAACGAGAGAGCAGTCAAACGATCCGTCACCTAACAAATCTGGGAATACAGCGTATTTCCATGCTCAGCGGAGACACCAAAACAGCTGTATCAGCAGTAGCCCGATCAGTTGGCATTAATGATTTTTATGCTGAGCTACTTCCGCATGAGAAGATTTTACATATGGAAAGGATGATGAAACAGAAAAAGTCCCAGGAATCTTTACTATTTGTGGGGGATGGCATAAATGATGCACCGGTCCTAGCAAGAGCCGATATCGGGGCATCCATGGGTAGCATGGGATCGGATGCGGCAGTTGAAGCTTCCGACATGGTGATCATGACCGATGATCTTTCAAAAATTCCACAAGGAATTGTACACGCACGTAAGACTGTCTCCATTGTTACCCAAAACATCATCTTCGCGCTCTCTATCAAAGTGCTTGTTATGGCTTTAGGTACCGTTGGTATAGCGACTATGTGGCTAGCAGTTTTCGCTGACACGGGAGTAGCACTATTAGCGGTCATGAATTCTTTACGTGCATTGAAATATGATTAGAATACCACTATCTTTATCCTCAGCTTGTTTTATGCTATGATTTCTCACTGAAAGGGCTGAGAAACTGCACTAAAGGAAATTATGGAATGGATGACACGTTAATTAGAAATATTGGCATTATGGCACATATAGATGCTGGAAAGACTACCACGACTGAAAGGATCCTCTTCTATACAGGGGAAAACCATAGGATTGGTGAAGTCGATGATGGCCAAGCCTCCATGGACTTCATGGAACAGGAACAGAATCGTGGAATCACTATCTCTTCTGCAGCAACTACGTGTTTTTGGAAAGACCATAAAATAAATATTATCGATACTCCCGGCCACGTGGACTTTACTGCAGAAGTCGAACGTTCACTGAGAGTTCTTGATGGAGCCGTGGCTGTCCTATGCGGAGTGAGTGGTGTCGAACCACAAACAGAGACAGTCTGGAGGCAAGCCGATCGTTATAAAGTTCCACGTATCATATTTGTCAATAAAATGGATCGACTTGGAGCCAATTTCTATGATGTCGTACAGGAAGTTGAGAAGAAGTTTGCAATAACACCCGTTCCCCTCTATTTACCTATCGGAGCAGAATCAGAATTCAGCGGAATCATCGATCTAATCGGGAATAGGAAAATCACCTTCGAGGTGAATGACCAGGGAAGCAGTATGAAATTTGATCCCGTCCCCCAAGATATGATCGAACTGCGGGAGACTTGGTATGAAAGACTGATTGATGCTGTGGCATCACACTCCGATGAAATAACCGAACTCTACTTCTCAGGGGAAGACATCCCTCGAGAAATGATTATTAGCACTCTTCGGAAAGCTACCGTAGCACGCCAACTGATACCGGTGTTTGTTGGTGCTTCATTGAAGAATATTGGAGTCCAACCATTGCTTGATGGGATCGTGGAACTATTGCCCTCCCCTTTGGACATTCCTCCGCTTAAGGGAATCTCGGTGAAACATGGAAATGAAGTTCCTGTAATCCATGATCCTGAAGCCCAGCCTTTGGCTCTCATTTTTAAGATCCAACATGATCGTGAAGCTGGCCCTCTCTGCTTCGTACGGGTATATTCGGGAGTTATCAAGAAAGGTACAGCAATTCTTAATATCTCAAAGAAAAAACGTGAACGGGTAAATCGCCTAGTCCGGATGCATGCCAATAGACCTGAGTCGATCGACCAACTCGCTGCAGGAGATATTGGAGTAATAATCGGATTTAAGAATGCACAGACCGGAGACAGTATCGGTAGTGAAGGAGCTCAGATCCTTCTCGAAAATATGAATTTCCCTGAACCAGTCATATCGGTCGCTATTGAACCTAAAACTATGAGTGACCAGGATAAGCTCAAATCTGCACTACAGATACTCACTCAAGAAGATCCTACATTCACGTGGAAAGAGAATGCCGATACAGGACAATTAGTCATTTCCGGTATGGGAGAACTTCACTTGGATGTATTAGTCTATCGGTTAACGAAAGAGATGAAGGTCGACGCCAGAGTCGGTAATCCACAGGTCACTTATCGTGAATCCATCTCCCATGAGGTCACGAAAACTGAACAGTTCAACAAGATTCTTGCAGGCAAGGAACACGCTGCGACTGTTACACTTACCATAAGACCACTTTCGACAGGAAGTGGTGTAAAATTCACATCTAAAGTATCACCCAAAAGTCTCCCTGAAGAGATGTTGGATGCAATCAAACGGGGAATCCAGAACTCAATCAATTCAGGCATCCGTTATGGCTATGAAGTAGTGGATATTGAGACAGTACTCGAGTCGGTTACCTACTCTGAAATCACCTCGTCTTCCTTTGCCTTCGAGGCTGCTACCGCAATGTGCTTTGAGGCTGCAGGCAGAGATGCAATGCCTATTCTCCTTGAACCGATCATGAAGGTAGATATTGTAGTTCCGTCCCAATATGTCGGCGAAGTGATGGGAAGTCTTACTGCGCGTGGTGGACTAATCAACAGTATGGAGAGCCGTGCTACTGCTGACCATGTTATTGCAAAGGCCCCTCTATCGCAACTATTTGGGTATTCTACGGTATTGCGTAGCTCAACTCAAGGAAGGGGTACTTTTACCATGGAATTCTCGCATTTTGCCAAAAAATCCTAGCCGAAACCAATAATTGTTTGACAGATTGACAGTATGGATTTACCATGTTCTTTGAATATCAACCGATATTCTTCATAGGAGGACATATGAGCGTATCCAGTACTGATTTGAGGAACATTGCCATCATTGGCCACAACGGTACCGGGAAAACCTCATTATTGGAACAGATTTTGTTTCAAAGTGGTGTGGTTTCCCGGGCAGAAAGCATCGATTCGGGAAAGACTACCAGTGATTATACGGAAGAGGAAATCGCTAGACAGATTTCCATCCACACTGCAATCGCCAACATCTCATTCGAAGGAAAATCACTTACCTTTTTGGACACTCCAGGAACTGCTGACTTCATCGGAGAAGTCATAAGCGCATTCCGTAGTTGCGAAACTGCCCTCATGGCAGTTGATTCAAGAGACGGTGCCCAAATTGAAACCATTAAGCTTTGGAAAAGGCTTAACGACCGTAACAAGCCCCGTGCAGTATTCATGAATAAAATTGACCGCGATAGGGCCGATTTTTTTGCTGCATTTACTAATCTGAAAGAGACACTTCCCGCAACCTATGTTCCCATTACTATTCCCATGGGAGTTGGTGATGGATTCAAGGGTGTGATAAATCTCATAGAAAGAAAAGCCTACACGTTCAATGCAAATGGCAAAGAGACGGTGGGGGACATTCCATCTGAGTTTAATGACTTATTTGAGGAGTATGAATTGCAGCTCATTGAGGCTGCCGCTGAAGGTGCTGATGATCTCATTGAGAAATATTTCGACGCTGGAACCCTGACTCCAGATGAAATTCGCAGAGGTCTCAGGGAAGGATTGCAAGACAATCGTGTAGTCCCCGTATTTGCCGGAAGCTCTTTACTCGGTTCGGGAATCTCCAGCCTATTGACATTCATCAGGAATAATTTCCCCTCCCCTGTTGGAAAAACCGACTTCATTGTCACCGATGGAAAAGAGAGTGAAATCACCATCGATCCTGAAGGAGAAGCCTCAGCATATGTCTTTAAGACTACTATTGACCAATTTTCGGGAAAACTTTCCTGTATAAAAGTGGTTAAAGGAACTATTGCGGGAGATACCGATTTGACCAATCCTGAGTTGGGAAAGAAAGAACGCCCAGGAAAGGTCTATAAGCTGGTCGGAAAAAAGTTGGTCGAAGTCGATAGCTTAACAGCCGGCGATATCGGTGTCATAGCAAAGAGTAACATCTGCTATACCAATGCAACATTGGTACATGGAGATGCCAACTATCAATTCTTACCCTTGCGTTTCCCCAGTCCCATCTACTCGTTGGCCATCCAAGCCGGAGACAAGAAGTCAGAGGATAAGATGAACGATGCCTTGCATAGGATCATCGAAGAAGATCTTACTTTCCAGACCTCGTTCAATGAGGAGACGAAGGAATCCACGGTACGTGGAATGGGTGAGCTACATATCAATATGATCCTGGACAAGATCAAGGAAAAACAGAAGATCTCCATTAATACGAAGTTACCTAAGATAGCATATAGGGAAACCATCACCAAGAAATCCGGAGTGGTCGAATATGCCCATAAGAAACAATCCGGTGGACATGGACAGTACGGAAAGGTACTTATCGAGATCGAACCGTTGCAGAGGGGAGAATACTACTCCTTCACCAATGCGATAAAGGGAGGCTCTGTATCCAAGGGATATATGCCCGGTATCGAAAAAGGACTCCAGGATGCTATGCATGAAGGATTCTTGGCGCACTATCCATTGGTCGATATCGGTGTGACGATCGTTGATGGAAAAGAACATCCGGTCGATTCTTCCGAAATGGCATTCAGATTGGCAGCCAAAGGAGCTATGCGGGCAGCCATCGATAAAGCTGGTCCAGTGTTACTTGAGCCCTTCATGAAATTGTCCGTTTACATCGATGACAAGTATTTGGGCGATATCCTCAGTGATCTCAGTGGTAAACGAGGACGTGTACAAGGCCAAGAGGATATCGGTGGCGGAATCCAGATGGTAAAGGCAGAGGTCCCCCAGGCAGAGATGCTCAACTATGCAATTGACCTCAAGTCCATGACGAGTGGAACAGGTTCATTCGAAATCGAGTTTGACCACTATGAAATGGTCAGTGGTCGCATTGCGGATGATGTCATCAAGGCTGCGAAGGCTGCCTATGAAGAGGAGAATGCCTAACAGGCTCATTCTTCTCAAGCATAGAAACAATAGGCCGTCATAAGAATTCTTGTGACGGTTTTTTTTACTTTTTCTCTACCCAAACTTCACTGATACGATGGTTTTTTCGCATGCCCTTTTCCTCGAATCCTGTGGTAGGACGCCACGATCGTGGAGGAGAGAATCCATTATGTGGATTATGTAAGGAATCGATCTGGGAAAAGACATCGAGCATTTGATATGCGTACTCCTCCCAATCTGTTACACAATAGATATATCCGTTTGGAGCTAATTTTTGAGCTAAAAGTTCGGCGAAAGGTGTTTGTACCAATCTACGCTTATGATGTTTTTTCTTTGGCCACGGATCAGGAAAGAAAATATGGAAGCCAGCGATAGTTCCGTCGCCAATCATCTTTTCCAATACTTCGACTGCATCATACCGCATAAGACGGAGATTCTGTATATTTTTGAGCCCTGCGGCAGACAAGAGTTTGGAAAATCCATTGAGAAATACCTCAATCCCGAGAAAATTCGAGAGCGGCATTTGTGTAGCTATACGCTCAGTAGTATGTCCCATGCCGAAACCGATCTCGATGATGACAGGATTATCGTTACCATAGATAGCATTGAAATCGAGAACCTTCTCTTCAAATGGAATAACAAAACGATCCGTATAGAGCTCGAGAGCCTCCTTCTGGTACGATGCAAGCCGAGACCCTCTCAAGACAAAACTCTTAATGCTGCGTTTACCATCCACTGCTAGACTATCTACCCTATCTGTATCGACACCCATGAAACCATTCCTCCCATTACATCAACCGTTGTAATGTTTCCAAAATAAAAAGTGACTTATCCTTCAACGATACCGCGTCAGTCTTTAGTGTAAGAACATTCATCCTGCGTTGGTCTATTCCGATTTTTCCATTACCTAAACGGAGCAATTCCATGACCTTATCAATCGCAATATCCTTAACCTTACCAAACTCTATAGTCACCATACCGTTACGTTCCTTCAGATGGTTGATTTTGAGTTTCCGGCAGATGATTTTTAGCTCTGCAATATAGAGGAGGTTTGTCACAACCTCAGGCGTTGGCCCGAAACGATCTTCTAATTCAGCTGTCAATCCTTGCAATTGCGCATCGCTGGAAATAGAAGCTATCTTTTTATATACATCAAATTTAACCGACGGTTCAGCGATATAGGAATCGGGAATGAAACCTGAGTAGTCGAGTTCGAGGAATACCTCCCTAGACTCTTCCAATGAACCTTCTTTCATTAATTCTGCAATAGCTTCATCCAATATTCTCAAATACATATCTAAACCAACTGAGGCTAGCTGTCCACTCTGTTCCCGACCGAGAAGATTTCCGGTTCCACGGATTTCCATGTCCTTCATGGCTATCTTGAAACCACTTCCTAATTCAGTATGTTCTGAGATGACCTTTAATCGTTTAACTGCAATCTCACTAATTGCTGTCAATGCAGGATAGAATAGATAGGCATAAGCATCTTGATCACTTCTTCCAACCCGCCCCCTCAATTGATAGAGTTGTGATACTCCGTATCTATCAGCCCTATCGATAATGATGGTATTAACATTTGGAATATCTATGCCATTCTCGATCAATGTGGTGGAGACCAAGACTTGGATTCCCTGGTGAATGAATCGTCTCATGATGTCTTCGATTGAATCCGGATCCATCTGACCATGGATTGATTCCACAAGAACCTCAGGAAGTTCCTTGTGCAACATTTGAACTACCTCGTCCAATGTATTTATCCTATTGTGCAGATAGAAGACCTGGCCTCCTCTGGATAGTTCGTAACGGATAGCCTTCACAATAGTGGAAACATCGAATTCCTTAATCACCGTCTTAATCGGCCTCCGCTGGATTGGAGGAGTAGTCAAAAGGGACATATCACGGATTTTCAACAATGACATATAAAGAGTGCGGGGTATAGGTGTTGCAGAGAGTGATATGGAATCGATATTTGCCTTGAGTTCTTTTACCCGTTCTTTGTCCTTTACACCAAAACGTTGTTCTTCATCAACTATCAGGAGTCCAAGATCTTTAAAGAACACATCTTTTTGCAAGATCCTGTGGGTCCCGACAAGAATATCGATCCCTCCTTCCTTGAGACGTTTCAGAATCTCTCTTTGAGTCTTTTTGGGAACGATGCGGGAAATTACTTCCGCTTTTACAGGGAATTGGCCTAAACGACGCATCAATGTCTCGTAATGCTGTTCAGCCAAAATGGTTGTAGGAGCAAGAAAGGCGACCTGTTTACCGGCCATTACAGCCTTGAAAGCTGCCCTAAGAGCAATTTCAGTTTTTCCATACCCTACATCTCCGCAAACCAGGCGATCCATGACATGATGGCTCTCCATATCTTGTTTGATATCTTCTATGCAAGTGAGTTGGTCCTCAGTCTCCTCAAATGGAAATGATGCCTCAAATAGCATTTGCCAGTCGGTATCTTTGGGAAACGGATACCCTTTGCTACTTTTTCGTCTCGCGTACAGTTGTATCAGACGTCCAGCAAGTTCTTCGGCAGACTTCCTTGCTTTTGCCTTTTTGGTCTCCCAACCCTGGCCACCCAATTTATCCAGTCTCGGTGATCCACCTTCACTTCCGATATACCGCTGTATCAGATTGGCTTGCTCGATGGGGACGAAGAGTATTTCACTGTCTGCGTAGGCAATTTTGATATAATCACGCTCTTTGCCAGACATGTTGATACGATCAATCTTCAAGAATTGCCCCACGCCATAATTGACATGAACAACATAGTCTCCCTCATTGAGGTCAACAAATGAATCCAATGGGGATGTCTGGACCTTATGGAGTGCCTTAACGACCTGTTTTCTCCGTCCGAATATCTCATGATCGCAGATTGCAACCATTTTTTGGCTTACAATAGAAAAACCACCACTTATTTCGAGATCAATAATACTGAGTTTTTCAAATTGGCTGAGCATATTGTTCAACCGTTTTCGTTGAAGTTCAGACCCAGCGTAAATCGTCACAGAATAACCATTATCGAACAATTGCCTAAGATGCTCTTTGAGCATGACAAAATTTCCAAAGAATGAGTGTGGTCCATCGATATCGAATGTATAGGTATCCTTACGTTGGCCTCTAACCTCCATCAATACGGAGCCATATTTCCATCCATGAAAGAATTTGGGATAATCGAACAGTATTTTATCTGGTTTAGGCGATTCTCTATCTATAAGGAATGCTTCCCGATATAATGCCTTTGCTTCCACTAAGAGGGAATGAAAAGAAGTTTCTAGCCGCTCCTGGCCAAGAAAGAACAGGTAATCCTTTTCATCGATATAGGCTCCGATATCCGATGTCTCAATTTCCTGTTGTTCCTTGAGAATGGTTACTACGATATGCCCTAAGGTCTTCAAAGTATCCTGGCTTATTGGATCGAACGCTGTGATCTTCTCGATTCTCTCCCAATCGCCATACAGGCGAATAGGAAAATCACTATCATAGGGAAAGAGATCGACAACCTCGCCATGAATGGAAAACTCTCCAGGAACTGCGGTACTCGGTGAACGATAATACCCACCTTCGGCCAAATCATTTGCAATCTTACTGGGATCAAAACGGTCCCCAACCTTCAATTTCATTTCCGAATCCTGCAGTGAATGCAGGGATACTACTGGAGAAACAAAAGCACGGAGATGTGTCACTACGATACGTGAAGGATATTCCAACATAGCTGCCAAAGCTTTCAGCTGGGCATATTCACGATCTGACCCCTCCCACGGACTGTATAGACGTTTGCCGTTAGAAGGGAGGTAAATGAATGGCGTCCCAGAAGTCTTCAGATCCTTGCATAGTTGGGTTGCTGCAATCTCTGTTGGGCAGAGAGCCCAAACCCGTTTGGAAAGCGACCGTGCATACACAGAAACAGCCTCGGAGAGAGGATACCCCTCCAGGCCTTCAATATACTGACGAATGGAGCAATCCCTCTTGAACGCCTTGTATGCGTCTGTGCTTTTGATATAGGATTGCACAAGCGGACCAATATGTTGTTGCATAACCGCACATACACTATCATAGAGAGGAAAGGTGTTCAATGGATGCATTTGATCGTTTGGCGCTGTTGTTGCAAGAAATGGGAACATACGCATGCGAAGCCCAGGCCGATATTTCCCGCAATTATAAAGATGATGGTTCTGTATTGACCTCTACTGATATGAAGATAAACGAGACGGTTGCGAAGGAACTTTCTAGACTATTCCCAGAAGCTAATGTTGTTACTGAAGAGGCTATCCAACCTTTCGATCCCGATGCAGGGCTCACATTTATCCTTGATCCGATTGATGGTACAGATGTCTATAGCCAAGGCCTTCCAGGATGGTGTATATCCTTGGGGATCCTAGGTAAGGACCGCAAACCTATTGGAGGCATGGTCTACGCTCCCAGATGGGGCTTGAGTAGTAGCGAGGGGCTTTTCTTGCGCCAAGACCCGGGTAAACCGCTTATGCTCAATGAAACCGAGTTCACCCCACGTCTTGCAAATCGCGAACTGGAACAGATAGCGATGGCATCACATGCGCCAAGGCATATTTCGATCAAGAGATTCGATGGGAAAATCCGTTGTTATGGTTCCAATATCCTACACATGGTCTCACCTCTCATCCATCCCCACATCCAAGGTTCGGTATCGGTACCGTGTTTTGCTTGGGATATCGCTGGAGCCCATGCATTGTTGCTTTCCCAACACATGATTGTTGAATATGCAGATGGCTCTCCATTCCTTTACACCGATGCTTTGCTAAAGCAAAGGAAACCGTTCAAAGGAATTGTCTTGGCTGGGACAGCAGAAGCTGTACAGAAAATGAAAACGCTATTCATTGATTGAGTATTACTGAGAAATGATTCCCTTCTCATGCCACTTCCTCGCCAAATAGATGAAAGGTGTGTCCAGTGTAGCAACTAACCATTTCAGTACATATGTGGTCACCATGATCTGCCATAATACTTGCCAAGAAAACACGCCCCAAAATGCGATGACGGTAAAGAGCACTGTATCGATAAGCTGGCTTACCATGGTACTTGCATTATTCCTAAACCATAGCCAGCCCTTTCCAGGAAACTTCTTCTTCCAATAGGCGAAAGCGTTGATATCATGGAATTGTGAGGCTACGTATGCTACGAGACTCCCCAGAGCTATCCTTGGCATGATTGCAAAAATTGTGGTCAAACTCTCTTGAACAAAATCGGATGGAGCTGGATTGAACAACAAGGCGAGATTCATAAGGATTGTCATGGTAACCAGAGAGAAGAACCCGATGGCGACTGCCCTTGTAGCATCCTTCTTACCATAACATTCGCTTAAGATATCCGTTGCGAGAAAACTGGTTGCATAGACAATATTTCCCAATGTCGCTTCCAATCCAAAGAGAACGACAGTCTTGGTAACTTGAATATTGGCAACTATTACAGAAATAGGAATCCATACTAAAAGACCGACCCTCCCCCATAACCTGAAAGCTACCATAATAGCTATGAAGTTTACGATGAGCATGATTGCCCAGAACAATTCATTCAATGGATCACCTTCCCCAATTCTTCTTCACGAGGAGCATCGACCGATAGGATCAATGCCTTATCTCTTTTCACTCTGTACGTATCACACACTTGGTCAAGCAGGTTGTCACGAATAACGCTGATCACTGTTCCATGGAATGATTTAAGAACCTTCTTATAAATTTCATGAAAACCCGTGCCTTGCATCTCAATAGGTCCGATTTCATCGAATATGATATAATCCGAAGTTGCCATAAATTGTATGATTTGGTTCTCCGCCCAAACAAAAGTCTGCGGATCATACCAGAATCTACCGAATTTTTTCCAGTCGGAATGTTCTTCCATTGATAACAATAGACGAACCTCACCGGTTCCCTGATCGCTTAAAATCCATTCTCTTTTCTCTTGATTAGGTAAAGGTAACACTTGTACGACGCCACCGATGGCATAGCCCGCAGAATCCAGCCGCGAACAGAGAGCATAGAGCATAGTGGTCTTTCCGCTATTGGTCGGACCTGTGATGATAATATGTTTCGGATGGGACATCATGATCCTCCCAAGAAACTTTGTAGTACGGTAAAGGCATCCATGGAATCTTCTCTCCTGATTACGAAGGTAAGCTCATTCATGGTGGAAATGATTTCATTGACATTGATCTCTTCCCATGCCAGTTTCCGGACGGCTTCGTACACGATTCCAGGGGTAGACATAAAATCTCCGCTGAAAACAAGCGATAGAGCGACAAGGTCACCCATCCTATGTAGTACCGCTTCTCCTTGTATGCTTTTCTCGACTACTTCACGATACTTTTCACTGAATGAAAGGCTCACCTCATGACTACCTAACGTGACATTGAGAAAATCACCAGAGGAGGGACTTACCAAATTATAGAGTTCTCCCAACTTCCCCATTATCGTGTCACTACGAACAAGGTTAATATCGTAGATATTTGTTTTCATCATAATCTCGTAACGGAGTTCATAACTTTTTTGTTCAGTATCTTTCTTTCTTAATTCATCGGCATATCGTCTTATGGCCATTACAATGGCAGAGGATTTGACCTCTTTACCGTGCAATTCCTCAACCGTAGGTTTTATTGATGCTGCATAGTTGCTATAGCTTAGAATTCCTTGAATGAGCATCTCATAGAGAAACGGCGTTCTATCGATTATACGTTTAACTGAATTACTCACTGACTCCATAGGCACCTCTCTTATACACTCAATTCATGTTATTATTATCACGGTTATGATACTTTCACAATATTTTCATAACAATTATATCAAAATTCTGACAAAAGTGTGAATAATTTGCAAAAACTTCTCATTAGCACATTTTCTATTCTTCAATTTCATGCTATAGTATAATTTATCTTTCTAGAAGGAGATTTCCCATGTTGTGTCCGCATTGTGGTGATATGGATGACAAGGTACTGGAATCACGCCAAAACAGTAGTGGCTCAACGATTCGTCGCAGGAGGGAGTGTCTTTCATGTGGTTACCGATTCACATCCTATGAAAGGATTGAGGAAAAACCCTTTATGGTGATCAAGCGTGATGGAAGGAGAGAACCTTTCGATATCAAGAAAGTCGAACGGGGTATTAGGATCACCACAGAGAAACGGAATGTCAGTCAAGAAACAATTGAACAGGTTCTACAGGACATCGAAGATGAAGTCGTCCTGGCTGCTGGAACCAAACGCGAAGTGACATCACAAGCTATTGGAGAAGTAGCTCTCAGAAAGCTCTACAATATCGACACGGTAGCCTATATTCGTTTTGCTTCTGTCTACCGGGCATTCGACAATGTAGCTCAATTCATTGAAGAGATAGAACAAATAACCCATAACATGAAATAGGGTTATTTTACATCGAACCATTTCCCAGTTACCGACCGTTCTATATGCTCGTTCAAATGATCGGGTTTAAGAATCTCATTTGCACAATCCAAACAGAAATTATCACTCATTCCTGCCACATAGTCAAAAAGGATCCTATCGATATTACCATCATGGTCCATATAGGGTTCCCGCATTTCTTTAAGATGGAGACCGAACCCCGCAGCCAGCATGTTTTTTTCCTGCATATAGAGGGTTTCATCGAACCCATAGGAATCCAAAAGACCTTGTAGATAATCTACAATAAGTCTTAATAGTCGGGAAAAATACTTGCTATACCCCTCCAACATGGGAGAAAGATAGATATGACGATAGTTGAACTCTTTCATGATAAGCACAGCTTCGAAAATTGGTTCAGAAAAACAGATTCCCGTATCTGGAGTAGAAGTATCGATAAGATCATTTACGAGGGTATTAATGATACTGGCGTTAGTCTTGCCTAGACGTTCAACCACAATATCAGGGATTTCATCAGCCTCGATTATGGATAATCTACACGCATCTTCATAGTCTCTACCAAGATATGCTATTTGATCAGAGAATCGTACAACAGCAGCCTCCCAGGTCGAGGGGACGACTCCAACCCTAGTTCTCAGTCTGGATAAATTTCCATGGATGAATTCAGGTTTGACGATTCTCTCGAAACGTTCACCGTTATGGCTCGCGATACCGTCTCTTACAGCGTAGGTCAAATTGAGACCTTTCCCATGCTCAGCAAGAAAATCGACGATCCTCAAGGAATTCAATTCATGTTCGAATCCTTCGAACCCCCGTTCTTCCATGAGATCGGAAAGGATCCGTTCCCCTACATGCCCGAAGGGTGTATGTCCCAAATCATGTCCCATCCCGATTGCCCAAGCTAATTCCGTATCGAGTCCAAGCCCTCTACATACAGCAGAAGCAATCGAAGCGACATGCAATACATGTTCCATCCTAGTACAGATATGGTCATTGCTCGGTGCAAAAAATACCTGGGTCTTATGTTTCAATCTTCTAAAAGGTGAACTATGGATAATTGCTGTGGTATCACGGTAAAATTCGCCTCTTACATCGCTTACCCGAGGGTGTAGCCGTTGTTCGAGAAGAGTTCTAGACAAACCGTTTTCAAAAATCCGCTTCGTTCTCATGTAATCTCCTTTTCTATCCACATACTTCCCTATCGATAATCTCCATGGTATCATGTTCACCATGGTCATGCTACTGGTAGCAATAAGCACTACGCTCCTCTGTTTTCTCTCTGCCGCGGCCTGCCTACGGTTTCTTTTTTCTCGTCAAGGGTGGTTTTGGGTACTGCCTTTGGTCATTTCGCTCGCGTTCCTCTATATCAGCATAACTCCCCTATTCCAATTGGCCACAGGATTGGCAAGTGGTTCCTATCGGGTGGAGATTAGTCCCGACAGGAGTGTACGAGAGATCGTTCCCCTTATCATTGTCCTACTCTGGTATACAATGATCGTCACATTCCGTTATGCGTTGAAACTTGTCGTACCCGATAATAAACATCTTCTTGATACCATGAAAAATGTCAAAGAAGCGAATTACATGCAAAAAATTGAACTTCGTACATACCATAAGGAATCGGCACGACATATGAAAAGACAAATAAAGATCGAACGTGAACAAGCCGGTATCCGCTATCCGAGAAAATGGATCGCATTATTTGACGATCATGATTGAGTAGCCATGCAGATCTTTTTTTTGGTTGGAATCAAACATTCAGGTAAAAGCAATCTCGGTTCTTATGCAGCACACTTGCTCAAATCCGATCACACTGTCGAATTTGTGGATACCGATGATCTGGTGAAAATAAAAATCCCTCGTATGACCATTAGGGAATATTACCAACGTGAAGGTAAAGAGGCTTTTAAAAATTTGGAATTTTCTGCTTTGAAGGCTTACCTAGAAACCCTCTTGCATGATGATCCTACGATCCACATCATCGCTACCGGAGGTGGAGCCTCGGACAACAACCAACTTGTCACTCTTATGAAATCTTTTGGCACCATTATTTACCTCAATGTGCCACAAGAGACATTATTCTCACGAATCATGAAAGGTGGTGTTCCCCCTTTCTTGTCAGAAGATGATCCTGAGGGCTCCTTCAAACGACTCTATACCCACCGGGATGACCGATATAGGCAGATTTCCAATTATATGATAAGATTGTACGATTGCCAGACGGTACCGGAGAATGGGAAATTGTTGGCCAATTTTCTACGAAATTTGATAAGAAGCGAGGAACCATGTCAGGAAATATCTTTGGAAAATCAATCACCATAACGACTTTTGGAGAATCCCATGGAGAAGGCCTTGGTGTAGTAATCGATGGATTGGAGAGTGGCTTCTCCATTGATCTAGACCATCTACACCGACAAATGGATCGACGTCGACCTGGAGGGAATCCTTTAGGTACCAAGAGACGGGAACCCGATGCCATTGAAATTCTCTCCGGAGTTTTTGAAGGTAAGACCACGGGAACCCCCGTAGCCATCATCATTCGTAACACAAACCAAAGGTCGGGCGATTATAACGACATTTCCCGCATGTACAGACCTGGCCATGCAGATAATACTTGGCACCAGAAATTCGGTATTCGCGATTGGCGCGGAGGAGGTCGAAGCAGTGGTAGGGAGACAGCAGCCCGTCTTGCGGCTGGAGCTATCGCTCTTCAGATCCTTGCCAAAAAAGGTGTTCAAATCTCAGCTTATACTATCCAAATCGGAGATGTGATAGCCAGCAAACGCGACTATTCACAGATAGAAAAGAATCCTGTAAGTGCGCCGGATGCAGAAGCAGCTGTTCTCATGGAACAATTGATCGCCCAGGCAAGGGACGACCAAGATAGTGTGGGAGGTATTATAGAATGCCGTGTCACCGGTTTGCCAACAGGATTAGGTGAACCAGTTTTTGATAAGGCTGACGCCCTACTCGCCCATGCGATCATTTCGATCGGAGCTACAAAAGGTATTGAGTTTGGGGATGGCTTTGCAATGGCGACCAGACGTGGAAGTGAAAATAATGATCAGATGGATGATACAGGGTTCTTATCAAATCATGCTGGGGGAATCAATGGTGGAATCACCAATGGGGAACCACTCCTTTTTAGAACGGTGATAAAACCGACAGCGTCTATCGGCAAAGCCCAGCAGACTATCGATATCGATGGAAATAGTAGGAAGATAGTTGTGGAAGGAAGGCATGATCCTTGTATTTGTGTGAGGATTATTCCTGTCATAGAAGCCATGACAGCTCTTACACTTTTAGATTTGTGGTATCAGCAGAATGGAAGATAAACCTCTGATCATACAAAGCGATCTCAGCATGATGCTTGATGTACACTCCCCTTCTGCAGAGGCAGCAAGGAATGATCTTATTGCATTTTCTGAATTGGTGAAATCTCCTGAACATGTCCATACCTATGCTATCACGGCAATCAGCCTTTGGAATGCTGCTGCGGCAGGTGTTGGAGTCGAAGATGTTCTTAAAAGACTGCAGAAATGGTCTCGTTTTGCTCTTCCTGAGTCGGTGGTTTTCCATATTAAAGAAATTGGAGGACGGTTCGGAACATTTCTCCTCCTTCCTATCGAAGATGACCCCGATCACTATCTTTTAAAAATCGAACAGGAAAGATTCGTCCGTGAGATTATGGCACGGAAAGCAATTGCATCCATGTTGACCCCATATGGGGATGGCTTCAAGGTTACTGCTTACCAAAGGGGAGAATTGAAATTGCAGTTAATAAAGCTCAATTTCCCCGTTGACGATAGGATTCCTCTGGTACATGGGGAACCTGTTCCAGTTTCTTTTAGGGACGTCTCTTCACGAAATGTACCTTTTGTACTTCGTGACTATCAACGGCTCGCTGCGAATTCTGTGCTCGGAGATGGGGGCCCAGGAACCGGATACGGGACCATCGTACTTCCATGTGGCTCTGGAAAGACCATTGTAGGTATGGAAGTACTCACACGACTCTCTACCCGTACTCTCATACTCACCACTAATGTGGCGGCAGTACACCAATGGATAGCCGAGATTCTGGATAAATTGGATATAGATCCATCATTTGTAGGTGAATATTCAGGTGCGAAGAAAGAGATACGTCCCATTACGGTATGTACATATCAGGTCCTTACATGGAGACCGGATAAAGAGGCCGATTTCCCGCATATGCGTGTACTGAAAGAGGGGAATTGGGGTCTGATTATCTACGATGAAGTACACATGTTGCCAGCACCGGTTTTCAAGGTCACGGCTGAGCTACAGGCCGTGCACCGCGTTGGACTTACCGCAACACTTATACGCGAAGACCATAGAGAAGATGAAGTGTTTTCTCTCGTAGGACCCAAGCGGTATGATGTTCCCTGGAGCGAATTGGAGAACCAAGGCTGGATTGCTGAAGCTGAATGCACAGAAATTAGAGTACCGCTTCCTCAAGACCTAGAAATTCCTTATGCTATCGCAAATAAGCGAGAAAAATACCGAATCGCGAGTGAAAATAGGGATAAAATTCCGATAGTCCGAGATCTGATTGCAAACCATCCCCAAGATTTTATTCTTGTGATAGGACAATACCTCGATCAATTGAAAACTATAGCCAAGGAATTAGGGGCTCCCCTGATTACTGGTTCTACCGCCAATACGAAAAGAGATGAACTATATCGGCTATTTCGTGAAGGTAAAGAAAGGATCCTTGTCGTCTCGAAAGTTGCTAACTTTGCGATTGATCTTCCTGATGCCTCCGTAGCAATCCAAGTATCGGGAACATTCGGATCCAGACAAGAAGAAGCCCAGCGGTTGGGACGAATCTTGCGACCAAAAAAACAGAGTTCCCATTTCTACTCACTGGTAACCCGTTTTTCGTCAGAGGAAGAGTTCAGTGCGAATCGACAAAAATTCCTAACTGAACAGGGATATGCCTATCATGTGGAGGTATGGGAATGATACAAGATCAGGAAGCTGTTGGATTATGGGAACAATCCCTTACCATGTTGTCAGATACTGTCTATATGGATATAGTCAGAAATTTCATTGGGAAAATTCCTACGCCATTCCACAAACCCCAACTTACCAAACGGTTAACTAATCTGTTCTTGAATCCGCAGTTCAGACATAATATCATCGAAATGCTCTCAAAACAGGATATTCAATTGCTCTCAGCAACCCATATTCTGGGTTCGCCTACTCAAGATGAGGTCTGCGCCATTTTTAAGGGCCGATTACCATATGCAATTTTACTGAACAATATAGTGAATCTTGAAGAGCGGCTTCTCTTGGTTCCTAATCCTTACAGTACGAATAATCGTTGTGAAATACTGGTGAATCCCATTCTATTGGACCTGTTACAATCCAAAGCCCTCTCCTACGCTTCGATATTTGCCTCAATCGATTCCGAATCGCAGTCACAGGGATTTAGGCTTTCAGGTGCAAACCCAAGTATATTACAGGCTTTGGTAAGCCTCCATATCCATGAATCCTTAGGATCTGTTGAGAAGAGCTCCCGCTTATTGAAGAATAAATATGGACCGCTGGTATTCGGGACAGATAAAAACCAAAACATTGACGAGATTTTATATTACAACCGGTTGCTCTTCCATGAGAATATCATACGCCCCGATGGAAGAGGTTTTCGCATCGATTGGGAAAGATCCGAGAGATTGTTGCGCCTTGATCGTCACCAATTGCAGCTCAGACTTTTCATTTCAGCTTGGCATACCAATTTCCCGAGCCAAGGAAAAACCCAGATTTCTGACCATTCATTGCATGTATTATTTTCAGATTTGGTATCTTTCTTGCGGACTATCCCCCTTGATACTGAAGAAGATCTTGAAACAGCATGTAAATTTGTAGCATTTAGGAATAGGATTTCCCTTCCCGATACAAACCACATCGTTGCTATCCTTCGACAAATCGGACTTTCGGATCCTGTTTCCCAAGAAATCATTAATACTGACAGAGGCTCTACTAGACTGACTCCTACAATTGATAGCGATTTCTCGATATCATTTAGTAATGATTTAGAGACGATCGGGTCGAGGAATATTCTCCATATGATAGCGATTGCTAGAAAAGTCGATGTCGTAAGTTCTTATGAAATAAACAAACAGAGCATCATGAGAGGATTCGACCTTGGCTTATCAGTCGACGGAATCATCTCCTATTTGAAGGATTTGACCCATACGGATTTCAAACATCTTGAAAATCTTATTAAGCATTGGCGTGATGAATTCAACTCCATTACTATTTATGATGGGATTATCGTCAAGGCGGACGAAAGACAAAGTAGGATAATCGAAGCACTACCACAACTACAGGAACATATCATTGCTACTATCAGTACTGGACTTTTTCTTCTTTCTCGTTCTTCCGAAATCATATGGAGAGAAATTTTGACCGCCACCGGTATCGGCTTCTTGCCAAGTAGTATAACCGAAAAAGTTCAACCGGATAGGTCTCATGAATATTTCGATTTTCAAGAGTTGGAGACTCACACTCAACAGATTGGATTGTTGCCTCTGCATGTACCTAAACATCAAGACACTGCTCTTTCGAATCCATCGGAGAGGCTGAAGAAATCGATACTCTCAAAGACAAGTAACCCTTCTGAACGGGAAGAGATGCTTGCAAGGCTGGAAAGAAAACTTATTATTGTTCCTGAACAGATTACGGCAATACAAGGACCTAGCCAAACTATGCAGGCAAGTGGCTTTGACTATCAGGGAAAGATCAATTTATGTAAGGCTGCCGTTAATTCATCATCAGATCTATTAGAATTACACCTATTAGATGACATGGGCAATTCACAGATGATCTTGGCAGATGCGAAGGAATTTATCACTTCAGCCAAAGATCCCTCTATACGCGTGCAGGTACTTCCCGAGGGTGAGGAACGTTTGATTTCATTAAATACCCTATTCAAAGTAAGGAAATTACGCAGATCAGTCTTCTTCCAGATGTAGTGATTGCTCCAACCGTTTTGGATAGTGGTAACCAGTGAAGGCTTCGAACTGATGTTTTCCCTGTCGTATAAGCATGTCGATACCGAATAACAATCTACACCCTGACTCCAAAGCCCGTTGTAGCATCTTGGTATATTTGGGACGATACACCAGCTCATATACGACCTGATTCTTGTTGAAACGATAGCCTGGGATGGGATCACTTTCACTATCGGGAACCATTCCGACCGATGTAGTTTGCACTACCAAATCCACATGCTCATAGTCAGAAGCTTGTTCCAGGCTATCATACGAAGACATGGTTTCAAGAGCCAGATTCCTTGCCCTCTCTGTATTCCTGTTAATAATGGTTACTTTACACCCATGGTTTCGCAACGACCAGACAACTGCCCTTGCCGCACCTCCCGCTCCAATAACTAAAGCACTTTGAATCCTTTTCGCATCGATTTCAGAAACTAGAGGTTCAATGAATCCATAATAATCGGTATTCATACCCATCCACAAGTTCTTAGCCCTTACCACGGTGTTGCAGCTCCCGATTTGCTTAACTTCCCGGGTGATTTTTCCTAGATACGGTAATACTGTCTGTTTATGGGGTACAGTAACAGAGAATCCAGAGATATGAAGCATTTCCGCAAGAATGAAGAAAGATCTAACCGAGTCCACAAGAAATGGTAAATATATAGCATTGAAATTTATTCCCCAGAAACCTGGGTTTTGAATCCTTGGACTAAAAGAATGTAATACCGGATTGCCAATGACACCATAGATGTGGGTCCTCTCATCTACTTTATCTGCATGATAGAGTTCTTTCATCTGCTGGGCTGATATTTGGCCTGGAGCTACGGGATTTTCGGAACAATAGGTCCACAATGATCCCATTTTTCTATACAGGATACGCGAAGGTAACCCATACGGTCCCATTCCTAGGACAATCTTTTCTTCAACCGATTGCAGTTCAGTCCGAACTCTGAATAGTGTTATGAGATCCATGATAGAATTGGGAGTTACGGCAAGTTTGGGAATATCTCCCTTTGCTGAAATTTTTGAAATCTTGTGATAAATATCGGCAGGCAAGCCATTGAAATCATGTTTCGAACGTATGATGCGAATCCCTTTTGAACGGGCTTTTTGTTCAGCACCTGAACGTTTTACATCATCCTCGATATCCACATAGGCAAAATTACCGTCCAATACCGATTCCATGAGTGAAAGCCGACTTCGCTCCGATCCTGCGTAACGACCTCCATCAGATTGGCGGCGGATAGTCAGAATAACAGGTATATCGACCATTTCAGGAAACATTGCAGCTCGAACACGCGACGATTCATGGAGAAGATCGATCCTCAACTCCACGATATCAATATATTGACGATTCCGATTACATTGCGATACGTTTTCCTCAATTGTACTACCGGTCAGAACCAGACATATCATCGGAGTTCCTCCATCCAATTATTCGCTAGATGACGCTTTGAAGGACTCCTTGCATCCCGACGCGCCGTTGTGGTACGTTTTATCATACTCGTTACATCATGAATCTGCAACACCTTGGGGAAATACGGAGAGTCCATGGGAACATTACAGGTACAGAATATCAGCTTAGCATATGGCGACAGAGATCTCTTAGACAATGTCTCCTTTACGCTCTCTGATAAGGCAAGGGCAGCATTAGCTGGTGGAAATGGCTCTGGCAAATCAACGTTGTTGAGGATAATCACAGGTGAGATACATGGAGATAGTGGATCAATCGCCTCCTCAAAAGGCATGCGTATCTCCTATCTTCCACAAAGCGACATTGTCCATACCGGAAACTCGGTATTTATTGAGGTGGAAAAAGGATATTCACGGTTCTACCCGCTTCTTCAAAGGAAGATGGAGATCGAATCCCATCTTTCTCATGTGAATCAAGATGACAACCACACATCCTTACTCGAAGAGCTACACGAAATCCAAGAACAGTTAATGCATAGCTCCTACTACCGTAGGGAAGCTACAATCGAACAGATTCTCAAAGGTTTGGGTTTCCTGAGAAGTGATTTTCATCGTGCTTGTGAACAGTTCAGTGGCGGGTGGCAGATGAGAATCGCATTGGCAAAAGTACTAGTCGAAGATCCAGATGTCATGCTCCTCGATGAACCGACAAACTATCTCGATATCGAGGCTCGGATTTGGTTACGTAATTACCTTGGCCAATATCGTGGTTCAGTGATGATTGTAAGCCATGATCAGGATTTCCTAGACGACACGGTCAATGAAGTCTATGAATTGTTCAATGGGAATCTCACGAGATACAGTGGTAACTATACATCTTACCAAATGTTGCGGACCATGGAATTGGAGCAGTTGGCTAAGGCTTTCAAGAACCAGCAGAAAGAATTGGAAAAAACCGAACAATTCATAGAAAGATTTCGATATAAAGCTACTAAGGCAAAGCAGGTACAAAGTCGTGAAAAACAACTCGAGAAAGTTGAGATAATCCAGATACCTCAGCATCTGAAAAAACTCTCCTTCCGATTTCCCGATCCACCCCATAGTGGAAAGGATGTGATTTCTCTGGAAGAATTACACAAGAATTATGGAGATCTGGAAATTTTCGCTAGTCTGTCACTGATTATCAATAACGGAGACCGATTAGCTGTGACCGGTCGAAATGGTGCAGGCAAATCAACACTCCTTAGGATGATCGCCAAGGTGGACGATCTCTATGAAGGAGTTATTCGACTGGGCTCTGGAGTCAAGATTGGATATTTTGCCCAAGACACTGAACATACACTCAATCCCGATAACACGATCCTTCAAGAGGTTGAATCCATTGCAGCAACCTCGGACATCCCCAGATTAAGAAGTCTATTGGGCTCTTTCCTATTTAGTGATGATGATATCGACAAGAAGGTAGCTGTCCTCAGTGGCGGAGAGAGGAGTCGGCTTGCACTACTGAAAATACTCTTGCATCCAGCAAATCTCTTGATTCTTGACGAACCCACAAACCATCTGGATATTAACGCGAAAAATGTCCTTCTTGAAGCCTTGAGGCAATACAAGGGGACTGTAGTCTTTGTTTCTCACGATACCCATTTTATCAAGAATATTGCTAATCGCATCCTCTATTTGAGCGAGAACGAACCTGAATTGTTTGAGGGTGACTACGAATATTTTTCTTGGAAATTGGAACAGAAAGAGGCTTTCGAACAATTATCCGATAAGGAACGTACAACGATCAGCCAAGAAAAGATCGAAGCAAAGGAAGAATCTGTCGTTTCTTGGAAAGAGACGAATAGAATGAAGAATCGATTGCGAAATCTGCACAAGGAAAGTGATGACTTGTTAGAGAAGATTGGAACCATAACTGGATCCATTCAGAGCGTGATTGAGGATATGGCTCTTGAAGAGAATTATTCGGATAGTGAATCCATTACCAGTTTGATCACTAAAAAAGGTCAATTGGAAACCAAACACACGAGTCTCGAAAGCCATTGGTTCTCTTTGCAAGACGAAATCGAAGAACTGGAGAACAAACTTGGAAGTTGATAACGAACAACTAACCACAGGTCCGACTCCATTGAGCAGTAATGAAATTACTACGCTTAAGGATTATCCAATTAAGGAATATCTCCCTGAACTGATTCTGGCTTCCCAATCCGTAGCTAGGAAATCATTATTAGAGTCATATGGATGCATTGTCCATGTACATCCCACCCATAGTGACGAAGACCATGGAGGTTCGGCTGGTTTACAAGTAGTAAAGGAACTTGCCGAACGGAAACTCAGAATCTACCTCACCAAAGATCCTTCTCCAACCTTCCCGGTGTTGGCGGCAGATACGTTAATTTGTTTCAATGGAGCACTCGTTGGAAAAGCGGAAAACTACAGAGAAGCAAGGGCTCAATTGATCCAATTTAGTGGAAAGTCTCATCAAGTGTGTTCTGGATTTGCATTATACCTCCCCCAACAAGGAACATCGCGAGGCTCTGTGATTAGTGGAAGCGACCAAAGTATCGTCACGTTCAATGAATTGAAGAAATATGAGATCGAAACCTATCTTGAAGGCGGTGATTGGAAAGGTGCGGCGGGTTCTTACCGTATACAAGGTGAGGCCAAAAAGTTTATCAGTGCGGTTACTGGTGATTTTACGACCGTAGTGGGCTTGCCAATACAGGCGATTTCTGCCATATTATCTTCACCGGACAGTCTTTGACTGTACGGAATATCCACCATATGGTGAGAAATAGCGAAGGGGACGGGTAAATGAAGCATGATTTCATGTCATAACCCGTCACAGGAGGAATTGTGTCCGTAGTAACCATGAAAAGCCTGCTTGAATCAGGCGTACATTTTGGTCATCAGACCAAAAGATGGAATCCCAAGATGGCCCGCTTTATCTTCTCTGAAAGAAACGGGATACACATCATCGACTTGCAGAAGACTAGCGCATGTATTGTAGAAGCCTATGATGCTGTCAGAAGCCAAGTCAAACAAGGTAAGTCAATTTTGTTCATCGGAACAAAGAAGCAAGCCCAACAGACCATTGAGAATGAAGCAAAACGTTGTGGCATGCCTTACGTCAACAATCGTTGGCTCGGCGGTATGCTGACTAACTTCACTACAATCAAGAAATCCATCAACAGACTCAAGAAACTTGAAAAAGAAGAAGTTGACGGTACATTCGATAGTTATACCAAAAAAGAAATTGCTCTTCACCTCAAGGAAAAGTCTAAGCTCGAGAAAAACCTTGGCGGTATCAAAGAAATGAAAGATTTGCCTGGTGCTATCTTCATCATCGATACAAAAAAAGAGGCTATCGCTGTAGCAGAAGCAAAACGCCTTGGCATCCCTATTATCGCTGTTGTCGATACCAACTGTGATCCTACAAATATTGATTATCCAATCCCCGGAAATGATGATGCTATCCGTGCCATCAGCTTGTTCGTAGAGATTATTGCAAACGCAGTTGTCGATGCAGATAAGGAAGTCGGCATCGAGATTATCGAAACGCTTCCAGAAATCGAAAGTGATGAGAATGGAAAATCGGAAGATGAATCTGAAGAGGAGAAGGAAGAGGTAGTCTTCGCAACCGATGAAGAAGAACCCGATTATACCAAATTCGAAGTCGCAGAAGAAGAGAAGAAGGAAGAGGTTGAGGAAGAGGTTTCCAAGGTAAAAGCAGTCAAGGTTACCGAAGGTGGCATTGAAGTTGCCGAAGAAATCCTCTACGAAGACTAATCAAACCAAGGAGAATACTGTGGAAATTACCGCTGATATTGTAAAGAAATTGCGAGACGCTACTGGCGCTGGCATGATGGATTGTAAAAAGGCTCTTGTTAAGGCAGAAGGCGATTTTGCCCAAGCAGAGAAGATTTTAAAGGAAATGGGTCTTGCGGCAGTCGCCAAGAGAGCTGGACGTGCTACTAATAATGGCCGTGCTTTCACTCTGGTGAAAAATGGTAAAGCTGTGATCCTTGAGATGGCTTGTGAGACCGACTTTGTAGCCAGGAATAAAGACTTCATTGCACTTGGAGAGGAACTTTGTGAGGACGTTATCGCTAACGGTTACACTGGTATCGTGCCCGAGATGGAGGCCAAAGTCCAGGAGTTGATAACCAAGATCAAAGAAAACATGTCCCTTAAGCGCGTCAAGGTTTTGGACGTTGCTGACAACCAATTGGTTTCGGAATATGTCCATGGAGAAGGTTCATTAGCAGTCTTGGTGGAGCTTGAGTCTGATAAACCCGAAGCATTGAAGAACGATGTTGTCAAAGAATTTGCTTTTGATTGTGCATTGCATGTGGCAGCTTTCTCTCCAAGATATTTGACCAGTTCTGTTGTAGATAAGGATTATGTCAAAGAACAGACAGAGATTTTCACTACGCAAACTTTAGCCCTCGGCAAACCTGAGAAGGTTGTACCTGGTATCGTTCAAGGTAAATTGAACAAGCATTTCAGTGAAATCTGTTTCCTCCAACAACCGTTTGTTAAGGATGATTCCCAATCTGTGGAAAAAGTTCTTGCAAACATCTCCAAAGAAGTAGGAGCCAAACTTTCAATAATCGGCTATACCAACTTCCGTGTTGGAGTCGACGAATAATTTCAGTATAGATTACCGCTCAGATTTCGTATCTGGGCGGTACCTTTTTTGGAGGTGCGAAATGCATACGGTTTTAGAGACATGTGAAACAAAAATGAAGAAAAGTGTGGTAGCTCTTACCAATGAATATGGTGCTCTGAGAACAGGACGTGCCTCGGCCGCTTTGTTCGATAAAATCAAGGTAGATTATTATGGTCAAGAGACTCCACTTTCCCAGGTTGCTTCAATTTCTATCCCGGAGGCTCGTCTGGTAGTCATACAACCTTGGGACAAGACACTTCTTGCACCAATTGAAAGGGCGATACTCAAATCAGAGCTCTCCCTGAATCCGAATAATGATGGAAAATTACTGAGAATCAACTTCCCTCCCCTTACTGAGGAACGTCGAAAGGAACTGGCAAAAAATGCCAAGGCAATTGCTGAACAGAGTAAGATTGCTATCAGAAATATCCGCCGTGATGCAATTGATGAAATCAAGAAATTACAGAAGTCGGGAGATATTTCTGAGGATGAGCAAAAAGACCTTGAGACCAAAACCCAGAATTTGACCGATTCCTATGTCGCCCAGATATCTGACCTAGCTACTGAAAAAGAAAAAGAAATACTGGAAATCTGATCGTGGCATTAGGAAAAGTTAACAATATAGCTCCTGTTGGTACCGAACTCTATCCCTCCCATGTTGGAATCATTATGGATGGTAATGGAAGATGGGCTACCAAACGGGGACTGCCACGTACTGCCGGGCATTATGAAGGTGTCAAGGCTGCGAAACGTATCACAACTGAAGCTTCTCGATTAGGCATACCGTATCTGACCTACTATGTCTTCTCTACTGAAAATTGGAAAAGGCCACAGAAAGAGGTAGACTATTTGATGAACCTTCTGGCAACACGTTTGTATAGTGAAGTCGATTTTTACAAGCGTGTTGGAGCCAGGGTTCTCATACGGGGAGATTTCGAAAAACTTAATAACGCAGCTCGGGATGCAATCATTGCTACCCAAGAGGCTACAGCGGACTTGGATAGACTTGTCGTATCGCTTGCTATCAACCATGGCGGTCATGATGAAATCGTTCGTTCCATCAACCGTTGGCTTAAAACCAGAAATGGTGACACGCCAATTTCAGAAACCGATATCCGTAGCAATCTAGATCTTTCGTTTATTCCACCAGTCGATCTTATCATCCGTTCAGGAGGCGAAAAACGACTGAGTAACTTTATGCTTTGGGATGCTGCCTATGCCGAATTTGCATTCTATGATACACTTTGGCCCGATTGGGGTGCGAAAGAATTGAAGTCCGCATGTGATGATTTCGCTAAGAGGGCTCGGAGATTCGGAGGGGTCGATTCATGACTAGCTTTGGGAAGCGCTTGCTTCTAACCTTGACCAGTGTTCCCGCACTGTTCAGTCTTATATACTTTTTCCCACAGTTTCACCATTTGGGTTTTGCAATATTGACCCTTTTAGCTGTATTTACTGGAAGCTATGAAATCAAGGGGATTCTTTTCGAGAAGGAAAACAATCCTTTGATACCATTCTGGCTTACTATGGCTCTGCCTGCAGTGCAATTCATTGAATTGATATACTTTCCACAATCACCGCTTTTAATTGTTACTCTCATGATTCTTTTTACCATCGGCTTCACTAAAGAGATTTTTATTGGTGGAAGCGATGGATTCGCCTCAACAATCGATAGAATTTCCCGCACTGTTTTTCTTATCATCTATCCTGGTTTCTTTTCTGTTTTCCTCATACGCCTTCTCATGTTTGAACAAAGCACGCTCCTATTGCTCATGCTTTTCTTACTCGTGTTTGGAAACGATACGTTCGCATATATCTTTGGTATGTGGTTGGGAAAAAGCAATCGTAATATTTTTACTGTCAGTCCTAACAAGAGCCTTGCCGGTTTTATCGGTGGTATTGCCTCAAGTATAACCATTGCTGTCCTTTGGATATCCTTCATTCCTGCAATGGCCCGAATGTTCAACATTATTGAGGGAATTGCCTTGGGATTGGTTGTCTCGATCATTAGCAATATTGGCGATTTGATAGAATCCGCCCTTAAACGCGGCGCAAATGTCAAGGATTCGGGAACTATCATAATGGGAAGAGGTGGAATCATGGATTCGATCGATTCCCTGCTCATCAGCGCACCTTTTTTCCTTATCCTCATAGAATTACTTTCTTAGAGGGATGAATATGGGTGTACGCGAAAAAAGGAAGATCATTATCCTCGGTTGCACAGGAAGTATTGGTACTACAGCCTTGCAAGCGTTACTGCCATATGTGAAAGATTTCGAAATTGTAGGATTGAGCGCCCATTCATCCTATAAGGACCTCATCCATATAGCGAACCAATGGAACTGTAATACCATTTGCCTATCCAAGGAAGATCCATCCCTTTATGAGAAAGAACAGCTCCCACCCGGTCTAGTTTTCTATACCGGTAAAGATGGTCTGTTGGATATGATACGTAATACCAAAGCCGATATCGTTTTGAATGGTATAGCAGGCTCTAGTGGTTTAGCCCCAACTTTCGCAGCTATCGAGAGTAATAAAAACGTTGCATTAGCTAACAAAGAGAGTATCGTCATGGCTGGGAACCTTCTCTTTTCCCACGCAAGAAATCTTGGAGTTACGATCATTCCAGTTGATAGCGAGCACAGTACTATCGATGCACTTATTCAAGCACATGGAATAAAAAATATTCAAAAACTAGTAATTACAGCTTCTGGTGGACCATTCAGGAATTTCTCTGCTGACCAAATGGAGAATATTACGGTAGCTATGGCCGTTTCCCATCCCACATGGCAAATGGGAGCGAAAATTTCCATAGATTCAGCAACTTTGGCAAATAAAGGACTCGAGGTAATAGAAGCTTCTTACCTATTCGGATTCGATTCCAAGAATATTGAAGTCGTAATCCACCCTCAGAGTATCGTCCATTCCATGATAAGGCTGCACAATGGTGCAGTCTATGGCCAATTGTCACCACCTGATATGGCTTTGCCTATCATGTCTGCAATCGCCGATTCTCATATCCATTTAAAGGATATCGTCAAACCTCTTGATTTCACATCTTTGACACTTCAATTCATGAAGCCCGATTTTGATAGATTTCCACTTCTTAAGATTGCGTTCGAAGCCATCGAAAAAAAAGCAAGTTATCCCATAGCATTCAACGCAGCCAATGAAATAGCGGTCCAAGCTTTCATCGACGAAATGATCGACTTCAATCAGATAGCTACCGTTGTTAAAGCAACCTTCGAACACGACTGGTCAATGACGTATACTTCGCTAGATGAAATCGTATTGATCGATTCATCTGTTAGGACCTTAGCAAGACATGTTATTAGGGGACTGGTAGAATGAGCAATCTCGTCTCCTTTATAATCGGAGTATTGAGTATTTCCCTTATGGTGACCATCCATGAGACAGGCCACTTTTTATTTGCGAGATTATCTGGTATTTCAGTAGAGGTATACGCAATCGGTTGGGGTAAAGCACTGAAGAAATGGCGCTCAGGTGGTACGGAGTATCGTATCAACCTTTTTCCCCTCGGAGGGTATTGCAGACTAAAAGGATCTGAAGATCTGCAACAGTCATTACATTCTGGGGGCAATGAGTTCTCGAATATTGCACCGGGATCATTATTCGCCATATCTCCATTAAAACGAATTCCTACATATATTGCCGGGCCATTGTTCAACTTGGCTTTTGCAGTAATACTCTTTATTCCTTTTTTAATGATGGATTATCAGAGTTATGCAGAACCAAATCGAATCGTCGTTTCCAGTGACCATCCTGCAGTATTCAACCAAGATGTAGACTATAGAAACGCAGCTCACCAGGGGGGAATGAAAAGTGGTGATGTTATCCTTAGTATAGACGGAGAACCTGTTTCAGATTTTGTCGAAATCAGAAACCTCCTTTCCAAGAAAGAAGTAAATTCCCCTACCCGTTTCACTATTGATAGAGATGGTCGCATTATGGAGTTTGATATTGTTCCCGAATATGATGTAGAACAAAACAGACCTCTCTTTGGTGTAACATCTTTCATCGTCCCTACCATAGGCACTATTGAAGAGCTGTCTCCCGAATCAAGCACTTCCATGGCTGTAGGAGATACCATTATTTCAGTACAGGGAAAACCAGTAGCCCAAACTGTTGCAGTTATGGATGAACTGTCGGATAATCCACAGGTACTTAAGTTAACCCTACGCAATAGCGATGGTATAGAGAAAACTGTTTCATACATCCCTCAAAAAGATAACACAGGGAAAAATTCGTATGGTTTTTCTTTCTCAGTTCCTATAAGAACCAATGATGGTCTTCCTTTCCGAAAAGCTATATCACAGGCTTTCTCGACAACATTTTCTTCAATTCGAGAGACTATTCAACTGATTCCATCTCTTTTCAAGGATTCTTCACTACAGAATTCTCTTGCTGGGCCACTGAGGATCTCGTATGTAATCGGTGAAATGCGTAATTCCGGAATTCGGGTAATGCTACATCTTTTGGCTATGGTGAGTATCTCTTTGGGAATTACCAACCTACTCCCAATTCCTGGTCTTGATGGTGGTGCGATCTTATTGAGTCTGGTCGAATTCATTCGGGGCAAGCGAGTAAGTCCCAAATGGTATGTTCGTTTCCAGGCAGTTGGGATGTCTTTTCTTTTGTTTATTATGATATTGGTTCTTTTATCAGATTTACGGTTCTTTTTAATAGGACCCTGAAGAACGCTCAATGTCTACAAATCGAACTAATTGATTCTGGAAGCCCATGGTAATTACACCGGTTTCGCCATTTCTCTGTTTTGCAAGGATAACTTTTGTTTCCTGTACAGGGAATCCTTGGATAGTTTGGGGAGCCTGCTGATTGGAATTGCCGTTTCTACCCTCTTTATCATTCCCCGAAAGGTCGGCCAAACGGTCACGATGTAGTAAAATTACAACATCGGCATCCTGCTCCACAGACCCCGATTCCCTAAGATTAGCCAGATTCGGTTCTTTGCCCTCAGCATCACGGGACACCTGTGATAACGCGACAATAGGAATCTGTAACTCCCTGGACAATGATTTTAGAGATCTTGATATCTCTGCGACTTGCTCATGCCGAGGTACATTAGCCTTGGATTCAGGATTAATCAAACTGATATAGTCTATAAAAAGGATTTTAATATCCTTTTCTCGTTTCATCCTACGAGCTTGGCTGCGAAGATCAAGAAGTTTAATGTTCGGAGTGTCTTGGATATACAATTTGCCTTCATATATTCGACTTGCCGCATCTACAATATTGACCATATCCTGGCTTCGCAAAATTGCCGAACGAATTCTCTTGGAATCAACTCTAGCTTCTGCTGCCAAAATACGTTCCATAATAGCCATACTTGTCATTTCAGCAGAGAAAAAGCCTGTTGGAATCTTTCGTTTGATAGCTATATCGACTGCCATGGAGATGGCAAAGGCGGTCTTACCAACCGATGGTCTCGCACCAATTACGATGAACTCGGCAGGTTGGAACCCTCCAGTCATCTCATCCAATTGAATAAAGCCAGTTTTTACTCCGTCAATATTTCCGTGTTTTGCCCTCTCCATCAGACGGTCTACGGTCTTATTTACAAGAATTGAGCTCTCTTGGTATTTCTCAGTAAAAGTACCGCTACTGGCTTGAAGGTCACTGAGTTTCCTCTCGCTTTCATCGAGTACATTGGCAATTTCTTGGGATTCGTCGAATATTTCTTCCTGTAGCTTTCCGCTCAACTCCAACAACGCTCTTCGGAGACTATGAGAACGTACGATGTTTGCATAATAGACAGCATTAGATGTTGTGGGTACGTCACTAGTAAGCGATGCTACATATGCCATACCACCGGTGAGGTCCAAGAGATTCTTAGACCTCAAATAATCGGTGATTGTTATTAGATCGATGGTTTGGCTACTGTGTTCCTGATGGAAAGCTAGGATGGCATCGAATAAGACCTGATGTCCAGGCTTGTAAAAATCGTCTTTCCGTAACACCTCCGAGACTTCACTGAACGCAGTACTACTGAGCAAGACTGCTCCGAGCACTGCACGTTCAGCATCGTCGTTATGGGGAGGGATACGCCCAGCCGACAGATAAGATGCCATCTTAGAGACTATTCCTCATCATCTTCATCCAGGTCGTCTTCATCGGCACCTTCGGCACCGTAGAGTTCTTCCTCGACTACTTCCTCTTCAACTACTTCAGTTTTCCCGGCTTCTGCCTTTGCTGCAGCTGCTGCTGCCTTAGCTTCTGCCTTTTCGATCGCAGCCTTTTCAGCTTCCTGCTTCTTAATGGCATTCTCACTGACTACTTCGATCTTTACCTGTGCACTCTCACCTTCATAAAGACGAACCTTCACTGAGTAAGATCCTACCATCTTGATGGCATGGGTTGCGACTTCGATCCGTTTTCTCTCGACTTCGATACCCTCTTTGGCCAAAGCTTCCTGGATCATAGCATTGGTAACAGAACCGAAAAGTTTACCGGATTCTCCAGCTGAAACAGCCAAGGTCAGAGACATCTCATCGAGACGGTCTTTCAAACTAGCCGCAGCCTTTCGCTTCTCTTCCTTTCTTTTCTCAATAGCAGCTGCACGACTTGCGAAAAGTGCTTGGTTAGCCTTATTCGACAATACAGCATACCCTTTGGGAAGAAGGTAGTTACGTGCATAGCCATCTTTGACAACTACAATATCCCCTTCTTCACCGAGATTATGAACATCCTGGTTCAATATGATTTTCATAGAATGTATCTCCTTATGCAATCTTTCTATACCCGATCCACGTTTCCGATACGCCCAATAGGGGCAAAACCGCCAACGGGATCACATTCACACCTGGTAACATGACCAACAGGAATGAGAGGAAAAAGATCCTCGTAGCCGTCGCTCCCGGATTTCTTTTCCGGACAAGAAATGCCAGTATCGAAACTCCCTGCACCATATAGAGCAAGGTAGCCGACAAAGCAATATTCCAAGCGAGGCTTTCCAGCACAGGCATGTCAACAACAAGAGTTGCCAGTACAACGGTCCATCCACCGAGAAAAATCCAAACAGAAATTTCCGGCAAATGCCAACGTGCCATCCGATCCTGGTAAGACCATTGGGCTCTATGTATCAGTAGTTCACTGATAAGTACCGAAAGGCCAAACTGCCCAATAAAAATAGGCAGGAATCCCAGTTTCACCAAGGATACGACTGCATTAAACAAAGTTTGTGCATCCATACCCAAAGGCACTTGATCACCAAATAGACTCGGCACCATGGCTTCCACAATCTGCTTGTAAGTATTTGCGGTAGCTATCGCCGATTCCGACTCTCCAGAGAGCCAGAACAACAACCCTATCCCAATTATGGCCGCGAACGAGGAGGAAAAAAGCAATCGCTTCAACATCCCCTCCATTTGCAATCCAATCCATATCCCGGCACCTACAAGCAGTGATAGCGGCATAAAAAAGGCAACCACCAATGCACCGGCAACCGAAATATCCTGTAAAAAACCTCCCAGACCTACCAACTGTGACCCTATTAAGAATAAAGCCACCAAAACAACTGGCAACAAAGCCAATCGGTTAGGCCGGAATTGTGGTGCGAAGAACAGCAAGGGAACGATAAACAGCGTAGATGAAGCAGCTACCCGGTACAATACCAACGAAAGTACGACAGCCAGCACACCTGAACGCAGCATTACCAAGGTCTGCCGTTCCATAGCATCCCCTATTTGCGATCGAACGGCAAGTAAGCCAAAACTCTGGCCCGCTTGATTTCGGTGGTGAGGGCTCGCTGGTGTTTTGCACAGGTACCGGTTATCCGGCTGGGAAGGATTTTCCCACGCTCTGTCACATACCTTCTCAACAGATCGGGGTTCTTATAGTCGGCAACCAGATTCTGGGTACAGAACTTACAAACCTTTTTCTTGAAGGGTCCTCTCCGATTTCCAAAACGACGATCTCTCGAGTTGTTTCCGCCTCTTCCGTCGTTACTATCATTCTTATTCATATTGTCTCTATCCTCACGCATAGTATCTCTACTCCTATCTCCAATTAGAATGGGATATCATCATCAAACTGTTCAGGTCCAGGGAAACCGGTTGGTGCCGACGGCATATTACCATTCCCTTTCTGTTGGAATCCTCCCGAGTTGCGATTGACTTGGTCTTGGGGACCTCTATAATCGGTAGAACCAGAAGCATTGCCTCCTGAAGAACCTCCCAGCAACTGAATGTTGTTGGCTACGACCTCAATCCTGCTCCTGCTCTGTCCTTCCTGTTCCCAGCGGCTCTGTCGCAACTCACCTTGGACACATACTTGACGTCCTTTGGTAAGGTATGGATTCAGTACCTCAGCCTGCTTACCCCATACTGTGATATCGAAAAAACTCACCTCTTCCTCCCGCTGGTCACCAGACCTCTTCATACGGTTAACAGCCAAGGAAAATCTGCCTATTGCAGTACCACTGTTGGTGAATCTTAATTCGCTCTCACGTGTGAGACGGCCGACGAGCACTACGATATTGGTGTCATTCGCCATAATGTACCACTCCGTTATGAGACTTGGTCGTTCTTATTAACGAACAAGAATTTCAATACGGGTACCATAAGCTTGAAGGAGTTGTTGAACCCATTGATGATGGATGGGTCGGCCTTCAATTCAAAATAGTAGTAGTGACCTTTGTCTTGCTTGCGGATGGGGTATGCAAGGTTTCGCACTCCCATATCTTCTTGCTTGGTAATCTCAACTTGTGCGGATTTGAGCTCCGCGAGAATCAAGTCAAGACCTTTTGCCGTCTGATCTTCATTGGAATCGAAGATGACGGTGAATTCATAGTTTCTCATAGTTCCTCCTTACGGACTATATGATCCACTCACAGTGGATAAAGAGGTCAAAATAACCTACCATAAGTAATTCTTTTGGTCAAGGAGCCAGTCGAATGCTTGTTACGAAATCGAGTAGGCGGGGACCGCTAGGTCCCAACCTCTCACACCACCGTACATGCCGTTCGGCATACGGCGGTTCAAC
>NZ_JBMDYO010000005.1:0-38410 GCF_049310885.1 Pleomorphochaeta sp. DL1XJH-081
GCTCGATGGAGGGGGCACCTGGACCGACTACGACAGTCGCACACTCGATCATGCGACGGTTGCGGGCAAGACGGTCACGGTACGCCAAGTGCTCAGCGGCACCTTGTATGACCCAGGCAGTTGTACGACCGGACGGGTATCGGGCATCAGCTCGACCTCTCCTGCAACGCCATTTTTAGCTTCAGGAAACGGCAGGATGGTAGTCGCGTGGGGCTCGACACTCAAGTCCTTTCCCACCGGGAACGTGGGTTCGGTCTCATCCTATTCGCTAAGCACCGCCTATCCATCTTCCCTCGGTCTGGCATTCGGCAACGGTATCTTCCTGGCGATCTGTTCGGGCTCGGTCCAACGCCGCGTGCTCTCCGGTGGTGCGAACGGCACCTCGTGGAGCGAGCTGTCCAGCGAAGCCTATGACAACCTGTTCTTCGCCAATGGATACTTTTACGCCCATGTGCTTGGCGGAGGGGCCTCCGATTGGAAACGCTCGACCAACGGAAGCGGGTGGACAGCTGCAGGCTTCACCTGTGCCCATCCCTTCCCATCCAACAATAACGATTTCATGAACTCGCGCATCGCATACGGAAACGGCGTCTACATCCAGGTCAGCTATGTCACCCTCTCATCAGCATCGGTGTATCGAAGCACCGATGGGCAGAACTGGAGTGCGATCAATATCGCCAGCACGTGCCCCAGCGGCATAGCTTGGGGCAACGGATTCTTCATCGCCTATGAATACGGCAGTGCGTATTACTATGTCTCGGGAAACGGAGGAACCACCTGGTCCAAACGCTCCCTGGGCTACACGCCCACCAAGATGGGAGCTGCCGTCTATGCCGCCAGTGGAGCCAATCCCGCTTCGACGGGTACCACGCTACAGCGGGTGTTCTACGCCATCGACAGCGCGGGGTATCTCAGTGCCCTGACGCTGAATGCGGCAACACCCACTTCCTATACGGCGGGGACACTCAGTGCAGCCTACAATTACAGCGCCTACGATGTGGGCATTAATCTGCTGGATGGACAGGGGGCAAAGATCAGCAGCCATACCACAGCCAAGGATTATTATGCCGGTACGTTCATCTTCGATGGGACCAACCTCTCTGCAGCTCTAGGCTCGTTCTACTACAAGTTCGCAGGCATCTTCAAAGCCGGCACCCAGGTGGCTGCCGGGGCGTTCGACATGTTCCAAAGCATCGCCATTGCCTGGAACCGTATCTACAACAGCATCGAAAGTCCTGCATCCAGTCCTGCGATCGTAAGCTGGTCGGGAACCAGTTTGACGATAACCAGTGCCGGGGGAGCGACCTCTCGCATCCGCAGCAACGACCTGTTCTCAGCCCTTTCAATCTCCTTCACCGTGATCGCCGAGGCGAAGGGAGCGTACACCAAGGCCCTGTATCCCCAACAAGCCAGCCAATTTGATATCGGCGTGTCCTCGAATCCGTATGCGAATGTCCATGCGAACACGTTTCATGGGAATCTGCAAGGGAGCGTGAGTGGGAATGTGAGCGGTAATGTCACCGGTAATGTGACGGGAAATGTGAATGCACAAGGCACCCCCAACAAGGTGTGGGGGGCTGTGTGGAACTAGGAGGAACAACCATGCAATGCAATGAATGTGGACGGCAGCTGACCAAGCTGCCCTTCATCTTGGACGACAGTGAGATCGCCGACATGCAACTGGCGATCGACAAGATCAATACTGCACAGACCGCCCTGAAGGCAGATGTGTACGCATCCTACCGATTCGAGCAGGACAGGGACATCTACGCCTACTTCAAGGCGGTCTTCGACGAGATGGCGGAGGGCAGGTTCCTGTATGCCACCTGGGAACGCCGCGTCCGTAGCAATTACAACTACCCCGAAGGCGAGCTTTTGGTGATCAACGGCGAGTGCTTTGCCCATGAGGAGCCGTGATGGGAACTTATAATGATATCAGAAGCCGCTTCGAGGCAATCCAGGAGGCCTTCCGCGTCAACGGCTACCAACGTTACTCAGGTTACTATGTGTTCTCGCCTCCCTCCGGTTTCGCCATCGGTCTTCCCATGAAGGCTTCGGACATGAACAGCATGAAGGATGCGCTGCAGGGTAATACCCGCGCGCTTCTGTACACTACCTACCCCATCTCATCGGTTGCAACGGGGAGCCTGATCAGCGCCAATCTGCTGAACCAGATCGACCAGTACAAACAGGACATCAATGATCTGCGCGGCTGTGCCAATTGCAGCAACACGTGCACCTCGACGTGCTACAACGGCTGCCACAACTGCACAGGAGGGTGTACTGGATCGTGCACCGGGTGCAGCGGTTGTTCTGGCTGCAGCGGATGCTCGGGCAACTGTTACAGCTGCAAAGGGGGACTGTGGTGTGTTTCGTGCCATGGATGCAGTGGATGCGGAGGATGTCGCGGCTGTGGTGGATGCACTGGCAATTGCCAAAGTGCCTGCTCGGGCTGTACATCCTGCAGTACCAACTGCAACGCCAGCTGCAACGTGAACTGTTCAGGTGCATGCAAGAATTCCTGCTCGAGCGGCTGCTCGAACTCATCACGCATTGGAGGCTGATATGCTCATTCCCTTTAGAGAACCAGGATTGTTTAACGTTACGCTGAACACCACCGAAGACTGCAACCTCAGGTGCACCTACTGCTATGAGGTGCACAAGAGAAAAAGGACGCTTTCGATGGAGGATGCAAAGGCCTTCATCGACCACATCCTCACCGACCCCGATCCTGCAGGGCTACTCGATGATCCTGATCCGGTGTTCCGCAAGGCCTACCAGAAAGGGTTGGTTGTGGACTTCATCGGTGGCGACAGCTTCATGGATGTGCCGTTTTTGGACGAGATCTGCTCATACACGCTGGCCAAGGTGATGACCACCGACACCCCCAATGCCAAGAACTGGCGGGGCAAGCTCCATTTCTCCATCTCCACCAATGGCACCCTCTTCTCCGAGCAGGCCAGGCGGTTCTGCGAGAAGTACAAGGACCTTCTGCTGGTGGGCATATCGCTGGATGGCTGTCCTGAGATCCATGATGCGAACCGGGTGTTCCCCGATGGGTCCGGTTCGATGCAGAGTATCATCCGCCATTGGCCGTGGTATAAGAAGACCTTCCCGATCCAGTCGATGCAGACAAAGTCCACCGCAAACCGCCAGAGCATCCCCTACCTTTACGACTCATTGGTGTATCTGCACGAAGAGCTGGGACTGCGGTACATCAACCAGAACTTCATCATGGAGGATACGGGGTGTATCCAGGCTGATTATGAGGAGTTGGACCGTCAGATGGAAAAGTGCACCGCCTATGTGCTTGAGCATCGCGACGATCTGTTCTGGAGCATGCTCAGCAAGGAGCAATTCGGTTACGCGCATCTGTCCACAGGGCCTGACTGGGACTGTACCGGCCACTGCGGAAGCGGAGCCATGCCTGCCCTCTCGGTGGACGGTAGGATCTATCCGTGCATCAGATGGCTGCCGCATACCCAAATCGACAAGGCAGAGTTCATCGTCGGGACCGCCAAGGAAGGGTTCACCCACAAGGAGAACTTTCTGAGAGTGCGCGAAGGTGCCTATCGCGCCAATTGCTCAATCGATGAAAAGTGCAGGACCTGCGAAGTGGAGAGCGCCTGCTCGTATTGCATCGGAGGCTGTTATTCCGAATTCGGTGAGTTCAGACGGACCACCTACATCTGTGAGATCACCAAGCTGCTGGTCAAATGGGCCAGAAGGTATTGGGACGAGTACAACCGGCTCGAGGGATTGGAACCTATCGACTGGGCAAACGAATCCAGAGAGAAAGGGAACAGGCATGGGATCGGATGATGAGCTTTCGCTGATTTGGCCTTACCCTATAATCATAACAGTGAACAGTATTACTCCCTGGCTATGTGGAATATCCACAGGCTGGGGAGTTTTTTTCATGTCTTGGACTGTAGCGAATCTAAATCGTAACAGGTACATGGAGTGTCTATCTTTCCGACAGGGGGCGCATTCGTGCAACACCTGCTTGAAATAGGGAAATCCCTGACCTTTTATAAACTATAATAGTGATGATAGTCCGAAGGTTTTTCCTTTACGATCTTCGTCTTTTCAATGAGCGCCACCTGATGGTCACGTATCTTGAACACAAGATGAACCTCCCCATGATCGATCGGCTTGATCTCCTGATCTATCCATTGTACGAGTTCCCTCAATGCCTTCTCGTGCATTCCCTGCCCTTTTCTTACATCCATACACACCTCCTTGAAACCAATGCTTACAAAGGTCTCATCACTGGATACGATAGCGTATAAGCAGTATCCTCGGTTTTTCACTATTGAGCCAGAGAAAAAACCTGTTATATTCAATCACAGGAAGGTGATACTATGTGGAATGGAACTGACTACTATAACAGGGAAACACTCTATGACCAGGTGTGGGCAGAGCCGCTTTTAGAAGTGGCCAAACGCTATGGGGTCTCCGATGTGGCAATCGCGAAGACCTGCCGGAAGATGCATATCCCACTACCGGGGAGGGGCTATTGGAGCAAAATCCAAAGTGGATTGAAAATGAAGAAGGAGCCCCTTCCTCCATTCGACACATGCCCGTTAGTGAGAAGAATGTCCCGACCGCCCAAGGCTCCCGAATCTCCCAAGAAATCGATAGCTGAACGTCTGGTTCCCGAAGCCTTCATCCTTGAACAGGAGATATTGCAAAAAGAAGCCCAGGCGGAGATGAAAATCGTCTATCGAGCTGATGTCAAGCTGACCAACCCGTATGTGCTCAACACCGAACGGAAGCTGCAAGATTCATTGAGGAAAAAGCCGGGGCATTTTGAACGCGGCAAATGCATCTCCAGCAATGACGAAGCTTTTGAAGTAAGCGTTGGACCTGACAACATCACCCGTGCGCTGGCGATCCTGCAAATCCTCTGTGACGCCTTGGATGCACGAGGGTACCGAATCGGACCAAAGCCGAAGGAGAAACAGGAAGTCCCTTATGGGTTTCCCATGAGAGAGCCCGTCCCGATCTATGCAAAGGTACTCGATACCTACATCATCTTCAGGATCACCGAAAAATCTCATAAGCGGGAACTCGCACCGGAACACCGGACGAGTAGCTATTCGACTTTTGAATATGTGCCATCAGGAAAACTCAGCTTCGAGATCCTCACCTCTCCCTATGAAAGCTATGCTCGCCACACGTGGCAGGAGGGAAAGGCCCTCAAAATCGAAGATCAGATACACGAATTCATCATCAACATGATACACATTGCGACCATGAAAAAGGAAAATGCTGCACAAGACGAGATCAGGCATAAGAAATGGCTGATTGAGGAAGAGGCAAGACGTGAGCGGGAACGGTTGCAACAGATGGAAAATTCCAGGATCAAGACACTCGTAGAGGAAACCGAACGGCTAGTCAACATCAATCGTATCAAAGACTACATCACAGCGATCACTGAAGAAGGCAAGCGTCGGTTGGGAGAAAACTATCCCGACTCGGATTTCGCCAAGTGGGTTGATTGGGCCCAGCAGTTCCTCGAGAAGAACGATTGCCGGTCATGGAAGCTGCCCAAGTTCGATTTGTCGGATCAGTATTTTTTCATCTTGTGAGGTAGAAATTAAAACCCGTAGTACATCAGGATCCCATATGGTTCAATATCCAGTACGTTCCAACCGATCACACCTGTCTACGGTTAAACCATGATATACTGTAGATTAGTGATAGCTGAAGCGGAGGAAGAAATATTGTCAATAACTCCATTTATCCCTGTTAAGATTACCGACCGAGAATGGGCAGACCGATTGCTTGCTGGTGAAGTGTTCATGCAATCCCTACATAATTTTGGTAGTTGGAGCGCACTTGACCAGAACCAATGTGAATCAGTAAAGAACTCGTATCGTGGTGACTTGCATGAAGGAGCGATGGCTACCTATAAAAATCCCAAAGATCATGCATTTCTCAAAGACGGTGACCCCGATTTTCTTGATATCATCCATGATATCACTGACATTGATGCCGAGGATCTTAGGTATTACAAAATCTACTCATTGTATGAAATGCAGTTTGATCAAGAGCATAATTTTTTCTTCTACCCAGACCAGCGGATACAGAGTTTCGGTGACACAGCCATCATCATTAAAGACATGGATACTTTTCTCCAAAGACTTTTAAGACAAATCCTTAATGACCACGGCGAGTTGATGCAATTTCTTATGGATGAAGTCCACTACTACGATTATCGAGAAACCAGAAAGCTACAACCTTTATTTTGGAAGCAACAACGGTATGCTTATCAGAATGAGTTGAGACTGGCAATCGGATTATTGGAACCCAACCTATATTCAATGGACTTCTCTAATTCTCTAATCAAGTCAACCGAAGCATTGATGATCAACATCGGCGATATCAGTGATATTGCGCATGCTCTTTCCATCCAAGATTTTCTTAAACTGAGGTTTCCAAAGAATATTGAACTGAGATTCCCCATGTCCTATCCAGAAAAACCCTCAATGTTCGAGATCATAGTTCATGACACTCGAAAAATGCTAGAGAAGGTAAAAATCTCCCCGGTGAAGCCAACAGGAACAATCTTAGGATAAAGCACTCCAATTAGAGAAACATATGAAAATGAACCAGAATTATCTGCCATACAAAAAGTGACTATAGAAAAGAACTAACGACTTGGCCACCTGTATACTACGTAGGAAAGTTCATATTTACCACTTCATCCTATTATGAATCCTAACATGGACGAACCTCGAGATGTGTTACGTAGTAGGTATTCGTCTCACCATATCTGGTTCCTTCTATAATTCGCACTCCCCAGGACCATTTATCACCATACCCTATCCTGTTCAACTTATTTTGTGCGCAAAAAAGTAAGGGAACTTTCAAAGCAAGTTTCCGATTTGTCTCAACACTGCCTTGCCGTGAATGATATCTGATGGTTCTTAATACCGGATAGAAAACGGTTCTCTGTGGAACATTTTTAGTATCTGTACTTGAGAACTCATGTAATTCTTTCGACAGCTGTCGCAAATCGGAAAATGTTGTACTTACTTTTAAATGCTCCTCTGAGGCAAGGTAATCGCTCGGTTGTGATTTTCCAACGAATAATGCAATGGAGTATTTACGCCCAAAAATCCGCACAGATAATGCATTTTTCAGGAGCAGTGACTCGTATATAATACCGGTTCCTTGAAGTCTGTCAAAATGATTCATGATAGCAATAGAACTATCTATACTCCTTACATCAACCTCAAGATACTCTTTGCGTTGCCTAGCCCTTAATACTTCGCTCATGTATTATTCCTTTCTCCTATTGGTTTCCTGCTAGCAAGTATTATATTCCGATTGTGTACGCACACTTTTCAAAGCCCTAGCATCGTTTCCTCCTCATCGTACTGTATGCTAAAGCCTCGTGAACAATACTTAAAAAATTATAACAGTAGCTTCTTTTTGTATCCCACTAACTCTACATAGGTTACAAATGTCGATTCTTTCCTGTTGATTGGCTAAAGGCCTTAGTTTAACACGTAAATACGAACACCTCAATCAAGAGATGCAAAGGATATCAAAAGGGGACCCTCTCTCAATCCGAAAACTTCTCCACATTTCCATCGGTCAAATCCATCCTCACATCCGGAAGGTATCGAGGCTCCAGGAGCCTTCGAGCGGGATCCCCTATCCAAGACGCTATCTGCTCCGATTCCACCAAGGCTGAGGAGGGCTTTGTGCATCGAGGGTACGGTTTTCCGCCAAGAGATAGGGAGGATTCGATGACCGAAACTCATATGAAACTAACCCAAGGGATATGCAACCATGGGTGAAACATCAACTACTGCAACCTTCGAGAGCTCACCGATGGACGATGGCCTGTTTGCCAGGGAGCTGGACTACCAAATCTGTAAGTCAATCACTGAGGGGTTGCTGCAACAGACGCTCCTAACCAATGAGGAAGTCCATAAAGCCAAGATCCTCCTGCTTCAGAAATACCGACCGCCTATCGGCGAATTGTTGGCTGAAGCCGGTTGACTATCTAGTCTTTGTGAGTGATTGATACAACACAATTATTTTTAGGGTATAAAGATATATAATCCTATATACCTTATGGAATTGGTAAATACGCTAAATGGAGGCAACACATGACTGAGATCCAAAAAAAACAAATCCACGAAATGCGCCGTTATGGCTGCACCTACAAGCACATCGCAAGCGCGCTTTCACTGAACGCGGGGACGGTGAAGACCTACTGTGTGCGTGCCGTGCAGAAAGGTTTAGATATTCTCCCAAGCCCTATGGCCAACAGCTTGTGCAAGCAGTGCGGAACACCTATCGAGCAGATTCCCAAACGCAAGAAAAAGATATTCTGTTCAAAAGCATGCAGTCAGAAGTGGTGGAACTCCCACGTATATCTGGTTGATCGTTCCTCCAAGGCATTGTACCACTTCACCTGCCCCACCTGCGGCAAACAGTTCTCCTCGTACGGAAAAGCCGATAGGAAGTACTGCAGCCACGAGTGCTACATCAACGATAGATACTATCAGGAGGACGACAATGCAACAAGCACGGTATGACCTGCTCGATCATGATGCGACCCTTGGCAACCGCGAAACTTTCGGTGCGATAACCGGTCATACGGACAAGTTCTCATCCCAAAGACACAAGGTCATCAAGCTTGAGCGCATCGTGGCAGCCATGCCATCCAAAAAGCGAGTGGCAGCCTATGCACGTGTCTCGGTCGACTCGGACGAGTTGATGCAATCTCTAGCAGCCCAAATCAGCCATTACAGTGCGCTCATCCAAGCCAATCCCTCTTGGGAGTATGCCGGGGTGTATGCGGATGCAGGGATATCCGGTACGGGGGTGAAACATCGCAGCGAGTTCAGGCGGCTCATAGCCGATTGCGAGAAGGGGTTGGTCGACATCATCCTCACCAAGAGCATCAGTCGTTTTGCGCGCAATACCGTCGATTTGCTCAAGACTGTGAGAAGCCTGAGGGAACGCAACATCTCGGTGCGTTTTGAGCGGGAAAATATCGACTCGCTCACCGGTGATGGGGAGCTGATGCTCTCCATCCTCGCTTCCTATGCACAGGAAGAAAGTTATTCGATCAGTGAGAACGTCAAATGGGGTATTCGTAAACGATTCTCCCAAGGGCGCTTCCTTGCCTACAACATCTATGGATACCAGTGGGTTGAGGACCATTTCGAGATCATCGAAAAGGAAGCTGAGGCGATTCGGTTCATGTACCGCGCTTTCGCCGACGGCATGATGCTCACCGAAATCTCTGATGCTTTGGCAAGGCAGGGCATCTTCAATAGAAAAGGTCTTCCATTTGGTAAGACTTCGATCCATCGGATCCTCGATCAGGAGAAATACCGTGGGTTCAGCATCCTACAGAGGACTTTTGTCGACGACCACATCACCCACCGTAAGCAGATAAACCGAGGAGAGCTTCCAAAGTTTGAGGTGCAAGGCACCCACCCGGTAATCATTGACGAACAGTTGCACCAGAAAGTGGAAGCCGAGCGTGAACGCCGACGCCGATCAGGTGCGGTGAGATGGCGACGTGCCACCTGCTTCACCGGCAAGATCATCTGCGCCTATTGTGGTAGTACGTTCACCTTCACCCCTTACTCCCGCACCGGCGAACTCACCCAATTCCAACAAGGTCACTATCAATGTTCCCATAAAAGGAAGCAGGGAGCAAAGGCTTGTCCGTCCAAGAGCCTACCGGTCTATACTCTACGCCAGGTATGCGCTTCCTTTCTCGCACCGTTAGCTGGTGCATCACCGGATGATCCTTTCGAAGAGGCTTGGATTGACAACCATATCGATCATATCGTGGCATTTTTCGATACCCTTGAGTTACATCTCACCTCCAGCGAGGTGCTCACTACTCCTTGGGAAAACACCGCCAAGCGCGATGCATGGGAACACCGACGGGCATTGGCACAACAACAAGTAAATAACAACAGAGAGGTACCATCATGAGAGCAGTACGTGTCATCCCGGCAGTACGGGATCTTTCCACTGGGCAGGCTACGGATTCCTTCGCGCCAAAACGCCGGGTCGCCGGCTATGCCCGCGTCTCCACTGATAGTGATGACCAATACGCATCGTATGAAGCGCAGGTGGATCATTACACGAGTATGATCAAGGCAAATGCCGAGTGGGAGTTCGTCGGTATTTATACCGATGAGGGCATCAGTGGTACCAGTACCAACAGGAGAGAGGGCTTCAAGCGGATGCTCGATGACGCGCTTGCAGGCAAGATCGACCTGATCGTCACCAAGAGCGTCAGTCGCTTCGCACGCAATACCGTGGATAGCCTACAGACAATACGAAAGCTCAAAGAACACAAAGTGGAGGTCTACTTTGAAAAGGAATCGATAAAGACCTTTGACAGCAAGGGAGAACTGTTGATCACGATCATGAGTTCCCTCGCCCAGGAAGAATCACGCAGTATCTCCGAGAACGTAAAATGGGGTCGTAGGAAGCGATTCGCCGATGGACAGGTCACGGTATGCTACACTCGGTTCCTTGGATACGACAAAGGTCCTGATGGCAACTTAGTAGTGAATGTCGAGCAAGCGAAGTTGGTGCGGTACATCTTTTCACTATTCCTACAAGGTTTGACGTTCCATGGGATTGCAAAGCGCATGAAAAGCGAAGGACATAAAACCGGTACCGGTAATAGCGAGTGGTATGCCTCTGCGGTGAAACATATCCTGACCAATGTGAAGTACAAGGGAGATGCACTGCTACAGAAGTATTACATCGCTGATTTTCTTACCAAAAAGCCAATAGTGAATAAAGGGGAAGTCCCCCAATACTATGTAGAAAAGAACCATGAGGCCATCATCACACCGGAGATCTTCGATCTGGTGCAAAAAGAGATCGAGTACCGCGCCCAACATGTGGAGACGAGGAATGGGACCCACGTTTTTTCCGGACGTATCCGATGCGGAGTCTGCGGTGGTTTGTTCGGGCCGAAGGTGTGGCACTCCAAGAGCAAATATCGCAAGATTGTCTGGCAGTGCAATGAAAAATATGCTGACCGGCACCACAAGTGCAGCTCTCCACACTTGTATGAGGATGCATTGCAGGACCTGTTCGTACAAGCGGTCAACAGTATCATCTCTCGTAAGGATGAAATCATAGGAAACTTTGGGAAGATCACCGAAGAAATCTTCGACACTTCCCAAGATGAAGCACAGCTGGAAGCGCTGAGAGTAGAACGTCGCGATATTGTCTCACGCATGGAACAACTCAATACCGAGAATGCCAATGTAGCAATGGACCAGCACACATATCAGGACCGTTTCAAACAACTTAGCAGTGAGTACACCGAGGTCAACAAGCAATTGACAGCTTTGGAAGGTGCGATACATGAACGGAAGTCTCGAAAGACAAAAACAGAACTGTTTCTCAAGGGTTTGAAGAAGCAGGAGGGTGTGGTGACCGAATTCACTGAGACTCTTTGGCTTTCACTTGCCGATCATGCCTTGATCAACAGTAGAGAGGATGTGCGGTTCATTTTCAAAAATGGTATAGATATCCAAAGGTAGTTATAGTCAGCGATACAGTAGATCCCCACAGTTGCTGATTGATGAATGGTTATGCCAACAACCTGAGAAGATATGGGTTAACCTTCTGTTGGAACTTATGGAGCTTCGATACGATTCGACATCCATTATCGTATGCACTCAGCTTCAACCGGAATACTGGCCTACTGTTCTGGGTAATGTAGCGCTGGGACAGGCAATCCTAGGACGGATACAAGCTGCGTCTTTTCCAATCTATCTTGATGGCCCTGATCTGCGAACGAGACACTCAAGGAAACCCTGATTGTTCTAATGTCCTCCCTGTCAAGTAAAAAGCCTGGCAGGGTTTACTCCATCGAGTGGCAGATTTTGCTCCGATCGCATGGCTGGATTCTATCGTCGAAGCCATCTATCAATCATTATAAGAACTATCGCGATTATTATACTTATCGTGGCCGTAATTGCAGGTTCATAATAAGATCCATGTACCGGGAATAATTGCCAACTGACATTGATGGATGCATGAAAAATTGCGGCAATAAAGACAATTCCCCCAATATAGCTCCCAATAAAAATAAGAGGGTTCAAAAAGACAGCGGGAATTATCCATAGTTTGTTTCTGATTTTTGTAACATCCCCCAATTGTACAATTACCGTGGGAACATAAGAGAGAGAACTATTTCTTGAGCCGGTAATGATAGCTGCGACAACCGGAATTATTGCCATTAGGGAACTTATTGGTAATCCAGGAAGAAGCATAGACCTGGATATGCTTCCAAGGACCCAAAGGATGAGCGACAATAACAGCACTGTAGATAAGCAAGTAAAAACAGTTTTTCCAGGATCATTCATGGCCGTTTCTCTCAAGCATTTTAAACGTATTCATGCTTATTATGGAAAGAAGAATCGAAATGATTGAACCAAGACCAAAAGGATAAAGCAATTTCTGAAAATACGTAGTTTCATCTATTTTCATTACAAGGATTCCCTCATCATTCATATTCCATGTTCGGCTTGGACAACTATTTACCACCATAGCTTTCCACAGCATATCAGAATACGAAGGTCCCCCACCACGGTTGCCACCCCTCTGATTCCCTGATGCCTTTCGTTGCCACCTATCGATAGATCAGTATCTCTATTTCTTGACAAACACTCCCCTTTGCAATTTTAATGTAACCAGTATTACATTTCCGAGGTATGAGGTACCACATGGAACATCAAGAATGGTTGACTATCAATTACTCGCTACCCAAAGAACCTTCACGTGTTAGGGTGAGCGTGTGGAGAAAGTTGAAAAAAAGCGGGGCGGTCATTCTGGGCCAATCGGTCTGGTTCTTGCCTATGAATGATAATAACGAAGCCTTCTTTCAGAAAATCTCTGCAGAAATCACTCTAAACGGTGGTGAGTCCTATATTATGCGGATGATTCCTCATAATGAAAGCACTTCCGAGCGCATCGTTGCTGCCTTTAACCAAGCCAGGGATGAAGAATACATCGAACTATTGGAACAGTGCGACTACCTGCTTTGTGAACTTGAAAAAGAATCAGGACTTGGGAAATTCACATTCGCAGAATTGGAGGAGAATGAGGATGAATTTCAAAAATTGACCGATTGGTATCAAAAAATACGTGAAAGAGATTTTCATGGTGCGCCCCTGTATCTCTCTGCTGAGGAAAAGCTGGAACAATGCCGTACAAAATTGGACACGTTCAGTTGCGAAGTATATCAGCGATCCTATGAAAGTACTCAGTGAGGGAGGCCAGAGCTATGAATATGAGAGAAAGAGCGAAAGAGTTGAAAATGGATATTCCAGCCGTGTTTCTTGCACTGAGGAAACGAGAAACGCCGGTATTTGCAAAAATGTGCGCAGGAGCAACCATCATATATGCCTTTTCACCAATCGACCTCATTCCAGATTTCATTCCGGTGCTAGGGTATCTTGACGATGTGATCATTCTGCCTGCGCTTGTGGCATTGACGGTCAAACTGATTCCACACGAGGTTTTTCAACAATGTAGAATTGAATCCGAAGGCTTATGGCGAGACGGAAATCCGAAAAAATGGGTGTACGCATTGCCAATCGCAGCAATCTGGCTACTGATCGTTTTCTTCATCATCAAATTGATTTGGTTTTAAAACCAGGAGAACGCACATGTGGAATGTCATTGTATTGGGATTAGTCAGTTTTTTTTCTGATATCAGTGCGGAGATGGTATACCCTATCATTCCGCTTTATCTCTCCTCCGCATTCGGCGCGACACCAGTACTCGTCGGCATTATTGAGGGTATCGCTGAGAGTCTTGCCAGTCTATTGAAGGTGTTCAGCGGATACATCACTGATAAAAGAGGTAAAAAGAAACCGGTTGCCTTTGTCGGGTATGCAGCAGGATTGGTTTACAAGGCAGCCCTCATCTTTGCTACTTCATGGGTTGGTGTTTTAGGTGCACGCGTCATCGACCGCGTCGGAAAAGGCATCAGGACCGCTCCAAGAGATGTGATGGTGAGCGAAAGTGCTGATAAAAACCAGATGGGAAAAGCATATGGCATCCATAAGGCGCTAGACATGGCTGGCTCGGCAATTGGTATTTTCATAAGTTATCTGCTGCTGAAAAATGCAGGGGAGCATTTTGTGTATAAAAAACTATTTGCCTTCTCAGTCATTCCTGCGCTACTAGGACTTTTCATGTTCCTTTTCATAAAAGAAAAAAAGAAGGACCGCACTATGAAAAAGCGGGAGCCGTTCTGGCAAGATATGAAAAAGTTGGATAGTCAACTCAAGATGTACCTTGCAGTGGTCTGTTTGTTCACACTTGGAAATTCTTCAAACGCATTTCTGCTATTGCGTGCAAAAAGTGTGGGGTTCGGAGACACAAATGTTATATTATTGTATTTCATTTTTAATATTACAGCATCCATTTTCTCAATCCCATTTGGACGGTTGTCGGATAAGATTGGGCGAAAGTATTTGCTCGTCACTGGCTACCTGGTTTTTTCAGTTGTATATCTCGGTTTTGCCATCGCCTCCAGCCAAGCGGTTGTTGTTGCCGCCTTTTTATTATATGGGCTGTACACCGCTATGATTGTTGGTGTGGAACGGGCGTATATCGCCGAAATATCGCCAGTGGAATTAAAGGGGACTATGCTTGGAATGCATTCTACCGTTGTAGGGCTTGCCTTGTTGCCTGCCAGTGTCATTGCCGGTTTGTTGTGGAATGGTATCGGAGCCCCGGCACCATTTTTATTCGGCTCAGGAATGTCGTCAGCAGCCGCCTTGATTTTACTATTCTTCATGAAAAATAGGCACGTCCCTTCTAATTGTATCAGTATCCTGTGAAATGAAATTATAGGTAGGTGGTCAGGACGAGCGGTTGAAAACTTATTTAATTAGAACTTTATGGGAGACTTAATCTATGGACAAAAGATATCTGTAAAGTATCTAGATGTACAGAGGATTGGTAATAATCCGAATGAGGTATTCAATTCGGAATACCATCACCCTCGTATCTTTGACAAAGTCAGCCTTGACGGGATTCGAGAGATGAGATGCCTACGCATAACATCCATAATATTGATTAGAGGGTTCACTACCAGACATTAATAGAACTGCCACACATCCTTGCGCTCTCGTCGAGAAGTAGCAATCGGATTGTTCTCTTAATGAATATGGGCAACGGTTGTTTGTATAGTTATATTCTCACATGTTCGAGATACTCTGTATCAACATTTCGGAGGATCATTTGGTGTTCCAATTCATGACAGGATAATATAGGTCTTCCTTCTACAGGATACCAATCCTTCTAGCTTCAGAAACTGCCTCCATTCTTGATGTCACCTGCAACTTTTCGTAGACCTTAGAAGCATGCCACTTAACCGTTCGCTCGGTGATATGTATCATTTGTGCAATCTCCTTGTTTAGGAATCCCTTTTCTATCAGCTTCAGGACCTCTAGTTCACGATCAGTCAACAGATAGCTCTTGGGCACATGCTGTGATGCATAGAGCTCCCGTAAGGTGGAAATATGACTCTCATTGACTTGGGTCCTGGAAAGCTCAGCCGTCTGGAGATCGAATGCACCATATTCAAGGGAGAGGATAACCGAATGCAACAACCTATGCTTATCCTTCAGCAACGTCTGCAAGGAAACATAGAGAGTCTCTGCCTGTTCGGTTTGCCCAGTCAATTGGTAATACCCGAGGACCTGCCTCTGTTCCAACTCATAGAGGTCAAACGGGACGCCCTGCTGCTCGTTCTTTCTTTGATACTTGTGTACCCACATTTCCAGAGCAGGAATATCCCCAACACGTCTCAGCGACATGGCATGCATCGCCTCGATGACGCGGTCATCCATGGCGGTGACATCATATTCGTTAGCCTGTTTGCCTGCGTCGCGAAGCAACCGCACTGCTTCCTCGTGACGATCAGTCACAATATAGAACTCAGCAAGTGCCAATTGTGCATGGAGAGAGAGATAGAATGAATATCCCTTTGCAGAGGCAAGTCCTCGTAACAGATACTCCTCTGCATCCTCTCTCATCCCTGAATAGAGAGAGAGCAATCCCTTACCTATCCAAGCCATGCTGCATGAAGTGGCATACCCTGCTTTTTCCTCATATCCCAACCTCAGCGCTTCATCAAAGGATTGCCTTGCTTGCTCAAACAACAAGAGTTCGAGTTGGATGGACCCTATTTGCCCAAGCAACACGATGGAAAGTGCATCGTATTGCTTGATCCCAATGGTTCGTAACGTCTCCTGCAGATGGTGATAGACCTGTTCAAGATCTTCCTCCGGTCCAAGAGGTAAGGAAGCAATGAACACGCTGATAAGCGGACGAAGATAAGTCAGTTCATCAGGAAGCTTGTTCAACAGTTTTTCAGCATGATAGAAATCACGTTGGAGCAAGAGGTCGATCCCATCAAGGATGGACAGAAGGTCAACCTCCTGCATTTTCTTCCTTAGCCTGGATGACTGTATCCCGGCAATTCTGTCCATCACATGTCTCGCGGTCCATCCCTTGCGGATTCCGCTGAGTATCTCCAGTAGCATTAAGGAAGCATACCTCTCTACCGAAACCTTAGGCAGCTGTCCAATGATACTGGTGATAAAATCCAGATTCCCATCTGTCAACAATTTTGCACAATATTCATCGAGAAGACTGGCTACCAATTCATAGTCTTCAATCCCAAGGGTCATCGTTATCGCTTCCCGATATAATGATGCGTCAAGAAGATCTGCAACTGCCTGCGCCACGGCATGTTCAATTCTTCTGTTCTTCCCTGCTCTCACGCGATTGAGCACAAAGGAACGGAAAAGAGGGTGAATGAGAACCTCTCCAGCACTTGTCATTTCGACAAAAAGGGATTTCTCGATCAGAATCATTACCCCCGTCTTGAGGGTCTCTTGTTCCTTCCCAGGGAAGAATGCTCCAAGCAAAGCAGTATACACGAGTGCTGTTTCCGCTTTCTTTGGAACCTCATCCCAAATGGGGAGGAAATACGATTCAAGCTCACGGCTTCTCCCTTCCACCTGTGCACTGTTTTGAATCTCCCCTTTGGCAAAACAGGCTTTGAGCAACAGTGGGGATCCCCAAGTGTTCTCGATCATGAGCTCCAGCGCCTCGTCATCGATATCATCTGCAAAGTATGCAGCTAAACGTCTCCCTTCCTCCTGCGTGAAGGCAAGATCATCCCTGTTGATTTGCATCACTGCATCACGATGCATTGAGGCTTTTGGGAAAACAGCAATATCTGTTCCAATAAGCATGAGATGCACCGTTTCAGGAAGATATGCTGCAAGAAAGGATAACCAGGATGTAATGTGCTTATGGTTCAGGAACTCAACATCATCAAATATGAGGTACCGTGGTTCACTGATTTCTCCAAGAAGCTCAACCATTCGGCTTAACTGCACATCAGAAGGGTCCTCACTTTCTGTAACATTTGGTAGCAAGGAAATAAGCATAAGGCTCAGACGGGAAGCAAATGTTTTTGGATTGTTATCGTCAGAAGTGCATTGCATGTATGCATGACAGTACTCTCTTGAAGCTAGGTATCGGGCTATTGCTGTTGTCTTCCCATACCCATGGGGTGCATGAACCAGAGCGGTCTGGTAGTGCAGCGAGAGCGCTAGCTTCTCATCCAATCGAGGCCTTTCCACCAAAGCGCTTCGTGAGACTGAAGAGAGTGTCGCTTTGGTCGATTCATTTTCTTTCATATGGTATGTAAGTATAGTTTGAAACCTCTGTTGAGGCAACAAACCGTTACTGTACCACAACTGTACCTTCGTACAGTACCTCTGTAAGGCGCTCAATGATACGTTTCAAGCACAAAACAAGACCAAACGTACTTGGAGGTACACATGGACAAATTTAAACGGACCCAAGATTGGACAGTTGCAGTTCTGGGATTGTATGCGGCATTTTCTCCGCTCTTCTACACCTACTCAGGAGGTTCTGGTTTCAGTGTTGTGATTGCTATTGCAATTGTCATTTGTGCTGTAATTGCTCTTTCACTCCCAGAATCAAAACCTGTTCAATGGATTCTCATTGTTGCGAGCGTATTGTTGTTCATCGTTCCCTGGATTTCATCTATTACCGGCTGGGCTGCGTGGAACCTTCGTATCGTGTCCATCATCATGATTATTCTAGAAGCAAAAACGATGAAGACGATTGCGTAGCATTCACCAACAACTTTTATGAAACATAGGAGAGGAAGCTAATTTGCTGGCTTTCTCTCCACCTAGGACAAACCCATGAAATCAATTCCCGAGAACGTATTGAGAACAAGTCTGCGACTTGTATATGCAAACCCAGAGAAAAATCTCCCCAAACTTGTGAACTGGGCACAGCCCATTGCAGCAGCAACGGGAAGAATACAAGAGAAACAATGGAAGATGATCAAACGTATTACTCAAGACCCCTCATCAGGGGGATACGGCTTGATCATGAGGATCATCCACCAGACAGACTACGAGGTGCTAGAGAAGATAGTCATGAATTTTGTCTTCAATGCTGCTTGGTTTGGATCTGAACAGTTGGAGAAAAACCGTGTAGAAATGGATATGAATATCCCTTGGGCAATCTTGATGGATCCCACGTCTGCCTGCAACCTTTCCTGTACAGGATGCTGGGCCGCCGAATACAAGAAAACTGATGAGCTCTCTTTCCAGACCTTGGATCGCATCATTACCGAAGGAAAGGAACTGGGAACCTATGCATATCTCTTTTCCGGTGGTGAACCGTTGGTTCGTAAACATGACCTGATAAAGCTTGCAAGCAAACACAACGACGCAATCTTTGCTGCCTTTACCAATGCAACATTGATTGACGATGAATTTGCGGAAGACCTACTGAGTGTGAAAAACTTTATCCCACTAATCAGCATCGAGGGAACTGAGGAAATGACCGATGCAAGAAGGGGTAGTGGGGTTTGGAAGAAATGTATCCATGCGATGGACCTACTCCGTGAACGGAACTTGCCCTTTGGTTTTTCCACTTGCTACCACGCACACAATACCGAGTATGTAGGTTCTGATGAGTTCATAGAGTTCATGGTGGAAAAGGGGGCCCTCTTTGGGTGGTATTTTACCTACATTCCTGTGGGTGAAGGAGCCTCACTCGGTTTGGTTGCATCCCCTTCACAGCGGGCCTATATGCTCGAGCGAGTTAGGGAGATACGCGCACACAGGCCGCTCTTCGTCCTGGATTTCTGGAATGATGGTAACCATGTAAATGGATGCATTGCTGGAGGGAGAAGGTATTTGCATATCAATTCTCATGGTGACATGGAACCGTGTGCATTCATCCACTATGCCTGTGAAAGCATTCATGGCAAACCTCTCGTGGAAGCTCTTAGGAACCCATTGTTCAAGGCATATCGGGAGCATCAGCCATGCAATTCAAACATGTTCCGTCCCTGCCCCATGTTTGACAATCCTGAGTTGTTGTTGGATATGGTCAACCAGTCGGGGGCTCAAAGCACCCAACGGATCGACTCAGAATCAGTAGAACAGCTCTATGCTAAATGCAAGCCGATAGCTGATAGCTGGGAACCGATAGCTGACAGTCTTTGGGAGGCATACCAAGAGAAGTAAGTTCAGAAAACGCAAAGGATTGAACCCAACATATTCGGCTGACCGACCCTACCGATGCGCAAGGACCTGATAGGCAAAACCCATCATGCAAAACTCCAATAAAACTGTTTTTCCCGGTTGCCGGCAAGAGGGTTCATTGCAGAACTTTTCTGTGGCGATTGCCCATGAGATACCATTCATCTGCTTCGCATTGTCCAGAAGCAGAGACAATTGTCAACCGACTGTTCATGATCAAAGCAGTACTTGTTCAGCTGGAATCCCTGATGTTCTTCACCAACAAGATAAATAGGGATCCGATGGTTTTTAGAACGAACCATCGGGTTTCCTCATCAATATCTTTTATGGAATAGACCACTGCGATAGCTTTCTTTCGCCAGTCATCTGTAAGGTCATGAAATGATTTCGCATCGGTTGCCTTCACAACCTGATACAGAGTATCCACGAACAATTCCCGCTTTTCCTTATCCACTGACAGTATCCAGCGGTTGAGTATTTCATTCGTATATTTCGTACTACCTCGCACCGTTCCGACATAGAGGAAATCTTCTTTTTCGACTAGCCAGGAGAATGGGTCGTGCTGCATGATCCAGATTCGGTTGCTCTTCACCACCTTATACGGCTCCTGATGCTGCAGGAGCATCCCAATCACGGAAGATTGGGGTTGGGTCTTCTGTATCATCGTCTGAATGTCCGAATATCCTTCACTCAGCAATACCTCGGGGATGAAACCAGGTCCGTCGTGGGTATAGATCATGGTTATCCTTCCACGTATGTGCGGTTTGCATCGCAAGGATGAATAGACAGCAATATTTCCTCCTTTCGAATGTCCGCCGACTATCAAATTACTCGAAATGAGTCCCGCCACGGAATTAAGATAGGTGACACCCTCTTCCTGTGAAGGGACGGGATAGAGGAAAGCCATGTTGAAATCCTCCTTCCACCCGACGAATGTCGAATCAGTGCCCCGGTAAGCGACATATGCAATATCATTGTCGAGCAGATAGGTGATTGCCGAGAATTGCTTTTCCAACGTGAAATCTGTCTTGTCCACATGATATGCCAATCTCACATTACGAAACCTCGGGCTTTGGGAAAGCGCATGGAACAGTCTCCGGTTCTTCCGGCTATCACGTACATCTATGAACAACTTATCAAGATTGTCGTTTTTTGCCAGGTCTCGTATGCTGATCGGTTCTGAATTATCTGAAAATCCAGGAACAAATCCACCGAATTGAAGATATGCGAATTGGGATAGTATCAGACTATCCACTGCATTGATATCACGAATTGTGAAACTATCCTCCATGGCTTCCGCATAATCGATAATATTTCCCATGTCGAATCCTCCTATTCCTGTTTACAACTCATAAAAAATCATTTCTTCGAAACGGTTCTTGGTAATCTTAACACCATGCCCCATGATTTTTTCAGTTTTACTTCTCATAAGAAGTCATGGGAAATATAACAAGAAAATTCCAAACCAAGCTTTCGTGAAAGCATTCGGCAATGAATTGTTGACTGTTCCTCATAGATATATTATTTTTGACAGTAGTGTCAATAATAGTCGATGATGAGAGACTGTATCGGAAAAGGGTAAAGAAACCTTTCGATGGCTGCCTCTCCCCTAGATAATCCAATGTTCTGGCAAATGGCGTAAACATCTAGGGGCTTGTGGATAATACGGCACTTATCCCGTTAGTTATAACTTTGGATGGAAGGAAATGGAATGTGAGAACATGTTTGGAATTGGGATTTATGGGAGGGGGCCCAAAATATGGGTAGTGATTGGCAAGAAAACTTGGATGATATAATTCTCTCGCTGACTCATGTGCAGGAAGATATCGATAGAATTCCATTGTCACGCAGTCGTATCCTGACTGAAACACAACAACTGCTTCGAAACATGAATTTAGAGGCCACCCAACTAAGAAACATGCTTGAGTATATCGAGGACTTGGGTTTCCAAGAATCCAATGATTGATGTACGACGAAACCGACCTAATCCAAGCCACATGTTCATAACCTTTCATCTCTGCCGATGGGGTATTGACAATGGGCAATTGTCGAATTATTATTGACACATGTGTCAGAATAAATCCCAAAGCAATGGGTCGCCCATGATTCAATTGAAAATTGAAAGGGGAAAGAGGGGGATATCAGATGCCGAAGATTGTCAATCACGTAGATCGTCGTCTTCTTATAATCGAGAAAGCTCTTGTTATATTCGCTCAACAGGGCTTCTATTCCACTAATTATAATGAGATTGCGCAGGTATGCGGTCTGAGCAGGACCGGATTGTATCAGTATTTCCCCAATAAGGAAGCAGTCTTCAAGGAGACAGTGGAACATGTGGTGGATACAATTGCAGTACGGGTGTTTTCAATTGTTCAGGAGAACAACCTCTCCACATCACTTAAATTACAAAAGATCTTGATGATTTTCATCGGTGTGATGGAACACAAAGAGGATTCCGCGGTCCTCTTGGAATTTTTAATTTGCCTGAAACGCCGGAACCTACAGCTTACGGAATACCTCGAAGATTCCATCAAATCATTGATATGTGCAGTCCGGGAGCTGTTCGAGAGTTTGGAAAACAAATCATCTTACCTGTCGTCGACCGCAAAGATGCTGTTTACATTCCTACAGAGCCAAATCCTGCAGCCACTATTCGGGGATACTGCGACAATCGGGGACTATATCGCTACATTGGGAAGATTGGCAGGTATCCAAAAAGAAGATCGGCGTTCAAGAGCTGTTATCACGTCGGATATGAAATGATCAGGAACCCAAGCAAGACTAAGTTTCATGACGAAGGAAAACTAACATGAATCAGATTACCCATGGGATCAGCAACAACGCACTCAAACTTGCCCTGCAATATATGGAAAGCAATCCTGAAGAGAATATACCGAAAGTTATCGACCTCCTGTTGACTTTCATAAAGACTGAAGATGGCCGAAAAAAGCTCATTGCAGCAAAACGCGTCATGCAAGAACCCGGCAATCCCTATCGCAATCTCATCATCAGGGGATTCAATGAACTTGAACCGATGGTCCGCAAACGTTTCGTCTCGAACTTCGTGTTGAATGCATCGATGTTCGGACCTGCCCATGCGAAGAAGTTTGCGGAAAAATATGATTGCAATATCCCTTGGGCAATTCTTATGGATCCTACGAGTGCCTGCAACCTCAAATGCATGGGGTGTTGGGCAGCAGAATATGACAAAACCGATACGATGGAATTTGCCCTGTTGGACAGGATTATCAGAGAAGGTAAAGAGATGGGGATTTATTTCTACCTTTATTCAGGAGGTGAGCCGACATTACGGAAGGCGGATATTCTCAAACTCGCCACGATACATGATGATTGCATGTTCCTTGCGTTCACCAACGGAACCCTGGTTGATAGGGAGTTTTCACAAGCATTGGCTGATGTGGGCAATTTCATGCTTGCTTTCAGTATTGAAGGTTTCGAAGAATCGACTGACTACCGGCGTGGAACCGGTACATATCAAAAGGTTCTCGAGGGGATGCAGCACATGCGGAAGGCGGGTGCTCCCTTCGGGTTCAGCGCTTGCTATCACGCAAAGAATACAGAATCTGTTGGTGATGAAAAGTTCCTTGACTTCCTTATCGGACAAGGATGTATGTTTGGATGGTATTTTACCTATATCCCTCTTGGCAAGGAGGCGGATCCTGACTTGATCGCCAGAGCGGACCAGCGATTCTATATGGCGCATTGGGTACGTGAGATGCGTTCAAGGAAACCGGTATTCCTTATGGATTTCTGGAATGATGGACAATATGTGGAAGGGTGTATCGCGGGAGGTAAAAACTATCTCCACATCAATGCGGCAGGTGATGTCGAACCCTGTGCATTCATCCATTATTCGAATGCGAATATAAGGACAGTCTCGCTATTGGATGCGTTGCGTTCACCCTTGTTCATGGAATTTAGGGAGAACCAACCATTCAATGAAAACCATTTCCGTCCTTGCCCGCTCATGGACAACACAGGAGCTCTCGCTGAAATGGTGAAAGCCTCGGGTGCACGATCGACACAGCCGCTCGACATAGAGGATGTGGATGATCTCACAGCCAAATGTGCCCGAGCTGCAACCGAATGGATCCCATCGGCTAACCAGCTCTGGGAAGACGAATTTCCCCGACATGCTAGGTGAGGACTAATTAGGAGTTTGGGTGCTTTCCAGTAGAAATTTATATGGAATACTGGAACAGATTGATTGGACCAAGTAATCCGGTCGCTACGTTAGAATTTGATCAGTCGTTTGATTATCAATCCAGCAAGATAGGCTAAAGAAGGAAGTGGGATGAAAGGTATTCTCGATTGGTTCGTTTTATTCTTGGTATGTTCGGTTCTAGGATGGATGCTCGAATCAACATATCGAAGTATCTTGGCCAAAAAACCTATTGATTCGGGAGTCCTTGGCGGGCCTTTTATCCCGATATATGGATTTGGAGCCTTGCTTGTCGAAATGGTGGATACTCTTTTTCGATATCATCATTTGGGGTGGAAGTTGGCGTTATGCATCCTCCTATGTACGTTGTTGGAATTTCTTGTGAGCGTGTTCTATGAAACAGTATTCCATCTGAGATTATGGGACTACTCCAAAATGGTCCTGAATATTCAAGGGCGGGTTTGTCTGTTGTACAGCTTATTTTGGGGCCTCCTTGGATTAGTATATTTGGAAATACTCCAAACCCAACTTTTATGGTTGGTTGGTAGAATTCGAGACGTACCGATTCTTGGCGTGATTTTCATCGGTTTCACCGTGATGTTCGCTATCAAAGTGATTTCCAGTTTCTTTGAGCTTGGTACACTAAAGGCTATGAAAGCAACTCTGTCCAATCAATTTGACGGTTCGGGCATAGAACATATATTGCGTTTAGGATTTCACGTTAATCGGAGAATCCTTGTGGCATTTCCCAATTTGATCAAGAGTTTCGTTAATGTATTCCTGCACGAGGTGAACCGGAGGGCCAACCTTCCCGCAGGATTTTTTCCTTTTCGAAAAGCGGTATCAATCCTCTTCCATGGCTCACCTGTTTATAATGATTGGGAAGATTGGTTGTTTTTCCTGTCGATTGAAGATCTGCTGGCCAATAAGGCTGTTCAATCCATGTCAAATTATCGCCACCACAATGGCTCAACGTTGGAACATGCCCTATCAATCTCCCAAGCTTCCTGGTATTTGGCGGGAGCTTTCGGCTTGGAGAAAGATGCATGTGCCAGGGGTGCCCTATTGCATGACTTCTTCCTCTATGACTGGAGAGATGAGAAACATCCCCACCATGCTACAATGCATGCTGGAATTGCCTTAAAGAACGCACATCGATATTTCAATCTGGATGAGATGGAGAAAGATATCATCCTTACACATATGTGGCCACTCTCGGATTCATTCTTCAAATACCGGGAATCAGTGCTTGTGAGTCTGGTCGATAAGATAGGATCTACGAGGGACATTTTCTCAATGATTAGTGGGATTAACGAGGAGATCGCGAAGTAATTAATTCATATTTCCTGGATTTGTGGTATCAATACGAGAACCTGTGACATTCTGGACAATCAGTTGGGCTGGATCCTGATTTTGAGGATTTTTCCTTTTGTGGTTGAAATAATTATAAGGCAATACGCTTCATTGACTTTCCCCTCTTCATCGCACACCATATGCAAGGGGTATGGTCAATATTAACTAGAGAATCGGGAGGTAAAAACAAAATGGCACGAGCATGGGATGTTTTGGAATCCTACCGGGGAACACTGTTCGAGGGAGACTGGCCTTCTATTCCCCATTTATTCCTCATCACGATGGAGAAACACGCCGGGAGTAAAGCCTTCACCATCATCAAAGGAAGTGAAAAGGTATCGCTCACTTACCAACAAGTCCACCAGCGTATCCTCGATGTGGCGACCTACCTCTTGTCGAAGGGCATCGGCAAAAACGATCGTATCATCCTCAACGGCAAAAACTCTCCGGAGTGGGCGATCGCCTACCTGGGCATTCTCTTCTGTAAAGCTACGGTCGTTCCGCTCGACAACCAGATGGCGACTGAACGGGTAGAGGCTCTCAGCGCGTTTAGCGAGGCAAAGGGCTTCTTCGGTGACCGTGATGTGATCGAGAGACTAGCGGGCGGAGCCTGGCCCGACTCGCAAGCCTTCTTCATCTACCTTGATGCCGAGGGCGATGAACAAGGTACCGGATTCGCGCAGATTCCCACTGGAGACACTTCGATCGAAGCCTCGGAGCTTCCCAGCGGTGAGGATATCGCCGCAATACTTTACACCAGCGGAACAACTGGCCATGAAAAGGGGGTCATACTCACACACGCGAACTTCACCAGCGATGTCTATCAGGCGGGAGACCCCGAGTTCCTCGCGATTTCCAGCGAAGACATCTTCTACGCATTACTCCCGTTGCACCACTCCTATACGATGACTGCCGTATTCCTCGAATCCCTAATGCACGGGTGCGAGCTCCTATTTGGCCAAGGGATCGTCGTATCCCGGGTGCTCAATGAGATGAGGGTGGGAAATGTGACGCTCTTCCTGGCGATCCCCCTCCTCTACAACAAGCTACTTGCCGGTTTGATGAAGAAGGTGCGAGAGAAGGGAATCTTCACCTATGTGCTCATCAGGAGCCTCATGTGGATAAATGGTAGGTTACGCAAGAGCCTTCACATCAACCTCGGCCGAAGGTGGTTCCACCAGTTGCTCGACGGGATCGGGATGATCGACAACAAGCTGTGTATTTGCGGGGGAGGGCCGCTTTCGCCGTCCACCTTCAGGCAGTATCAGCAACTGGGTCTCGATTTCATCCAAGGCTACGGCCTGACCGAGACTGCACCGATCCTCACGCTCAATCCAGTGAGCAGGTTCAAGGTGACCTCGGTTGGCAAAGTATTTCCCCTGGTTGACATGCGGATCGCCAATGCAGACCTACTCGGCGTAGGAGAAGTCCAGGTCAAGGGGCCAAACATCTGCAAAGGCTACTACAAGGATCTGGCGAACACCGCACAACTGTTCACTGAGGACGGGTATCTACGCACCGGCGATCTCGGGGCGCTCGACAGGGAAGGATACCTCTACCTGAAGGGACGCGTGAAAAACCTCATCGTCACCGAGGGGGGAAAGAATGTCTATCCGGAGGAGATCGAGGACCTCTTCCAGACCCATCCGCAGGTCGAGCAGGTGCTGGTACGCGCCTACATCGCGAACAAGTCGGCTCGCGCAGAAGGAATCGAAGCAGTCATATTCCCCGACGTAGAGCACTACAAGCAGCTCGGTTACAATGCACAACTGATCTCCCAAGATATCGACAAGGTGGTCTCCGAGGTGAACAAGAAGCTGATGCCTTACAAGAAGGTCACGCGAACAACGATCATCGACAAGCCGATGGCGATGACGAGCACGAAGAAGATCCAACGGGGTAAGGTATCCCGAACATTCGAGCGGTTGCGCGGAAATAGTTGAGATCGGCCCGCCTTGCCGACACCCCCTTCGATGTTTACGGCGAAGCGTCTTGGGACTTTTCTGGAAGATCTTTCCCATCATCATGCTGAACTTGTGCTTAAATATTTGCAATCATAAAACTAGGGTTGTATCGATCGTTTCTCTATAACATATAACTAGTTATTGTCTTTCTAGCTAAGCATAGATAGATGGTAGCCAGGCTAAATTATATGATACAATATAAGAAATTATCAAACAGTGCCATCTTCCGAAAAGATAAAATCATCAGAACAATTGTCAGCTTTGGAAGGTACGATACATGAACGGAAGTCTCGAAAGACAAAAACAGAACTGTTTCTGAAGGGTTTGAAGAAGCAAGAAGGTGTGGTTACCGAATTCACGGATACCCTTTGGCACGCTCTTGCCGATCATGCGGTGGTCAATAGTAAAGAGGATGTGCGGTTCATTTTCAAGAATGGGATAGAGCTTAGAGTATGAGAACTTATTGGCTCTTATAACCTCTTCGATTCAATTCCAGAACCACCTCAATCCGTTGTAGGTATACTCCATTGCAGCACGACCGTCATGGGAATAGCCTTCCTTTACGCGATATGCAATATTTCCCGATCTCTCATCATCATACAGCTTGAAATTCCCGCTAGGCTTTGCAATCATCGCTTCGATCTGCCTGGCAAATTGCCCATATGCAAAATCACTGGAACCGGTTATCGCGTATATGAAGTAATCATCAGGAATGAAATCGGAAGCAGTAACCGCGGCATCGATAATATCGCCGTCATAATCCATGGCACCGCTCATGGGCAGGAAGTATCGAAATGCATCCAGGCTATTGATGAAGGTGTGCCAAGTGGCAACCGAACCCATGGAAAACCCGCCGAAGGCACGATAGTCTCTGGACTCTCTGATATCCTCTGCTGATGTTCCTTTTGCATAGGTGGAGTATGTGCCTTCAACAGCAGGAATCAAATCATTCACCAGTTCCTGGTGATAGTTTGCCGTCAAGGTATAGAATGCCAGAGTGTAGTCCGCGCTATCCTCGGGGCTCTCATTGTTGTAAGTGGGACAGACGATGATGAGCGGGTCAAATTCCCCATTCCTTATGCCATGATCCACAACATGCTTGAAAGCACTCGGTTGCTCAGGCGTGCCAAGGGTTGTTGTCTCGTTGCTCCAACCTCCATGCATCAGATAGAGAACATTATATTCTTTCTCATCTGAATACTCATAAGGTAGATATACAATGGCTCGTTTAGTGATTGGCTTGCTCTTCTGGGCGTAGGTCCTGGATTCATAGGTGTCATATCTGAGCTCAACAAGGGTTCCCGGCTGATCCGCTTCGCGCAGGTACTCATTCGGGATGGTCCACAGTTCCTTGGGAATGGGATTATCGGAATCGTTATCACCTTCCATGGTATAGCTAGCCTCCAGCTCTCTCTCAGGTTGGTTAGTATGAGATAGCGCATCAACAGTGGTCGAAGCACTAAAACTGCCGCATGATCCGAGCAAACCGATACTAAGCAATACCAACATTGCAATTGCATGCATTCTCATTCCAGACCTCCTATCGGTTCACCTGATTTTCCCAGAACTTGATTGCATTATCGATCCAACCCTCGGCGATTGTTCCTTCCCCAAGACCAAACCCATGCGGCAATCCCTCAAAGATATCAATCTCCGCATCGGTTCCCTGCGCCTTTATCCGATTGATGCGGTTTTCCATGGTCCGGTAGCTTGCTATACCGTCGCTAGTCCCCACACAGGCATAGGTCGGCGGTTCATTTCCTGTTACCTCGGTAAGCCCAGTGTATTGCATGATAACCGCCTTAGGTTTCGGATACTCAGATTCCCCAAAGGCTGTTGTTCCGTAGGATCCCAACCACGCCGCCATACGGGCACCTGCTGAGCCTCCCCACAGTGAATATCCTTCTATGTCAACTTCAAGTTCGCTCGCATGCTCATGAATGAAGGCAATCGCCCGGGCAAGATCCTCACTGGCAGTGTTGGCTCCCGGCCGGTAGATCAATGCAAATGCATTGTATCCCCTTTTCGACAATTCCAGAGCATGGGGGAAGCTGTCATGCATTGCACCTACGTACGCAAACCCACCACCGGCGCTGAGTATAGCCGCTTTCTGTCCCGGCTTCCCTCGGAAGAAGAAAAGTCCGGTGTTTTTCTTTGCAGGGTCAGCCGCTTTCTCTGTTTCTGAATAGATAGCATAGAAAACTTGCTGTCCTGCACGTGCGCTGGTCCTGAGGTAATTTACAATTTCGACGGTACGATCAGCACTCACATAGGTGTACCACGTCAGGATGCTGCCTACTTCAACCAGCCTCATCTGACGGTCAATGGACCTGTCCACCGGGAAGATGAGTCTGCCGAACCCATCAAAAGATGGATCATCAATGACATCCCAAACCAAGCTTTCTTGTGTAAATCCCATTGCAGCAGCCTCTTGTGATACATTGCCTGCTGTCCCGGAAATGGATCTGTCAGCCTGGCCTTGTGCAGTGACGCTGCCACCTCCGACAAGCAGAAGCATCAGGATAATGAAACATGACATTTTTGCGTATTCTTTTCCTTCCCGTCTGATCATGGTTATGGTCTACCTCCCTTGTTTGGCAGGAGCTCCCTCAAACGTAATGGATATACGTTGGAGGAGTTCACGAATCCTTAGATTCTGCGGACAATTTTTCTCACATAGTCCGCAGCCGATGCACTGCGAGGCTTTTCCGTATGGTTCTCCATGTACCTGATATGATGTGACCTTTTGTCAAGGCAAAAATACAAGTATGTTTCTTTCAATACTCCTCATTGATATAGCAGGGAGAATCGGTAGACGGTGAAGCAGAATTTCGGCACTTGACCATTCTGATATACGTGGATTGGTTACCACAGGTCAATGGTCCGCCTAAAGCCCTTTCCGTCTGGCATCGTGAATCATTCATTCAGCAATAGCTATGCTGAAAGGATGTCAACCACAGGTACATCGAAGATAGCTGGATCGTGTTCCCCTTCAACCGTCTATCGATTCCTCCCCTCGTCCTAGTTTTCGTCCGTTTGTCGGAAATCAGGAAATCTTATCATTCATCATACCCCAAATGAAACAGGATAGTTCACGTGCAACCGCTACGGTAGCCTTGTTGTGGTGTACACCGTGTGTGATCAGCTTGCTATATACCCGATGCAACCTCCGGTTTGCCCGATCCGCATACGCGATAACCTCGGGACTATTACCTTTTTGTCGGGCCATGAGTCGTTTCGATTTCTGTCCATAGAGACTACTTCTCATGGCTGCCTTTGCCCCTTCAATGAGTAGCAACCGCAAGCGTGTGTTCCCTGCTTTGGTAATCGTCCCACGCCATTCCCTTTGGCCACTACTGTTCTCGCTGGGAACCAAACCGAGGAAAGCCGAAAATTGCGGAGCGTTTGCGAATCGGGAAAAGTCGCCAATTTCCGATACGATGGACATGGCGGTATGTGTCTCAATCCCTCTGAAACAGCACAATCTCCCCACCATTTCCCGATATGATTCCTGGCCTGCGAGCTCTTCTATCCTCATATCGTAACGTTTGACTTTTTCCTGCTGATCGAAGACCTCCTGTAAGTATTCGTTGAAGGTTTCCTGATCTACGAGATCGTCGAACTTCTGTTTCCGCAACCATTGTAGGTGCGTGGTGGTCCAATAATTCTTACCTTCGGTATAATTCCTTCCTACCCGGAGTAAGAACGACAGGAGGTTCTGCTTCGCCTTCTTCATCGCATCCCTGCGGGTATTGCGTAACCGGGTGAAATTTTTCACCGCTTCATCCTCGGGTGTAGGCACATGCACTGCGCTGTAGGTTCCAAAAGCCAAATGTCGGGCAATCTCCTGGGCATCAAGACGATCGTTTTTGATCCGATTACCCGTAGCCTTTGGCATCGTCGTTGGGGCCATGATCACACAGGGAATACCAGACCGTTGCAGGTCGCGATACAATCCATAGCCGGTAGGCCCCGCTTCGTATGCACAGACAATGTCGCATCCTTCATACTCTTTGCGTAAGCGTTCAACATACTTGAACACCAAACTACTTTTACTGGCTATGCGACTTTCCCCGAAATTCCGGTTGCTCGTTAAGCGAAAGGCGCTCAGCGAGTAACTGTCCTTGTGGACATCGATACCAATGTGGATTACTGTATTCATAGTGACCTCCATTTGCATGCGGTAGCCGCATACGGTTTAAGTTGTTCTTATTCCCAGTATGCTCGGTGAATCCACGTTTTGCAAACTGGGAGGTCACTTCATATTGTCTGGTATTATCCTCCACCTGGCCCGATGTGAGAAGATCGCTTAAAACCACACGATCCTCTTCATCGAGTAATCTATCGGCCTCTTCCTCTTATTTGAGGTCCTTCTCTATCAGCCATTCATTGATATGCTTCGCAACAATTTGGTTGTTCAAATCCGACATGATGAAGTGCGTGTTCCCTAGAATACCGATTTCAGGTAGGTGCACAACCGTCACATCACCTCCATAGCTGTTCACAAGCTCTGCCCACTGCCTTGCAGATGCCAATGAGCGTCTCCAGAATTCTTGTGAGGGTACATCCGTTTCTTCTGCAGGTATGTAATCCCCATAATAGACTATGATGGGAATACGGGTCAGTTTCATGAATTCATCCATCGAAACCCGTCCATACGATTGCGCTGGATCGGAATCCGGATCCAGGGGGAAGGCGAACCCTCCTGGTTCGATGGCGACAACAGCCTCAACCTTCTCATTTGCGATTGCCGTTTGCCAACCGGTCATACCGCTGGCCGAATGTGTGAACAGGATTCCTCCATCCAAACGGTCGAAAATCTCCGACATCGCCGTGACGGTTGCGTTTCTTTCAGCCGTGGTACCGGTATCGGGAACCATCATGCGGAAGAATTGGTCAAGCGATTCTGCATCCTGTGGAAATTGCACACCCTCGTTAAATTCAGGCCAGAGGCCGATGCGGAATTGGGTGAACCAAGTCTGGTCATCGGGAGTTGCAGGGATTTGCCCGGCACCGGTAACCTGTCCGGCTTCACCTCGGCCTGGCTGGTCCACGAGATAGACGCTGTGGCCTTCACGCAAAAAGATATCAGAAAAGCCTTCCCTTCCGTCAGCTGTCATCTGCCAACTCCGTCGTGACTGGCCATATCCGTGGAGAAACACCATCGGATGATCGTTGGCATCAACGGGAATCTGATAGAGGACATCCGCGTGGTCTCCATGCCGGGTCTGCCCACCCTGAGGGACCACCCACGGCTGCATCGGATCATACGTCCCCTCACTGGTCACAACTGTTCCCCCGGCTGAGAAGTTGCCTTGTTCCTGGATATATAAGATATCCGAATCCCCGTTTGCAGTTGTGGCGATGTTCCCTTCAGTAGTACTGCAGGATACAAACATCCCAACAGTAATTACTGCCAACACGAAAATCGTGATACGTTTCTTCATAAGAATTTCTCCTTTCATACAAGTATGGTCATCCTGATCTGAATACCGAATCAATCAATACGTCGTTCCGAGAGAAACTTAACCATCGCCGGATCCTGGTGATCAAAGAAGAGGCTCTTGCCTTGATCGAGACCCTTGATGGCATCCATCTCACTTTCAGACAGGCTGAAGTCGAATATATCGAAATTTTGTGCAATCCTTTCTGGTTTCGTTGATTTGGGGATTGCAATGACTCCCCGTTGGATCAGCCAACGCAGAACCACCTGGGCAACCGATTTATGGTGATTTTCTCCGATTGAGGCCAGCAGTTCGTTGGAGAACAGGTTGTTCCTTCCCTCAGCAAACGGCCCCCACGATTCAATCTGCACCCCATTGGCAGCAAGGAACTCTGCACTCCCCTGCTGCTGGCAGAAAGGATGGGTCTCAACCTGATTGATTGCAGGCTTGATCTGAGAATGGACGATCAGGTCCATTACCCGGTAGTCTGGAAAATTGCTGACTCCGATGGCTCTGACCTTGCCTTCTTGGTACAGTTCCTCCATCGCCCTCCATGCTCCAAAGATATCTCCGTAGGGTTGATGGATCAGAAGCAGGTCAAGATAATCGAGTTGCAGTTTGGCGAGAGATTTCTCGAAAGCTTTCCGTGTCTTTTCGTACCCCACATCCTGAATCCAAATCTTGGTGGTGATGAAGAGCTCGGAACGGTCCACAGGACTTCGCTTGATGGCAATCCCCACCGCTTCCTCATTCCCATAGGATGCAGCTGTATCAATCAGCCTATATCCCACCCTGATTGCTTCAGCCACACTGTCTATGCATTCATTCTTGTCAGGGATCTGAAAGACCCCAAACCCAAGTACCGGCATCTGGATTCCATTGTTCAACGTTTTATATTCCATTTTGTTCTCCTACAAATACTACATCTATCTGTACGACAGGTGATCGATTTTTGCTGATATGCTTCCGGGACAGGAGGATCCCTACACTGGGGTTCGCTCCAGCTCCCATATTTTTTCTAGCCTAACGATATCAGATGGAAGGACGGAGAAATACAACATTCCTGCATTCATTTTGCCTAATCCTGCAAATACTCAGTGTAATAGGTTGAATTATTCAGCAAAACATATACTATTGGACCATATGACTGATGAACTATTGCATGCAAAGAATACATTGACCGAGCGGATTGAATATTGGACGGGAACCAAGGGGAATGCCAAGGACGCCATCCCGGGGCTGTGGATGTACAAGTACGAAGCTCCTTCGGCGCGAATACGAATCATCCAGCGACCGAGCATCTGTCTGATCGGCCAGGGCTCAAAGGAAGTATTGTTGGGTAAGGATTCGTTGGTATATGACAGGGATCACTACCTGGTCACCTCCCTGGATTTACCAGTTGTAGCCCAGATTCGGGATGCCAGTCCGGAAAGGCCGTATATGGGTCTGGCGTTTACCTTGGAACAGAAAGAGATTGCCAAACTCCTTGCCGAGGGCAGTCTCCCCATTCCTTCAAAACTACCAACACAACGCGCCATGAGCGTTGGACAGCTATCCTTGTCCTTGATCGATGCTTTTCTGCGACTAATCAACCTGCTGGAGGAACCAGTCTCCATACCCTTTCTAGCACCTTCAATCAAACGTGAAATACTCTATCGATTGATAACGAGTGATCAAGGATATCATGTACGTCAATTGAGCATGGCAGGCAGCCAGAGCTCCCAAATACATGGTGCGGTACAGTGGCTCAAGGATAATTACAACAAACCCGTCAAGATGGAAGAACTGGCCGAATTGTGCCACATGAGCCTTTCCTCTTTTCATCATCATTTCCATAACCTGACAGCCATGAGCCCCCTCCAATACCAGAAATGGTTCCGCCTTCAGGAAGCCCGCCGCTTAATGCTTGTTGATGATCTTGATGTAACCAGAGCAGCCTTTGAGGTTGGGTATGAGAGCTCCTCCCAGTTTTGCAGGGAGTATAGTCGTCAATTCGGGAACTCTCCTGCAAAAGACATCCGATTACTCAAGCAATCCGGTCCCATGGATGCATGATTCTTGTTATACACGAAAAATTCCGCAATGCAGCAGCTTTACAAATACGGGCAATAAGACCTATGGGTAGGATGGGAACACAAAAGTTAAGTGCAAGTTATTGAAGAATGCTGGTATCATTTTCAGAGTCGTGGAAGATGATTCCCTGCTGGCAATATTTCCATGTTATTCTCAAGCATGAAGCAAAGTGGAAAAAGGTTGAAGAGCTAGTCGAATAGAGGTGATAAAAAGCATCTTATTGCTTTACATATGTTTACATATTTTTCAACAATAAATCTTAAGGTGTATCGCTATTATCTCTTTTTCTGTAAACTACTTATTGTCTTTCTAGCAAAGTATAGTGGGAGGTCTTTGCGGACCCATTGAGACAAAGGGCGACAGCGGTCATCGTAGCACACAACCACCCCAGTGGTATGCTCATTCCCAGTACGGACGATATTAGGGTAACCCAGCGTCTTATCCAAGCTGGTGAGTTGCTTGGTATACGTGTATTGGACCATCTCATCTTCAGCGATGAATCGTTCAGATCGATGCTGGAGGAAAATGAGCTGTATTGACGTTGTAACCATTAGCACAGGCAATCGATGAAAAAAGTGTCTCCTAAGTGTGCTTCATTATCGCGAAAAGTGTATACTTTAACGTAACCATATCAGAAGAAGCCCCCGGGGAGAAAAGTTTCTCAATGTGGATAAGTTGGAATTTTTTCCTGGTTCCTATACGGTTGATAATTCGCACTCCCTGATACCTAGGCTCGCTCATAAGTTGACTTATGTATCGATGTTGCGTATAATATCAATACAAAAGTAAACAAACAAAGGAGTCGGTAACATCAAGGCAATCAATGCTCGAATTTATGAGGAAATAAAGAAAAACAACAACGTGATCACTACTTCACAGGTGTTGCAATTGGGATTCTCGAAAACGTTGATCACGAAGTATGTTCACGCCGGCCTTTTGGAAAGATATGGTCATGGCGTCTATACTCTTCCGGGTAGGTTGAAAGACGATATGCATGCGCTCATGCTTCGCTCGTCAAAAATCATTTTTTCCCATGACACCGCACTCTTTCTTAACGGACTGGCCGAGCGAACACCATTCCGACATACCGTCACCATCCCCAGTGATTCAGGGTTGCCGGCCTCGATCAAGAACATATGCATTTGTTTTTATATCAAGCCGGAGTTGCATACCCTTGGAATGATTGTGAGAAAAACAACGTTCGGCAATTCGGTGCGATGCTACAACATGGAACGCACCATTTGTGATTTGTTACGAAGCCGTAACCGATGTGATGAAGAAACGGTAATTGGTGCCATAAAAAACTATGCGGCTACCAAGGATAAAAACCTGAATCTTCTTGCAGACTATGCAAGGAGCCTGAAAGTTGAAAAATCTCTCAGACGATACATGGAGGTGCTGCTATGAGTTCTACACCCATGAGCCTGAAGGCCCGGATCAACAACTATGCGAAGAATCATGGTATTGCAGCACAGGTTGTTTTGCAGAATTACATGTTCGAGCGCTTCTTGGAACGTTTGTCAAAATCTGAGCATAAGGACAAATTCGTAATCAAGGGAGGGATGCTTATTGCAACCATTGTGGGCTTGGATATCCGCTCAACCATGGATCTGGACACGACGCTTCGCAATTTGAACTTCACAGAGGATCAGATAACACAAACAGTTCAGAGCATCTGTAACGTAGATTTGAATGATGAAGTTAACTTTTCTGTTGTTTCCATAACACCCATCCGTAAGGATGACCGCTACGGTGGGTTCTGCGTTCGCATGGATGCACGATATGACACAATCATAACGCCGCTTTCAATCGATATCTCTACCGGAGATGTCCTGACACCTTCCGCCGTTCATTATGAATTCAGTGGAATTATTGACGAATCTGTGCGCATCGGTATCTGGGGCTATAACATAGAGACGGTTATGGCCGAGAAAGTCGAGACTATTCTAAGCCGAGGTGTTTTCAGTACGCGTCCGAGAGATTATTATGACATCTTTATATTGGGCACCACACAGAAGTATGACAAAGCACTGTTTTGGGAAGCGCTATCTGCTACGGCCAACCACCGGGAAAGCAAAATGATCCTGGCCGATAGAGAGGCAATATTTAAGAACATATCCGAAAGCCGAGATCTCCGTGAAAGATGGACAAAATACCAGATGAAGTTTCCCTATGCTCATGATATTACTTTTGAAGCGATCATCGAAGTACTTCACAGCCTACTTTGGCCGTTGACTTCCTGAATAGCGAAACAGCAGGGGAATCCACAACTTCGAGTTCGTAAAATTGTAAGTCAGATAACGATCCTGATGAAGTCTGGATGTCGGAGTACCATCACCCTCCCATCGTCGACAAGGAGACCTTCGACCTTGTCCAGCAGAAGAAGAAATCGAAAACCAATATTGAGCTTGATCAACACGGGAACAAGGTCCGCAAGAGCACCCATTACAGCAAGAAGAAAAGTGATAACAAGGTTGAAGAACTAATCGAATAGAGGTGAAAAAACAACTTATAAATTTATATATGTTTACATATATCTCAACAATAAATCTAAAGGTGTATCTTTGATAATTCTTTAACATGGAAATATATATAGTGCCATTTTCTACAGGTAGATGGATAGTGCCCAGTTTAAATTAAATGATACAATTTAAGGATTTAGATAAAAATACTTTGTCATGGGAGTGCCTATACGAAGACCATAACGTAATTTGATAAGAGGTCACAAGAATGCTTAAAGAAACAAGTTGCCTGATTCCCTCCAAGACTGAGTTCCGGTGGCTGGCTAGGCCTTTCCGGACGGGATTCGCACCCGCTATATGTCAAATCGGCTCATGTCCGGTTACACTTCATAGTACATCTTCCTTACTAGTCAATGGACTCTCCCTTACACTCCAAGCTAATTTTTATTGAATAACTAAAAAGCCCGAATCGGCCGAATATAATAACTTTTATATTTACTAGTATAAGAAACCCTGCTCCAGCCCCAGGATGCCGCATATCTCTCGGAGCTTTCAGTCGAAGTCCAATAGTTACTAAAAACTGAACCTCTAAACCCTCCAATTCTTTTGCTAATTAGATTATTCTGTATTTGCTTGAATTCTTCTAATGATGGCAAATACCAGTCATTATACCCACTTATTACTGCTTCTTTACATACCTTTGCCGCTACTGTCCCATCGCTAGGCTCATAATAGGCTTCAGGATTGCTATAATAATCTCCTTTTTCGGGATATAAGGCCCCTAATCTATCATGATAAGCTACGATATTTTCTGTATTTATTTTCCCTGTGCCTATCCCTGTCATTTTTGCTGATGGACTTACTTCATACATATATGATCCCCATTCGAAACTAGGATCATCATCTTCCCAATATATCCCATCCCCATCAGTATCATACCAACCAAATGGGGCTGCTTCTAAATACCTGTAGCTTGGGAGCACCCCTTCACTATCATACCCTCTTCCATCGACATAAAATATATAGCCCCCAGCGGGTCCAATATCTCCTACTGTATATTTGGTCCAACTACGGACACTAGGGAGATAGTTTTCCAAAAGAGGACAAGATCCTAGAGAAAATTCTTCATGGTTGGTCACGTTTCTCACATCCCATCCAGCAAGATCTCTATTGAAGCTTGTGGCGCCATAGAACATACGGTACATATCTGTGACATTACTTACATCCCATGCTGCAATATCACCATTAAAGGAGGTTGCTCCAGAAAACATCTCTCCCATGTTCGTAA
>NZ_JBMDYO010000005.1:38510-174159 GCF_049310885.1 Pleomorphochaeta sp. DL1XJH-081
CACTACTCACATCCCACCCTGAAATATCACCATTAAAGGAGGTTGCTCCAGAAAACATCTCTCCCATGTTCGTAACACTACTCACATCCCACCCTGAAATATCACCATTAAAGGAGGTTGCTCCAGAAAACATCTCTCCCATGTTCGTAACATTGCCGACATCCCATTCAGCAAGATCTCCATTGAAGGATATTGCTCCTGAAAACATCTCTCCCATGTTCGTAACACTACTTACATTCCACCCAGCAAGATCTCTATTGAAGCTTGTGGCGCCATAAAACATTTCTCCCATGTTCGTAACACTACTTACATCCCATCCAGCAATATCACCATTAAAGGAGGTTGCTCCTGAAAACATTTCTTCCATGTTCGTAACACTACTTACATTCCACCCAGCAAGATCTCTATTGAAGCTTGTGGCGCCATAGAATATACGGTACATATCTGTGACATTACTTACATCCCATGCTGCAATATCACCATTAAAGGATGTTGCTCCAGAAAACATCTCTCCCATGTTCGTAACATTGCCAACCTCCCATCCAGCAAGATCTCCATTAAAGGATATTGCTCCAGAAAACATCTCTCCCATGTTCGTAACATTGCCTACAGCCCAACTCGAAATATCACCATTGAAGGATGTTGCTCCAGAAAACATTTCTTCCATGTTCGTTACATTGCTGACATCCCATCCAGCAATATCACCATTAAAGGATGTTGCGCCATAGAACATACGGTACATATTAGTTTTTTTACGCACGTCCCAGCTTGAAATATCCTGATTAAAGGAGGTTGCTCTAAGAAACATGCATTCCATATCTGTAACGTTGCTCACATCCCAGCCTGAGATATCCTGATTGAATGAATATGCCTCAGCAAACATATATCTCATATTCGTAGCATTACTTACATCCCAACTCGAAATATCTTGATTAAAATTAGTTGCTTTTAAGAATAGCCCTGCCATATTCGTAGCATTACTTACATCCCAACTCGAAATATCCTGATTAAATTCTGTTGCACCAGCAAACATACCTGACATATCTGTAACGTTGCTGACATCCCAGCCTGAGATATCCTGATTAAAGATAGAAGACCCAGAATAACCCCAATAGCTTGGTCCTACAAACATCATGCTCATGTTCGTAACATTACCAACATCCCATCCACCAATATCACCATTAAAGGATGTTGCTAAATGAAACATACGTTTCATATTCGTAACATTACTGACATCCCACCCTGAAAGGTCTCCATTAAAGGATGTTGCAGATTCGAACATGAACCCCATATCCTTAACATTACTGACATCCCAGCTAGAAATATCACCATTGAAGGATTTTGCTAAAAAGAACATGTTGTGCATATCTGTAACGTTGCTCACATCCCATCCTGACATATCCTGATTGAATGAATATGCATTCCAGAACATAACGTACATATGTGTGACATTACTTACATCCCAACTCGAAATATTCTGATTGAAACGTCTGGCTTCATAGAATAGCCCTCTCATATCAGTCACTTTACTCACATCCCAACCAGAAAGGTCTCCATTAAAGGAATATGCATGATGGAACATATAGCTCATATTCGTAACACTACTTACATCCCACCCTGAAATATCACCATTGAAGGACCATGCAGATCTGAACATGTGGCTCATATCTATAACGTTACTTACATCCCAACCTGAAAGATCTTGATTAAAGGATTTTGCAACATAAAACATATACCTCATATTCGTAACATTGCTCACATCCCAACCAGAAATATCTTGATTGAATGTATAGTTGGAACTAAAAAGATTAGACATGTCGGTAATCAGAAAGGTATCGACACCTGTTACATCATCCCCATTCCTTATCATTCGTTGTAGTTCTGTTCGGGTAATGCCCCACCTCGCATACAAAGTTATATCTGAAGACACCACATCTATATCAAAATTCCATGCGTTAAGGCATTCACTTTCCTTATACCATCCACCAAATGAATATCCTTCTTTTTCAGGGTGACTGGGCTCTACAAACCCCGTATCCCTAGGTACCGCAACATCATCGACTTCGCTTCCTCCCTGACTGTCGAACGTCACTGTATAGCTGGCGACCCACTTCGCATATAGTGTATGATCGGACGATGTTTTTACTATCGTTGCACTATCTACCAGAGCTCCCGTTCCATTTTCTTCTGTGTACCACCCACCAAAGATGTACCCATCACGTTTAGTTGTCGCCAGCGTATTATAGGTTTGTCCGAAGGTCACCGTCTTACTAACAGGATTCGAAGCATCGCCTTCCAGTGCATCAAATATAACGGTATAAACAATTGGTGTCCATTTCGCGTATAACGTGTGATCAGCAGTGGCGCTTACCAGTGTGTCATTTTCCACCTTTTCTCCGGTCCCATCAGATTCCGTGTACCATCCTTCGAAGGTGTACCCATCTCTCGAGATATCCTCAAGTGTTCCGTACTCCATTCCGTACGTTACATTCTTCATTATTTGTTCCGAAGCACTTCCACCTTGAAGGTTGAACGTGACTGTATATTCAGCTGGAGTCCACTTTGCATGGACTTCAACATTGCCGACTGTTCCTGTGGTAATCTTTTCAACCAGCGATTCACATGCAGGTTCTGCATACCACCCGTCAAACTGATATCCCGTCTTTGTCGGAGCCTGGAACACCACAGGAAGATCAGCAACGCGGTACCCATTGAGATTTCCCTCGTGATTCGTTCCACCATCCAAATGGTAAGTGATCGCATAGTCTACCGGTGTCCACTTCGCATGTACCTCTAGGTTAGCGATAGTGCCAAGAGAAATCTCTTGTGTAGGATTTTCAAAACTTGAATCACAAAACCACCCGTCAAACTGATACCCCGCCCTTGTCGGTGCCAGGAATACCACAGGTAGATCTTCAACACAATATCCATTGGGATTACCCTCGTGATTCGTTCCACCATCCAAATGGTAGGTTATCGTATAGTCTACCGGTGTCCACTTCACATAAACCACCAAATCACCAGTAGTGTCCTGTGATATCTCTTCTATTGGATTTTCGAAACCTGCATCAGTATACCACCCGCTAAACTGATATCCCGCCCTTGTCGGAGCCTGGAACATCACAGGAAGTTCACCAACACAATACCCACTGGGATTTTCCTCGTGATTCGTTCCCCCATCTAAATGGTAAGTTATCGTATAGTCTACCAGTGTCCACTTCGCATGCATCTCCAGATCACTGGTAGTACCGAGTGGAATCTCTTCTATTGAATTTTCGAAACTTGAATCAGAAAACCACCCGTCAAACTGATACCCCGCTCTTGTCGGTGTTTGGAACACTATAGGCAGATCTTCAACACAATATCCATTGGGATTTCCCTTGTGATTCGTTCCACCATCTAAATGGTAGGTTATCGTATAGTCTACCGGTGTCCACTTCGCATGAATCACCAAATCACCGCTAGTGTCTTGTGGTATCTCTTCTATTGGATTTTCGAAACCTGCATCAGTATACCACCCGCCAAACTGATATCCCGTCTTTGTCGGTGTTTGGAACACTTTAGGCAGATCATCAACGCAGTATCCACTAGGATTTCCCTCGTGATTCGTTCCCCCATCTAAATGGTAAGTTATCGCATAGTCTTCCAGTGTCCACTTAGCATACAACATAATTGAAGCATTCACGCTATAGCTAGAACCGGCCTCATAGGTTCGACCATTTCCGTCCGGTTGGGTGTTCCATCCACCAAACGAATATCCAGTCTTTTCCAACCCACCGGTATTTCCTGCTAATGTTAATAATTTCCCGTGGATTTTCTCTTGTGCTCGGGGTACCGTACCTCCGGTAGCTCCATTCGCATCATAAGTCACTTGATATACTTCGATCTCATTCGAACAGGATGACAAGACTAGCCCAATCACCAACACGCACACCACCAGCATTACCACCATCAACTTGCTGCTTCCCCGCTCCAAACCGTTCTCCTTTTTCTCGCGCAAGACTCCATGGTGTGCCGCTTCGTCGTACCGTCCGCTTTGCTCAACAATCCCCTATCGTTACTTCATGACATATCGGATTGTGCCTTTCTGTAATCGATAGTAACCGATGACAATTCCTCGCTCAATAATTTTCTTAAGGGGATATTTGTTATACCATATTAAGTTAGCTTCATTCTTCGGGAGAAAGGTAATGGGTTTCTGCTAGAAACATCGTAAATACAGTACTCATGGACGTAAAACCCTTTCCGCTGCAAGAAATCGTTGAAGGCTTAGATCAAGGGCAACTCTCTAAAAGGTATTCTTTTCATAACCGCAATCTATCCAGCCCCATACGCTCCATGCTATACAGGACCAATCATGCCCTATGTAGAAAAACCTAAGCCCACAATTAGAGCCATCCCTCGAACCAAACTGCCTCCTCAGGCTTTCAAGCGTGTCGCTTTGTATTGTCGAGTTAGCTCTAAGATGGAACGACAACTGGACAGCCTCTCCGCCCAGATGGACATTGAGAAGCAGGACATCCTGGACCATCCGAACTGGGAATACGTCGACACCTACTCCGATATCAGCTCGGGTCGCAGCATCCAGACTCGCCCCGGCTTCAAGCGCCTCATGGCCGATTGCGAAGCTGGCAAGATCGATCTCATCTACACTAAATCGATCAGTAGATTCGGCCGCAATTGCGTCGACTTCCTGGTGGTGCTCAGGAGACTGAAGGAACTCGGAGTGGATGTATACTTTCATAATGAGGATGTGATGTTATCCAGTGAAGCGGGTGAATTGATACTGACACTCCATGCGGCCCTCGCTCAAGCAGAGAGCGAGGACAAGAGTACCAACATCAAATGGGGTATCAAGAGAAGTACCACGCATCCCGACTCCCCTGCCTTCTCCCGCACCTGCTACGGCTATGATCGTGATGAGCAGAAGAACCTCGTCATCAATGAGCACGAGGCCGATATCGTGAGAAGGATCTTCGGATGGTATGTGCAGGGATGGAGCATCGTGCGGATCAAGAAGGAACTGGAAATAATACGCATCCCGAGTCCCAAGGGAAAACGGAGATGGCCGGTCAGCACCATAGATGACATCCTCTCCAATGAAAAGTATACGGGAAACTCGGTCTATGGACTGACAGTGGGATCCGAGTATCCTGCGATGAAGAGGGTCAGCAACAATCCGGAAGAAATCCAAAGGTCCGAAAATCATCACCCTCACATCATCGAAAGAAACACCTTCGACCGTGTCCAGCAGATGAAGAAATCGAAAACCAATATCGAGCTTGATGAACACGGGAATAGGATCCGTAAGAGCACCCATTACAGCATGAAGCAAAGTGATAACAAGATTGAAGAGCTAGTCGAATAGAGGTGAAAAAACAACTTATTACTTTACATATGTTTACATATTCTCCAACAATAAATCTAAAGGTGTATCGCTTGTATCTCTTTTTCTGTAAACTACTTATTGTCTTTCCAGCCAAGCATAGAGGGAGGTCTTTGCGGACCCATTGAGACAAAGGGCGACAGCGGTCATCGTAGCACACAACCACCCCAGTGGTATGCTCATTCCCAGTACGGACGATATTAGGGTAACCCAGCGTCTTATCCAAGCTGGTGAGTTGCTTGGTATACGTGTATTGGATCATCTCATCTTCAGCGATGAATCGTTCAGATCGATGCTGGAGGAGAATGAGCTGAATTGCTAGTCATGAGGAGGAACCTATCACACTATTTTTCGTCTTATCATATGACAGAATGTGGGGAACGAGGATTATCTATCCAGAACCCGTTTTTCAAGAATCTAGGAAAAAAAACTAGCTCAGATGGGGAAAAGCAAGACATTGGACGCTGAAGAATGCGACGAATTGCTCATGGAAAAGATTCCCAAACCCATAATATTTGAAACTTGGTCGACAAGTCGACTAAGTTTCAGTTTTTTATTGCATTTTACTATTCGTTGGGATAGCATTGAGAAGAAAGTCGGTCGACATGTTGAGTCACTTTCTAAAGAGGAGTTATGTATATACAAAGAGATACGTATCTAGAACAGCTCAAAAATAGCAGATTTAATAGGCAGGTAAAGGTAATCACGGGAGTCAGAAGATGTGGGAAGAGCTTTCTCCTTTTCAGAATCTACCATGATTATCTGATAGAAGACGGTGTTAAGGAAGAGAACATAATCGAAATTGTTTTGGATGATGATGCCTATACTCAGTTATGTGACCCAAACGAGCTTTCCAAGTATATCCGCTCACGTGTAACTGAAAAAAATCAAAAATATTATGTGTTCATCGACGAGGTACAGTATGCAATTCCCAAGGAGGAAACAAGAAATTCTGACACGCCAATACGGCTCTATAGTGTTCTGAACGGGTTGATTCATCTTGGCAATGTCGATATCTATGTGACAGGAAGCAACTCAAAATTCCTTTCCAAAGATGTGATGACAGAGTTCCGAGGACGTGGTGATGTGATCCACATCTATCCATTGTCCTTTAAAGAATACTATGACTATGTTGGCGGAGAAAAAGCAGAGGCATACGAACAATACGCAATGTTCGGGGGGATGCCGTTTGTTCTATCGAAAAATACGGATGAGAAGAAAGCTCAATATCTTTCCAACCTGTTCTCCGAAGTCTATTTCAAGGATATAGTTGAGCGATATAGGGTTGATCTCGAATATATCCTTGCCCAGTTGACAGACACACTTTGTTCATCAATAGGCTCTTTGACTAATGCAAACAAAATATCGAACACGTTAACCAGTGTTGGAGGCAGAAAAGTTTCTTCTGAGACGATAGCTGCATATATCGGATACCTGTCAGATTCTTTCCTTTTTCGGGAAGCAAAGCGTTTTGATGTAAAAGGGAAACGTTACTTCCAGTATCCATACAAGTATTACTGTGCAGATGTAGGGTTGAGAAATGCACGGCTTAATTTCAGACAGCAAGAAGAAAGCCACATCATGGAGAACATCATATTCAATGAGTTGGTCTGTAGAAATTATAGTGTTGATGTTGGTGTTGTGGAGCTTACAGAGACAGCCAAAGACGGTATACGGCATCAGAAACAATATGAAATTGATTTCGTGGTTAACAAAGGGTTGACGAAGTACTATATCCAGTCAGCGCTGATCATGGATACTGAAACAAAGATGAAACAGGAGTTAAGGTCTCTACTCGGAGTCAATGATTCATTCAAGAAAATAGTCATTACCAAAACTCACGCAAAACCATGGACTGATGAAACAGGCATTCTCCATATAGGTCTCTATCAGTTCCTATTGGATAAAGATGTTATCATGTCTTGAGTTTCAAGATCCGAAAGAGCACCCATTACAGTATGAAATAGATCGATAATAAGGCCGTCGAATCGGTTGAATACATGATATAAGGTATTTTACTACATTACATATATTTATTGGATTGCAACAGTAAAACTAACGGTATATCCTACCTATTTCTTTAAAATTGAAGTACTTATTTCATCCCCATTGGCGTCGAGAGGGAGGTATTTGGCAATCCTCTCAGAGAGCGATCAACAGCAGTCATCTTAGCGCACCCCCCCCCAGTGGCATATTACATCCCAGTACTGATTATATGCGAGTGACTCAACGATTGATACAGGCAGGGGAGCTCCTCGGTATCAGGGTATTGGATCATCTTATATTCAGCGATGAATCATATCGATCGCTGCTTGAGGAGAATGAATTGTCATGATGTAGCAGACCGTACCTATGGTAATAGTCGTAAAAGTATCTCCAAATCGAGCTCCTGCCCATCAAATAGTGTCTACTAAAACGTACGCATAGCACATTTTTGCCTATTTACGTGAACATAGTGAAAATTCTTCCTGGTACCTATGTTTGTCTAATTATTGCTCTAAACCAGATTCACAGTTCGTCACCATATTTCCACATATTTTCTGCATATTATGTGATCTATATCACAATGTTTGATGTTATTATGTGATCTCACTTGACTTCTCTCCAACGTATCTCCTATACTACGATGGAACTCAGGGAGGCCTCGCATGGAACGTGACGCAATGCAGTCTTTGATCGCATGGAAGCAATCCCCGTATCGCAAGCCCCTGATTCTCCAGGGGATCCGACAGGTGGGGAAAACATGGCTGCTCAAAGAGTTTGGCCGCAGGTACTATGAAAGAGTCGCCTATTTCAATTTTGACGAGCATCCTGAATACCGGCAATTCTTCGAATCGACCAAGGACGTAACCAGGATTCTGGACAATCTTCAGTTCATCATCGGATTTCCTATCACCGAAGGTACCACCCTGATCATATTCGATGAAATCCAAGAAGCTCCCAACGTGCTGAATGCATTGAAATATTTTCATGAGAATGGAAAATCTTATCATGTTGCCTGTGCAGGATCCCTGCTGGGGGTAACCTTGGCAACGCCCTCATCCTTCCCTGTCGGGCAAGTGGATTTTCTGAAGATCCATCCAATGACTTTCAGCGAGATGTTGGGTGCGGACCATGAAAAGGGATTGCTGGACTATCTGGATGCCAAATCTGATTTCGATCCGATCCCGGAGGCATTTTTTGCTCCTCTAGTAGAACACTTGAAGAGGTATTTTCTCATGGGAGGGCTGCCCGAAGCGGTTGCACGTTGGGTGAACGAACGGGATAGCGGTCAAATTGATTCCATCCTGTATGCAATCCTCCAAGCGTATGAACACGATTTTGCGAAACATCCGGAACCGAGGGAGTACCCGAAATTGATTCAAATTTGGCGTTCGCTTCCTTCCCAGCTGGCAAAGGAGAATAAGAAATTCTTCTATCAACTCGTGCGTGAGGGAGCGAGAGCCAGAGAGTACGAGAATGCGCTCCATTGGTTGGTTTCGTCGGACGTGGTCACGAAGGTCTCTCGTTGCACCAAACCTGCACTGCCTCTCTCTGCGTACGAGGACCTGTCTGCCTTCAAGCTGTACACGGCTGATGTCGCATTGCTCCGAAGGCTTGCCCAGCTTGATAATTCCGCGTTCTTGCACCCCTCACGCTTGTTCACCGAGTTCAAGGGGGCATTCACCGAGACTTACATCCTACAATCATTGTCAGCTTCCTTTCCCGCATCGCTACGCTATTGGACCAGTAGCGACAACCGCTATGAAGTTGATTTCCTCCTGCAATACAAGAATCTGGTAATACCCATCGAAGTTAAAGCTGAAACCAACATCTCCAGCCCCTCGCTCAAAGCCATCAAGCGTCTCCATGGTGAAGACTTTCCGCTTCGCATTCGATATTCATTGCAGAATCTCAAACTTGATGGGGATGTTCTGAACATACCGCTCTTCATGGTTGATTGGAGCGAGCGGCTCATCAACCTTGCTTTGGAGAAGGCCATCTCGTGACTGACTTGAATCATACCTTTGCAAGATGGCGTGCCGATTCTCCCACACCAATAAGATGACATATTAAAGAGCCCAACATCGGGCTCGATGAGCACGGCAACAAGGTCAGAAAAAGCACCCATTACAGCATGAAACGGATCGAAGACAAGGAGGAGAGTCCAACCGAAAAGGTGTAGCTTAGGCTAATTTATTACTAAACGTATATTTGCTATTTTGGATCAATCAAACTTACTGTGTATCGCTAATATCTCTCTTACAAGAAACTACTTATTATCTTTCTAACCAAGCCTAGAGAGCGGTCTTTACGGACCCATTGAGACAAAGGGCGACAGCGGTCATCGTAGCACACAACCACCCCAGTGGCATGCTCAACCCCAGTACAGACGATATCAATGTCACGCAACGGTTATTGCAGTCGAGCGAACTGCTCGGTATCCGGGTGTTAGATCACTTGATCTTCAGTGATGAATCGTTCACATCAAAATTGTAAGAGAATTAGTTGACTTGATTTTATGCCTTATCGCAGAGTTAATCAGACAGTTAGTTTGCAACCATAAATGATAGAGAAGCGTCGATAATCCGGGAGGTCTCGTCGTTTTCTCCCGTCAGATCGAATGCGTGGTTCCCGGAGGTATGAACCTCTAGCTCAACTTCTCCACCCCGTTCCCGCAGACGCTCGACGAAGCGTAAAATTTTGTTTCCGTCCGCCCAGACATCTTTCTCTGCATATGAAACGAATAAGGGAATCGAAGTGTCGTGATCAGAGCGCAATGGGATATCACCGTAAAAAAACACACCGAATCTTGGTACCACACCGCCAAACTGTTCGTGACCGGCGCGAAACGCGTTGGCTGCAACAGCACAGCTGTTCGATGCGGCCCATGTACCAATGTCGGAAGGATCGATTCCGAACTCCGCTCCGTGTTCAGAAAGCCATTCCCCTATCATAACGAGACAGTCCCCGGGATGCCCATCGTTTTCATATGCAACAGCGATCAGACCATGTTCTGCAACAAGCCGTCCCCAGCCCAGCACCTGGTTCGAATGCATCCAGGGACGACCCTCTTCACGTCGAATCTGAGCGTCCGAATTTCCCGAGACGAACAGAACGGTACCAGGTTGACCGCTAATGTTCGAATCCGATGGATAGTATATTTCAATTGGTTTTCCGTTCGGCAACTGTGAAGTTGCGACGACAACGTCTGTTGGGCCTGATACGCCCACAACCGAACCGCACCACGGATCGAAGCCGTCCGGAAGGGCAACGCTATAATGCTCTTCCCACGGAACCTTTTCAATCTGACAGAATGCACCCTGTGTGAACAATAACAAAAATATGCCGGTAAGAATTAACTTGAAACGAGTGCTCATACGATACCTCCTCATGAATGGATGGTAGTTTCTTGTCGTACGAGATGCTTATAACTGGTTTAAGTATGAACCCATGCTGATGAAAGTCAACCTGTGGTTTTCGGAAGTGCAGGCTGTTGTGGATACTTTGGGATATTCTCCAAATCATTGTCCCATGAAGCTCTGCTCTCCATGTATATGTGTCCTTTAGGTGAAATACGGGGATCTGAATCCAATGATCCTGCTGGAACCACCAATAAGGAACCTCCCATTTGCAATGTAGGGAGTGCAGATCCACAATGCGGACAAAAACTCTTTGAATGATGAGTCCCTTCAACTCTATAGGTTTGCACTTGATCTTCCCCCGAAATCCATGTGAGCTTTGCTGAAGATGAAAATAAATTGGAAGCATGGGATGATCCTGTATCTTTTCGACAACGGGAACAGTGACAAAGATAGAAATCGTCAAACACCCCCTCAATTTCAAAAGCGATACGTCTACAAAGACACGAGCCAAAGTGTTTCATGGTTACCCCCTAGATTAGCCTGCCAATATACCATCAGGCAGACATGAACGCAATGCGAAGTCATTTATGCACTAAGAAGGATTCTCAATTCCAGAGTATCAGATTACCAGCGGTCTGTGAAACGATCGATAGCCAACACGCCAAGGGGAATATCCATTTTCATCCTCAAGTTACCCTGTGCGCTATAACCGATGAGTTTTATCGTGTGTTTCCCTGGAGTGAGTTCTATAGGAGCTAGTCTGTCCATCCCATTACTATAAATTGTTCTGATTCCACCCGTCCCCTCATGTATCAAAACCAACTTCAATACTTCAGCTTGCACATGTGAGATATCCAATTCATACGGCAATAAGACATCACGGTTTGAAATCAACTCCCACACCGTGTCACGACCACAGAACCCTTTGAATTCGATAGCAATGGAATCACCATCAACTGACGCGTTACGGATACGATAGGTATAGGTATCACCTATTTGGGAAATCCAGAACGGATCATCACAATACTCCTTTGAAAACCGTTGCCCACAACCATCTGAAACCAATGAACAGGAGAACCCAAATAACATCACAACTCCTACAAGCAAAATCAGCTTACCGTTACATCCAATATATTTCATACTGCACCTCTGCGACAATTCATGCCGCAAGGGGGCAAAAGTAACCATACGAACATATTCGTATTTACTTGAAAACACGACAATCTTCTTGCCTGACAACCACCAGGATGATACAGTCTTATCCAATGAAACATGTGATACTGCTCACCTACAGCATCATCTTCTCGACAGGTTTTGGAGCCCTCGCTGCATTACTAGTGCTCTCCATACGACTTAAACAACCGTTCACCAAGCGTATGGCAGTGGTACAAAGCCTCTTCATCGCGAGTCTTGCTTTGGTAGCAATCTATTACTATCTCATGCAAGTGTTGGAACTGGTGGGACCAAAACAAGAGCAAGTCGAGAACGTATTCGGTACCATCGGAACATTGCTGAATATGGGACTGTATATTGGTATGTGGTGGATTCTGGGTATACGGGAATTACGAAAGGGACACATCTCCCTGTATGCACGTATCAGCTGTCTGGGTTCCGTAGGGATTATGGCTTCTGCACTGATCGGTTCCTTCTTACCTACCAGTTTCCTCCATACTATGACTCCAAGGACCCTCTGGCAAATTTTCGTATATCTCACAGTGGCTGTAACCCTCTTGCTATTTGGCCTTACATTGGTGAGAGCCGATATGAAACAACAACATGGTGCTTATCGGCTACTGGTTCACGGTATCGGATATTGCTCGCTGGCCTTTGTTCCCCTAAGCCTATTAGAATTGTTGTTGAACAGATCTACCCAAAATTCATTATACCCACTTTCACTTGAGTACTTGTTCTATCTTGGTATCAATGTGATTGTTCTAGTATCATCCATCCGATCTTTGGCAAAAGATCCGAATAACGCGTCAGCTTTTGGTACCATCAATGAATCGGCGTGGTCACGATTCTCATTGACCGCGAGGGAACGAGAAATGGCAACTCTCATCGCCCAAGGGTTATCCAATAAAGAGATAGCCGGAAATCTTGGAATTTCGGAAGCAACCGTGCGTACACACATATACAATCTGTTCCAAAAAGTAGGGGCACAAAGTCGGATTGAACTGCTCAACCTTCTCCACGACTGAATAGTACGAAGCATTACGTAGCCACATAAATCTCGATTACGACGAAAGTCGGATTGGATGTATCCGTATCGGAGTACATCATCTTCATACCGACATCAGTTGGAAAGGAGATGAAAATGAGACGACGTTTGAAATGGACATTGTGGATTGTATTGGCGGTACTATCACTTCTTACCGTAGCTTCATGTTCGCATACCAGAAAAGTGTATAATGCGCAGGGAGATGAAATAGAACTTCAAGTGGATACCCGAGATACGGTAGTCATCAATGGAACCCGACAAACCATCTATCTGGCTGGCGCATCGAGGGAAAATCCAGTGATTCTCTGGCTGGATGGAGGTCCAGGAGGCTCTGAAGTCGGTTGGGTAAGACCGTATCTAGGTCCCCTCCATGAGCATTTTACGGTAGTGTGTTGGGATCAACGGGGAACTGCAGCGAGTTATCGAGCTGGTCGCGATGGACTTTCTGTACAACAATTTACAGAGGATGTGATCGCCCTATCGAAACTGCTGGCAGATCGATTCAACCAGGAGAAAATATTCCTTGTTGGCCATTCTTGGGGGTCGGTAATCGGTTTACTCGCCGCGCATCAGGAACCAGAACTCTTCTATGCATACATTGGGGCAGCCCAGCAAGTCAATGCAGTAGAGAATGACACTATTGGCTATGAGATGATCCTCAATGGTGCAAAGTCGGCAGGAGATGAAAAAACCGTAAAAATCATGGAACGCATCGGTTATCCTCCGTATAAGAAGACTCTCTCAGATGGAACTGTTGTACCCGATGGGGATGCCTACTACCAAATCTTGAGCCGATTATATCACTATAGTCCAACTGCTCCTGCTGATGTGAATTATCGTTCTGAGAAGATGTTCCTCGCTCCAGAACACTCATTTTTCGACCGAATCAATTTGATACGGGGCGTGATTCGGGGGGTGAAAAAGATATACCCGCAATTGTCCGAATTGGACTTCGAACGTGATATTACTGAATTGGAATGTCCTTTGTTTCTTATAAATGGACGCTACGACTTTAGTTGCGTTGCAACTATCAGCGAACGTTGGTATGAAAAAGTGGAAGCTCCAATAAAAGGATTACTCTGGATGGAAAATTCAGGACATAACGCAGTATACTCCGAAGCAGATAAGTTCATGCAGTACATGGTAGAGACAGTCAGACCTCTTTCAGAGTCCAATGGCGACTTTGCGGGTATCAAGAATCCTTAATCAAAATTCCTGTGTAATTCACTGCCGCTTTGTTGAAAGCGGCAAGTTCATATTAGAATTTACCATTATACAATTCGAACAGCTTCCTGACTCCTGAGAATTCATCAGGAAATCGATCCATATATGTATGACCAAAGGTGATCCACTCTCTTGACTTGTAGAACAGGTTGTTGTATTAAAAAGAGATATACTTTCATTTGCATGGAGGTAATGTATGAAATTTTGCGCATGGTACGCTATTGTCGTAGGGATCATGATGATTGGCCAGTGGTCTGTCTTTCTTGCTACCGGACAAGTTCCTGAATTGGAAAGCGAAGTCCTACGTATACTATTTCATCTTGTAGGAGAGGGAATAACCGCCATGGGTCTAGTTTGGGCAGGAGTTTCCCTGCTGCAAAAAAGTACCTATGCCCATGCGATTTACCTTCTTTTCAGCGGCATGTTGCTCTACTCAGTAATCGTCAGCCCTGGATACTTCGCCCAGTTGGGTCAGTGGGAGTTTGTAGCAATGTTCGCAATTCTCTGCATCCTCACAATCATCTCAACGGTCATAGTTGCGAAGGACTTTCTAAGACAGTCGGCCAATCCCCATCCTCAGGGTTAATCTTCAAGTAACTTTCAAGGATTACATAATGACGCCATAGTGGGGTTTTCAGACGCTTAGATTCTCTTATACCGTTGTTGACCGGATACACCCTTCTCTATCGCAAGAACGCCACAATCATGACTGCTGACATAACTGAGAAATAAAGAGCCAATAAGCAAACGGTCTCCACGTGATATCCGATTCCACAGGTATCCTTTAAACAGATCTCGTACAAGGAAGACCTCTCCACGCCTCAGGGATTGAGTCTCTTTTATCGCCGAATCCAACAACGCAGCCACATCATCCATTTTCAGCCTCCCCGCTTTTCAGGTTGATATCGTTCTTAATATTGATATTATGGATTCATGAGTGTACATTGTCAACATTCTTGCCAATTCTACAACCGCCCTTAAATAATTTATGGTATAACTGAAATAGTATGGAACATACAATACAGAGCAAAGAGCAGTTGAAAGATCTATGGACCAATATCTACAATACCGAGGGAAAACCCGACTGGTCGCACATCCTTCCCTACTATCATGAAGATATCCTATTTCGAGATAGCGTACAGATTATCCATGGGATAGAAGAATTCAAGGCTATGACTGAACGTCTGATTGCCCGCTCAAACGACTTAAAAATGGAAATAAACCATACTGCACAGAACGACAACACCATTTTTCTTGAATGGGAGATGACCTTGAGCTTCAAGAAATATCCGAATTCATCCATCTATGGATCAAGTCGGGTAACACTTGATGAAAATGGAAAAATCATCGAACAACGTGATTACTACGACCTTTGGGGAGACATTTTCGACAACATCCCTCGTTTTGGCAAAGCTTATAGGAAGTTCATGCATAAGAAATTCGGATAAAGCGAGAACACTAATGAATAAATATCTGAAAGAGTATACTTGGTCGAACATAGGAGCCATGCTCAAGAACAATAAATCCTTCCCAAAAGAGGAGGATAAAAACTTTAGTGGAAATCTCGTTGTCATTACCGGAGCCACTTCGGGTATCGGATATGAGACGGCGAAAATCTACGCTTCTCATGGGGCAGATCTTCTCCTCATCAATAGAAACGAAGTTAAATCCCAACAGTTGAAACAAGAAATCGAACAGCGGTACCAGGTAAGTTGCAACTATTTCATTGCTGATTTCTCGCTTTTAGAACAAGTACATGCTGCAGCAACGATGTTAGCCGAGCTTGAACGTGACATTGCAGTCCTCATTCACAATGCAGGAGTTTATAATACGAAGAAACGATTCACAGAAGATTCTATTGAAGAGGTCTTTCAAGTAAACTATCTAGCATCTTTCATTATAAATTACCGTCTCATAGAAAAATTGAAGAATCAAGAATCGGCTCGAATTCTCTATGTAAACTCAGAAGGCCACCGATTCGCCATCGCTGGGTTGAGAACAGATGATCTTCGCTGGGATCATCATCACTATACAGGACTCAAAGGTTATGGATCAGCAAAAACCGCTCAGCTGCTCTCCATGTATAGATTCTCACACTGCTTCACAGGAAGTGGAGTAACCATCAACGCCATGCATCCGGGAGATGTAAGAACAAATATGGGGGAGAACAACGGGAAGATCTATAGATTCTTTAAACACCTGTTGATAAATCCCTCGGCCAGATCTCCCGTTCTCTCTGCCAAAGCACTCTATTACCTGGGTGTTTCTCACGAGGTAGATGGGATTAATGGGAAATTTTTCAATTTCACCACAGAGGAAATCCCAGCTCCCCATGCATTGGATACCATTGTAGCAGAGAAACTTTGGCATATCAGCTTAAAGATGGGAGGACTGCTATGAATCCTGGACACTACGATATGGTAATCGTGGGTGCTGGCCTATCTGGACTAACTGCTGGAGCTTATCTGACGAAAGCGGGATATCGAGTGCTCATATTGGAAAAGAGCCCTTCATATGGAGGATTGTTGAATTCATTCTCTAAAGATGGCTTTGTATTTGATGCCGGAGCGAGATCGATAGAAAATTCGGGTATTATCAAACCCATGCTGAAGGACCTTGATATAGAGCTGAAACTGCTTGAGAGTCGGGTATCAATTGGAATCGAATCTAACATCATTGATATGGAATCCAAACAAAGCATTGACCAGTATCGGCAAACCCTGGAAACCTTATATCCGGAACATAAAGAAGATGTCCAAAAAATTTTCCGTGTAATCGATAAGACCTATCGGGAAATGGATGTAATCTATGGATTCGAAAATCCTGTATTCAAAAATTTCCGTCAGGACAGGCGTTATCTTTTCAAGGAATTACTCCCTTGGATGGGAAGGTTCCTCCTTGCCATATTGCGTATGGAGAGAATGCAAAAACCAATCGAATCGTATCTGGCAGGACTCACTTCAAATCAGAGTCTCGCTGATCTTATAGCACAACACTTCTTCAAACGTACCCCGACCTTTTTCGCTTTGGGATACTTTTATGTCTATCTCGATTACCTGTACCCAAAAGGTGGAACCGGGGAACTCCCTCAAGAGTTAGTAAAAAAGGTTCGTTCACAAGGAGGAGAGATAGTTGTGAATAGCGAGGTGGCCACCATACGACCTGCTGAGAGAATAGTCTCGACAGTAGCTGGACAACAGTACACCTATGATAAGCTGCTGTGGTGTGCAGATTTGAAATCGCTTTATCGTTCTCTGGATACTCGGAATCTGCCATCCGTTGTCAACGACTCAATTGCCCACGAATCGAAAAGGATTTTCGCAAGCAGGGGGGGAGATTCGGTCTTTTCGTTGTTTTTGGGAGTGGACAAACCTCCTAAAGCATTTGCCGATATCACTCATGGACACCTTTTTTATACTCCCAGTAGACAAGGTCTGGGGGAAACCCACCTCTCTGAATTGAAAAAGTTGTTGGCGAAAGGGAAAACAGCATCGAAGAAGGAGATCCTTGATTGGGTTGATAAGTATTGCAGTTTGACAACCTATGAGATCTCAATTCCGTCATTACGTGATGCTGACCTCTCTCCATCCGGAAAGACAGGCTTGGTAGTGAGCTTTTTGCTTGAGTATGATTTGGTAAGACTCGTCTCTGAAACACACTGGTATGATGAATTCAAGCGCTACTTGGAAGAGAGTATGATCAAAATATTAGACAGATCGATTTTTCATGGTCTTCTCAACTCCCCGATAGTCCAGTTTTCCTCATCTCCCATGGGCATCGAGAAACGCTTTGGTAGTAGCGAGGGGGGTATTACTGGATGGACCTTTGAATTGCCCTCTCCAGTGGTAAACAAGCTTCCAAAAATCGCCTCTTCGGTAAAGACGCCCATCCCAGATATCTATCAGTGTGGACAATGGGCTTATAGTCCAGCAGGGATTCCTACCGCAATACTGACAGGATGGTATGCAGCAGATACTATTTGTACACAAGCCAAGAAGAAACAGAAGGCATGACGGTATAGCTACTTGTCTTTGCACCACTTGCAGAATTCGGCATCACCTGGACAAGGATTGGTATGAACCATGACATGACGAACCTTAGGGAACTCCTTCTCTATCCTATCATGAATCTCTTCTGCAACATCGTGAGCTTCATGCAATCTCAGGTGTCGACAGCAACAGATTTCAACTTCGACGTAGAATCCTGCACCAACACTACGAGTTCTCAGTAAATCGATTCGTTGAACGTGGGGATTTGAGAGAATGGCCTGTTCTAAATGTCCCTTTGTAAGATCGTCGACCGATACATCCATCAGTACATTCACCGCAGACTTGAGCACCACCAAAGATGAACGAAGTATAAGCACAGCAATTACAACCGAAGCGACAGGGTCGAGTTCAGGGAATCCCAACCTTGCTCCTACGACGCCAAGAAGAGCTCCAGTGGAGGAAAGAACATCAGCAATATGATCTGAAGAGAGGGCTTTGAGGGAATTCAAGCCCGTACTTGCAGCTTTCCGTTTTGTATAGATATACAAGAAGAGCTTCGTAGCAATGGATACGAGAGCGCCTGCTAGAGGCAATATGGTGGGAATAGGAAGAGCACGTCTTGACCAGATTTGTTTCAACCCACTGTATCCAATACCGATTGCAGTGAAGAAAATCACAATTGCAAGGAGGACGGAAACTACACTCTCAAGCTTCTCATGTCCATACTGATGGTTGCGGTCAGCTTTACGGTCAGAGGCTGCCAAACCTCCCATTACAACACTATAACTTATAACATCACTCAGAGAATTCGCTCCATCGGAAATTAGAGCAGAGGAGTTACCAATGATACCTGAGGCGAGTTTGAGAAAAGAGAGTACGACACTTGCGATTATGGAGATGAGCGAGGTCCTCATCCCTTGTTTGGCATGGTCACTCCTAGTTGAATTCGCCATCGGGGGGCTCCGTTAGCGGGAGTGACGGCCTTTGAGGACTTCCACAACCTCTTCCATCCTAATGTTCTTCTGTGCCAACAACACCAGCATATGGTACATGAGATCAGCTGCCTCACCAAGAAACAAAGATTTGTTGTCGTCCTTCGCCTCAATGACCAGCTCTACAGCCTCCTCACCCACCTTCTGGGCAATCTTATTGATGCCTCGGGAAAATAGATGGTTGGTGTAGGATCCCTCGATTGGATGCTCCCTTCTATCGATGATAACATCCTCCAAATATCTGAGGAATTCACTTGAAGTCATATGCTCAGGGTCATTTGTCTCATCGAAACAAGTGTCTGAACCTGTGTGGCATACAGGGCCAGAAGGTACGGCCTTAATCAGGAGGGTATCGTTATCGCAATCCACGATGATATCCCTGACAGTAAGGAAATTTCCGCTGGTTTCGCCCTTAGTCCACAACTTTTGTCTGCTTCTTGAATAGAAGGTAACCAGACCCCGCTCTTGTGTAATATTGAAGGCCTCTTCATTCATATAACCGAGCATGAGTACACGACGGGTAATAGCATCCTGTACGATAGCCGGAACAAGGCCATTTCCTTTTTTAAAATCTACCTGCATCAATCTTCCTCCACCTCAACGGTTCAGACGTATAGGTATATCATGATTCGCTAAAAAAATCTTCAGTTCAGGAATGTCTATCTCATGAAAATGAAATATCGATGCCGCCAAAGCCGCATCCGCACCTCCAGTGGTGAATACATCCACGAAATCTTCCATCGTTCCAGCTCCTCCGGATGCAATTATCGGAATTTCCAAAGTATCGCCGAATCGCCTAGTCAGATCACATGCGAAACCACCCTTGGTTCCATCATGGTCCATCGAAGTCAAAAGAATCTCTCCAGCACCTCTCTCCTGAGCCTCTATCGCCCATGCGAGGGCCTCCTTCCCTGTCGAGATACGACCACCAGCGACGTAGACTTCCCATCCCTGCTGTCCGTCTTTATCGAAGGTTACATTCGAACGAGCATCGATTGCGCAGACGACACATTGTGAACCGAATTCACGTGCAAGGGAGTCGATGATCGAGGGATTCTTAACCGCCATGCTGTTTATGGAGATCTTGTCGGCTCCAGCTTCGAGTAGCACACCGACATCTGAAATACTGCGGATACCACCCCCAACCGTAAAAGGAATATCGATAACCTCAGAAATCCTTCTCACTAATGCACTGAAGGTACCCCTATCCTCTACTGTGGCGGTGATATCGAGGAATGTAAGTTCGTCGGCTCCTTGTCTTGCATACAGCGATGCCAATTCGACGGCATCACCAGCATCGCGCAAGTTAATGAAGTTGACCCCTTTCACCGTCCTACCGTCACGTACATCGAGGCAGGGAATTATTCGTTTCGCCAACATTTCAAGCTTCCTTCATGGATTGCCAATCGGACAAATCCTTGGGATCGATATAGCCTTCATAGAGAGCCTTTCCAACAATGGCTCCTGAAAGTCCCATGCCACGGAGGATCTCCAAATCCTCAAGACTCCTGATTCCTCCGCTTGCTATCAGATCAATCTTCAATGCCTGTTCTTCCACAGCCTGAAGTACTTCCCGATACAACTCCACCGCAGGACCATTTAGCATACCATCCCGTCCGATATCGGTACTTACGACCTGGAAAAAACCTGCCTTGACATACGATACGACGAAATCCTGTATATGTTGAGATGTGGTAGCAGTCCAACCTGAGACCGCGATCATTCTATCTTTGCAATCGGCTCCAAGTATGAGTCTTTTAGCGCCCCAATTCTCCAAAATTGAGAGGGTTGTTTCCCTATCTTTCGCCGCCAATGAACCTACCGTAGCCATCCATGCGCCGGCTGAAAATACCGCAGCGAAATCCCGGGGTGATTGGAGACCTCCCCCCACATCAATAATCAAATCGGTATCCCGTGCGATAGCTTCGAGCACCTTTAGATTGACTGTATGGCCAGCTTTGGCACCGTCAAGGTCCACCAGATGGAGCCTTTTCAGTCCAGCGTCCACGAAAGCTTTAGCCATCTCCAATGGATCGGTATGATAGACCTGCTTACTCGAATAGTCTCCCATACGAAGACGGACACAGGATCCATCGATAATATCCATTGCCGGGATAGCGGCAAAATGCACCGATGAAAGGGCTTTCCTGCCCCCACTTGATTGAGATGTCACAGGGCGTCCTCCTTGATCTGAAGAAAATTCTGTAGGATTGCCGAACCGAAAGGCCCACTTTTCTCGGGGTGAAATTGGACTCCGCGAAAATTATCCTTTCCTAAGGCCGCACTAAAGGTGGTTGAACCATAGGTGCAACTAGCAATGGTGTGGAAAGATGATGGCACATAATAGGAGTGCACAAAATAGACCCAGGGATTATCATGGACACCTGCAAAAAGCGGATCTGTCGAACATGCTAGCGTATTCCATCCCATGTGGGGTATTTTCAGTTGTTCTTCCTTCTTGAATCTGGTGACGGTGAGATCATACATCCCCAGACAAGTTGTTTGGTTCTCTTCACTAAGGGAACACATCAGCTGCATGCCGAGGCAAATACCGAGAAATGGTTGGGTAAGGGAGAGCAAGACCTCATCCAAATGGGTTTTGCGCAAATATTCCATTGCTGTAGAAGCCTCACCCACTCCTGGGAATATCACCCGCTTGGCATTCCCCAGGACCTTAGGATCATCGCTCACGACGGGATCGACTCCCAATCTATGGAGGGCACATGAGACAGAACGGATATTACCTGCATTGTATTTCACTATGACGACATCCGACATGCTAGAGGACCCCCTTGGTAGAAGGAAGATCGTGGTTCCCCGGATACCGGAATACGGCAGAACGAAGAGCCCTGGCAAAAGCCTTAAACAAGGCTTCTGCCTGATGATGGACATTTCCACTATTCACGGTCATATGCAAATTACACTTTGCCTCATCACTGAAGGACTTGAAAAAGTGCGCAAATAGCTCTGTAGGAAACGTTCCCACGACATCACGTGTAAATTCGACATGCCATACGAACCAGGGACGACCTGAGAAATCGAGAGCTACCTCGGCCAGACATTCGTCCATCGGAAGGATCTCGAAACCGTATCGGTTGATACCACGTTTATCACCGAGAGCTTTACCAATAGTTTGGCCAAGGACGATAGCGATATCTTCAACAGTGTGATGTTCGTCAACTTCAAGATCTCCTTCGCAGTGCAAGCTGATATCAAACCGAGCATGCTTGGAAATCTGCTGAAGCATATGGTCGAAAAATGGCAAGCCAGTGGAAATATGGGAGTCACCACTACCATCGATATTCAACTGCAGAGAGATCTTTGTCTCCTTCGTATCGCGTTGAATAGAGGCTCTCCTAGACACTTCCCCATCCGACTTCAAGAGAACTTGTTCAATCTCATTCCAATCGGTGAATACGAGAGGCTTCACCCCCATTGCATCCGCATAATCGGCAGATACAGACTCTTGTGCAATGACGAACGAGTGTTCCAATCTGGTCGTTCCCATTAGACGATCAAGCTCTTGGGAAGTCGGCTCTACTATCTGGGATACAGCGATTCCCTGGTGGGGAAGAACACGCCCAATTAACTCAACGCGTATGCTCCACTCTTCAGATAAGGGTGACAGAGTATCCAAGAGGATAATCTCGTATATTCCCGATCGAGAAATCGCACACAATGAAGGAAATATGTTCACAGCCCACTGATCCTCTTCCGCCTTTAACTGAAGGGGGAAAGGAAAGACTGGTCCATCCAATGCAATAAACAGTCGTGCAAGTTGCTTCTCGGGTCTATTTTTATCCATGTTAGTTCTCCATGCTCTCCATTGCCGATAACAACGTATCGTTCTCTTGTTTGCTTCCGATTGTGATTCGGACGCAACCGAAGCAACCTCTTATAGTCGAGCGGTTTCGGATAATGATTCCCTGTTGCCGCAACTGCTCGCACAAGAGATTCGGATCGGCAACCCGGAGAAGAAGGAAATTCGCATCGCTAGGGAATACCTTCTCTACAAAGGAAATCTTTTCCAAACGTTCCGATACCCGTGTTCGCTCTCTTCTGATCTCTAGGACAGTCGCTTTCACTTCGTCAGCATGGTCTAGAGCCTCTTCTGCCAGATGCTGGGCTACTCCACTCAAATTATAGGGATATTTTACCTTGTGCATGGCAGAAACAATTTCGGAGTTGGTTACGGCCAGCCCAACACGTACATTCGCCAAAGCCCAGCTCTTGGAAAGGGTTCTCAGCACAACCAGCCTAGGACAACTATCCAACAGTGTTACAGCAGAGGTTTGCTCCGAGAAATCGATATAAGCTTCATCGACCACGGTTATTCCCTTGAAACGTTGGGCTACCATTGCAATCTCTTCCAAAGGAAAACTATTACCGGAGGGATTGTTCGGAGAACAAATGAAAAGCATCTTATGCATCCCCGATTCGGGAGTGCCATTGTTTACTAAGTGACATACTGCATCCATTCTCGGCAAATCGAAAGAAAAGTCATCTTTCAGTTGGCAATGGGAAACCCCGACATCATTAATATGGGCAAAAACCTCATAGGCTCCGTATGTGGGAGACATGAGAAGAATCTTATCCTTATGTGGAGTACAGAATATCCTTATAAGCACATCGATCGTCTCATCGCTACCATTACCAATCACCAGAGATGATTCGGGAATTCCCATGACCGCAGCGATCTTCTTCTTGAGTGAAAGGTGCTGTGGATCCGGATACCGGTTCAATCCACGATCCCCAACAAAATCTCGCCAGTTCTCATTGGCATCCAAAAAAACTTTCGCATCCCCGGTGAATTCATTTCTCGCGGATGAATAGGGAACGAGGGTTGCAATATTAGGCCGCATCAACTCGCGTATGGTGAAGTCATTCATGATTGATCCTTTTTGCTTGCTTCCAATCTAATACGGACGGCATTGGCATGTGCATCGAGCGATTCAGCCTTAGCTAATGTTTCTATCGATGGCCCCAATGAAACTAGACCTTGTTTGGTTATTCTCTGGAACGTGATTTTCTTGAAGAAACTGTCGAGAGAAACTCCACTGTAGGAACGGGCCCAACCGGCAGTAGGCAAGGTATGATTGGTACCTGAGGCATAATCTCCAGCCGATTCACAAGCCCATTGTCCAAGGAAGACCGATCCGGCATTCCTCACCATCTGTTCCAGTTCGACAAAGTCAGCTAGATTTATGATCAGATGTTCGGGAGCATAGGTATTGACCACGAGAGCACACTCTTCAACACTGGTGACGATCACCGCCTTCGCATGACGAAGGGAAGACTCCACAAATGTTTTCCGTGAAAGATTCTCGGCTTGGATCTCAATATTTCTTTCCACTGTATCTACAATTTCGTTGCCTTCTTCTTCCGTACTGGCTAAGACCACCAGGATCGACTGGCTATCCGGGCCATGTTCCGCTTGACTGAGCATATCCGCCGCTACAAAGGAGAGATTGCTATGTCGATCGACCACCACCATAATTTCGGAAGGACCTGCCGGCATATCGATTGCGCATTGTGAAGCTGCTACTTGTTGTTTTGCTTCAGTAACAAATCTATTTCCTGGTCCAAATATTTTATCAACTGCAGGAACCGACTCGGTACCATAGGCAAGTGCCGCGATTGCCTGGGCTCCTCCCGCTGCAACCATCGTAGTCACTCCGGTTATGGAAGCTGCATAACAGATTGCGGGATCGATCGTTCCATCGGAACGTGGTGGCGTTGCAAGAACAACCTTTTCACAACCAGATAGCTGAGCTGGTATCGCAAGCATCAGGACCGTTGAGAATAGCGGTGCGGAGCCCCCAGGGATATAGATTCCCACATGTTCCAAGGGAATGCTCTTACGCCAACAGTATACGCCAGGCTCCGTCTCTACACGTTCATCGGTAGGTTTCTGGGCTTCATGAAACTTCCTGATATTTTGGGCAGCACGATCAATTGCATTTTTGAGTGCTGGATCGACCTTTGCGGCCATCTTCAACATCTCTGATCGGGATACGAGAACAGAGTCTATCACTGCACCATCGAACTTTGCTGCGTAAGAAACCAATGCTCGATCCCCATCTCTGCGAACCGTTTCAATGATCCGAGAGACAGTATCTGAAACTGAGTCTGCCTCCAGCTGAGGACGACAGAGCAACTTACCAATATCGCTCTGTTTTGGTCGGACGATCCTATCGATACGGTCCATACCTACCCCTCCTTTAATCTGCCATCTTTTCTATGGCTGTTACAAGGATACCTTGGGCACCCAAGGCTTTCAACTGTTCCAGGACATCCCAGAACCGACTCTCCTGCACAACACTCTGTACCGCACACCATGACTCATCCAAGAGAGGAGTAACCGTGGGACTCTTCATTCCTCCAATGATTGCAGCCGCCTGGTCCAGATGTTCCTTGGGGAGATTGAACATAATATATTTATAATCATCGGCTCTCATGACAGCATCAACACGGAGCATGAGACGATCCAGAATCGCCCTTTTTTCCATTGACAAGCCGGGATGACCAATCATGATCGCGGTAGAATAATAAATTGCTTCTACCTCCCGAAGTCCATTGCTAGCCAATGTAGCTCCCGTACTCACAAGATCACAGATAGCATCTGCGACTCCGATAGCGGGAGTAATCTCAACCGACCCTGAGATCTCATAGATCCTTGCATCGACTGTAGCCTCCTTAAGTTTTTTGGCAAGTATTCCAGGATAGCTAGTTGCGATCCGGAGCCCCTCTAATGATTTGAGGCCATGATACGGGAACCCCTCGGGTACAGCGATTGATAGCCGGCATTTGGAAAAGCCGAGGTCCTTCAATTCCTCAAGTGGCAAATCCTGTTCATCGAATTCATTGCGGCCTACTATACCGATATCTGCCACTCCATCGTAAACATATCGGGGGATATCGTCGTCTCTCAAGTAGAGGAATTCAATCGGGAAATTATCGGCTTCTTCCTTCAATAGTCGAGAATCAGAACCGAATTTGATACCGCAATCACGAATGATCTTCAACGATTTCTCACTGAGGCGCCCACTCTTCTGTACCGCTATCCGCAATCGTGTTTCCATATCTATTCCTCCAAAATGAATGGTATGCAAGCAAGTTTTCGTTTCCTGCACTCGCTCGACAATCAAAAAAAAACTCCGCGAAATGCGGAGCTGCTACCAGTAGGTTTCCATGCACACGCATTCCATCAGTAATCCGAGGTGTGGTGATGGTGATGGCGTGCAATCATCTTGTTCATGTTCTGAGACTATCTGAGGACTATTGTTGTGTCAATAGCCCTGGTAGTTTACTCGACCTCCACATCGACTGCTTCAATAGTCGCATTGCCTCCACGATTTTTGAAGGCAATAGCCAATATGGCCAACGTCACACCTACGATCAGTACGGTTATTCCTAGTATGGTCACTAAAAGATTGGCGACATCGCGCGGGAAAAGGAACAATATCACCGCAAAGACTAGTGAAACGATTCCCTCGGTGACCAAGGATGCTGCGGGAAAACCTGCCGATTTCACGGCTACTGAATCAATGAACAGGATAAGTGCCGATATGATCAGTTCCACGGCCAGCACATAAATAATTACTGTCCAAGCAGCTTCTCCAGTCGCCAGTGGCATGATTACGGCGAGCATACCGACAACAATACCAAGCACTCCTTTCAGCAGGGTGGAACCATGGTTGAACTTTCCGAAACTATACTTTCCCATCGTGGCAAGGGATGTGATCCCGGTAATTATCGCAAGCAACCCCAAGGCGATTACAAGTATTTGTTTGAACAGATCCTGTCGTACAAGAATAAATATGCCGATAAGGAAAATGACTATGGCTATGATCAATTGTACGATCCAACGACCTTTCGTTTTCATACGGTTCCTCCTGCGATTCGAGGGACGTTGCATTGACTCCCTCTGGACTGCTATAGTGCAAGTATCACCTTTTTCTTCCATGATGTAAAGGAATTACTATGTACGACCACTTGTTCTTTGATGCCGATGGCACACTTTTCGATTTTATGGCAGCAGAAAAATGGGCATTGTCCCAGGTGTTCGAAGAGGTGGGAATACCTGCCAATGACGATGCCATAGCAACATATAGTAGAATAAATAATGGTGTATGGCTCGAGTTCGAGCAGGGGCTCTTGAGTATGGACCGCTTGAAGACTGAACGTTTCAAACGTTTCTTCTCCCAATATGATGTCTCTAAAGATGCAGAAAGGACAGCTCGCCAGTATACCAGCAAACTCTCCCAGTCCTACCATCTTTTCGACGACAGCATGCATGTATTGGAGTCCTTGAAGGCGAGAGGTATACCAATGTCGCTTATCACGAACGGTATATCCATGGTCCAACGCGGTCGCTTGGAAGCCACAGGAACCCGCAAATACTTCAGTGCGATTATCATCAGCGAAGAAATTGGCATACAGAAACCACATCCCTCCTATTTCACCAAGGCTATAGCTATGGCGAAAGCATCTGGAAAGCCAGCGGAAAACCCCCTTGTCATTGGAGACAGTCCTTCAAGTGATATTAAAGGAGGGATAGACGCTGGATTGGATACCTGCTGGATAAATAGATTCGGTATGACGGCAAATCCGGAGATCCGAGCAACCTATGAGGTGGAAAATCTGATACAACTACTGGAACTACTCGACAATCTCAACTAGTTCCACATCGAATATCAAGAGGGTATTCGGTTCTATCCTTGTAGACCCCTCCTCTCCATATCCAAGGTCGGGATGAACATAGAATCGGAAAGAAGAACCTACTGGCATGAGCAACAACCCTTCTCGGAAACCTGGAATCATTGAAGAGAGGTCGAACGTACTGGGAATCCCCCGTATCGAGGCATCTCCTTCCCTTCCATCCAAATAGGTAAGTCGATAGTTAACTTTGACGGTATCATCTGCTTCAGGATGGACACCTTCGGAACTCTCCAATATCTCATATTGCAATCCACTCGAAGTGGTCGTCACCCCTTCCCTCTTCCCATTCACAGCAAGAAAACTTTCCGCATCTTCAAGATTCTTACTAGCCAATTCTTCCAATCTTCTTGCTGCTTCCGTAATCAATTTGTCCTGATACTCATAGAGGACCGTATTCATTTCACTCTCCTCGATCAGAGGAGTCTCCGCAAGACCTGCATCATATGCCCCCCGGGCAAAATAGACGGGATCGAGTCCTTGTACATCACGCATCGCGGTAACCATCAATAGATAGCCATATGTATAGCTAAAACGTTCATCCAAGGTTTCCGGTTCGGGAAGATATTCGACCATGGATTGCTGAATTGGCGATGCTGAGGACTCGGTTTCACTGACCTCGTCAACATCACCAGCAATTGCGGTCTCTTGTGGAGAAGGTTCCGGGTCTTCTTGAACGGATTGTGTTCCAGTGGATTGCATTTGGCCAAGATCTTCCGGAGTACAACTAATTAGTTGAGTAGAGACCAGCGCAATAATGACTAGCGGGATTATCTGTCTAGGAATTTTTCGCTGTAACCATTCTACCATGCATAAACGTCCTTTCCCATAACCCCATTATTAGATGGTAAACGCAAACTTGGCATACGTCCACTATAAAATCAATCGAATACAGAATTACCACGGCTATCGATTCCTACGATGACCGGAAAATCGGCTATTTCGAGGCGAATCAGAGCCTCTGGACCCAATTCTTTAAAAGCAATGGTCTCTTTGGCCAATACTTTTGTCGCATAAAGGGCTCCGCAACCACCAAAGGCAACGAAATAGACACCTTTCAAACGACTGATAGCTTCGACTACAGAAAAACTTCTCGGGCCCTTCCCAATCGTAGCTACTAAGCCCGCTTCCATGAGAGCAGGAGTAAAAGGATCCATACGGGCAGACGTCGTTGGTCCACTCGATCCTATCACCATCCCTTCGGGGGTGGCTGCAGGACCCATATAGTACATAACCTGGCCTTCCAATGGGATCGGTAGAGGTTGGTTCGCTTCCAACAACGTATAAAGCCGCTGATGCACCTGGTCCCGACCTACCAGTACCGTTCCATTCAGGGAGACCTGTTCATAGGCTTTCAGGGTTTCGATTGTTTGTTGGTCCAATGGAAGCTGGATCTTACGCATCAGGCTCTCCTTCAAACTCTACCACTGCTTTTCTATCGGCCCAACAACTGATAGCGACACTCACCGGTAGTCCGGCTATATGGGTAGGCTCATATTCGATTGCGACACCCAAAGCGGTAAGGGGACCACCAAAACCGCCAGGTCCAATGTGCAAATCTTGAATCTTTTTTTCAATTTGCTGCTCCAAATCGGCATACCGGGATTCCCAGTGTGGCTTTCCGACTGGTCTAAAGAGGGCTTTTTTAGCAAGTTGGCCAGAACGTTCGGCGGTTCCTCCGATCCCAATTCCGACAACAATAGGTGGGCAAGGTTTCCCTCCAGCTTCCTTTACCAAGCTAACGACGGTTTCTAATACAGCCTCGGCGCCTGCCGTAGGATTGAGCATACGCATCGCTGAGCAGTTTTCACTTCCAAACCCTTTCAACATTGCCCGAATGGTAAGTCCACTTCCCTGTTTGGGAAACCAATGTATCACAGGAGGAAGGTTCGTTCCCGTATTGGTTCGATCAAATACCGGATCCTGGACCACGGAGTTGCGGAAATTACCCTCTTCTACAGCCTGTTTGACTGCTTCATGCAGAGCATCCTCAATCTCATGCATACTCAGAAGAAGATCGAAACCCATCTCAACGAAGAAAACGACCATACCTGTATCCTGACACATGGGGAGGTTGGTCTCATCGGAAAGCTGTAGATTCCTACCGATCATCCTCAGCACTTCAAGCGATGTCTCATAGGAGGGAATACGTTCATCGTCCTGCTCCAACGTGTTCAGCAGAGCCTCTGTCTGTTGTTCCATCTGCTGCAACCGATCAGTAAGATCCTCTTCCAAATGGGTCCCAGCGTGGAGAAGTGCCTGTTTGACCTCTCTCACGATGCTATTCTTGGAAAAAATCATAATTTTCTCCTCCGTACATCCCTACGCATGGCAATGGTCACCACGATGAAGCCGAAAGCGATTCCCATGATCGCACCGATACCATCTGCAACAATATCGAGAAATTCGAAGCTTCTTCCATAGTGGGGCTGTACTATCTCAATTGCGCTTCCTAAGATTATCGAAACTCCAAAAACGAAGAGCATTCTCCAATTATGAGTGCGAAATACCCGAGACCAAGTTGGCTTTGCCACGTTAGTCACCATCGCACAATAGAGGAAGAATCCCAAGGCAGCATAAGCGAGGGCATGGGCGCCTTTGTCTCGTAATAGACTGAACAAACCTGTCGACACCAGTTTGGAAGAAGGAAGCAGGGATAAAAATACAATTACTGCGGAAACCAAAGGAGTCCCCGCAATTCCGATTGTTCTGATACTCGTAAAGGTACTGACAATCATAAAGCGTCTCCTTGGAAAGCATTAGCCTGCTCCATTTCCGCCCTAAGATCATTGAGGAACCCATTCTTATCGCCGAAATTTCTTGGAGCTGCCAATCTATGAGAGGGTGTATCGCTTATAAAGCGTTGAATTACGATATCTTGGGGTATATGCCGTAAAAGAAGGATGGTATTTGCCACGTGTTCGGCTCGAGATGGAATGTGAAACGGTTGTCTCCTATACTGGTCATATAATCGGGTACCGGCAACGATATGAAGATTATGGATCTTAATAGCCTGAGGATGAGTCTCTCTTAAAACTTTTGCAGTATTGAGAATATGTTGGTCCGTTTCGAACGGAAAACCGAGAATCACATGACTGCTGATCTCCAATCCCGCATCATGAATTCGTGCAGATGCATTACGATAGTCTTCTACAGTGTGACCACGTCCTATCCAACGGAGAGTCTCTTCGTTACCACTTTGCAACCCCAGTTCAACCCAGACCGCATCTACACGATCTTTATATGAAGCCAGAAGTCGTATAACATCATCTCCAATGCAATCGGGACGGGTACTCACGATCAACTCCCTATACCGACCGGTGGATAACGCCAGATCATATAGCGATTGAAGGACTTCGATATCATCGAATGTACTAGTAAAGGCTTGAAAATAGATGCTCTTTTCGCAGCCCGAATAGCGTGAGTCAAGGAAATCTAATCCATGCTGGATCTGGTTTTCCAACGAAGCCTTACGCTGATCCAATGTAATCGGTCTCAGGCAATGGTTCTGGTTGTCGATATTCTCGACAAACCCGCTCTTGCGTGTGTAGCGGCTCTCATCACGACGTTGGTATACAGCTGATGATCCTTTCGCATCACAGTAGATGCACCCTCCAGTTCTGTCATTGCTTCTATTCGGGCAGGAGAAACCTCCATCAAGTCCTACTCTATACACCGGTTTCCCATAGCGTTCTATAAGGTACGGTTTATAGGATCTCCATCGCTCTCCCATCACAAAACCTCAAAGAAAAGTGCCAGTCTGAGATTGTTGTCCAACGCTAAGCCAAACAAAAAGTCGATAGTTGCTGTTGAAAGACCTAGTGCGATAGAACCCGAGTATTCAAGCTCACCAAACCCTCCGAGAGAGCTGAAAGGCAAGCCAGGATTATCATTGTATGGATCTGTGTCACTCAATAATTGCCCAACAAGCAAACCACGAGATGAAACCGTAACCATCGACTGGAGCATGACGGTTGGCATATCTGTTGAGAAATGATGCAGATGTTTCACCCTTGCAAGTATCATATCATCAACCAGTGAGAGTGCGGGATATGAGGGAATACCACGAGACCCACCATAATCGAAATAGGCTGTTTTACGAGGATTTGAAACATGCGACGTCCCAGCATGGGCATCGAACCAGAGTGCATCATTTGCTCCGAGGGATAGAACCTTCTGTAAACGAGTCTCCATCCGGTAACCGAAACGATTGTTGCCCTCTATGGGAGCTTCGGCCAGAAAAGAGAAATCCACTCTTGATCCACTCTTAGGGAAAAACCCGAAAGGAATCGTAGTATAGACACCATCGAAGCGGACAGAAGGAATGAAAGCATCTCTTCCCACTACCTGTTCCCCATACCAGATATAGTCAAAATCGGTTGCCAATTTCAACACATGGTGTGAATTATACCGGTACTCCAGGAAGAACTCCGATATCATCATCCGATCGCGATCTTCCACTCCAGTCAACGCATAGCGAAGATTTAATGGATGGATACCTCCCGTGACATACCCTATCTGTGTCCCTAATTGAATATTTGGAGTCAAACCGTATTGGAGTTTGCTTGAGATGGTAATGGCATCGGATGCGGCGAAAAGTACTTCAAGAGAAGAGGAAGAATCAAATAATTGATTATTGGTGTACCGTACAGAGAAGTCGGGCAACATACGAAATTGAGATTCATTCGAAGAGGTCCATGCGTATGATACGGCAGCGTTGAGCCCCGCAGATACTGAGGAACGTTTTGGCTCGAATTTTCGTGTTTGGATCTCCAAGTTTCCCCGTACCGTATCGGATTTACCCAAGAAAGCATCGGTATAGTCATAGGCAACCGTAGCATACCCTCCATCGATTCGTAATTCCTCGAACAATCCACGCAGCTTCCGCTTGCTCACGAGGTCGAGTGGCTTTCCCACGAATTGATCGAACTGTTCCAAATTGAATGTTTCTTCATCTTGATAAGAACCAACTGTTCGATGGGAAACCGAGTTCACATAGACATCAGGAAGAGTAAAATAAGCTCCGTAGCGATCCGGATCCAATGGCGCCAACGTTCGGAATGCACCAATTTTCTGTGCAAGAGTCTGGATATCTTCGTGTCTGGATATGGCTGTCGCCTCTCCAACTGCAATAATCTCGTCGACTGCCGCGAAATCGAGAATATCATGTTGATCTAATTGTGGTTCGATAAGTAGATCGGCATCTGTGCTTTGGTATACCACCGTATTCTTGGTGAGGATAACGATCAATTGTGAGAGGATATCGGTCAAGGACTCCATCTCTTCGGCTTCGATAGTATAGTCTACAGCATTCACATCAACCGCAATGACGATATCGGCTCCCATATCGCGGGCAAGATGGACCGGCATGTTGTCTACCAGTCCACCATCAATGATCAGACGACCATCGGTCGGATAGGGAGTAAATACCACGGGGATGGAAATGCTGGAGCGGATTGCAGAGACTAACGATCCTTCGGAGAAAATGACCCTTTCTCCAGTCACCAGATCGGTTCCTATGCAACGGAAGGGAATGGCAAGTTCATCGAAATCATCTATTGGTGAAACACGAGAAAGTGAATCATTGAGCATACTGAGAATCCTTTGATCTCCGATGATTCCAGAAGCTCCCCCAAGGCCTTCACTATCGAAACCAAGGACAAACAGGTTGTCACGATCCCTTCTCAGAGGAGCCGGTTCGGGACGAAGTGGAGGAAGAGCTGCAAGAGCAAACAGTTCCACCATATTGTAGGAGGCAATGAGACGTCTCATATCTCCTGGTGAATACCCTGCTGCGTAGAGTCCTCCAACAAGGCTCCCCATGCTTGTTCCAAGAACCATATCGATCGGTATACCTACTTTTTCAATAGCTTCAATTACCGGTATGTGAGCAAATCCTCGAGCACCACCTCCAGAGAGGACGAGAGCGATCTTCGGATATGATTCGCTAGCATCATCTCGACTACCGTAGACTTGCATACCGATGAATTGGTCTCCAATAATGATTCCTTTCTGCACAGGTATTTCATCTGCATGTATCAATCCAATTGATGAAAGAATCAATAGGAGCATGTAGAGGATGAGCAATCGTAGGTTTTTGGAACTATTTCCCATTTCCTGAGACTTCCCCTTGCGCTATGCCCAGAACCGCTCCGATTATCGAGGGATTTCCATTCGAGAACGCAGCGCTGTCCATCTCTTTCTTCTGAGCCAACTGTAACCTATCCACATGGAGCATACCATCACCACAGGCTATGGCAAAACCTTTCTTCTTTATCCTACCGAGTACCGTTCCGGGTTGAACATCTGTTTCAATCGGTTCGTTGGATAGGTCAAAAAGAGAGCCATGTACTGCTGTTATGAATAGTGTCTTGTCTCCAAATGTCGTATATGCGCGTGGCCAGGGTTGGAAAGCTCGTACCATGCAGTGGATTTCCCGTGCACTCTTACTCCAATCAATTTCTCCATCGGCTTTAGTCAGCATCCGGGAAAAGGTCGCTTCACGCTCATCCTGCTGTCGTTCCACCAATGAACCATCACGCCATTTCTCGAGAGTGCCGACAATGAGATCGGCAGCTAGCGGGGCAACCAATTCTCCCAAGGTCGTCGTCGTTTCGGTTCCATCGAGATCTATTTCGGTACTGGAGAGGATATCCCCGCTATCGATCTGCGCGACTATCCTTTGGACGGAGATACCAGTTTTTCGCTCTCCATGGAGAAGTGCGAATTGGAGAGGAGAACTTCCTCGATACTTGGGTAACAGTGATGGGTGAATATTTATGGCCCCACACTCGAACAGAGCGAGAAATTTGGGTCCGAAATAGTGCCCACATGCGAACGATATAAGGAGATTGGGTCCCAAGTCAGAAACACTTGCACGGGAATCTGCTCGTAGTCGATCATATTGCAAGACCGGGATGCCTAACCTTTGGGCTTCAACCTTCACCGGGGGAGGCTCCATATGTCGTCCTCTACCCGTTGGTTTATCGGGATTTGTGAGCACTCCCACAACAGTGAAATTCTGCGACAAGGCTTTTAGTGCAGGCACAGCTATATCGGGATTACCGGCAAACAGTATCCGCAATTCGGGACATGACATGATCAATTGTCCTTCTTGCGGCGTTTGTTTCGTCTGTTGTATGAAGCTACCAGTTTCTCTCTCTCTGCCTCTTCCATTCTATCTATGAACAGCACACCATTGAGGTGGTCATTCTCGTGCTGTATGACTCGGGCAAGCATTCCCTCGGCATGGAGGATAAAGGGTTTCCCCTTGATATCCTGGGCTTGGACAGAGATCTTTATCGGCCTTACAATATCATAGTACATACCGGGAATGCTCAAGCATCCCTCTTCATAAGCACCCTGTTCTTGACTGGTTTCAATGATTTCGGGGTTTATGAAAACCATTCGCTCACCCGGTTTTCTCGTGTCAACAACGAACAGTCGACTGGGCACACCTACTTGGGGCGCCGCCAAACCGATACCGTCCGACTCTTCCATGGTCTCGAACATGGCATCGACGAATATCGCCAGAGCGTTGTCGAAGGTAGATATCCTTTCTGCCTTCTCACGCAATACTTCTTCACCTAACGTATAGATATCCAACATGCTCCAATAATACCGACAAAAGCATGGTACCGTCAATGTTACAGCATCTGCAATGGATCCAAATCGATCTCCAGATAGATAGAAGAAGGAGTCTTGTATTGCTGATGGACAGCTGTAGCCACTTGCAATAGACGAGCTGGATTCGTAGAACGCAATACCAGATGGTGACGCCAATTTCCGGCAATCTTCTCGATGGGACACGGCGCACTGCCTAAGATATCGGGAATATCCTTTTTATCCCCATTATCCACATATGCAGATCCCATTTCCTGCAATAATGATTCAATCATGCTATGTAAGTCTACCATAGCCTTTACAGTCTTCTCCTTGCTCCTTCCCCGGACAACAAAATTGACCAACCGGGTAAAGGGAGGAAATGCGGTGTCCTTTCGAGCTGACAGTTCCTCACTATAGAAAGTTTGAAGATCGTTCTGAGTCGCACACATAATCGCCCTATTATCGGGATGGTAGGTCTGTACGACCACTTTACCTGCATTATTGTATCGCCCAGCACGTCCACTGACTTGCAGAATGAGGGAGAAGGTTCTTTCCTGAGATCTGAAATCGGGGAGATTCAGGGAACTGTCGGCAAGCACGATACCAACCAGATCGACTAAAGGAAAATTTAATCCCTTCGCAACCATCTGTGTACCCAAAAGGATATCAATAGAGCCATTCTTGAACTCGGAAAGAACTTGGGCTACCCGCTGCTTGTCTTTTGCGGAATCGGTATCCAATCTTGCTATATGGGCGAGCGGAAAGAATTGCTTGACCTCGTTCTCTACCATCTCTGTTCCGAATGTACCATAACCGACATCGACCGAATTACACTCAGGACAGACAGAAATCGGTTTTCGTGAGTATCCACAATAATGGCAGACCATCCGGTTTTCCTTTTTATGGTAAGTGAGAGAGATACTACAATGGGGACAAGTCATCTCATAACCACAGGAATTACAGTGGAAGAAATGGGAAAACCCCCGTCTATTAAGGAAGAGGATCACTTGTCGTTTCATATCCAGCGTTTGTTTCATCATCTCCAATAATTTTCGAGAGAGTAGACGCTGTTCACCCAACATATTCACTACAGTAATCTTAGGTGGAGAGCCTCCCCCAACTCGTTGTGAAAGGACATGCTTGCATATCCGGCCCTCCTCCATCATGTGCCATGCTTCAAGAGATGGGGTGGCACTACCCATGAGAAGGAGAGCATTGCTGTCTGAAGCCCGTTTTTGTGCGATCTGACGAGCATGGTAGCGGGGGGAGTTTCCCGCCTTGTAGGAATTCTCGTGCTCCTCATCGATTATTATAAGACCTAGATTCTCGAAAGGGGCGAATACAGCACTTCTAGCACCTATAGCCATCTCCACCTCGCCTCTTTTAATTTTCCTCCAGGCTGTCAGTCGTTGTGAGGGTGTCATACCCGAATGGAGGATAGCGACTCGATTCTCGAACCGTTTGGAAACCTGTCTAGCCAACTGATGGGTCAAAGTTATTTCGGGAACAAGATAGATTACCTGTTTTCCCTGCTGAATAACCTGTTCAGCAACCTGGAGAAACACTTCGCTCTTCCCCGATCCGGTAATCCCGTAAAGATAATGTAGCTGTTCTTTGCTAGATAGGATAGACGTTATAGCCTCCCGTTGCTCCTCCGATAAGTGTTCAGCAGCTACAGCAAGTTCCTGCCCGTCGATTGGCATAAGCGGAGGATCGACATCACGTCGGCCTCCCGGTATCATTCCGCTGAGTGCTTCTCCCTCCGAGCAGAGATAGAATCGAGCCATCCACTGGGCGAGGAGAATTTCCCGCTCCCCATAGAGTGGTTCTTTATCGATCATTCGCTTTATGGGTTTAATGGTATAGCGAGTCTCTTCGATTCTATCGAGACATGCCACCACATATGCGGTAACTTCACGATTACCAAAAGGAACTACAGCCCGCATACCAACCTCACAGACCATATCTTCCGATATCGCATAGGTAAATCGCTGTTCGAGTGGGTTGCTCAGAACCACTTGGGCAAACATGGCCTTGGTATCCATGCCTATGCCTTCGTTGTTGCGATGGGGATATCGATCAACTGTGCTACCCGCTTAAGATCCTCCCAGACAGGCTTCCTCAAATCGAGGTTTCTCAAAACTGCAGCCGGATGGTAGGTCACCACTACGGGAATCCCCTCATGCCGATAGATTGTGGAACGCATGGTATGGAGAGCATGGTCACATTGGAGAAGATAATTCGCCGCGACTTTTCCCACACAGAGGATTACATCGGGTTTGACCAAGGAAATCTGTCTTTTAAGGTATGGGATGCAGGCATTTGCCTCCGCTGGATGGGGATTCCTGTTTTGTGGTGGACGACATTTGACGATATTAGTGATGAAGACATCTTGTGCACGGTTCAAATGTATTGCATTAAGCCAAGAATCGAGATACTTTCCAGCCTTTCCGACAAATGGTTCCCCCGAAGCATCTTCATCTGCTCCAGGGCCTTCTCCTATCACCATAAGGCGAGCATTGGCCATGCCAACTCCAGGAACTGCATGATTTCTGGTTTCACTTAATGGGCAGAGCGAACAGGATTCCACCATGCGGACAATTTGAGGGAGCGTAGCATGCACCAGAGGATCTGTTGAGGAATTTTCAGTATGGATAACTAACTGCTCAGCACGCTGTAAAAAATCGGGCTTGGCTTTTTTCTGGAATGCTCCATCAGCCTCTTTAGGATTAGGTGTGATGAAATCTTGCACTTCATCAAAAAGCGTCCACACCTCTTCGAGTACCGTTTTTACTGTCTCCCTGCGATCTTCCACAGATACCTCTTCATGTTGGCTCATCATAATCTATCCTATAGAGATATAATCCGTCAGGGGGCGCGGTCTTTCCGGCTTGACGACGGTCTTTCGATGCCAGTCTCCTAACAAACTCTTCAACTGGATCTCCCCTCTCTCCTAATTCTATCATGGTTCCAACCATGGATCGTACCTGGTGCATCAAAAATGCATTGCCACTTACCGTGTATACTAAAAGTTGTCCTCCCCAGCGAGATTGCTCAAGATGGAAGTCACTGGTGTATAGATCCCGGACCTTACTGTGGCTCTGGTCGGCGACCGCACCGAAAGTCCTGAAATCATGGGTTCCCACAAGAGTCTGGGCATATCCATTGAGCAGATCCAAGGGGGGGAATTTCCGCAACCGATAGACTCGATTTCGATCGAATGGGCTATAGTCGTGGTATTCCTTACAGTAATACCGGTATTCTCGTCGTATTGCGGTAAACCGGGCATGGAATGTATCACTCACCTCACTACTGGAGAGAATGCGTACATCTTGTGGGAGCAGTTTGTTCAAGGCCAATGCGAATATGTCAGCTGGTATGCTTTGGTTAGGGGTATCGAAATGGGCTACCTGTCCCAGAGCATGTACTCCCGAATCTGTCCTCCCAGAACCTTGGACATGGATTCTCACTCCAATTATTTTTGCAAGAGCCGTCTCAATTTCCTGTTGGACGGTCCTATCAACCTTCTGCCTTTGCCAACCTGCGAACTGAGCCCCATCATAGGTTACCAGCAACTTGATTCTTCGGTAACCTGGCGAAAGGGAAAATTCGGTAGGCCTTCTCCAATCAGAGCGAGCCATCAAAATCCTCCAAAACCACGAATGCAATGGCAAGATCCTTCTCATGGGTAAGCGATAGATGGACCGAACAGGAGTCGAGGCAGAGCCTATCCTTCACCTCTTGTAAAACTACCAGGGAAGGTTTTCCTACGGAATCGACAGTAACAGAGATTTCGCTGGGAGAAATTCCTCTGAAACCTGTTCCCAAAGCCTTAACAAAAGCCTCTTTTGCCGCAAAGCGGGAGGCAAGGTATTCACTTCTCAGCAGACCTTCCAACTCCAAAGCTTCCGTTACCTCGGTTGCACTGAACATCCTTTTCAGCACATGGAGGGTCATCCGCTGAGAATCCATTCTATTGATTGCTACAGCATCGATTCCGATACCACGTATTTTTCCCACGATCACTAATTCGTACCACCTGCATTCACTTCTTCGCCTACACTATCCGATTGCCCCTTTTTTTGGAAGAAGACCCGCACGATATCGGGATCGGTGGAGAAGGATACTTCGATATCGACATAGGATGTATGAGCTTCAAGAAGTACAGGGACGCCAGTAACTCCATCCTCGGAAACAACAGAGAAGTCTGCGATAGCTTTGATTGCTGTAGGATCGATCATCCCGATATACCGTTCATCGGCACGAATCAGCAGGGAAACTGACTCAGGAATCGTGCTGGTGGCTTCATAGCCATCAGGCATCGTAACATGAAGAGGGATCTCCACCGTTCTACTATCAAGAGTGGCATAGTTGACCACTACAAAGACCGATATTGCCATAAGGAGAGAGAATACTTTAATCGGCCAATCCTCAAGCAGGGACCTCCACATCTTATTCAGCTTCATCTGCAGGTACCTCCGTCATGTCTTGTGGAGTGATATCGTGATAACTGAATAAAGCCAATAGCATCCTCTTTACTGTGGGACTATCCAGATCATAATAAAGATTCGCATTATAGGTAAGACTTATGGCTCCGGTCTCTTCCGAAACCACGAGAACGATGGCATCTGATTCCTCCGCCAAACCCAAGGCAGCCCGGTGACGGGTACCGAAGCTTTTTTTGATATCGGTCTGTTCACTCAAAGGTAAATAACAACCTGCTGAGAGAATCTTCCCCCCTTGGACCACCATAGCGCCATCATGCAATGGCGTATCATGATCGAACACGGTAAGGATGAGTGCCGATGAAAGGTCGGCATTCAAACGGGTTCCGGAATCGAGGACGTTCTTGATACCCAGATGGCGGGTAAAGACAATAAGTGCACCACGATTTTTAGATACCAATACATTGCAGGCGTTGAGAATGATATCGATCTGCTCTGCAGTCGTCTGAGTACCCATCCTGAACAGCCTGCTACGACCGCTGAACAATTGGGTAAAGGCTCTTCTCAATTCGGGTTGGTAGACTACACAGATGAATATGACAGCCGGAATTGTTAAATATCTGTAGATCCAAAGGAAGGTCTCTAGGTGAAGCAAGCGAGAAAGACTATAGACCGCTATCAGCACAAAGACGATCCTTGCAATCTGTTGAGCTTTTGTCTGCGCTACAGCCTTATGGAAACGATAGAAAATATAGGTAAGCGTCCCTATCTCTAAGATAGGACCAAGTACGCTCCATATGCTGTTCATTATATTGGCAAACATCTAAACCCCTTGCCTCTTTTATTCTTCATCGGAGACCCAATCCAATGTCCGTTGGACTGCTTTATTCCAAAATAGGATTTTCTCCTTACGTACAGATTCTTCCATTGCCGGTACCCATCGGGACTTCTCTTTCCAGTGTTTCGCGACCTCTTCGAATGATTGCCAAAACTTGCTAGACAATCCAGCTGCGTATGCCGCTCCAAGAGCTGTGGTTTCCACCACTTGGGGTCGGATTACCGGAATTCCCAGTAGATCGGCTTGGAACTCCATAAGTGGTCTACTATTGGTAAGTCCCCCATCGACCTTAAGGACCTCCATCTTGATCTTGGAATCGGCCTCCATGGCATCGAATATATCCTTCGTCTGGAAAGCTGTCGACTCGAGGGCTGCCCGGCAGATATGGGCGGCGGTCGCATATCCGGTAAGTCCTGCAATGACTCCACGCGCATCGCTACGCCAATAGGGAGCGAATAAACCACTGAAAGCTGGGACGATATAGACTCCTCCACAATCGGGAACAGATTCGGCAAGTGAATCCACCTCTGGTGCACTCTTTACAATCTTGAGATTATCTCTCACCCATTGTACCAATGATCCTGCAACAGCGATAGATCCCTCCAATGCATACATGGCCGGCTTTCCGGCTTCCCGATATGCTACAGTAGTCAACAATCCCCTGCTCGATACGGTCGGTTTCTCTCCCGTATTCACCAGGAGGAAGCAACCTGTCCCGTAGGTACTCTTACCCTGTCCTGCAGAGAAACAGGCTTGACCGAAAAGAGCTGCCTGTTGGTCTCCAAGGATACCACAAACCGGTACCTGACCCTTGAAAGGACCGTCGGGGACCGTGTTACCATACACTTCCCCAAAAGAGTTCACAATACGAGGTAAACTCTGTTTGGGTACATTGAATATCCCCAAAAGCCAATCATCCCACTGAAGGGATTCGATATCCATAAACATGTATCGTGATGCATTGGTCACATCGGTAACCACCACACCCTTACCTGCTCCTCCAGTGAGATTCCAGACCAAAAAGGTATCGACGGTACCGAAAACGACCTTCCCACTTTCGGCATCCTCCCTTAGCCCTTCAACATGATCGAGCATCCACACAATCTTAGATGCTGCAAAATAGGGGCTGGGAATCAAACCCGACTTGGCCTGCAGCTTTTGAACATCTGCCGTTGTCTTCAATTTCTCTATGAATTCAGAACCGCGCAGATCCTGCCATACAATCGCATTATATCGGATCGTTCCGGTCTCCGGCTCCCACGCTATGACCGTTTCACGTTGGTTGGTTATACCTATGCCAGACAAATCCTTATTGGTAGCCCGTACTTTGAGCAAAGTCTGTTCTATTACTTGGACACAATTTTTCCATATCTCCTGTGGATCGTGTTCTACCCAACCGGGTTTTGGGAAAATCTGGGTATGCTCAATTTGGTGGGAGGCTTTCGGTGCTCCCGACTGATCAAATAGGATGAATCGTGTACTTGTCGTTCCCTGGTCCAACGCTCCAACGTACTTCACAAGGGCCTCCTCATCTCGTGGACATCATGCTACAGTATAGCTGGAAACGGAAAAACTCGCCACAGGTAATTTGGCATGGTATACTTGCAAGGAAGGAGCTTTTATGACGTTGAGGGAAGTGGTTGATATCGTGCACGGGGAGGTCCTGTGTGGTGAGGAGTCGTTAGATAGGGAAGTGCAACTCGGTTTCGCATCCGATCTGATGAGCGATGTTTTAACCTTATTAGCAGATGACATCCTCCTCATTACAGGACTATCGAACAACCAGGCTATCAGGACTGCAGAAATGTCCGATATCCTGCAAATCCTATTCGTAAGAAACAAGAAACCGACAAAAACGATGATCGACCTGGCAAAGGAACACGGCATAACAATCATCACAACACCATATTCCATGTTCCGTACAAGCGGTTTGCTCTTTGGCAAAGGCTTGCAACCCGTCTACTGAAAAGGAGCCACGCATGCATGTCTCATACGCGGTTCAAGCTGGCGATTTTTCGAATGCCGGAAATGTCTCTAGCACAGTAAAAGGACTTCTGAAACAACTGAATATCGATCCAGCACATACCAAACGGATAATCGTCGCTCTCTACGAGGCGGAGGTCAATGTGGTCGCCCACTCATTCGGTGGGGAGATCACGTGTGAGATTGAACCTGATATCGTTCATATTACAGTAAGCGATAGAGGTCCCGGCATCCCCAATCTCGAACTTGCCATGACCGAAGGCTGGTCTACTGCTACGCCAGAGGTGAGGGAAATGGGATTCGGTGCAGGTATGGGACTTTCGAATATCCGAAAGAATGCCGACAAGCTCAGAATCGATACCGGAGCCGATCGTCCTACGTCGATTTTCATGCAGTTCTTCCTTGATCGGGAGGCTGCACATGCATGACCAACCTTTCCACCATACGCTCATGGTCCGTGAGGATCTCTGCCGGGGCTGCACCCATTGCATGAAACGGTGCCCTACTGAGGCAATCCGTATTACAGGAGGCAAGGCCAAGGTCGATCCCGAGCGCTGTGTTGATTGTGGACAATGTATGGACGCATGCCCCCATGACGCAATTGTGATCGAACAGAACGATTTCAACCAGATCTACCAGTACACCCATCGGGTAGCAATCATACCTTCTCTCATGATTGGACAATTCGAAGACTCTGTATCTGAATCGGATATGATAGAGGCGTTGCACAAGATTGGGTTCACCCATGTCCATTATGCCGAATTTGGTGTCGATATCCTGAAGACCTTGGGAAACCGAATAAGTGTCTATGCCGATGATCATCCTGTGGTTTCATCCTACTGTCCAGCAGTTGTACGACTCATACAGTTACGGTATCCGACGCTGCTTCCACATGTGAACCTCATGCGTACTCCAGCGCAAATCACAGCCCTGTATGCCAGGGCAGACTTGGAAGAACAGGGAATCGCCAGTTCTGATATCGGAATTTTCTACATAACTCCCTGTGCTGCCAAGTATGCACAAATTAAGACACCCGGATCAGCGACCGAAGGTCTTATCCAAGGTGGCCTGAACCTCGATTCTGTGTTCAATCTCATGCAAGGATATCTAGCCCAACGTTCCGACAGGGTCCATGGTACGAAAAAGATTTGGGAAAGCCCCACCATCACCGGTCCGGCCTTTCTCTGGAGTCTTACGAAAGGTGAAAGTTCCAGCATGCAAGGTAGAACACTCTCTATCGATGAGATCCACAATGTGATCGAATTCCTAGAATTGGTAGAGGATGAAAGGCACGAGAATATCGATTTCCTGGAGCTTCGTGCCTGCGATACTGGATGTACGGGAGGCATATTGACCGCGAGGAACCGTTTCTTGGCTACAGAGAGAATTAAACACCACGCACAAACACTTGCAAACGAACTTGATAATGCGACAAAGGACAAGATCCTCTCCCTATCGAGTCAATTGATTCATAACTTGAAGGTTGATCGGATTGTGGCTAAGAAATCACTCCAGCTTGATGTAGATGTCTCTTTGGCAATTAAGAAGATGGAGAAGATACGCCGTATTACAGAAGTATTACCTGGTATTGACTGTGGCCTGTGCGGCAGTCCGACCTGCAAGGCTTTGGCAGAGGATATCGCAAGAAGCAATGCCAGCATACGCCGTTGTCTCGTGTTGAAAATGAAAGATCCCCATGGATTGAACAATCTTGCCAAAATATGGGGGGAAGCAGTCCCTCAACAACAAAGTCCTACAACGGAAGCTTAATCGCCTCAACACGCATCCGCTCACTCATTGCAGCCTCCCGTTCCAGGATCTCTTGTCCCGCGATCACCACGGCACTGGTCTTTTGATCCATTGAACGCAGAAGCTCAGCGGCTGCTACCTTCACATCATCTACGGTAGTCTCCAAAGTCCACGCACGTCGTTCGGCTCGGAAAGCATCGGTAATTCCGTACAACGCCCTTCTGAAGGCTATCATTGAGGCCTGTTTCGGATAAAGGGGGCGCAACTCTCGGCTTATAATAGAAATGATTGCTAGATCAACCAATTCTTGATCTACCCCATCTTGTGCAATACGCTCAAGTACAGAACGGAAATCCTGCAAGGTTCCATCGACCCTAGGATCACGATAGCTAGAAAAGACACAGAGTCGTTCCAACATGTCGATATGGGCACTTACTCCATATGCCCCGCCAACGCCCCTTACTTGTTCCCACAGATGGTTTGTCGTGAGGATATGAGCAAGCACTGCCTGATGGCTTTGGATTGGGGAAAAAGGATCGGCTGCCCTACAGACCAACGCACTGAAACTAACAGATGAGGGAATACGGAATACTTCAAGTGATTGCCCAAAGTCTTCCTGAGTATCATGAATTTCCATCACTGGCATGACCACGGTCTGTGATTCGGGAAAACTTTCGACGAATCTTTGCACAGAAATCTCACTCTCATGCAGGTCATCAGGGGAGGCACACAGGTGCAATGCCAATCTTCCTCTATCAACGACACGTCTTTGCAAGGCTTTCAGTGATATTCCGATAGCCTTTACTACTTCGCCATGGTTCCTCTCGATTCCCACAAGGTGCAACCACTGGTCCAATCCATTCCACATCTCATTCTGTTTAAGGATACTGGAGAAATTAGCAGAAGCCCGTTGGGATGCGTACATCTGGCCAGAACTTGAAACGTTCGATTCATAGTCGCTAATCAGATCATTTAACACCGCTCCTATTCTTTCTGGATCGTCGACATTGGCTCTCTGGAGAATATCGGAAAGTATCGAGAACGCAGATTCTTGGTCCCGTTGCAAGCATTTCAGCCGAAAGGCAAGTCCGCTTCTGGTTGTTTTAGTGCTCTGTGCCATAGAGGAGTTTTCCAAGAATAGATGGAGACCTCCGGTCGATTGTCGCAACTTGACGGCTACCTGGTCATAAGATAAATCGTCCACTCCACTCATATGGAGAAGTCGCGTGAACAATGGAAGAAGAAGCTGCTCCTCTTCATCAAGATCGCCCACAGAAAACATACCATCAAGATAGACGATACCATTGGTTTCCATACTCTGGAGGTATAGAGGTACCGTGGAAGCTTGGACCAATTGTTGTGGCAAATTGCGGATTGTTTCAGGCAAATCCTCTTTTAAAAGCTTCGGTATGGTAGCCAGATCCTCTGGTGTGTCACGCTGTTCTTCAAATCTTGAAAAACGTTCTGACTGCTGTCGAAGGATTTCCATTCCATCCTTACCAAGTTTTTCCTTTACCTCGTCCAACCGCTGTTCGATCGCCGCCTCCAAACGCTTTTTATGGTTGGCATCGGGCTTTACCACTAAAAGGCAACGATGGGGATTATCCAATAGGTGTTTCTCAATCCATTGTTCGAAATATCCATCGGAAGAGAATAACGTTCCCTCTGGGGAACTCGTTGCCCCTACCAACTCTTTCAGCTTTTCCAATGAGGGTGCAACGGATATCGTTACATGGGGTTTCTGTCCCTGCAGCCACCCCCGTACTGCCCTATTCATAGCACGTAGCCCCATCGGAATATCTCCATTCGGCTCTTGCAGAAGAAATTCCTGTCGTTTGATGGCATTGAGGACCAGGGATTTCGGAATCCCCTCATCTACGATTGCTTTCAATGTATCGAGAACCAGCTGTTGTGCCTGTTGGGCTTTGTCTGGGTCGATTCCCTTGAATCCTACTGTGAACGGCAATTGTCTAAAGCTGGTATCCATGCCACTCACCTGAGAGATATCCTTTGCCAGTTGGGAGTCGATTATCGCCTTATATAGTGGAGCCCCAGGATTTCCCAATAGAATATCGGTAAGTACAGACAAGGTCAGGACCTCCAGCGGGTCCTCTACTACCGAAGTGGACCAACTAATCGCTACCGTAGCATCTTCCTGTAGTACAGAATCTCCGTCAGCGGGGCTTGTAGTAACTACTGTTTTGGGTTTGGTCCAAGGCTTAGCTAAAGAAGTGGGTCCACTCGCGTTCATTGAGGAGATATCAGCAAGATACTGTTCATCTAGAAATGATAGACGTTCGTCGATATCTTGGTTTCCGTAGAGGAAGAGGCGACAATTGGAGGGATGGTAATGGGAGGCGTAATAACCGACGAATTGACGATAATCGAGTTTGATTATGTCCTGGGGATCGCCTCCGGACTCGTAGAAATAGGGAGTATCAGGAAAGAGGCTCCTGATACTCTGACGACCTACGATCGAGTCATGGTCGCTCAATTCTCCTAACATCTCATTGAAGACTACACCACCGAAATTCAACGACCCATCCTCAGTTGCGTCGATTCTGATTCCCTCTTGCCAGAAAGTCTCCTCACGTAGGAGGGGATTGAATACGGCATCGGCGTAGACAGAGAAGAGGTTCTCGAAATCCTTTTTCAAAGGTGACGCAGCGGGATACACGGTATAATCCGGATATGTCATTGCATTCATGAATGTATTGGCGCTTCCCTTGAGAAGGGACATGAAGGGATCCCGGACCGGATAACGTTTGGAACCAGCGAGTATACAGTGTTCTATGATATGTGGAGTGCCGCAATCGTTTACTGGTGGTGTTTTGAAAATGAAAGCGAATAAATTTTCAGTATCATCGTTTGCGACATGGTAGACCTCCATTCCCGACATACGATGGCGGAAAAAGTAGCCATAGCCGTGATAATCATCGAGTACATCGATCGATTCCAGAACAAAACCGTGGATCTCATCACCTGGCATTAATGCTACACTCACAAAAACCTCCTGTCGGCATGACACTGTGAGAAGTTAACACGAGCTGTTTCGATTGACAACCCTTCGCTTCTTCCGTACCTTCAAGAAGAGAGGTGTATGCATGCATTATATTGGAGCACATGTGAGCGCTGCCGGTGGTGTACATAACGCTGTTGAGAACGCACTGTCAATTGGGGCTAATGCTTTCGCCCTTTTCACCAAGAACCAGAAACAGTGGAAGGTTCCCCCTCTGACGGAAGAGCAGATTGAGCTGTTCAAGCAGGCTATGGCAGATGGAGGTTTCATCGCTGAGCAGGTATTGCCTCATGACGGCTATCTTATAAACCTGGGCAACCCCGATCCACAGAAACGGAGGATCAGTGTACAGGCCTTTGTGGATGAGATGAAGAGAGTCCAGCAATTGGGTCTCGATCGGCTTAACTTCCACCCTGGTGCCCATTTAAAGCAAATCGATCCCGATGATTGTATGACTTTGATAGCTGAGGGTATAGATGAAGCTCTCCAAGAAACCGAGGGAGTATATGCCGTAATAGAGACTACGGCAGGGCAAGGGTCGGCTCTGGGAAGGACGTTCGAAGAGGTCGCCCGGATTATCGAGAAGGTCAAACATAAAGATCGAGTCGGTGTATGTATAGATACCTGTCATATCTTCGCTGCCGGATACGACATCAGGACCCAAGAATCCTTTTCATCGGTAATGGAGGAATATGATAGGATCATCGGTTTCAACCGATTGATGGGAATGCATCTCAATGACGCTAAAAGCGATTATGATAGTCATGTGGACCGCCACTCTCCTTTGGGAAAGGGAAACTTAGGTTTGGAACCCTTCAAGGCTATGATGGTTGATCCAAGATTCTTGAATATTCCACTAATTCTGGAAACCACCGATCCTGAGCTATGGAAAGCCGAGGTAGAGATGTTACGTGGATTCGCCAATCATGAGGCATGATCGGATGCCCTCCCTATTCCCGGAGGCTGGACGACCGTTGATTTTTGGTCATCGTGGTTTCTCGTCATTGGCGCCTGAGAACACGATGAAGGCATTCGACCTATGTTTAAAGAAGGGCATTGGCGGTATTGAGCTCGATATCCACCTCTGTAAAAGTGGAGAATTGGTGGTGATCCATGACCATAACCTCCAACGCTTAGCAGGTGTTTCAGCTCGTGTCGAAGAGCTGACACTACAAGAATTGCAGCGACTTGATGTTGGATCACATAAAGACCCAAAATTTGCTGGAGAACGGATTCCTACCCTCAGACAGGTGTTTGAAACCTATGGGAGTGCTTTTTATTACGACATCGAATTGAAGGTTGGAGGAACAAGAGATACCGGAATTGCAAGCAAGACATGGCAATTGATAAAAGAATTACAGATGGAGTCAGCTGTCCTTGTCTCCAGCTTCAACCCATTTGCAATTAGATATTTCAATCGTGAAAGTAATCATACCCTTCCCTCTGCGGTAATATTCAGTGAAGCCGAGGAGGTCCCAAAGGCATTACAACATGGTTGGGGACGCCATATAGCGCATGCGACTGTCTTGAAGCCAGACTCTCTGCTCGTGAATACGAAGATGATGGCAAAATTTTCCAAGAGGAAAGGGTTCCCGATTCTTGCATGGACGGTAGATGACCGTAATGCAGGAACCAATCTCCTCTCCCTTGGAGTAGATGGATTGATTTCCAATAATCCAAGCTTATTTGAAGAGGTATCGCATAAGTAGGGATGCTGAAATATTTCCATACCGAGCAAAAGCCTCTTGTGTGGCATCCTGTAACGTTGTAGCAACGGCGTTTGCGTTTACACTCCCTGTTCGGCCTATGATCCTCCCACCGGCAATATCGGCGAATAAGCTCTCTCCCGTGACAGTCACAGCGAAGGAGGCGCCGGTCTCCTTAATATGGGAAATTCCGACATTTCCATAGACTACAGCACGGTAATCTCCAAATGTATTTTTCAAGACATCCAAGATATCTTCATCATCCTCAGGCTGCGGACCTTGGGTCAAGACAACACGCAATCCATCTTTGGACAAATCACCGGCAAGTGCCCTACCAGCTGACGTACTGCCCAATCTCGTTCCCTGTAGCGAATATTCGGACATGGCTACCAACAGGGATTGTCCTCCAAGTATCGAAATCCTTGCATATGGGTACTCAATTCTTGTATCAGCTACAATTTGTGAGAACTCGTTGAATAGAACGCCATCCAGTTTTTCCAATTGTTCCAAGGATGGAGAGAAATCCACCTCGAATCCAATAGTTCCCCGGCCGACAAGGGTAGGATTGTTGGATGTGAAGGTGAACTGTCCAGAAGAATCGGTGACGAAACGCTGGGTGTCCTGATAACTGTTTCCCATACCATCGCGAGCCATTGAGAAAGCCATCACGGCAGCTTGCTCAACTCTTGGCGATAATGATCGACTGCCGCGCCTGAGAGTAACCACAGTTGTAGGGATAGTTGGATCTCCCTCAGAAACAGTCAACCGTAAAGCCAATAGGATCTTCCTCACTCTCTCTATCGCATCATCGTACCGTTGTCTCCCCCTATCGACAGGAAGAGCTTTAGCGATAATCGCAATCTGCAAGTATTTCCCAGCAGCCTCGAGATCCCTATTCTCCCGAAAGGCTTGGGCTGCCTCTTGGGAAAGACGGTTCATCTCTCTTTGACTCTCTAACAGTTGCACCTCCGCATCGGTACGGGCTCTTTCAAGTACCTCTTTATCGGCGATAGCCAGGAAGTAGACAGTTGTCGAATTCTCTTCTTGCTTCACGAACTCTTGTGTGATTCTGAGACGATAAGCTTCAATAGAATCACGTGTTGAAAGTTCCGCTATATAGGTCCCAACGACGTCCTCACCAATGGAATCCGAAATTTGGCGCAAAACCGATTCATACGCAAGCACCCGAGCCCTGGTTTGGCTGTCTGCCGTGCCACTTCCAACAAATGCTGTCTGATCCCGCGAAACCTGCGGCTCATATACCCATACAGGAACTCCCTCGAAGTTTGAGCGAACCCAAGTGCTGAGGGATGAACAGCCAGAAAATAGGAGGAGTAGAATTACTATCAGCGTGGAAACAGTTTTCTTCATATCGGTAACACTCTACCACACCCACTGTAGAGTCGGCGATAGGGTAATTCCATTTTCATTACTCTGGATACTGGATGCGATCCCATTATCGATCATGGCGCGGTAGCGGTAACCTGCAGAAAGTCCCCAATATAAGTGGGCGGTCGATTGGTGTCCTAGTTCAAGATACACCTCTCCACCGTAGAGAAACCGAAACGGATCGGTATCCTGGATAACCGTTCCTACATGCATTCTCATTCCTACCGATAATTGTAGATTTGTCCACCAGCTACCCAATGATGCAGAATTTTGGGCAAAATAGCCAAAGGAAACCGTTCTGGATATTCCAATACCACTAGTGATTACATAGTGATCATCTGAGAGGTGTTTTTCGGCTCCAATTTGGGTTGTGAGGCGAAATAGTGTGTTTGGCAAAGGCAATTCCACACTCATATCTACCCCGGCTCGGGAAAGAGAGAGGGGAAATCCGATACGGATTGAAATATCCTTTTGGGAGACCGTCTCCATTCCTGCAACGATCGGACGGGTAGTCCATAGAGGAGCAAGCTCGACAATCCCAATAGTTTCATCCTTCTCAGTAAAAGGAAAGGTATCCACTACCAGCAGACGGGCAATAGGTTCTTTACGATGATTCTTGATCCAAACCACATCCCCCTTCTCTCGCCCTTCCCCATCGTTAGCGATCCAATAACCACAATCATGGGAATCGGTGATAGCTTCCATACCTTCGTTTAAGAGCAACAGACCGCTGTTGGCTCGAAGTAACGATCGTAGGCGTTGTGCATACCAATACTCCCAGTCCTCTGGGGAATCTATCAATACAGCTACAGTTCGAAGGAATCGATTCTCTCTCCACCATAGCTCGATATCCACTTCCAAAACCAATCTGGGAGAGAAGGTTTCGCTATCCTGTCGGAAATCCAATAGGGAAAACTCAAGCACATCCTCTGCTTTAGAGAAATCGAACCGCCAATCAAACTCTTCTTCGATGACCTGCATGGAGAGTTCCTCCAGCCGTGCGGATGAGATTCCGTCGTTTGACCAAAGGTTGGACGCTGGACATAAGAAGACCAGTATAGCTAGTAACCGAACAATCGAACGTGGTGTCAAGAAACGGCTCCCGCCCAGAAAGCGACTATCTGTTCTACAAGAAGTGCTGAACGCTCCATTGCAGGGAGTGCGACCCACTCAAATCGTGAATGCAAATTATGGGAACCGGTGAACAAGTTGGGAGCCGGAATTCCCATTTGGGCAAGCCGGGCACCATCGGTACCGCCGCGTATGATCTTCTCCTCCAATTTCAGGCCAAGTTTATCAGCAGCAGCCCAAATCGCATCCATGATTTTCGGATCCTTCTTTATGGCCTCATACATGTTCTGATAGACGATCTTATGAGAAACCTTAACTGATCCACCTGGAAATAGCTTCTCTGTGGTTGTCGCAAGGCTTTCCAAAGTACCGATACGACGATTCAGCCCATCCAATTCGAAATCGCGCACATATATGGTCAGATGCGTATGGGCACTGGTCCCTTCGATCTCCTCAGCACAATAATATCCATAGCGACCGTCTGTCGCTTCGGGACTCTCGTTCCTCGGAAGGGACGCGATGAAAGATACTGCCATTGAGACACTGTTGACCATACGACCTCTTGCTGCTCCCAAATGATAGGGAATACCCATAAAATCTACCTCAACAGTCGCTGCATTGAAACACTCAGCCTCAACCTCACCCTGTTTATTACCATCGACAGTATAACAACAACGCGATCTCAAAAGACTTACATCGAAAGCATCCATGCCTCCACCTGTCTCTTCATCTGAAGTGAAGATCAATTCCACTTCACCATGAACCATAGAATCACTCTTGACCAACCGTTCCGCCAACGACATGAGGATAGCAACTCCGGCCTTATCATCGCCACCTAAGAGTGTAGTACCATCGGTAACAACCAACGTCTCTCCGATATACTTGGACAATTCAGGATTATCGGTAACTAAAATTCCATATTCTGCATTCAGTGTGATGTCTTTGCCATCATATGAATCAATCACTCGAGGCTTGACACCATTTCCCATCACATCATCCGCTACATCAACATGGGCCATGAATCCAATGGTTGGTATGTTACTCCCTTTCGGGGCGTTCGCTGGAATCCGAGCTATCAAATAACCATTCGGATCGAATGTAATATCGTCTAAACCCATCTCATTTAGTTCGTGTTGCAACATCTGCAACAGCTCCAACTGACCGTCGGTAGTGGGTCTTTTATCGATGATATGGGGATCGCTCATGGTATCTACAGCAACATAGGTGAGCAGACGGTCCAAAAGAGTTTGGGAAAGAGGGGATCGATTCATGATTGTACTTCTCCTGATGGCATGTATCAATTCCATTATTCCATATTTGCATTAACCAAGCAAGATAATCCCCTCCACCCATGAGTACTCTCAAGCGTCGAAATTATATTTTTTCAACATCGGCTTGACCATGTCCATGACCTGATAAATCGCAAACACAACCAGAATAAGACCCGTTACCACAGGTCCATTGCTCATGGTTCTTCCCACCGTTATCATTGAGGTCGCTACAGCATAGGATGCTGATGGATCAGTTGTCACATCTACAATCCATTCTTGGAATGAGATCGATGCCGAGTCCTCTCCATACTTGTAATATCGATAAATAGAAAGAATTGTTGTTGCGGTAACTCCTGCAGCAACCGATATCGCTGCTGCTGCAGTTACTTTCCCCCAGAACATCACTTTTGGGATACATGCATAGACAATGCCGGCTATCATGAGTACAAGAGTCTTGGTAACCAATTTCTGCAAGTCACGCATGAAAGCTGGTCTTTGGTTCGGGGGAATTGCTCTCATCTGGGATTCTGCATAGGTAACAAATGAACGTCTCACCTCTGCTACTCTACCTGACAGTTCTTCAAACTCTTCGTCAGAAATCAAAGACTGCGCCGATTCCAAGACATCTGAAGATTCGGCTCCTGAAGCCACCGCATGACAGAACTGTAGATAATCGGCTCCATGGTCCTCCTCTAGCATCTGGAGAATGATACTTTCTCCATCAGCATCCCGCATCAATTGCCTAGTCTGCTGTGACAACTCTCCATGTTCCTCCAATATGGGTTGGACGATAGACAACTGTTCATCTAATACCCGTGCTACCAATGGAACCATCTGTTCATCAGAAAGCGATGGATTCTGCGCAGGTTCTATTGCCAGTGAACAACCAAGAAAACTGATGATAGTCCATACGATCAAAGCATGGGACATGACGATGCGAATTCTTCCCTTCATTTTCCGCTCCTCCTTCATTGTGTAAGTGATGCGAACAGCCATCCGACCTCTAAGCAGAAGCGAACTTTCTTACGGGTAGGTACTAAAGCCTCAATGTAGGCAAAGTCCTCTCCATAATTGTTCGAGGGATCCCGATAGATGACTGATGGCCTTATAAACCACCTTGGAATCACATTCCAGGTATATCCGATAGCAATCTCATTCAAGTAATGGACTCTGTCCTCCGGAATGAAGGGACCCATGAATATACAGGCTTGAGTCAGAGACAAGCTTATAAAAGGACCAGAACCCCAAGGGAACACCATAAGTTTGAGCGCGATGTCCATGAGGATTTCCTCTCCCCCGCTACGGTCAACCGTATATACTATTGGCAGTTCAAGGCCTACACCATCGGTGAGTATGCAACCAACGGATGCACGGAAGGAGATATGATCCTGCCAAAGGGCATCTACTGCAGCAAGATCGGTCGTCGTATATAATTCGACGGACTCTCCTTCTGCAGGAAGGGGAATCAATATACATGAGAGAATGCATATGCATAAGAGTCGGACATAGCGATTCATGGTAGCTCCTGTAGGAGCAAGCTACCATTGCCACAATGAAGCCACAATCGCCTCTTTAGGTTACCTTATTCGGATTGCCCTCCGGACCAGCCTAAGGCATCCATCAATGGTATCTTCTTATTCTTCATAAAGAATATAGCGAACCGAGCCTCATCTCCATCCACTAGCGAGAGTATCAATCCACCACGAATACCGATGACCTTACCAATCGAAAATCCACTTAAATCGTCAATGGCAACTGACCAGACTTTCTTGGCCTTCTCACCCGTCTGCGGATTACGAGAGCGTTGATAGAGTGCTATTTCATCATCAAAGACTACAAGTCGGCCACGCACAAGATCTTCACTGGACATGGGAGGAACCTTACCGGAAAATGCGGAAAATCTTATTTCTCGGTTGTCCACTGAAGCGATATCTCCTTCTCCAACCCAGTAGGAGAATCGATAATAGAGGTATAGCACGAAAAACATAAGTAAAAAGAGCGACCAATAGGCTCCCTGGGTGATCTTGTTCATCGGCATGAATATGACGATAGCAAAAAGTACGAGCAATAGGATCTTCAGTAGGGCTTTCATGATTCCACTATACGTGAAAAGTAAAGAATTGTGTATACTTGCCCCTCATTGGGGTTTCAGTTATCTTGGTATCATGCAAACCATTCCGACGTATCCTGCTGAAACGCCCTTGGAACTTGGGCATCTTGATATTGTACAACCGTTCTTACTCGACAATCGCCATGGGGTGAGTGAATTCTCAATGGCATCGCTCTACCCATTTACCAAAAAAAGGCACTATACCATTAGTACCTACACCCAGCGGGATGGCAAACCCGGTTATCTCTTCCGTGGTCTCCAACAATATGGGGAAAAGGAAGAGATTTTTGCGATGTTGCCTGCCGGTTTTCCCGATAAGGACCTTCTCGCGGATCTTTTCACTTGTGTTTCTGAGATTAATGCTATCAGTGAAGACCTGAAACTGAATTGGGAGCAGGGATTATCAGAAAGCAACCTCGATCTGAGCATGGAAGAAGATCGTGACAATGCCGATTATATCTACCTCAGAAAAAATCTCATTGAGTTGAATGGGAAAGATCTTCATAAAAAACTCGTGCATGCCCACCATTTCGTTGAGGATCATCCAGATAGGATTCTGATCCCATCCCAAATCGCCAAAAGCTCCGATATGATAGCAGTCTTGGACAAATGGGCGGAAGGAAAGGATTTGGTAGAGGACTACAAAGCCACTTTGCTTGCCATCGAGTGCCGCAATGAATTGGGTTTAAAGGGAGTGGTCCTCTATACGGGAAACGATCCGGTAGCTTTCACACTGGGAGAAGAGGATGGGTATTCTCGTTTCATCATCCACGTTGAGAAAGCTGTTGGAGGATTACGTGGAGTCTACCAATATATAAATCGTGCTTTTGCAACTGAGCTACCGGAGAAAATTATTGAGATCAATCGGGAACAAGACCTCGGCATTCCTGGACTTAGACAAGCGAAGAAGACCTATAGTCCGTCCCGATTACTTATGAAATATAAGATCAGGAAGACATCAACTCTCTGACTTGGACTGTTGCGCGAACATATTCATCAACAGTCCGGCACCCATCATTTCGGGTTGTTCCATACTCTTGAGACTATCTACAAACTCTTGGAAATCCACCAAAGTCTCCATAAGCATGAGCCGAACGAATGCTTCATCCTGTTGCTTGCTCTGCAGTTCAAGTTTCGCACCTTGTCGTTTAAGAATGAAAACCAGTTCGTCTTTCCTGATCTGCCAAGATCTGACCGAACCTTCAATCGTCCGGATGAAGAACCCCTCCGATCGGAAGGCATCGGAAATCGATCTTCTCAAAAAATCCGCAGCCCGCTCTGATGGGAACTCCAGCTCCAAAGTCACCATATCTCCATCTTCGGAAGTCTGTAGTTCCTTCTTGTACCCAGAACCACCTTTAAAGGATTGTACCAATAATGGAGGTGCAGCCACAGAGGCTAGCAACATGGTCATTACTGCGACACCGAACATATCGGGTCCAATGGCACCACTTGCAAGGCCTATCCCAGCTACAATGAGGGTTACCTCGCCTCTTGGCAACATACCTGCACCAATTCTGAAAGCTCCCTTCATATTGAATCCAACGAACAGTGCCGGGAATCCACACCCAAAGAGCTTTCCCGCGAAGGCAATCAAAGAGAAGAGGATACCAAAACCTAACACGGAACCGACAGCTTTAAAGTCGACCATCATTCCCATGACGGCAAAGAACACTGGAATAAAATAATCGCCTACAGCCTTGATCCGCTCGGTGATTTCCGAGGAAACATCTGTCTGGCTGAAAGAAAGACCTGTAATATAGGCACCAATGATCATCGCAAGTCCAGCCATCTCTGAAAATCCGGCTAGGAGCAAGGCGATACCAAAGGATATCTCGGCCACGATTCCTAGAGACTCAAGCCGTTTCATCCTCTTGGTGATATGTGGAGCAGCCACAATACCAACGACCATACAAATTGCCCAGAAACCAACTGCTTTAAGGGCGACGGAACCGATTTGGGACCATGCGACTGTTCCACCACCCATCGCTACTGTAGAAATACCAACCACGACCGAAAGCAGTACAATACTGATGACATCGTCCAAAACTGCGGCAGCTAGAATGGTGACACCTTCAGGTGAAGAAATCTTCCGCGATTCTCCCAAGATACGTGCTGTTATTCCGATCGAAGTCGCAGTACAGATGGTACCAAGGAAAAGAGCTTCGGGATCCATGAGAGAATGGACCTCAGGGTGCAACAGCACAGTCACACCAGCGCCAAGCAAGAATGAGACGATTACACCACCGAGACCAACAACAGAAGCTTTTCCACTGAACCTGAGGAATGTTGGCAGATCGGTCTCAAGTCCACTGGAAAAGAGCAACAGTATCGAACCGACTGTTGCTATTCCATAGAGTTCAGGAGAAACAGGAATTGTTCCTGCAACTGGAGGAAAAAGAGGTCCCAAGGTTCCTAGGGGAATTGCACCAAGTACATAGGGTCCGATGACCATACCGGCTACTAATTCTCCGAGGACCTTCGGTTGTTTTAATTTACGGGAAAAGAACCATCCCGACAATTTTGTCGCGACCAGAATGACTCCCAATTGGAGAGCCAACAACATCATTTCATGAGCCATGTTACCTACCTGCCTTTACAATCCGAATACCGAAAGCACTTCTTGGGCGCTCTTGGCCTGCAATAGATGTTCGCGAGCCTCTTCAGTCTTGATAACCATACTGATTTCGGCAAGAAATTGGACATGGGGGCCTACCCGGTCCACAGGAGAGAGGGTCATGATGAATATCCGACTGGGTTCTCCATCCAATGAAGCGAAATCGACGCCCTCTTTCTTGAGTCCGATACAGGCAACGAGATTCTTCACGGCCTTCGTCTTGGCATGGGGAATGGCAACTCCATGCTGGATCCCAGTGGACATTTTCCTTTCTCTTTCCATAATTGCCGACAGAACCTCTTCCCGATCGGAAATTTTTTTCTCTTTTACCAATATATCGAGTAACTCGCCAATAATCCCCTCCTTCGTCGTGCTTTTCAACGAAGTGGTGACCAATGCAGGATTTAATACATGTTTGATTTTCATATCTACGTGATATCACCATTGTCATTTTCATGCAATAGCTCTAATCGATTTGAAGCAAGAAGGAAATCGTTTCGGTATAGGGGTTGGAGGTTCATATGAGAAAGTTCACTATGTTAATTTTCGGATTGGTCATACTGGCAACTATACTTCTTGCTGGATGCGAAGAAAGTTCCAATACCACCACTTTGAAACTGCGGTTCTTGCCAGTCGAGGCAAGGTCATCTTCTACGAGAGATCCGGTAAGTCCTGATGGGCAAGGGTTATCCATTACCAGCTATATCATCACAGGTAGGGGTCCAAACGATAAGAGTTTTACCATAACCACCAGTAGTGCCCAAGCTGAGATCAATGGTCTGGTGATAGGAACCTGGCAGATAGATGTTGTTGGTATGAACCAGCAGGAGACAATTCTGGCAACCGGTTCAGCTTCTCATCACCTCACTACGAAAGACAATGCCGTCGAGGTCTTCTTGGATGAGTATGAAGGAGAGGGTGCTGTAGCAATAGATTTTACCTGGGGAGACCCGGAATTCACCTCCATCTCACTTGATTTGGAGCTACGGCCGCAGGGAGGAGAACAATTCGATGTCTATGAGGGAAAAACTATCGATACTGCAAATGCCAGCGCCCGCTACGAAGCCGTTTTGCAGACAGGCTCGTATGACCTGATATTCACGCTATATTCGGCGAACATCAAAATTGGAGGAGGGGTGGTTGCTCTGAGAATCTTGGATGGGATGACTTCATCAAGAACCATTTCCATCATCGTAGATAAGGTTACACCTGAAGCGACTGGCTTGCAGATAATCAGCCGGGTTGCTGATCCTGTAGTAGGCGAGATACAAGGCATTTCAAATGAAATTCTTCCAAATGAGATGGTTACAGCCCGATTCGTTCATTCAGGAGGCGGTGGTTCAACTCCCCTATGCGTAGATTGGTACCTAGATGGTTCGAACATCGCAACCGGAGAAACTGCCGAATTCTCTACGTTCACCGGACCACATCGATTGGATGTAGTTGCACAAACAGATAGCCTCGGGAGTGTAGGCTCTGAAACATTCCCTTTTCGAGCTACGGTTGATCCATTGAGAGGTGTCCCCAGAACTGTGGAGATCATCGTTGATGGTGAAACCGATATGTTCAACACCCCCTATTGGCTCACCGGTGTAACCGATACGGCCTTCCTCAGGGATGGAAGTCTACTCATCGCAAGTTCACAAGGCCTTCAAGTATGCCAAATAGAGAAAGATCAGCTTATCGTGAAGGAGAGTTTTATAGCTTCAGACATCTCAGATATCGCAGTAGATACGTTGGATGATATAATCTGTACAACGGCACGATCTACAGGAAAGGTTGAATTCTTCCAATACAACCCAGCAGAATATTCATTATCAAAAATTGCCTCATTAAAACCAACTTCTGGCACGTATGTCTGGACTGAAGATATCACCAATGTCGTTTTGGACACAATCGCGAATCGGTTTTATTTTGTCGATTACGTTGTCGATGGAGAATGGCCTGGAAGTTATATCAACCAGAGTGCCTATGGTCCCGGAGGAGTAACGGAGACTATGAGGAGAAACCCATTGCAAGGAATGGATTCGACGATTCCAAAACCCGATAAGCTTATAATCAACGAAAGCGGTACGAAGCTTGCTGTCAGCAGTCCTGCGGTTCGCTCGTTCTATAGCTTTATCATAAATACCAACTATTCTATTTGGGAAGATGCGGTCTATCAGGAAGAGAAAGAAAACCTACAAGGTCCGTTCGAAATGGCCTACACGGGTGAGCGGATCCAATCCATCATGGGAGATGGAATACATATCTACAGCCACTCTGCTGACAACAATTCATGGATAGAATCGGGAAAAGCTAGAAATACTGATGATGTGGTTACATCTATGGTATTCGACCCTATTGATCAAGTCGGTTGGGCTGTCCATGGTGGAATCGCGCCTTCCGTTTATCTGCTAGGATTGATAAACGAATCATCTGTCTATTCGCTTAATGAACACAATCCCATGGACTGCGGATCCTATGTTGCTTCCGACATCAGCCTATCACCAAAGGGAAACTTCCTGAGTATCAGTATGTCGAATGAGCTAAGGTTATTGCGGATATCGGATGGCTGAAAGTGGAGAGGGTAATACTATGGTCATCGTAGTACCATTTTCCTTAGTACTCTCTATAGTAAGTGATCCGTTATGGAGCTGAGCAATACGGTCAACGATGGTGAGTCCCAAACCAGAACCTTGTGTCGATCTGGCGAACTCCCCTCTATAAAGCCGTTCAGTCAGTTTTGGAATTTCCTGAGGGGGGATGGGGTTACCGCTATTGTGGACAGCAATTAGCGTCCCACCCTCCTTCTGGCTAACACGTAATCTAATGGGGGTACCTTCAACACCGTATCTGATCGCATTGCTAATAAGGTTCGACAATGCACGGGTCAGTAAAACCTCATCTGCCATTATCTGATCGCATGAGATCTCGGTATCTAAATGCATAGAAGATTGGAGAAGTTGGGCTTCAAACCGTTCACCGAGTTCCCTAACCATAGTATTGCAATCAATCAACTCTAGTTTCGCTTCTGCCTCGGGAGATTCGAGGCGCATAAGAGTCTCAAGATCGTCGACTAATATCTCCATCCGCTGCAATTCTCGCATGGTGCGCTCGAATCTTGCCACATCGGGCTTTAGGATGCCATCAATCATTCCTTCCAACTGCGCCTTCACCGATGCGACCGGAGTCCGTAAATCATGGGCAATATCCTGTGACCACTGGGATCGGACTGTCCTCTCATGCAACAACCGTAAACGGAGCGATTCGATGGATTGACCTATCCTGACCAATTCATCTGAACCATCCGATTTCACAGGAACGGAAAAATTTCCCTGCGTCATTTCATGAAGAGATCGAGCCAGGTTATCGGCAGGCCGAGCGACTTTGCGAGAAAAAAAGAGTGCTGCGATCAATGCAATTCCCAAAGAGAGCAAAAGTGAGAGTAGAAGGACCATCACCATGGTCCGTAGAAGAGTCTTATTGGCGATATCGGTACTGAAGGATTCTTCCCCAGTCGCATAATATCCGACTAAAACAGAATCGACATAGATGGGCTTCATTTGAGCCATCATATTTCGCCCCATGCTTCCATGCATCCCCCACCCGCGACTACTGCCTAACAATTGCCTGTTCGCATCATAGATCGCGAGAGGTCCAGTATATGAATCAGCTCCCCCCTGTTCTTCGCCTTCAACAAGAAAATTCTTCGCGGTATCATAGGCTTGAGAGCTACGAACTTGTTGCCACTGGTCCTCCGATTGGCGATATCCCAATCCTATTAGAAGAGCAACGACTGTCAACTGTATGATAAATACCACCCCGAAAACGAGGAAGGTCTTCTTAACCAATGTCATGTTCTACCTTTCCAATAAATCGATAGCCGAATCCGCGGACGGTTTCTATCCATCCGTTGATTGTCAATTTTGCTCTGATATTCTTCATATGAGTGTTGATTGCACGTTCCGACCCCTCTGCAAGATAATCGAGGCACATACCTAAGAGTTTTTCCCGACTTACGACAACTTTCTCGCGCTCTGCAAGAAATGATAAGATTTTCCATTCCGTGGCTGTGAGTTTCACCTCAATACCATCGTGCAAACAGAGATGGCTGTTCTCATTAAGTTCAAGCTTATGCGGCTTATGGTCTTCAGCCATCTCGGAATCGAGCATCCAAGTATGCAGTTGCTCTTTAGACGATTTGTTGCTATCCCGTTGCGTACGACCAAGGATGGATCTGACACGCAATACCAACTCCCTCATAGAGAAAGGCTTCACCACATAATCATCTGCGCCAATCTCAAATCCGGTAATTCTATCAGATTCAGATGTTCTTGCAGTTAGGAAAAGGATTGGGATGTCGTTATCTTTTTTAATTCTTCTTGCCAGATGGAAACCATCCCCGTCAGGGAGCATAACATCAAGTATCATAAGATCCGGAAAGCCCATTTTAGCCGCTTCATAGACTCCAGCGATCCGGTCGAAAGAAACCACCTTATGGCCTTCAACTTCCAAATAGGAGCCTATGGCATCTAACAATCCTGCGTTGTCCTCAACTACAAATATTTTGGACACTTCATCCTCTCCTTCCAAGAATTTACATACCGCAATGGTATACCGAAAAACTATAGGAGGAAAGTGTCATCGTGGTAAGGAGTCGATAAAGATTGGGTGAAGATGTATATCTAATTACGAGTTCTTTTCCAGTTTAGGCAATCGCAAAAATAGTGCCAACACAAAACAGATAGCCGATACTACGAGAATTCCCATACCCAAGCCCCATAGATTGCTGAAGAACCCCAACATGAGGGCAATTAAAACAGCAAACAAGGTCTCTGCCTGCGACTCTACCGAGAGTGCCGAGGCAAGTGAACCTTTATCCATCCTTTCGGTCACATAGGCGATTCCCATGGGTTTGCGAAGATTTTCAATGACATAGATACCCACATACAGAATAATCGCCACGAGAGGAACTCCCAACCAATAGGCGATTCCACTAACAACTCCGAACGAGATACCCATAAACAACATGCTATTCAGGGGAATAGCGAGGGTATGGAAACGCTCCGACATCTTTCCTGAAGATTTGGAGGCATATGCGGTAAGCAAGTACAATGCAGCATAGACAAACCCGGTGATCAGTGCTGTACGTTGATCATCCTGGAGTGCGAGGAGAACAGGCAATGCTATCGCAAAGTTCTTCAATATCGGTTGCAGGTAATCTTTGAAGGCTTTGTAGTAACCGCTATATAGCGATTGGTTAGCTATCGCGCGCAGAAGATCCTTGTTTCTCAGACTCTTCATGAGAGATTGAACTACCGAGGAAAATTCTGAGGCGACGGTCTTATTGCTGGTGTGACGGGGACCATCAAGGTTTGCGGGATAGCTGAGTATCAATATGAGATCGAGTACGTAAGGAACAATGGTGAATAGGAATACCGGGGCATACGAGCCTTGCCAGAATACCAAAAATGCGGCTATTAGCGCAGATAAGGCGGCTCCTGCTTGGCTCCAAGCACGTGTGTGTCCGTAGTAGTGAGCCTTCAGATGTCCCCAGTTGTGCATGTGCAGGTAGTCAAAGATCATTGCCTTGTGTGTTCCTGTCCTGAACGCTTCACCGGCAGCAAAAACAAGCATAGCTACAAACAGAATCCAATAGGAATCGGCGAAAAAGAATACAATGAACGAGAGTATATAGGAGATAAATGAAACGGCCATGGAACGACGTCGTCCCAATGTATCGGCTATGACGCCCGAGGGAATCTCAATGAGATTCACACACACTTCCCGCGCAGCGTATAGGGTTCCGATCTCCAAATAAGTCAAACCTTTTTCCAAAAAGAAGAGCATGAGAAACGGTTCGAAGAATCGCAGGTTTTTCAGGAACCCGTAGGCACAAAACTTGTAGAACTGCCCATTTCGCTTGAAATCGGTGGGGAGATCTTTATTTTCGCTCATACGTACATATTAGCCAATATTGTCATGTTTTACAAATAAAAATACAGCGAAAATAAAGTTGAGACGTGATCGATCTTAGTTTTTACATATCTCAAAAAATGATCATAGAAAACAATCTTTCGGGTGGTAGCGTTTTAGGTAAAAGTATCATCCATGCTATCCCAACCCTACGATTCTCTTGGAATTTGAGAGAGAATCTTATGTGAGGAATGCTTGGATAATATCCTAGTTTTCACATCATAATCGGCTGTTTCTTACTCTCCAAATCATAAACCTTGATCCAAGGGCTTCGCTTGCAGATATTCGATTCCTGCCTTCCAACAAAAAAAGTACCAAAACTTATATTTCGTACCAGGTTCCCTCTTGACAAGTATCACAGTCTTAGTGTACTAGTTTGATAGTACACTATTATACATTACAAGGAGTGATGCCATGATAAGAATGCAGAACATACGGTTCCAATATGGAAAGAAACCGTTGTTTGCCAACATGGACCTCGATATCGACAAGGGTAACATCTATGGTTTGTTAGGAATGAATGGAGCGGGAAAGACAACTCTGCTGAAACTCATCTCTGGCCAGCTGTTTCCTTTAGAGGGGTCATCGACAGTACTCGGGTACAACCCAGTGGATAGGCATCCGGCGATGCTGGAGGATCTTTTCCACCTTCCCGAAGAATTTTTGCTACCACGTATGACAGCCGAGGAATACTTGGCTACCTATGCTCCGTTCTATCCACGTTTTGATGACGCGGCACTACACCGCTATTGCATGGATTTCGACCTGGATTTGTCACAGAAATTACACGAACTCTCTTTCGGACAGAAGAAAAAATTCCTCCTATCCTTCGGCTTGGCATCCAATACAGCACTGTTGATCCTGGACGAACCGACCAATGGACTCGACATACCCTCAAAAAGCCAATTCAGGAGAACCGTTGCCTCCGCGATGACAGAGGATCGTACATTCATTATCAGTACGCATCAGGTACGAGATATGGAGAACCTTATCGACCCGATCATCATAGTCAATAATGGCAAAGTTGTATTCAATCATAATCTTACCGACATCTCCGACAATTTCTGTATGGACCTCCAAAGAAACGAACCAAATCTCGGAGAAGCTATTTTCAGCGAGAAGGTGCCCGGTGGTTGGATGACTGTTCGACAAAGGCAAGAGGGAGACGGGGAAACCGTAGTCGATCTTGAAACCCTTTTCAATGCTGTTATCGCTAATCCCTCCCCTTTCGCGAATCTTACTACCAGTGAAGGAGGCAACGCATGAAACTTGTTCGTGTATTGAATAAAGAGGTCCAAGAGAACAAAAAGAATCTGTTTATCTATGCTCTCACCATTGCATTAGTCTTGTTCGTACAAGAGGTAGGAGGAGCATTTTTTATCAGGATGACCGGTGGCATTCAGCCTGCTGAAAATGGCTATCTGACCAACTTCATCGGCTTCTTATTCCTCGGTGGGTTCATCACCACAAGTATCATTTTCAGTGATGACATGTTCAGTAGGATCGGACAGCACAATTGGCTCATGCTTCCAGCTTCCCGACTACAAAAGTTCCTTGCCAAAGGATTGCTCACCGCTATAGCCTACCCGATTGCACTAGCTGTCTTGCTTACCGTAGTCTCCATCGTGGTAGAGGCTATCGCATTGTTATTCTTTGGAAACCCGTTCATCATGTTCAATCCTTTTACCCGTCATATAGGTATCATGATGCTTCACTATCTGGTAACTCAGTCCATATTTCTTCTGGGAGCAACCTATTTTCGGAAAACTCATTTCGTGAAAACAGTACTATCGCTTGGAGTGATCGGCATCCTGCTAGCTATCCTCTCTACCATTATGGTGCGAATCGTCTTCGCCCCCTACTTCACCGGACCATTTGGCTTCCACTTTTCGATCGACTCCTATGTCATGTATGACCATCTTACGTTAGTGAGAGTCTCGAAATGGATTGGCTCAGTCATTTACTGGGCAATACTACCGGCATTCTGTTGGTATACTGCATATCTTCGTGTGAAGGAGGTACAGGCAACCGATGCAATTCGATAAACATACATCCATCTATCTACAGATAGCCGAGTATCTGTATGATCGGATCCTCAGTGGAGAGTGGCCGGACGGGCAACGCATACCATCTATTCGGGACATGGCTGTCCAGCTGGAAGTCAATCCAAATACCGTAACACGTACCTATACACTACTTCAGGAGGAAGGAACATTGGAAAATCAACGGGGAATCGGATACTTCACTGCAGCCGACGCCCGTCAGAAGGTACTGGACCAGAAGAGAGAGGCCTTCGTCCGGAATGAATTGCCAGCGATCTTCGCTACCATGGAACAGGTTGGCCTCACCAAGAACGATTTGATCGATCAGTTCGAAACATATCAAAAGGAGCAAAAGCAATCATGAAAAGAAGCAATATCATGTTACTGGGTGCTGGAGCACTCATGGTACTACTCTTACTAGCCTCAGTAATTACCGCAAGAGTAGTATTCGATCGGTCGATTGTCCAGGATTCACCAGGAAAAGGCGTCGTCTATATAAACACGAATTTCTAGGTTCAAATCCCGGAATCTTCCTTTACAGTTTCGGGTGGTTCTTCAAGGAGCTCCGGATGCTTGATATAGCGAAGGAGCTCCTTCCAAGCAGAAGCCATGCCGAAACCATCGCAAATACGTTCATCGCCCACAATCTTGAAATCAATATATTTGCGTTCCACCACAGAGCCGTCCTTTGCCAATACCCTCTCCGAATATTTGGGGCCATAGGCAATGAACCCGCTACAGGTACCGAAGTTGTAGATATGGTGATAGATCGGGGGAAAGTTAATGGATCCCATAGCTGTGACGAAAATACTGCAATGGAATGGACTGAGACGTTGTATCGTCTTGGGCATCCAACCATGGAAATCGAGCCACTTGATTGTTCCAATTACCATTCTGATTAACAATGTGGGCAAATGGTTGACGAATTTTGCGAAGGAATCGGTAGAATTGTTGGTCATCAGATCCTTGTTCCGCTCGATCTCATGCTGCAATCTAAGGGCGACATCGAATATTGTATCATGGGGATCGTAGACCATCTTCACCACAGTCTGGGTCCCTTCCACCGATAGGTTTTTCTTAATGGCCAGAGAAATGCTCAACTCATCACGACTGTAGGCTTTCCTTCCGGCAATGAAACGATTCACATAGGGCCTTTGGCTAATCATTCTAACGATAGCAGCCATTACGACATCGATGAATGTAAGGTCTTGTCCGATCGGGCTTCCCTCTGTTCTGCGTTTCCGAAGATATCGCTCTACTGGAGTTACATCGATCTTGAAGGATGCTCCGACTTCAGAATCATTACGTGTTGTCATGATATGGGGAATCAGGGTGAAGAAGGTATCGGTATGCATCAGACGCCTTCCGTCATATCGATCACGCCAACGTTTCTTAATCTTCGGTCGTTCTACAGGAGCACCATATACCCGTTTTTCGTCCATACCCTATTCCCATTCAATGGTACCGGGCGGCTTGCTCGTTACATCGTAGAGGACCCGGTTCACCCTCTGTACTTCGTTACAAATCCGAGAAGAGGCCCTTTGCAAAACATCGGGAGGGAAACGAAACCAATCGGCGGTCATCGCATCTTCACTGGTAACAGCGCGCAATGAACAGACCTCTTCGTAGGTCCTTTCGTCACCTTGGACACCTACACTCTTTACGGGAAGTAGACAGGCAAGGGCTTGCCAGATATCTCCATACAACCCAGCCTTCTTGATTTCTTCTATAAAGATCGAATCTACCTCGCGCAACGTATCAAGGCGCTCTGCGGTAACCTCACCGACACACCGCACGCCCAGCCCAGGACCTGGAAAGGGATGTCGATTGACGATCTCATCCGGTAATCCAAGTTCTTTACCGAGCAGGCGGACCTCATCCTTGAACAACTCCCGTAAGGGTTCCAACAAGGAGAAGCGTAGATCTTCTGGTAAGCCTCCCACATTGTGGTGACTCTTGATAGTTACCGAGGGACCTCCCGAAGGACTGATGCTCTCGATCACATCGGGATACAGGGTTCCTTGGGCTAAGAAGTCGATCTCGCCAGCCGCGCGGGCTTCCTGTTCAAAGACATCGATAAAAACTTTTCCGATATTTTTACGTTTCTGTTCAGGATCGGTGACTCCCGTCAAAGCAGAGAGAAATTGGTCTTGCGCGTCGGCATATTGGAGGCGGATATTGAAATTGTCACGGAAAACTGAGAGGACCAAGTCGGCCTCCCCTTTCCTCAACAGTCCATTGTTTACGAATACGCAGACCAGTTGGTCACCGATAGCTTTATGAATAAGAGCTGCTGCAACCGAGGAGTCGACACCACCTGAGAGACCGCACAGTACCTGCTTATCACCGACAGTGCGTCTGATTTCTTCAATTTGTGACTCAATGAATGATTCCATGCTCCAATCGGCAGTAGCTTTGCAAACATCGAGCACGAAGTTGGCCAGGAGTCTGGAACCTTCGGTCGTGTGGACTACTTCGGGATGGAACTGCACCCCATACCATCCCTTCTCTGGATACTCCACAGCCGCGTATGTACAATTCTCTGTCGATGCAGAAAGGCTGAAATGATCTGGAAGTGATGCTACCGAATCCCCGTGGCTCATCCATACCTGACTTTTTTCCGAGATACCGGAGAGTAACAGAGATGCTTTCTGCTTGATATCCAAATGGGCAAAACCGTATTCCTTCTGTCTAGGACGTTCAACGGTTCCACCATTCATCACAGACAATACCTGCAACCCGTAACAGATACCGAGTATAGGAATTCCGAGATCAAAAAGGGCTTTGTCGGGACGGGGAGAATCGGGCGTACGGACACTGGATGGTCCACCAGAGAATACCAGCCCCTTGGGGGCAATCTTCGCTACCTCTTCTGCCGATATCGTATAGGGAACAATCTGGCTATAGACTTGGTTTTCCCGTATACGTCGGGCTATCAATTGACTGTATTGGGCACCGAAATCGAGTACTAAAATGGTATCATGGGTTTTCGTATCCATAGATTCTCCTTGTTATAGGGCTAGGGTGCGTACTGGTGGATAAGCTTTAAGGACTGCCCGTGAGACGGCGATTCCCAATACTACTCCAACGCCACTTTGCATAAGGTTGAGGGGAATTTCGACCAAAGCGGCTTCGAATCCATAGAGGAAGCCACCGGCAATATAGTACCCTCCAGTCATAATAATCATACCAACCACACCACCAAGAGCCATCTTGAATAGTTTGGCATCACCAGGCACGCCTGAACGCATACCTGCTCTTGCGATAATAGCAATCAGCATACCTTGGACTCCATGGATAACGAAGGAGAGAGGAGCCCATTGAGCATAACCACCGATCAGATCGGCGATACCTGTCCCCAGACCTCCGGCGATTGCAGCAACCCAAGGCCCAAAAAGAAAAGCTGCGAAGGTAATGACCACATCACAGAGACTGATATAACCTCGGATAGGAGTCGGAACACGTACCATAAGGGTAAAAACCACTACCACAGCAGTCAAGACAGCAATCAACGCAATACGTAGTGCGGTCATTTTGGAAGCATTTTTCGAATCCATTGCCGGACCTCCTTCAGAGGGTATTGAACACCAAGTAGAAAACTGTCGGAATCATAACCGAAAGCAGCAGTTGGGTAAAGAGACCCCCTTTTGCCTTGAGGACCCTGTAATGGCTTCTCTTGTTTGCTCTTCCCAATCCCCGGTGTTCCAAGCTCATGGCGACTTGGGGAATCGATTTCAAGGCGAACACCAATGCGGCGGTTACTGTTGGGATAGCATCCGCAATCCGTTGACGCCGACTATGTTTGCCCTCGACCTGAATGCTTGTCCGCAGGGCATGGGAATCCTGGATCATCTTGAAAGAGTCTGCGATGAATGGGATGAATCTGAAAGCTAGTGTCAATACGAGTGCGGCCTGATACGAAAGCCCATACCAGCGCAAAGCAAGGTTGATATCGGCCATCGGCGTTGTCCATACATACAGGGTACAGATATAGGTAATTCCTAAGAATCTTGATACGAGGAAACTCAAGTTTTCCAAAGATTCGGCTGTCGCAACTACCCAGCTGCCGACTTCAAGCACCACCGTTCCATTTCGATAAGTCAAAGGAACGAACAAGGTCATGAGAATTAGAACGAAAAGGATTGCCTTCAACGGTTCTAGGGCTTGTTTGAAGCCAGTTGCTCGCCAAGTAACTAGGAAGGTAAAGAAGAATATAGACCACAATCCCAAATGGGAAAGGGGAAGGAATACCGTAATACAGAGCAATAATACAAGCAGTAATTTAGCCCGTGCATCCATGTGATAGAGAAATCCACGGCCAGCGATAAAGGTGTTAGTAGTCATGAGCCCACCTCCGTCTCGAGTACCGCCCCGTCCTTTATCGAATATTGCCTCTGGGCAAGATTCTTAGCGAACGTCTTATCATGGGTGATAAGTACGATCGCGGCTCCGTTGGACCGCAGCAGAGAAACAATCTCGAAGGCTGCGGCATAGGTTACCCCACTATCGAGTTCATCGATTATCAGAAAGGGTCTATCGAGCAAATAGTATACAGCTGCCTGAAGATGTTTTTTTGCTCCGTACCCCATCATCGTAGGATTATCATCACACGAAAGGTGGAAGAGTTTGGCACATCCTTCAATCAATTGTCCACGTTTGGATGAAGAAATTTGTGGTATATGGCGAAGCGACCAACCCAACTCATCTCTCACTGTAGGCAAAAATATCCCGTAATCTGGATTCTGAAACAGGTATCCCACATGGGATTGTAAACTCTTCTGTACACTCGAATTTCCGTCCAGTTCGATACTGCCAGAATAATAGGAATCGAGGCCGCAAAGAACCCTACTGAGCGTGCTTTTCCCTGAACCGTTCGGCCCGACCAAGGCAACCACCTCTCCCGATTCTACATGGAAAGAATTAACTTTCAAGGTAAACGGAACTGTCGAAGAGACCGAGCGTCGAGGATGGACTATTGATAAGTTCTTTGCCTCCAATTGTCGGGTCTGCGGAATTGAGATTTCGGCCAATGTTGATGAGAATTGCAGATCGCACTCCCTATCGAAAGCAAGGACCACATCCTCTTCACTTCCTGATACCAAAGAACCTCCTCTAAGCAAAGCATAGGAATCAAAACTGCCCCTAAACTCCTCCAGATAGCGTGACCCGAAGATGACAACACTCTTATTCTCTCTCTGTATCTTTTGCAGCAAACGAGAACGCCACGTTTCATCAAGATCATCAAATGGCTCATCCATGATCCAGAGGGGGGCATCTATAGCATCGGCAATCGCTAGTAAAAGGCGTTTTTGTTCACCTCCCGACATCTCTTGTGGATTGACATCGATCATCTGTGAGAGACCCCATGAACGGAGTGACTGGTGGACCTGTCCGACCAATTGCTCTCTTCTCATCCCCATAGACTCCAACGGGAAAGCAACTTCATCACCGCAGGTGGTCATAAGAAGTTGTTCTTGGGGATTCTGGGCTATAAGAGTACAACGGTCGGTCAATTCCCAAGGTGCGAAATTCTCGATTGACTGTCCATCCATGGTGATAGAACCATGAAGTTCTCCTGCAATAAATCGGGGAATGAGATTGCATATGATTCTGGCTAGTGTAGATTTTCCACTATCGGGAGCCCCAAGAATCAAGAGCTTCTTTCCTTTTCCTACATGCAGATTGATATCAGTAAAAACTGGTCTGTGTTCATGATCGCTGTACCTCTCGTATGCAAATGAAAGGTGTTCTATCTCCAACATGGTAGTCAAACCGCTCGCTCGACAATCGAAGAAAATTGCTCTTCGATTGCTCCATATACGGTATCGGGTAGAATTTTCAGTTGTTCTTCATCCAATTGTGCCGTTGGAATGGGCTCAGCTACCGATATGACCACACGAACCCTTCCGATTCCCTGTTTCTGTTCTAATGCCCTCCGAGTTCCGTCAATGGTAATAGGTACGATGACCGCTTTTGCCCGAGTGGCTAACTTAAGACTCCCAGTCTTGAATTTCCCTAAAGCTCCAGTCTTGCTTCTGGTTCCTTCAGGAAAGATAAACATAGGTATGCCTTTCCTGATATTCTCGACTCCCTTGAGGATAGCGCTTATAGATGAGCGGGGGCTATTACGATCGATGTAGACACAATTTATGGAGCGGATCCAGGAATTCACCAATGGTATGCGGTCAAGTTCCTGCTTAGTGATGAAACCCGCCCAAATTTTCAATCCAGCGATGACTGCGGGAATGTCGAGCATGCTCTGGTGGTTGGAGACGAAGCATACAGGAGTACCGTCACGAGGGATACGCTCGGCTCCCCTGATTTCCATCTTGATATTCAGGGACCAGAGTATGGTGCGTGAGATATTAGTTCCATTGAACCGCATCCATCTATCGGCCGTATTTCCAGCCCCAAAGAGACGCATCACTGCTGCAGGGAAAATCCCTACGAACATGGACAGTATAAAGGTAGGTACGACAATCAGTACCGCAATGGCTACATGAATATACTTCAACACAAAAACCTCCCTATCAACGAAGCTCTTGGTTCCGATAGAGTTTCGCATAGTGTCCTCCGGCTGCAATCAGGGAGTCATGGTCTCCAGACTCTACGATTGTACCATTGGCCAACACATAGATGATGTCCGCATCGCGTACCGTAGTCAACCGATGGGCAATAACAATAGCGGTGCGTCCCTCGGCAAGCCGTTTGAACGCATCTTGAATCTGGAATTCGGATTCACTGTCGAGGCTACTGGTAGCCTCATCGAACATAAGAATACGAGGATTCTTCAAATAGACTCTTGCGATGGATATCCGTTGTTTCTGGCCTCCGGAGAGGCGTGTACCCCGTTCTCCTACCTCTGTATCCAAACCATCAGGAAGGCTTTGGACAAAGGTTGCAAGATTCGCTTCGCCCAGTGCATGCCACATTTCTTCATCAGTTGCATCGCTCTTTCCGTACTTGAGATTCTCCCTGATACTAGCATCGAAGAGGAACACATTCTGTTGAACGAATCCAATTTGTCGACGCAATGAGGATTTTTTCACATGGGCAATATCATGCCCATCGATCATAATTCTTCCCTCTTCAGGTTCATAAAAACGAGGTATAAGTGATACGAGAGTACTCTTTCCAGCTCCCGATTCGCCTACAATAGCGACCGTGCTTCCGCCTGGTATAGTCAAATCTATTCCTCCCAGAATCTCTTCACCATCGGAATCGTATCTGAATCTGACTTTATCGAAGGCAATCTTACCTTCGGAGACTTTGAGATCGACTGCATCGGGTAAATCATTGATATCGCTTTGGATATCCATGACCTCCAAAAAACGCTCGAACGATGCCATTCCCTGTTGCAACTGTTCAGTGAAGTGGATAAGCCGGTCGATAGGAGGAAGAACAATGCCTACATAGAGAATAAATGCAACAAGGTCGTAGACAGGAACTATCCCTTGGTAGATCAGGATGGCACCACCGGCAACCGTGGTAAAGTAGTAGAGTTCTCTGAAGAACATCATGGTCGACTCATAACGGGCCATGACCTTGTACTGGTTGCTCCTTGCTGTCTGGAAAATGGTATTCACTTGTTTGAATTTTTGTCTCTCATAACCTTCACTCGTAAAAGACTGGACTTCACGTACACCCTGTATCGAGTTTTCCACTACCGAGTTCACATCTGCGACTGTAGTGCGGACAGCACGAAAGCCGGCCTTCAGCTTGTTCCCATAATAAATTCCGAAAAACAGCATAATCGGCAATGGGGCTATGGAGACCAAAGCCAAGGGAACGCTATTGGTAAACATGAATCCGTACGCCCCTATGATCACAACCACGGAAATCAACAGGTCTTCGGGGCCATGGTGGGCGGTTTCGGTGATCATGAAAAGATCATTGGTAATCCGTGACATCAGATGTCCGGTCTTCGTTTGGTCGAAATAGCGGAAGGAGAGTCGCTGCAGATGGCCAAACAAATCCTGACGCATATCGCTCTCCATGAATACACCAAGTTGGTGTCCCCAACGGACACGGATATACGTGCATAGCGTTTGCACAACATAGATACCCAGCATAACGCCGAATACGGAGAGCATCATGGTCCAATCGTGGTTGGGAATGTAAGTGCGAAGCAGTTCACGGGTTAGTTGGGGAAATAGGATTGAGAGCAACGATCCCAAGACCGCCGCTCCCATATCTAAGAAGAAGAGTTTTCCATACGGCCTATAATAGGCTATGAAACGTCTAAGCATCCCCTTTATTCCTTTTGAACAAACGGGCGAGAAAGCCTTGTTTCTTCTTAGGTGCGCTAACCACATCGGGTGAACCCTTGGCTTTTACTGAGGCTTTGGGTCCTTGTTGAACTTGCTTGGCTGTCTTGTCATGTCTTGGGCTCTGGTTATTCGAGGATTTTAGGCTACCGGTAGCAGCTGATCCAGAAGAGTGTTTCGCTGAAGCCTTGCCATGCGATTTCTTTGGATTTTTTGGTGCTGCAGGTTGCACTGCCCCACTATCTTCAGCATATGCTTTCTTGTAATAAGCGATGCGTTCTTCAAAGTCCATCTTTTGGATATCTTGATAACTCTTGCTCTTCGCCGATGGCTTAGGACGGTTGGTATTGCTCTTCTGTCTTGGAGCAGATTCGGCATAGCTCTTTCCCGGTTTAATGGGTTTGGCGGTATCGGGTTTCGCAGATTTGGCTGCAGCAGGCTTTGGAGAGCCTTTCCCGTGAGTTTTAGCTGTCGAACGGTTTCGGTTGGAAGGTCCTCGGGAACTGCTGTTTCCACGCCTTGGACCAGACTTGGACTGTCGGCCTCCCCTTGCACCACCTGAAGAGCGTGAGGCGAATTCACTCTCCGATACCAGATCCCTGAAGCGCATTTTAGCGCTCTTATCTTCAACCTTAGGAAGAGTCTCTTCATCTGCCCACATGACGGGAATCTTCATCTGGATATAGTTTTCGATCGCTTCAAGCCCATAGACGAACTGTTCACAAGCCAATGTGATCGCTTTTCCCGATTTCCCAGCACGTGCGGTTCTCCCTATGCGGTGGACATAACTCTCATAGTCTTCTGGAATATCGAAATTGACCACCAACTCTAGATCATCGATCTGCAATCCCCGCGCGGCGACATCGGTCGCTACCAGAAATCTCAATTCTCCACTCTTCATCCGATTAATGACCCCCAGGCGCTTGCTCTGGGGCAAGTCTCCCATGAGGTATTGTGTTTTATACCCATTTACATTGAGACGTTTGCTTATCTCTACAGCCTTTGCTTTGGTATTGGTGAATATCAGTGCGTTGGAGGGATCCTCCTTTGCCATAAGACGGAGAAACAGGTCGAATTTCTCATCCTTGGAGACATGATAGAGTTCCTGGGTGATAGCCTTAACAGTAATCTCCTCAGGTTGGACCTCTATCTCCAATGGTGTGTTCATATAATCCCATGCCAGATTACGTACTCGGGTCCCCAAGGTTGCACTGAAGAGCATGGTTTGACGCTGGTCTTTCTTTACCATGAGCTTGAACATCTTTTGGACATCGGGATAGAACCCCATATCGAACAATCGATCAGCCTCATCGATCACGAATGTATCGATCGATTTGAAGTCAAGCTTACCCATTTTCTGGTAGTCAAGGATTCTTCCGGGAGTGCCTATGATCAGATCAACACCCTCAGCAATCTGCTTATCCTGTTTGGCATACCCAACGCCACCATAGAAACACCCAATCCGAAACCCGGGTATTCCTGTGGAAAGCAATCGTGCATCCTCTTCAATCTGGACAGCCAGCTCCCGTGTTGGTGCTACAATCAACGCCACTGGTGATTTTGCGGTATAGGCCTTATCCTCTGGTAGTTGTTTCGCTGCTTCCCGAGCGTCTATAAACTTCTGTAGCAAGGTGATAAGAAATACGGCGGTTTTTCCCGATCCCGTTTTCGACTGCGCCATGACATCCTTGCCCTGCAAGGCTCCGGGGAGGACTTTTTCCTGCACAGGCATGCAGTCGGTAAAGCCGGCAGCCTCTATCCCCTTCATCACTTCTTCGTGTAGTGGTAATTCTTTGAATTTCATGCACCAACTATACTCTGTTTTGCGACATTAGTGTAGTGCATCCACCTCCCAAGTGCGAATGAGTGCATGGATTGGCCGAGCGACCACCCCTGTAGCAATAAAGCTATGGTTTTCATAGGATGCCACCGGCATAGCGCCCATACTTGTCGAAGAGATGAACATTTCGTCGTACATTCCTGAAAGCAAATCCTTCGCCGAGGGAGCCTCATACACCAGTTTATACCCAATTTCGTCAATAGCCTTTATGATTTTGTCGCGGGTGACTCCCTCCAAAACGGCATTCGATGGTGCCGTGTAGACTACAGGTCCCTTGCATGCGAATACGTTGCTCCTCGTCCCTTCTAGAATCAAGCCGTGGCGATCTATCAACAATGCCTCGAAAGCCCCTAAACTGCTTGCTTTCCTAAGAGCGAGGAAATTCATGAGGAGTGAGCATGTCTTGTACTGGGGTAACATCCGTTCCCCCTCGTATCCAATAGTCTTGATCCCTTCAGAGTAGAAGCTTTCGGGATATGTGAGCATGGTAGATGTAGTTATGAATAGTCTCGCCTCGATGCCTCCCATAAGGAGAATACGTACCGTAGCATCTTCGATTCCATCAGTTGTTAGCAATAGAAGGAGCCAACCATGTACCTGTTCCGTGGTAAAATCATGACGTAGTCCTATACCGTCAGCAGAATAGAACAGTCTCTCGATATGGTCGATTGGATAGACTATCTTGCCCCTAATCACACGAAGCGATTCATAGACACCGAAACCATATTGTAGTTCCCTGTCTTGGACAGGAAGGACTGCATCGGATGCATCGATCAGAGATCCATTCAGTATTGCATGTTTTCCCAGTGTCTCCATCACCATGCTCCTCTACTCCCTACTCGGGAAATTTCAATAATTCTCTCGGCTTACTGCCACGGGCAGGACCTACCAGACCATCGTCCTCCATCTGTTCAACCAAACGGGCGGCGCGGTTGTATCCTATCTTCAATCGTCTTTGCAGGTAGGAGGCAGAGGCACTTTGCCTCTCCACAACTATCTTGAGAGCTTTCTCCATGAGGGCTTCATCACTATCATCATCAATACTATCGTCATCATCATCGTCTGAAGAGCTGGTATCCTCGTCTTCGAAAAAGGCTTCATCCAAGTAATCGGGTTCTCCTTGTGTCTTTGCAAATGCGACGATCCTCTCGACCTCCTCGTCACTTAGGAATGCGCCCTGGATACGAACCGAGTTAGGATCCCAACCTGGAGCAAAAAGCATATCGCCCCGTCCTAGCAGTTTCTCAGCGCCGGTCTCATCAATGATGATCCTGCTGTCTATCTGGCTAGCTACCATAAAGGCTATCCGGGAAGGGATATTCGACTTGATGATACCGGTGATCACGTTCGCTGATGGACGCTGGGTAGCGAGAACCAAATGGATACCGACTGCTCTGGCCATTGCAGCTAGTCTAGCCAAAAGTGTCTCCAGTTCCTTTCCTACCGTAGTCATGAGATCCGCGAATTCATCAATCACCACAACGATATAGGGTAATCGTTCGCGAGCAAGCTTCATATCGATAATCTTCTTGTTATAAGCTGCGATATTCCGGACAGCCAATGCATTGAGCAACTTATACCGACGATCCATTTCATAGAGGCAGAATTCCAAAGCTTTTATCGTCTTCTTGGGGTCTGTGATGACTGGTGTAAGGAGGTGGGGAATCCCGTTATAGACTCTCAGTTCAACTATCTTAGGATCGACAAGGATTAGCCTCACCTCTTTTGGCGAACGACGGTAGAGCAGGGAACTGATGAGTGAGTTGACGCATACAGATTTTCCTGAACCGGTAGCACCTGCAATTAGAAGATGTGGTGTTTGGGTAATTTCGATAACAACCGGTTCACCGGTGATCTTGCGCCCCAAGACCATGGGAACTTGGTAATTTTTGGCATCTATGGTCGGAAGTAGATCTTTAAATCCAATAATGGAACGATGCCTGTTGGGAACTTCGATACCTACAGCCTGCTTACCAGGAATGGGTGCTACAATACGTATCTGTCGTGCTGCAAGTTGGAGCGCGATATTGTCTGAGAGACTGATGATCGAACTCACCCTCACCCCAGGAGCAGGGGAGACTTCGAACATGGTTACCGTGGGACCTTTTACGATATTCATGAGTGTGGCGTCAATCTTGAACTGCTTCAGTGTCATAATCAGGTTTTCGCCGGCTTCTCTGGTTTGGTTATCAATCTCCGTCACGTGATCCGGGTAGGTATCCAGCAGATCTTCACTTGGATAATTGTATCGCAGTTTGTTTCTCGTCAATAAGGCCGAAGACCCCGCATTCGAAGAGACAAGGCCTCCCACTCCACTCACCAGATCCATATCTTCAGCTTCATCGTCATCGCCGTCATCCGATACTTGCTCTTTTTCTACCGTTGGAACAACCGGCTGCTTTGGTTTAGGAGGTGGCGTTTTATCTTCCTCTGTAGGTACCACCACCTCTACTTCAGGAGGAGATTCTGGAGTTTTCGCCCGTTTCGGCATGGAAGTGGGAACCTCCATAGTCGCGAGGCGAGCATCTTCTGCCATTTGCCTGCGCAAGGAGGGAATCGGGTCATAGGTTTTTCCGGGTGGAGCCTCTTCAGGCTCTTCCAAGTCATCTACGGGAGTATCGGCAATAAGGAGAGAATCATCGTCACGGACCTTTACGCTACCGACATAGAGTCCCTCTTCGTGGGATTCCATCTGTGAAGAACCTATTGTTTTCAGTTTCGGTAATTCATGAATAGGAGGAAATGTCATTGGTTCATCAGGGTCCTGAAAATCCTCATCTCTGTAAGGATAGGTCATTGAAGAAGACCGATGCTCACCTTCCTCACGACGATCAACTAAGACCATCGCCGAATCTCCATTATCGTCATCGGATTGTGTGGCGCCTTTTTTCTTTGGTTGTTTTTTCACATTTTTGGCTGAATCTGCCGCCAAACGTTTAGCTTCTTGCTTCTCTTTCTTAGCTAGTTTTCTCTCCAACGCCTTGGTTTTCTTCGGTTCAATCTTCTTATTCCCTTCTGGCTTTCGCATCCACTTTTCACGATACAGACGATTCAGACGAATCGATATTATGGTGAATAGCAAGAAGAGTGTCAGCTCAAGCAAAAGCGCAAGTATGAGTAGGATTGTTCCCATAGTAGGTTCATGCGATAAACGTTGCAAGAGAAAAGCTGGTTCTGTTACCCCACTTCGCAATTGTGACAACAAAAAGAGGGTATAGAGAAAAACAAGGCTATAAGGAACCATCCACCAAAAGAAAGGTCTATGCATGGTGGACAAAAAGAAAAGCGCCCAGACACCTAAAATCGTGGCAATGGCGTAGGCACCAAGAGGTTCTGTTAACAACGGTGGTATAAAACTGGTTTCCACAGTACTAAGCATTTCTCGCAAGGCTGCATGGAAGGGGAGGACAGAGTAGACCTCTGCCGGCAAGAGTACAGGGAGGATTGCCACAGCTGCAGCTACCAGACAAAGCATGGATAAGAACAATGGAAACTTTCGTATGTGCAAAACCAATCCCCCTCTTCCAGTCTAAACGGTAATTATCAAACCGAACACCCCGACAACAACCAGATAGAAACTGAAATACCAGAGTTTTGCCGTCCTGACCATCCATAGGAGGAGCCTCAATGCTGCCATTCCTGTTATGAATGCGGCTACGCATCCGATAAAAATCGGAAGAAATGTCATTGTCTGACTTGCGACAGGATCTTCAAATAACGTGAGTACAAGGGCTCCCAATACAGCGGGAATAGAGAGAATGAAGGCATACTCACCAGCTTTCTCCCTCTTCATTCCTGTCCACAAGGCACTGGAAAGTGTTATACCTGATCGTGATATCCCCGCCAGAGTCCCAAAACCTTGTCCAATTCCGGTAACCAGTGCTTGGATCCAAGTATACTCTTTCTTGACCGTTATGAACCGATCCACGAAAGCTGTAGAGGCAAGAAGGAGTGCGGTTACCAACATCAAAAAAGATACCATAGATGTGGAATCCTCGGGTAAATCCAATTTTCTCAGTCCTAAGGCTACTGCTACCGTCAATATCGTTGCTCCGATAACCACTAGGACCATGCGTAACTCACTACGATCCTCTTCTTTTGTACGTCTGCCGATGAATCGAAAAGTAGCCATTACCAACCTTCCTACTAGCAAACGATAGTAGTAAACAATAACAGCTAGTGTAGCCACATGCAAAAGGACATCGAACAGAAGGGGAACTTCTGGTATGGCCATATAATTCCTAGCCAAGACCAGATGTCCTGAACTCGAAACAGGAAGAAATTCCGTAAGTCCCTGGACAATACCCAATACGAGGCCTTCCCATACCTGCAATTCAGTTCCCATATCCATTCAACTCCTTCTTGGTCTCGCCTTTCTGCAAAATACACAAATTCCGTGGTGCCTCGAGGAAGGGAACAGACAATGGGACTATCCGTCTTGCCCAGCCCTTTACACTTCCCCCCTTCCCTCTCGCTACTAGGGCATCGACAGCTGCCAACTCTGGTGCTATGGACTCGATCCTGCCCTTGTACGCACAGACAAAGCCCCTATCTGAGAGGATATTCCCAACGGGGCGGATGATATCTTCCAAGGGATGGAAGGCTCTGAATGTAACGACATCGAATGTATCCGTTACCTCAGAGAGGTCACTTTGAATAACATTCACACGGTGGTCAAGGTTACAACGGGACACGACATTCCGTAAGAAACCCGAACGTCTTCCCATCCTTTCCACAAGCGAAACAGGAACATCGGAGAGCATGATAGCCAATGGAATTCCCGGTAATCCGGCACCTGAACCGACATCACACAGACGTCCTTCTGGACCAAAATCCTGCAACATATCCATAATTAAGGAAACAGGTGCCAGAGAATCCAACAGATGTTTTATGACAAAGTCTCTCCCCTCAGTTCCTACCAGTCGATAGACGGTATTGAATAGGTATATTTCATCAATATAGGTAGAAAACTGTCGATCTTGGCTGTCATCCATAGAGAGTCCCATACGGGCAATGCCTTCACGCAATAGCTCCATATCCTGTGCGATATCAGCCATTTCTGGACCTCTCCCTCCGATCAAGGAGTACCATGAGAATAGCAAGGTCGCTTGTCCTGACTCCCGAAATCCTCCCAGCCTGGCCAACCGATACCGGTCTAACAGACTTGAATTTCTCCCGAGCCTCCGTAGATATTCCCTCTACTTTGTCGTAATCGAAATCGGGTGGAATGGAAATACGTTCCATCCTCGAATATCGGTCTACCTGTCGCTCCTGACGCTTGATGTACCCTTCATACTTTACATCTAATTCCACTTGATAGAGGATGGTTTCATCGAAAGAGGCAAGCTCTGCAATAGCTTCTGAGAAATCATCAAGTACGATCTCGGGTTTGCGAAGAAGATCGATTGCCCGTTTACCGTCCACCTTACGTTCTGAAAGAAGATCCTTGACCAGATCAATCTGCTCAAGTTTCCTCTCCAACCGTTGCATGGCCTCTTTTCCCTTCAGACCTATAGAGTATCCCTTTGGGGTTAGCCGCTGGTCAGCGCTGTCATGCCGGAGGTTGAGTCGATACTCAGCCCGGGAGGTAAACATCCTATAGGGCTCTTTCGTCCCTTTGGTGACCAGATCATCGATCAATACACCAGTATATGCTTCAGTACGATCAAGAATCAAAGGAGGTTGACCAGCCATCTTTTGAGCAGCGTTTATACCAGCCATAAGACCCTGGCAGGCTGCCTCTTCATACCCGCTGGTACCATTCGTCTGTCCTGCGACGAAGAGATTTGCCACCCGCTTGGTTTCCAATGAGGGAAACAGCTGTAAGGGATCGAGGTAGTCATACTCGACGGCATACGCAGGACGCATGATTTGGGCATGTTCCAGTCCACGGATCGAATGAACGAACGCCTCCTGCACATCCTCTGGGAGCGATGAGCTGATTCCATTCAGATACATCTCTTCGGTCCCTACACCCTCAGGCTCCACGAAAATCTGGTGTCTCTCCCGATCGGGAAACCGGACCACCTTGTCCTCTATTGATGGACAATAGCGGGGGCCTTTTCCGGTAATCTTCCCTCCGAACAGGGGAGAACGCCCGATATTCTCTTGGATTATCCTATGGGTCCCATCATTAGTGAAAGTAATATAACAGGGAAGATCGGGTCTTTCGATCGTATCGTAGTCGAAAGAAAAAGGCATCATGATTGCGTCACCCGGCTGTACCTCCATGGCATCGAAATCGATGGTGGATTTACGGACCCTCGCTGGAGTTCCAGTCTTCAATCGTCCGACAGTAAACCCCCTCTTCCTGAGAGCAGTACCCAGTCCGATGGCGGCCGGCTCTCCCAAACGTCCTGAAGAGGCTTCGTATTCGCCTATGAAGATTTTCCCTTCCATAAAAGTACCTGTCGTCATCACGACCGTACGAGCGGAAATTTGATGTCCTCTTTCGGTACGAACTCCTATACAAGTACGACCATCTGTGTCCAAAAGGATGTCGACTACCGTATCTTGGAATAGCGCCAAATCTTTCTGCCCCTCCAAGGTCTCTTTGGCCAAGCGGTGATAGGTGAACTTGTCCGCTTGAGCCCTAGGCGCTTGGACTGCTGGCCCTCTCCGTCGATTGAGTACTCTGAACTGAATCATAGAATGGTCGATCAGATGAGCCATCTCACCGCCGAGAGCATCGACCTCCCTTACTAGGTTTCCCTTAGCCAAGCCTCCAATGGCGGGATTGCATGAAAGCCTACCGATAGCATCGAGACTTTGGGTAATTAAAACGGTAGAGTATTTTAGTCGTGATAGGGCAAGTGCGGCTTCGATTCCCGCATGGCCACCCCCAATGACAATCGCATCATAATCCATAGTATATTCCTACTTATTTTCCAACACAGAATCCGCTGAAAATCTTCTCCAGTATGTCAGAGGAGGCGACCTCCCCAGTTAATGATCCCAAGGCCTCTAAAGCCTCTCCTAATTCCACTGCCACGATATCGAGAGGGACTTCCTGATTGGCCAATAAAACCGCCTCAGTCAAAGCAGATTTGGCACGAATCAATTCATCCCTCTGGCGAGCAGATTCGATTACGACATCCTGAACTCCAGGTCTTCTTGCATCCTTGCGTAATCGACTCACCATCTCATCCCGTAGTCTGGCGAACCCTTCTCCCCTTTTTGCACTCAAAGGAAAACTCCCCTCCAAGGGGGGATTGGTAGCAAGGTCGGTCTTGTTCCATACCACGATACATCTAGTATCATCCATCAGGTTTCCATACCGTACAGCCGATTCACTGTCATGTTCTGTACCATCGAGGAGAAGGAGTATGAGATCAGCATCGTCTATCAGCCGACGAGTTCTTCTGATTCCCTCCATCTCAACCATGTCATCGGAGTCCCTCAGTCCCGCTGTATCGTAAATACGAACGGGAATTCCATCAAGCACGGTCTTGGATTCTATGAAATCCCGCGTGGTACCATGAACATCGGAAACGATCGATCTGTCCTCCCTCAGCAAAAGGTTGAACAGTGTGGATTTTCCTGCATTGGTAGAACCTGCCAACACTACTTTTGCACCCTCTCCGTAGAGTTTCCCCACCGCATAGGTCGCCAATAGTGTCTCTATTCGTCCACGTGCCCGCTCTACCGTATCGAAAGGGAAGTCGACATTCCCAGATATTTCATCCTCGGCGTAGTCCAACTGAACTTCGATTACGCTCATGGCATGCAATACGAGTTGTTTAATCTCTTCAATCAGGGTAAACAGGTGACCCTCCAACCGTTCCAAAGCCAATGAATGGCCAAGCTCCGATTGGGAAGAGACTATCTCCATGACCGCTTCTGCCCGTGTCAGATCCATTTTCCCATGCATGAAAGCCCTGAAAGTGAACTCTCCCGGTGCGGCAGAACGCATGTGTAAGCTTGTAAGCAATTTGAAGATCGATTCAACACCAGCCATACTGCCATGGCAAGAGATCTCGACACTCTCTTCTCCGGTAAAACCACGACCATCCTTAAATATCGAGAGGAGCACCTCATCTATCGGAGTGGAGGTTTGGCGATTGAGCAATTGACCGTGCACAAGTGTATGGCTACTACACTTAGCCAAAGCCTCTGGACGCGAGAAGACCTCTTTCAGGGCTTCTATGCAACCGGCACCCGAAATCCGGATTACTGCGATGGCACTGGTTCCCCAGGGAGTCGCAAGAGCGTATATCATATCTTTTGTATCGTAGGAGTATCCATTCATCCGTCCAAGTATACGTAAGCGAAGTGTAAGTGTCCATATCATGTTCCTTTACAAAGGGTAGTCCGACACAGTATAGTCGCCGAAGGAGTCCCCATATGAATGTCCAAGCAATAGAACAAAGAAGCTCACTGATGCGCAATATGCGCCTTTGGTTTGCTGAAAATAATTATCTGGAAGTCGATACCCCCCTGCTCTCCACCCACCTGATACCGGAACCTACTATCGCTAATTTCGCCACCCGTTTCATCAGCGAATTCCACCGCAGTAGGGAACTCTATCTGGTCCCATCTCCAGAGGTTTTCATGAAACAAGTGATCGCGAAAACTCAGAGGAGTGTCTACCAGTTCTCCCATTGTTTCCGCAATAGTGAACAAATCGGCAGTTACCATAATCCCGAATTCACCATGCTTGAGTACTATAGCGTAGATGCTACGGAAGAGGATTCTATCGGAATCACCGAGGAGTTATTCTCGAAAACGGCGCTTGCCAATACACCAGAGCATCTGCTACCGCCTTTCAGGCAGATGACCGTAGCGGAAGCATGCGAACGGTATGCAAATTTCGACCTGGAGAAGAACCAGAGTATCGGACAATTGAGAACGGTTGCCCGAGATCTGGGACTGACGCTTCCCCATACCCCTGAAAGTTGGGAAGAGACCTTCAACCGAATATTTCTGAACTTCGTTGAACCACAGCTACCTCAAGACAAGCCTTTGGTACTGCGTGATTATCCGAAACAGATTGTATGCCTTGCCCGGGAGACTGAAAAAGGTCCCTATCGACGTAGGTGGGAATTGTATGCCGGCGGAATCGAACTTGCAAATTGTTATGATGAAGAGCGCAATGTCCAGCAGATATCCGACTATTATCGTCAAGAGTATGCTCGACTATCCTCTGAACGGGCACCCAAAGATGAGGTGATTCCAGACATGGATCCTACATTCCCGCTGATATTCGATAATTTTCCTCAGTGCTCGGGTGTTGCTATCGGTTTCGACCGTCTTCTGATGCTCCAGGGAAGACACAAGACGATTGGGGATTTGATTTTATTTCCTCTATCTGATATGATGGCCGACGGCCATTGATGGCGATTTTGCAACACTTACGAGGTATATAATGATTAAAGCAGGTCAAATAGACAAAGGGACCGCGCTGTTGATTAAGGGGCAGCCCTTTATCTGCGTGGAAAGGGAATTCGTGAATCCAGGTAAAGGTTCGGCCTTTGTCCGTCTCAAGCTCAAGAGCCCGGCAACAGGTCAGGTTCTCCGTGAGACGATGAAGACCCAGGACAACGCAGAGGAGATCACGGTAGAAGATCGCGATTGCCAGTATCTCTACAACGATGGTGAACACTTCCATTTCATGATGACTGAGACATACGAACAGATTGAAGTTCCCATGGAATCTTTCGTAGACTACCAATTCATCATGAAAGAGGGCGAAACCTACCGTGTGACATTCTGGGAGCACCAACCGCTCGATATCCAGGTTCCAACCAAGGTTGTCTATGAAGTTGCTGAAGCCGAAGAGGCTGTCAAGGGCGATACTGTTACTGGAGCTACGAAGAATGTCACCACGGAAACCGGCTTGGTCGTGCGTGTCCCAATCTTCATTAAGCAGGGCGAGAAGATTCTCGTGAATACAGAGACCAAGGAATACTTGGAGCGCGTGAACAAATAACCATTCATACTTTTTTAGTCCAAATCAAAGGGTGGAGCAGCGATGCCCCACCCTTCGTGTTCTTTGGACGAAACCTCTTACACGATACTTCTACAGGGACGAGCTTCGATATACCCTCGATAACCGAGGGGCTCCATCTGGAAACGGGGTCCATCCGAATCAGCCCAGGCAAACCCATAGAAGGTTGGATCATAGCTCTTCATAACATCCCAAAGACCACTGATAGCCTCTTCGTAATCCTCGTCCTCAAATGGAGGCCCCTGGAATACCATCATCTTACAGGGAGGCAGTTCGATTATATCGAATCCTTCAGGTACATCGCCCTTGTATTCGAAGGGAACTTCTACTCCCTGCATATATTCTCCGGTTCCGATTCTCCTCAGATTCTCCGGCATCCACATACCAACCGGCTCGTAGAGAGCTTCTTTTACTGAACTGAGAACTTCCCAAACATCACAACCAACTTCTTCACAATAAGAAAAATAGTCGGTAGCCGTCTGGGCACTCTTTACGATCGCCTTCCTCGCCGGTCGTTCCACGACCTGCACAAAAACAGTCTTCATCACTGTATCTCCTTCATCCTTTTTTGCCATCGACGTATAGCGACGGGAGACTCGATTGGTAACGTGTGCTGCCCAAATTCTTCGGAACTCCATGGGATTCACGCCGAATTGCCGCGAAAATGCCCGTGTGAATCCTTCGTGCGAATCGAATACAAAGTCAAATGCCACATCTACCACCTTGGTTTCTGGACTCTCCAACCTTCTCGCGGCTTCGCTCAAACGACGATGCCGTAGATAGGTAAAAGGAGCCATGCCGGTAGCCTCCTTGAACATACGCGCGCTATGCCATGGAGAGTACTGGGCAACTTCCGCCAATTGGTGCAATGTGATGCTTTGGTTCAGATGGTCATCGATATAGCGTAGCATCCGCTCCACCGCTGCTTTGTGTTCTTCCCTCAGTGTCACTCTTGCCTCCAATAGCACTCTAGCAGAGAGATGATCGAACGACTTGACCATCCTTGCTCTTTTTCATGGATCGGGATAGGTACGTTTTTCCCCACTTGCAGTTCTAAACTGCCAATGACCATCGCAATCCTTGCCAATAAGATAGGTGCTGCCGAGAGGGACCTTACCTCCCCCTTCCGGGAGATCGATTGCATAAACGGGCATGGCTAGTCCGCTGAGTCTCTGACGCAATAGGGCTTCCAGTTGCATGCCTTGCTCAAGAGGAACCCGAAGATGTCCGGTTCCTCCCACGAGATCTCCTTGAAACAGGTAATAGGGTTTCACCCTGATAGCTACCAAGTTGTTCATCAGCGTTTCGAGTGTCTGCACATCATCATTCACCCCTCTCAGGAGAACTGTCTGGTTCATCACCGGAATACCAGCATCCACAAAACGGGAAACCGCGGTCCTACTCTCTTCGGTAATTTCCCGATAGTGGTTGAATTGTGTCATGACATAGAGTGCGACCTTTGTGTAAGAAGCCAAGATTGAAATAAGGCGATCGGTAACTCTTGCGGGAAAAGTTGCAGGCATCCTAGTACAGAGACGAATCACCAGATCGCTACGGACCGCTCTCAGAGAACCTAGTACATGTTCCAGTTTAGAATCCGTGAGTGTGAGAGGATCTCCTCCAGTAAGCAACAACTCTTTTACCTCGATGTGTTCACTAAGGTAAGCGGTAATCGCAGACAACTCTTGTTCAGAGACATGGGAACATCCACCGGCTGTGAAACGACGGCGGAAGCAATGTCTGCAGTAGGTCGCGCATGTATCGGTGACGAGAAAAGCGACCCTATTGGCATACCGATGAACCAATCGTGGAAGTACCGAGTGAGACTCCTCCGCTAGGGGGTCCCTCGTCTCCATTTCTGTATAGTTGAGCTCTTCGACCGAAGGGACGACTTGTCGCCTGAGAGGATCGGCAGGATCATGAGGATCCATGAGACCAAGATAGTAGGTACTGATCAGAAGAGGCAAAGAGTCTCCTTTATCATCGAACCATCTTTTTTCATTTTCTGTTAGTTTAAGATAGTGCTCGAGTTCTGTCTTATTGGTGACCACCGCATGTTGTTCCATGAGGATGATGTACCAGATATCGGACTCCACGTCCAGCCGACGGGTACAAATCTTTTGCAAGATACCCTTTTTACTGCTACACTGAATCGACAATAAAGGCGAGGTACACATGACAGACAAAAAGCCACGAAAGAATATGAAGGGGTATTACATGACCACCTTCTTTATCGGTTTGGGATTTTTCACCATGGGACTGATGGATCCTTTGTATGACACCTATATTCCAATCTTCCTTGGACGCTATATCTCATCTAATGCGGTTATCGGAACCATCATGACACTGGACAATATGTTCGCGATCTTCCTCATTCCCATATTCTCCGCAATTAGTGACCGTACCCATACTAGAATAGGCCGGCGGATGCCATTCATCATAACGTTGCTGCCTTTGAGTGCGTTTGCCTTCGGTCTGATTCCTTTTGCGGCACTCACCTCCTTGGCTTTTCTGGTGATCATGATCTTCGCACTCAATGTATTCAAGCAATCGGTCCGTGGCCCGGTAGTCGCACTCATGCCGGACATTATCCCTGGAGACATCCGATCAGAGGCCAATGGGGTAATCAATACCATGGGTGGGGTCGCTACGATCGTGGGAACAATCGGTCTTGCCCAATTGATGAATGTAGCTATCAATCTTCCTGGAAGGGGGCCTACGGACAATATACTAGCCTTCCCTCTGGCAGGAATCTTGGTTCTCCTCGCTGTTCTTCTACTCTTCTTTTTTGTAAAGGAGACTAAGGGTAATTACGAAGAACGCGCATCAAAAGAGAAGATCCCTGTCATTAAATCTCTGAAACAGATATTCGGAGAAAAGGATAAGAGTGCATTCTTCGTATTGGTTTCGCTGCTATTTTGGTTCATAGGCTATCAAGGTGTGCTGCCATTCGTAGGCAAGTACTCGGTGGAAATCCTAAAGACATCATCAGGCAGTGCCGCCCTTGCCGCAGGTATGGTAGGAATTTCGTATGCCATCTTTGCTATCCCCAGCGGTATTATTGCCCATAACCATGGCAGAAAGAAGACTATCAGATTCGCGTTGATAGGAATCGTGGTGGTCTTATTACTTATATTTGTTCATAGCATGATATTCACAGCCGAAGGGGTCTCCCAGACCTTGAGAATGATTCCATTCTGGGCTCTGATGTTTGCCTTTGGTATGTTCTGGGTTACCGTTATAACTAACTCCTTTCCCATGCTATGGCAGATGGCCGATTATGCAAATATGGGAATCTATACGGGGCTCTATTACTTCTTTTCGCAGTTGGCCTCGATTGTAGCTCCTCCGATTACTGGAGCCCTTATCGATATTTTCGGTTACGGATCGCTCTTTGTATTTGCAGCCCTTTGTATGTTCATCGCATTCCTCTTGATGTCAAAGGTAACAAGGGGTGAACCTGAAAACGATTGAAGGAGTTAGCCCTGAAATTGAAATGGCGACCACGATGGTCGCCATTGCTTATATAAGGAGAAATCTGATCACTCCCACGTGAGTTTTTCCAGAACCTCGTCTACTGCAATTCGTCTTCTCTCGAAGGCTTCATCATTGAATGATACGGGATTGACATGCACGGTCGGACCTTCGGGAATCTCCACTGGTGTCCAAATATACTCAACCGGCTGGGGAGCAACAAACTTCGGTAAAAGTGTTCCAATATCGGATGCCACCTGCGGGACAGGAGGTTTTCTCCTGACAGGAATACCATAGATTTCAGGTTCTACGGAAACTTTCGGTTTTTCGGCTACTGGTTCTTCTTCGCTAACAACAATTTCTTCTTCCTGAGCAACCTCTTCCTCAGTGAGAGCTTCCTCTACCAGTTCTTCCTCTACAGTTACTTGCTCTTGTGGTTCCTGGTAGGAAGAAACGCTCATACGCATAACGGGAGCACTTGGGATCCGCGGTTTTTCAACCTCTGGGGTCTGGGGAACTTCTGGGAGAGAAGTTGCTTCTTGCCCTTCCATTACCGGTTGTTCTGGGACGGTAGTCTCTTCTCCAGCAACAGGAGTCTTTTGCTGCGGCTTCGCTTCTGCGGGCTTCTCTTGCTCGGCGGGCTCTTCTGGCGAGGGCATTATCGTCTTCACAGCAGAGGCAGCCTCTACAATACGAGCCTCCTGGACCGCCGGACGGAAATAGAGGACTCCGGCAAAAACAAAGATTCCCAGCGAGATGGTTATTCCTAATAGTATGTAAATACCTGTCTTTCTCATCGTCCGCTTTATTCCTATAGTCCCATAGTAGCGCAAAACTCGTCGACTTGTCGATGAATAAATGCTGTTCTCCCCCAATTCTTGATAATATGGAGGGAATTTGCGCCTCTAATGGTCGAAGGCTCTATATCTTCTTGTGATTTGCCCATCCTTAGAAAGCTACTCAGCGTCGCATTATCTCTTTTCACCGCACGAGAGAGCCGCAAGAAACACGGGGTTTTAACAAAACACACGGTATCACAGAGGACATCGAGATTCATCCTATGCAGCAATGCTGCATTTATCACCACAGCTCGTTCACACTGCTCACGATAAGCTTCTATCATAGTGATACACATAGCTACCATTTGTGGATGAACAGTCCGTTCTAGACTTCTTAGTGACTGGGGATTGGAGAAGACGATAGAAGAAAGCACCTTCCTATCAACAGAACCTTGGGGTGTGATAATGCTACGGCTGAAGAGCGCTATCAACTCAGGTTTCACCTTCTCCAAGGCTTCATGACCAAGGTTGTCGACATCGATTATGGGGATATCCCGCTCTGCAAACAGTGTGGCAATATGGTTCTTTCCGGCACAATACTTACCGGTCAATCCTATCACTATCAATGCATTTCCCCCCAAGAGTGTCCCACTTCCATGCTCACGCGTAGGGGAATGGACAATTCGTAGGCACTCTCCATCTCCCTTTTTACCAACAACTGCATGGTAGTCAATTCATCATCGGGAACTTCAAAGATCAATTCATCATGTACCTGTAAGAGCAATCTTGTCTTCAAACCCTCCCGCTCCATGGCACGTACTACCTTCAACATTGCCAATTTCATGATATCTGCAGCAGAACCCTGTATCACCGTATTCACTACGATCCGTTCAGCTGAAGCCTTCTCCATCTTATTCCTACTGGATATTTCGGGAACCGCACGTTCCCGTCCTAGTATCGTCGATACCTTTCCACTCTTTTCGGCATGTTCGCGTACCTGTCTCATGAAGTCGTTTACTCCCGAGAATCGTGCGAAATAGTTCTCAATAAAAGTCTGGGCGTCTTTGCGGGGAATCTGCAATTCATTGGAGAGTCTGAATGCCGACATACCGTACATGACTCCAAAATTAATGGTCTTTGCAATACGTCTCTGCTCAGGCATGACCAAATCGGGATGGACTCCGAATATAAGTGCAGCAGTATGGGTGTGGATATCCTCACCATGAAGGAAAGCCTCTTTCAGTCCAGCGTCATCTGCCAAATGAGCTAGCACCACCAATTCTATCTGGCTATAGTCTGCCGATAAGAACGTGTGTCCATGACCTGGTACAAAGGCATCACGGATCTTCCTTCCATCCTCACTTCTAATGGGAATATTCTGCAAGTTGGGATTCCTACTTGATAGGCGACCGGTTGCGGTACCGGTCTGTGTATAGGAGGTATGGATTCGATTGGTCTGGTGATTAACCATTTGAGGCAAGGTATCGATATAGGTATTCTTGAGTTTTACCAATGCTCTGTTTTGTAAGATTAAGCGGGGAATGATATCGATCTCGGCCAACCGCTCCAAGGTATCGGTCGCTGTAGAGAAACCTGTCTTGTTCTTCTTTCCTGTTGGCAAACCACGTTCTTGGAAGAGGACCTCCTGCAGTTGTTTGGTCGAATTGATATTGAACTCATGCCCAACCTCTTCGTATATCTGCCTCTCGATGTCGGAGAGCCGTTTCACAACATCTGTATCGAAAGCCTCTAGGCGTTTGCGGTCGAAGGATATTCCCCTCAATTCCATATCGGAGAGGATCTTCACCAATGGCATCTCCAAGTCTTCAAAGAGTGAGACCATCTTTCGCTTTTCCAATGCTTTGGAGAATTTTTCATAGAGACGCCAAGTAATATCGGCATCCTCTGCCGCATAATTGACCGCCTTTTCGAGCGGAACATCTGAAAAGAGGCTATCTTTCGGCACAACATCTTTGTAGTGAACTGTCTTATAGCCACCAAGATACTTCTCCGCCAGATAATCCATATTATAGATTCCGCTAGCTGCATCGAGAAGCCATGCTGCAACCATCGTATCAAAGTAGAGGTTTGCCCCACTGACACCCCACCGTTCAAGGACCTTGTAATCGTATTTGAGATTCTGGCCAATAATCCGAACACTCTTTTCAATAATACAGGAGCGCAACAACTCTTTAGCTTGTTCGGCGGGTATATATGCTTCTCCACCGGCAACGAGGGGCACATACCAAGCTTCGAAACTTCTATTGGTAAAGCTGAAACCAACAGGCTCTGCGACCATCTCGTCAATGCTGGTTGTCTCGAAATCGAAAGCCATCACACCACCGACTGCCATCTCCTCCAACAATCTTTTCAATTCATCTAAGGAGACTACCGCATGGTAGGTCCCAGCCTTTGCTAAAGCTGCTGAGGAACTATCATCCTCTTTCTCATCCTCCTCGGACTGTGTGGATGCAGGTAATGAGGCGCCAACTGCGGTTATCAGTGATTTTGCATTTGCCTGTTCGAATAGTGGTATGGCCTTCTCCCAGTCTACCGAATCCATACGGAAACGGTCTGTGGAAAAGTCGGTTATATCCACTACATCATGCTTTAGCGTGACGAGGGTCCTACTCAAGTAGGCCAATTCTTTTGCAGAGATAAGCTTTTTCGCCACGGATGGGGTCATTTCATCAATATGATCGTATATAGCATTCAGATCGCCATATTCCTGCAGGAGTTTTACTGCTCCCTTGGGGCCGATTCCCGCCACACCCGGAACATTATCAGAACTATCTCCAATGAGTGAGAGGTAATCAATAACCTGATTTGCCCGTATGCCGAAGTCCTCAAGGACTTCATCTGGTCCCACGAGTCGGTATTTCTTCTCTCCTTTACGGGGAGGTCTCAATGCAAATACATCTGTTTGCACCAACTGCAGGAGATCTTTGTCTCCTGTTACCATAATACTCTCGATACCCTGTTTAGAGGCACAGGTAGTAAGGGAGGCGATGATGTCATCGGCCTCCCAACCATCCATACCAATATGCGGAATATTGGCTGCTTCCAATACTTCGTGAATTTTCGGAACCTGGGAATGGAGGTCTTGTGGGGCAGCATCCCGGTTTGCCTTATAGGGTTCATACAGTTCGTGTCGGAACGTAGGGGCCGCCGTATCCATGGCAACCACCAGGTAATCGGGCTTATACTCACGTATAATCATAAGGAGTGTACTGAAAAAACCATACATGGCCGATACGTTGTTCCCCTCCATATCTCTGAGTGGGCGATTGATAAAGGCGAAGTAGGACCTATAGATCAATCCATAACCGTCAATAATATAGAGTGTTGGTTTCTTTTTCTCAGACATGGGGAACTCCCTCGTTTATCGATGATACTTGTATAGCAAGACCGTCATATGCCGGATGCATGTTCTGCGGTAAATATGCATCCAACTCATTATGTTCCACCCTATGGTTGAAATGGGTGAAATAGGTGGTATGTGCACCGATTTCCTTCGCTACCTCGACCGCCTCGTCCACCGACATATGGGTGGGATGTTTCCTATACCGTAAGGCATCGAGAACCACAACATCCAATCCATGCAGCAAGGCCATACTCGATTGAGGGATCTCCTTGCAGTCGGTCAAATATGCGAATTTCCCAATACGGTAGCCGAAGACTTCCCTACAACCATGGATCAGAGGCACGGGTATGATCTTAAGTGTTCCTATGGTTACGCCATTGGTTCCCACCTCGTGAAGTACGAGTTGTGGAAGCCCTCCATGCCATGGATTCTCTCCAACTGCATAGGGGAAACGCTGGCGAATATCCTCTAATACCTGGTTCGGACCATACACTGGTAACGGAGCACTTTCAGAGAATACTCTTAGGTCATCGATACCATTCATGTGATCGGCATGGTTGTGAGTATACAAAACCGCATCTAAATGATGTATGTGGCTTCTCAGTACCTGAAGTCTGAACTCGGGACCTGTATCGATAATCAGTGAGACATCCTTCGCCTGTACGTGGATTGAGGATCGGAAACGTTTGTTCTTGTGATCACTGGATGTGCAGACAGGGCAGGAACAACCTACACGGGGAACGCCGTGGGATGTTCCGGTTCCAAGAAATGTAATATCCATCAAAGACTATCCAATGCTCCAGCAAAAATTCTTTGCAACGATTTCCATTGTTTTGAGGTAAAAGAACTCAAACGGGAAAATCCTGAGGAGAGTTTGTCTCCCAATTCAGCAGTCTCAAAACTACCGAAATCGATACCCTCTCCAGCCTTTTCCAGAACTCCGACAACAGCATCCGTACCCTTCTTGGCAGCTTCACTCAAAGACTGACGCAACTGTGGATCATCCAATTTCGCCACATATTCGTCGATGGCTACTTTTGGAACCCTGGCATCCTCTAGAATATCGGTAACAGCCTCCTGCAATTGTTTCGTATCACGTGAAGACTGGTAACTGAATCCAAAGAATGAATCACTTAAAGAGGGAACAAAGAAATAGAGTACAAAGAATGCGATTACCGCAACTAGGACAGCAGTCATCAGCGAACCGAAAAAGCTGAATTTCTTCATTGTTTTGCTCCTTATGGAAGTACCGCCTATCTTACCATACTTCGCCGTCAGCCACTAGAGCGCCTGTTTGGAGACTTAGAAAAACTTTGTTATGAAGGAGGCGCCGAATTTTCCCTGTCGCCAATCGGGTGTCATGGCATTCCAGTCGGGATTCGCATAGGAAAAACCTTGTGATGGGACCTGGTAGTGGACTCCAACAGAAAAATTCCCAAGATTGAGGTCCAATCTCATCCTATAGGCAAGGGGAATATTGGCTAAAAAATCTCTCCATCTGTCGCGTGAGAATGTATTGCTCTCATCGCCCATCCAAAAATTCATACCAAATCCTTGGGTTATATCCAAGCCCGTAAGAGCACCGGCTGCAAAGCTGAGTGTGGTAAAGGCTGCCACTTCGGTGCTTAAGCCTGCACCTATCATACCAAAGAGTCGTTGTGCAATGTCATCTTTGAATATTGGTTTGCCCGAATCGGAGACATCGATGATCTCTCCTTGTTGGATAAGAGTATAACCCTCTAGATTTATACCGAGGACTTTAAGGCGGAATTCTCCTCCGGTTGCCCAGTTATGTACATCCACTACCGATGCGAAGGGAGTCTCGGGAGCGAAAGGGTCGAGTTGGAATTGATTGATGCTACCAAAGCCAAACGAGAGTAGATTCCCGGCAAAAGCCAAAGAGGGAAGGAGAATTATCAAACTAAGGATGTAAACGAATTTTTTCACTAATCTCTCCAGATTACCGGGCGAAAGACAAGCCCCGTGTTTGCAGCACGGGGCTGAACCAATTGAAAAGGTATCAAGTCTAGAAAATGGTAAACAGTACCGATGCTCCTACTCTACCTTGCTTGAAAAGATCGGCAGTAGGTATAAGCTTTGTGAAATCACTGTTCTCGATGGTAAAGCCATCACTATCGACCATGTAGTTAACACCAAGGAGAATACTTCCGAGTTTCAAGTCGACAGTTGCTCTCCAAGTAAGATCGGACTTGGTAAGCGCATCCATCAAGTTGTCCGCAGAGAGTTCTCCAACAGAATCGGTGTAGAAAATCGGATCTTCTCCTTCAGGGAACAGTGCTGTTACACGAGGCCCTAGGCCGAGTCCGACACGAACGAGTCCGAGAAGATCAAGAGAGAGCCCACCAGTAACCAATCCAGAAAAAGAGGGTGTCATTTCAGTTGTTGTAGGATGTTCTACCTGCTCGTAAAGGGCTGCGATACCAACTTCCGCGAACAGCAGACGAGTCCGGATATCTGCTCCAAAAGCATAGTTGTCAACATCTGTAAACATATCTTCATCGAATTCGCCACTGGTTGCGTCATATCCCATCTTATTTTGGGCAGTAACACCAAGGCTTAAATCAAAAACACCGGCAAACAAGCCTGCCGGAACCAGCAGAAGGACCATAGTTAAAATCAATATAGTCTTTTTCATAGTAAAATCTCCTTTTTCGAGGTACTCACCGTCCCTCGTACAGTATAACAATTATGAAACATAATAGTTTCAAATCCCAATTTAGAAAAGTGCCAACTGCACCATCATCCCAAAACGATTTCCACCGTTGGTTTTTAACATGTCAGACCAGTCGCCATCCGATACCCCTTCTACCGTAGCAATGGTTTCAAGAAGGTAAAACAAACCCAGCTTGGCCGATCCAAAAAGTAGATCCAATCCAGCCTTCATGTGGAGATTGCTACTTGTGAGAGCATCCTCGAATGAAGCTGAATCCATTGCCCTACCATTCACACGTGGACCCGTACTATCTGCAGTGGAAGATGTAAAATCGGTTGATATTCCAGCACCGGCCGATAGATAGAGACGATCGGTAACCAGGGGGATGTCCAAAGAGAGCGAGGTCCTTAATCCATAGGACAACTCCTGTGAAGTATCTCCCGCCGGTATCATAGCAAGAAGGGAGAGATTCACGATTGACAACCTGGTATTCAAACCTACGCCGAGCGTCCAGTTGTCACCGTTTCCCATTCCATCGAAAAAGCTGGAGACTTCGGTGGCTTGACTCGGATCGTAGATTCCTGAGACTCCGAGGCCTACTTCGAAAACGTTCCTTGCACCAACAGTCGCTGGCAAAAACAGGAGTATAATCATGGTCAAGAACAACAGTTTGCGCATTGGATAGTATCCCATCTCCCTTTTTCTATCAGACTTATACAGATTGTGTATCGGTAATATAACAGCCGAAGGGTAAGAAAGGATACAAATTTTTTCAATTTTTTTTGAGCAATTCTATGTAAAGCTTAATTTTACAAATATCATACAATTGTCATTTACCGATATTGCAAGCAGTAATGTCCAATAGAGGGTATTATATGGATTACGAGAGAGACTCCAACTCATCCAACCAAAGTCGGCTACTTGCATCGCTAGGCATTCTGAGATCCCCTCTCGGACTAACAGCTACAGATCCGACTTTAGGTCCATCGGGTAATGCAGAGCGCTTGAACTGTTGAGAGAAGAACCTTCTATAGAAAATATGCAACCAGCGGAGAATCGTCTCCTTACCATAGAGGCCATCAAAAGCATGATTTGCCAGTCGGTACACCTTCGCAGGTCCGAATGACCAACGCAGAGCATAATAGAGGAAGAAGTCATGCAGTTCGTAAGGACCTACAATATCTTCGGTCACCTGGGATATCCTACCCTCCTTCGCAGGGAGGAGTTCAGGACTTACCGGAGTATCGAGAACATCGAGAAGGACTCGTTCGATCTCTTTCGAATCGGCAGTCTCCGCATGGAGAGCCACCAAGTGCCGTATCAAGGTCTTGGGGACAGAGGCATTCACTCCGTACATCGACATATGATCCCCATTGTAGGTCGCCCAACCTAATGCAAGCTCGGAAAGATCTCCCGTGCCAATAACCAAAGCTGATTCCTTATTAGCGATATCCATAAGTACTTGGGTACGTTCTCTCGCCTGGGCATTCTCAAAAGTAACATCATGGGTCGATTCGTCTTGTCCTATATCGGAGAAATGCTGCAATACCGCCTTGGTGATATCAATTTCGCGTAAGGTCACCTGCAATGCATTTGCGAGAGAGTGAGCATTCCCTTTCGTCCTCTCGGTCGTTCCGAAGCAGGGCATGGTCACTCCTATGATCTTTTCCCTCGGTAGACCAAGACGATCGAATGCATCTACCGCTACCAAAAGGGCTAACGTGGAGTCAAGACCACCCGAAAGCCCGATCACTACATGCTGAAGGCCAGTATGCTGTACCCGTTTCACGAGTCCCAATTCCTGAATCATTCGGATGGTCTTGCATCTTTGCTTCCGGTCCGGTCCCTCCTGAGGAACGAATGGATACCGGTTGAACGTCCTGCTAAGATCAATCTCCTGTAACGATTGAGAGAAGCCAATCCTATCATGCAGCCTTTCATCGCTTATCTCGAAAGTATTGCTCCTTCTTCGTTCCGAAGCCAGTTTGTCCACATCGATCTCAGTTGACAGCAATCCTTCAAAGGGAGTAGCACTCTCGGCGAGCATCATACCGTTTTCTGCGATCATGTCATGCCCGGCAAACACCATATCGGTAGTCGACTCACCGGGGCCTGCACTCGCATAGAGGTAGGCTGACACCAACCTTCCTGACTGGTTTTCTACCAACTGTCGTTTATAGGGGGCTTTACCGACCAGTTCATCACTTGCAGAAAGGTTTACCAATACGGTAGCTCCCTCTTTGGCATGTCTTACCGAGGGAGGAGAAGGGACCCACAAGTCTTCACATAATTCTATCGCAAAGGTGAAGTTCATCATAGTTTCCGACTGAAAGAGGATATCGGTTCCAAACGGGCACGTAGAACCTGCAATATCGATAAGACCGTTTTCTTCAGGAGCCCTAGTGAACCAGCGATATTCGTAAAATTCGTTGTAGTTGGGAATGTGTACCTTGGGAACTACGCCAAGTACCTCTCCCTTGTGGACAACTGCGGCACAATTGTAGAGTTTCCCGTGCCAAACCACGGGCAATCCGACGACACTCACTACCTGGAAGGATCTTGAGGCCTCCACAATCTTTTCTAAAGCTTGCATCGCTCCATTGAGCAGAGTCGGTTGGAGAAAAAGATCAGCACAGGTATATGCAGTAAGGCCTAACTCGGGAAACACAACCAGACTCACACCAGTGGCTTCGGCCTTCTCAATCAACTCCAATGTCTGTTCGGTATTGTAGATACAGTCGGCAACCTTGACCTTTGGAGTCGCCACCGCGACCCGCACGAATCCATCTTTCATCGGCTCATCCTCCACTTCCCAGGATTGTTCGATCCAAGTTTACCACAATCGGCGCCCCGTGAACATCAGAGCACGCGAAGCAACCATGTCATGCCTTCAGCTAAAACGGTTCATCCAACAGATCGACCAACGACTGTCGATCGAGCATCCTAATTCCTCGCTGTCCATGCAATTCCAGAATGCCCTCCTGCTGAAAAGAGGATAATCGTCTACTCAACGTCTCCTGACTCATTCCTAGCAATGATGCGATATCCCCTTTTGGGAGAGGCAATGTGAATGAATCATTCTGTTGGCAACAATCGAGTAAATATTTAGCCAGACGTTGTTCAACGGAGGCGAGATTCGTCTGTTCAAGGAGACTTTCTGTCTTTTCTAAGCGTCCACTCAGTTGCTCCATCACCTTGAATGCGATAGAGGGAATTCGTTGCATGAGATTCCGCAGACGGTCCCATGCTATGACGCACATTCTAGTTGGTTCTAGGACTACGGCAGTATCGGTTTGGGTATGAGCGCTGAAGAGAGAGAGTTCTCCGAGGAATTCGCCTGGTCCAACGGTTCTCAGAACCTGCTCCTTACCATCCTGGGTAAGTCGATAGACCTTTACCACGCCGGTATGCAGGACATAGAGTTCACCTCTTTTTTCACCGACACGATAAATCGTCTCGCCCTTGGTATAGGTTCGTTCAGAGGTAATCGCGGCAACCTCCATCATCTCATCATGTGAGAGATGGTGGAAGATCGGCACGATATCGATACAATTGTAGGGGCCATGCCCTGCGCATCCACATTCCATGGACATACTATAGTTGACAATCGGTGGTCTATCAACCTGATCGCATGCCGTCGGTACAATCCTCTATACGACTGAAGAACGGAATGCAAATCCAGCTACCTATTTCTCTTTCAGGACCGTGTAGCCGAGTGCCTCGATACGCTCTTTGACTTTTGTGGAATCTATGACCGCCTCATCGATATCTACCTTCACCCGAGATGAGTTGAAAAGAACCTGAGAGGATTGTACTCCTTCTGTCTTCTTCAACATTCCGTCTATCTTTGCCATACAACTCGGACAGGTAAGTGTTTCCAATTGATACGTTATGTGCTTCATAGGGCACCTCCTTGTTTGGGATATACCCTGTTATAGCTCATTGTAAAACAGCTATCCTTGATCTAGGTCAAATTTCGCTACCTTTCCCTATATTTTTTCGGGTAGTTTCAGGTGCCATGTCCGCCAAAGTGTCTGGACTGTCTCCACCACAAAACCAAGTACCATCACGATAACGAGGAATGTCGGGAGATATGACCATAGCCGCTGCAGTACCGAAACATCCGCGGATCCGATCTTCATTGCGCTCCTCATCTCCTGAACGAAATTCGGATTCCAAAGGCCTGACCCGGCTACGATATAGAGCGATATAGCAAGTGAGACGAACTTCAAGCCAATCGTCAATACAGCCAACCGTTTTGATTGGACGCCAGTATAGAGTTTGGCAAATTCGATCCCCATGGCGATAACGATAGTAAGATTGATGAGAACGAGCATCCTTTGAAACACATGTGGAACGAAGGGACTTACTATGTGGATAGATTTTTCTAAATCGGTAACCCTGAGGATCCAAGGAGCCGAATTCAGCCCTGCGAAAATCAAAACCAGGAACACCAATGATGCAATCGGTTCAGAGCGGGGAATAATCGTTGATTTTGAAGGAACGTCTGGGAGACTTTCAAGAGACCACTGTTCAAGCGGAGCATCCACACCACGTCGCTTCTGTTGCCACTCGATAATCCAGAAGGTAATTGTTACCCAAGCAAAAGCCTGGGCATACGCACCGAAAAGTGTTCCTACCAATTGAGTGAAGAAGGTTCCGACAGAACTGGGGGTGTTGAATAAAAAACCGATACCCAACGCAATCGAAATTCCCAGAGTCACGGCAAATCCGACAATCTTTAAAACCAGAATATAGAAATCAAAATAGTTGGGACCCACGAGGTAGCGCTCTGCGCCTCTATACGAATCGGCCAACAAAGCCGGGTCTCCCATTTCCTGTAGAATCTGCTCCACCGGACGGTCTTGAGCCATCTCTTCAATGAGACCACTCAGTTCTAAGCCTACATCTTCCCTTTGTGATTGAGGAAGTCTCTTTGTAACTGCATAGACATATCGCTCTATAAGCTGTTTTTCTGTATTTACCATATCGCTACTCCTGTCTCAACAAACCGATCATCGATTTGGTCACGTCCTGCCACTCTTTTGACAATAGTTCCAACATATCCCGCCCATGCTTGGTAAGGGCATAATATTTACGGGGTTTTGTCCCATCGGTATCCCACATACTTTCCAGGAGTTGTTGTGATTCCAACCTTCTCAGTAGGGGATATAATGTCCCAGCTTCTACCGGAATACCTTTCTCTCGTAATACTTCTACCAGTGAGTAGCCATACTGGGGTTTCTGCAGCTGACTTAGGACGCTCAGGACTACAGTCCCTCGGCGGAGTTCCATACTCAAGTTCTCGAATGTCTTAGCGAATTCGTTTCCTTCAGTTTGCTTCATAGCCTTACTATACTGTATGACATACACTATTGTCAATACAATAATAAAGGGCGCAGCGCACTAATTGTCATGCACCACGCCCGTGTCCCTACAGCGTTCATTATGTCTACAGAAAACTACTTTCCTAGGATCGCATCCAGCTCTCCAACGGTGATATACTGAGCTTCATAGGATTGCCCTACCCGCTCCAACATTCCGGCAAACGAACGCATATGGTTCTCCGATCCTCGTAACAGCGAGGTATAGACATGCATGGTCAGTGGATCGTCGCTTTTCTCAAGAAGCCTCTTGAGATCGTAGATATCCAAGTCTTCAATAATCGCTCCTACGGTTAAGGCCTCTACTGCAGAGGCAGAACCTTTTGCCACCAAGTCATCATATAGGCTTTGTAGCTCTTTATTGACGAACTCGCCAGGTGCCGAACCGATTACCGGATCCGCAATCCCCTTCGTAGCCATCAATGCCGCAACCGTATCCATATGGCGCTGTTCACTGCGTGCAATATTGGCGAACGTGCGGATTCCCCACTGTTCATACAATGCAAGGTAGACATCTCGGGCAAGTTTCTCCTCTTCCCGCATGAGGAGGATTCCCTCCTCGTCGGTCAGATCAGGAGTGGTTTCGGAGACCACGACCGGTCCTTCCGCTTGCGCTTCACTAGCCAAATCAGGATTGGCTTCCATGTATTCGACTGCTCCTTGGCCCCAAAGGGTAGTCATTGCCAAGGTCAACAGAACCACTGTCGCTATCAAGATAGATTTTTTGGTCATGGCTTTCTCCTTGTATTTCACTACTACCAGCGAGCTCTAGCTGGTCCATACGAACCCTGAGCTGCATTCGGCTGGTACATCATATGTCTACCATAATAGTACTGCTGTCCCTGAAATTGGTTACCCACGGTATTGCGACCCCCGAATGGTGTAGAAGCACCGGGATATCCTTTTGATGGACCGTAACTTCTACCAGCACCATATCCAGCTCCAAATTGGGCATCTTGCATGAGTTCGAAACGTTCGGCTTGGAATGCTCTCAACTCTTCAACATCGACTCCCTCAGCATACAAAGGACACGCCGCCAGCTCTTCATCGGTCAGGGTCTGCCAACGCTGAATTGGACGGGTCACGGTATCCGAACTCTCTTCATCCGCTACCACAGAAGCAGCTTGGTAGCCACCGAATCCTCCACGACCAACAACACCGGCGCTGATTGTCGCGGCGACCATAACGATAACCATGATCGTAACTAAAACTCTCTTCTTCTTAACCATCTTTTTCTCCTTCGAGCCAATCGGCTCTTATCTGGTATGACCGAAGGATACTGGATGTATATATACGAAAGCTGAGCAGAAGATAAAGATTCGGTAAAGGTGAATTAATTTTTTTTGGAGGAGGTATTGACTGCAGCTTTCCTTAGTCGATTGTTCACCGCAATCCCGATACCGGTCTCAGGCAACAATCTTACTACAAGCAAAGAGAGTGATTTACCGTCGAGTCTCCTCATAGCCTGATATAGTCTGTTGGCAGCTTCAGCCGGATCGGCTTTTTTACTGAGATACTCCACCGGACCGTGGAAAACCTCCCCGCTCTCGCCGAACAAGAGGACACCGACATCGCTTCTCGATGCATACTCATGCAAATCGTCGACAATCCAAAGCGGTGTGGTGGTAGCATAGTGGCTTGGCATCAAACCCGGACTGACCATCGATGCATCCGCTACTTCCTCTACATCTGAACGTACAGGACCAATGCACGATTCTATTGCCTGCTGATCTATACCACCGGGTCTCAAGATTTTTGGAGTCTCACCAAGGAATGAGATCACCGTAGATTCGATTCCCACGGTACATGCCCCTCCATCGATGATTGCGGCACAGGCGTCACCAAGCTGCTGGTGTACATGCATTGCCGTTGTTGGACTGGTGTACCCGAAGAGATTCGCACTTGGAGCTGCGATTGGTTTGCCCGAAAGACGGATCAATGCCAAGGCGATGGGATTACTGGGCATCCTCACCGCAACCGTAGGAGTCCCTGCGGTTACGATCGATGGTACCAACGGTGATTTCGGCAGGACGATCGTCAATGGTCCAGGCCAAAACCGTTTCATGAGCTGTTCAGCTCTCTCAGTTATTTCTGTGACCAATGAATCCATCTGTTTCTGATCTCCGACATGGACGATCAGCGGATCATACAGTGGTCGTTTCTTTGCTGCAAAGATCTGCTCAACGGCAATCGGATTTGTTGCATCGGCACCTAATCCATAGACAGTTTCGGTCGGAAAGGCAACTAACGCTCCGTCTCTGATCTTTTGAGCTCCATCGGCTAGGGCAGCTTCCAGTTGTCGGTACGGCTGTGGATGCGATACGATCCATGCCGCTATATCCCGGTAATTGTGGAAATGTAAAGTAAGCGTTCCCGGAAGAGTCGAGGAGACCTCTTCAGCGGCCTGTCTATGAGAGAAGGAGACACTGTGTCCTGGATGTATCGTGTAGGCAATATCTTCCCTATTGAGGTACTGATTGAACTGGATTGCTACACCCGATTGTCGAACCAGGTTTTCTACCAGTCCATGGTCTGCAATTCCCTCATCGTCTTCACCGACCACCAATCTGTAGTGCTCCTGCAATACGAGCATGGCAGAGACAAACCCCTTGGAGAGACTTTTGCAGTCAGAGCCATCGCTTGAGGTTCGTATCTCATCTAGGATGATCCTCATTCCAAGCAAGATAACCGAACCTTCCATGACAAGATTATGGCTCTGTTCTCTCTGATCAAAAGACATGTTTGTGCTCCTCTCCCGGTTTGCTGCAGTATATAGGCAATACGATTTCCCAATCAATAGAGCCAACTGCCTCAGCTTAGGTAACGACTGCCAAGATTGTTCATTCCCCAACGAAACGAGGGTAGCGGAACAATTACTATTGGTCCATTACCGAGTGAGTGCAGGGAACGTAAGGCGAGATACCCCGCCCCTTGGGGCGGCAGCGGAGGCGAAGCCTCCCGGGTCCAGGGCTTGCCCTGGGGGTGCGATACCATTCATTTCCGGGCGAGATACCCACCACGGATTCCCTTTGCATCGTTTACCGCTATTACAGCACCGGGGAAGGTGGTATTGATCACCTTTATGGCTTCGGTGGTCCGTTTCCGTTTGAGGTGGAGAATCAATAATTCCCGATTTCCGTTGCGACCGGTTCCCTTCACTACCGTTACTGCGAAATGGGCATCACGCAAGGCGTCTGCAAGCAGCTTGCTCTTTGGCGATTCGGGAACTATTATCTGGATTGAGGCAAGGCCGAAGGCGAGCTTGTTCTCGAGCCAGGAACCGAGGTAGTTTCCTACGGCGAAGGCAGCAGCGAAGGCGACCATCCGAAGGGGGTCTTCTTTGAACCCCTCGAGTACCGTTCCTGTGATGATCAGCCAAAGCAGGATATCGAAGAAGGCTATAATAGCCCCTTTTACCCGCTCTCCCCTGTTGATAAGGACCATGCGTAGTGTTGCGACCGTGACCTCGAAAATCTTACCGAAGAATATAATGAAGTAAATCCAGATTCCCAAATCCTGCAACACATCCATTGCCCTACCTCCAACGTAGACTCATCATTGCCAGTATATGCTCAATCGGCGCTATTGGGAACTACACCTACCCATTTGTATCTCCGAAACGACGATAGAGAATGAATGAGACGAGCGTAAGAACAACCACCACTACCAAGGAGATATAGAACAGGGGTGAACCAATCTGGTCAAGACTTGCAGCGACCAAGGTTGTGGCTATCATGGTGGGGCATAATCCCAGGATTCCTCCCGTTATGTAGGCAAGATAGGGAACTCTGAGCGAGCCTAAAAGTGCATTGGTAATTTCGTGAGGAATCTTTCCTATGAATTTGGTCATGAATGAGAACAGGAATGAGGAGTGTTGACTGAAGGCCTCCAGACGTCCCAGCCGGGGAAACTTTCCCACCAGACGCTCTACGAAGGTTCCTCCCGTGTAACGTCCGAGAAAGTAGGGTATCTGCATATTTATTGCAATACCGACAATATTTACCACCAATGCCCAACCGAAGGGGTAAATGCTTCCTACACCAATGTAGAGCAGCGCGAACGGTAGTCCGAAAGAGACCGACTTGAGTAAAAACAGTCCCATGAATGCAGCTGTGGTCAGCCATATACGGTCCTCGAAGCTATCTACCAATGAGGTGACTGCGGTGGCACCACGGCTGACCATGAACCAGGTGAGCAGTACGAGTACCAATAGGAGGGGAATTATTCGGAGAATAGATGGAATGCTCGGTTTTCCCTTAATCACCTTCATCGGTTACCTTTTTCCGTGCTAAGCGTTCACCGACCGATTCACGTACCAGGACGTAGACTACTGCAGCGAAAGGTACTCCTGCCAGCATCCCCAACACACCGAACAGGTTTCCTCCCACCATGACTGCGGCCAATACCCAGAGTGCTGGGAGCCCTATGGAATCGCCGACAACTCGAGGATAGATCAAGTTCCCCTCGATCTGTTGGAGGACGAGAAAGAGTACAAGGAACCAGAGTGCTTGCATGGGATTGCTTACCAACATGAGCAATGCTCCAACGATCGCTGCAATAAATGCACCTACGATGGGAATCAAAGCCGAGACCGATACGAGAGCTGCAACTAATACGGCGTAAGGGAAACGGAATATGAGCATGGAGACGAGGAACATGAGCCCTAAGATGACGGCCTCTGTACAAGCGCCAGCTACAAATTTACTGAAGGTGGTATTGACCAGATGGGCGGCGTGGACGATTTTCTTTCCCTTCTCTTGTTCTACGTAGGCGAACAGCAATCGTTTGAACTGCCTTGCCAGTTGTTCTTTCCTTGCCAACATATAGACGGAGAAAACGAGGCCGAGGATAAAGTTCACTACACCGCTGATAACCGATGAAGCCAAACCCACGGTGCTGCCTACTAATGCTGTAGAGCTCCGTTTAAGGAAGTCCAGGATCTCGCTTTTCATGTTGCCCCAGGAGATATCGAGTTCCTCCAGCCAGAAGCCGAGTTCAGGAAGTCTTTCGCCCAGTGATTCTCCCCACGCCCGTGTGGAGTCAATGAAGGAGGGAAAGCTTGTTGCCAGTTGTTCTATGGCTACCACGAGTTCGGGGATGACTATAAGGAGGAGCAAAGCTACTACGATAAGTACCAGAAGGAAGGTGAGGATAATCGAGAGCACTCTCCGCACTCCGCTCTTACCTTTTGTGAAGACCCGCTTTTCTAAAGCCCGCACGGGAACATTCAGGATAAAGGCGATGGCTCCTCCGGCTATAAGGGGTCCGACTACCGAGAGCAGTCGCCTACCTAGGGATATCAGGATAGTATGGTTCACCAAAGCCCAATACAGTACGATGCTGGCCGCACTAATAATGAGTATCTTTTTCACAAGCGATTTTTCCACTACGGTTTCTCCCCTTTAGCGCTTTCCTTCCGTCCCGATTTCGAGTACCTATAGTATAATATGATCAGACTGTCAGAAAAAGGGGCATAATACAAGCGAAAGGAGTCAATGATGATTGAAAAAAGCTATGAGTATGCGGTTTCAGATGCCAAACATATCGAGAAACTGGTCGATGTCGATCCGGTGATGATCAACCATATGATTCTTACCAAGGGGGATTTCGTGCCTGACCACCATGCGAATTCCCTTGTGCATATGATTGTGGTGCGGGGTAATTTGACGCTGGAGTTAGGTGAGCAGAAGCCCCACTCGTATGCTAAGGGGAATATCGTAAATATTCCCTATGGTACGTTCATGAAGGTGCGCAATGACCATGAAGAGGTTTGTGAGTTCTTTGTGGTGAAGGCGCCTAGCCCTCGTGTCTACGATCAGAAGTAGGTGAAGGGAGAGGTCTCTCCCTTGGTGTCTATCGACTGTCCGTCTCCTTTTCTCCGGCTCCCCTACGGTCTGCCGGTCGGAGACGGTCGATGCGTCACCATCCCTCTCTGTTTGTAAAGGATATTATTCCGCTAACGATAACCACAATTCTTGCGACTCTACCTCCAATGCAACAACCATTTCAAGGAATTGACTGTAATTCTGAGTAGTATGTGCCTTGTCCAATGCTTCATAATATGTTGAACGATTCTCATTCTTTATGATGATTGGGTTATAGCCATGCCTCATCAACTCGAAATTCAACAGGAGCCTTGCAGTCCTTCCATTACCATCGATAAATGGATGTATTTTTACAAATTCCCCATGTAGCAAAGTTGCTCTGGCGACTGGATGTAACCTCTTCCATGCTTGCAGATATTCGGCAATGAGTCTTTGCATGGCATCTCCAACGAGATAATGTTTCGGTGGAATGTGCTTGGCACCGCTTATAACGACATTCTCATCACGATACTTTCCTGCATTGGAAGAATCGATTCCTCGCAGTATGAGAGCATGAATGTTACGTATAGTCCATTCCGAAAGCGGTTCTTTTTCGGAGATGATATCTTGTACATAGTGTATTGCTTCACGATGGTTGATAGCCTCAAGATGTTCAATAACACTTTTCCCGCCAATGGTGATTCCTTCAAGAACGACCTTGGTTTCAGACAATGTAAGGGTATTCCCTTCGATCGCGTTACTATTGTATGTCCATTCGACTATCAGTTTCTCACGAAGCGAGCTTGCGAGAGCTTTTGAAAAAGGCCGTAGCTTATCAATAGAGGCTTTGAGACAATCTATGTGACTGTAATCGAAATCAAGATCCTTATACTCATTTGACAAACGCTCCCTTGCATCGAATGGTTTGGGAGCATATGTTGGTATAGACCAATATCGACCGGTTTTCCTCGCTCCTGCGATACGACCCTCCGCACAGAGTATGCGGATTCTTCGATCACTGATATTCCATCGTGTACTTGCTTCCTTGGTACTCATATACGTCATCGCCATTGCCTCGACACCATAGTAGAACTAGGATCATGCAGTGTCAATATTATTCCGATAACGGAATATTATTATGAGCGTACAAGCAGACAGGCTGTCTCCACATGCGATGTCTGTGGATAGAGATCGAACACTTGGACAGTCTTTACCCGGTAGCCCTGCTCGGAGAACCGCTTGCAATCACGCGCCAGCGTGACGCTGTCACATGAGATATAGACAACCGCCTGCGGTTCCCAGGAGCCAATCGTCCTTACCACGGAGGCCTCAAGTCCGGTTCTTGGAGGATCCACGATCACCGTGTCTACCTTGATATCCTTATGCATCCTGCTCCAATGTTCTGCTGTCTGGCCGACGAATTCGGTAGAGGATAGATTCCTCTTGGCAAGATCGATACAACGCTTATTTCGCTCGACTGCATATATAGTTCTTCCCTCCTTTTCTACGAAAGCGGAGAATGTCCCTACTCCTGCATAGAGATCGACTACCGTATCGCCGACGGTATGTTCTGCTACAAAGGTAGTCATCGCGGGAAGCAGTTGCCGGTTGGACTGGAAAAAGACATTGGAATCGGCCCAGAGGGTCTTCCCTTCAACCACCACCGAAACCTCGGTTGCGCTCAGCGAAACCTTTGTATCGCCAGCGAAGGCGGGAACCTCGACAAATGGCTTCTTACTCTGCCAACCTTCGGTCGCCTTACGCATAGCCGCTGCTTTGAGTAGCAATGGACGTTTTTCATCCAATAGACGATTCAGCGGATCGCAGAGGATGGGACAATGGTGGATATCGACCAGATCCTTGCTCCCTCTTCCGAGAAATCCACAACGCTCGTTTTCAAGATCGACATGAAATCGAACACGTGAACGATAGCCCCAACCCTCACCAGTGACCGCTTCAAGCAGTTCGATATCGGCTTCTGGATCATCGATATCGATAGCTCCGATCCTCTTTAGATTCTCCTTCACGAATTCCTGTTTGAATTGGACTTGCGATTCGGTGCTTGCGTGCTGCATATCGCAGCCTCCACAAACGCCATAGTGGGGACATGCAGGTACGCTCCGGTGTTCCGAGGGAGCTATCACCTCTACCGTGACGGCTCGGGAGAAGTCGCTCTTCTGTGTAGTCTCTTCTGCTAGCACCGTCTCACCGGGAAGTGCTCCCTCAACAAATACCGTCTTCCCCTCATGGCGGGCAAGCCCTTCTCCCTTGGAGACCATCTTCTCTATTTCCAGTCGTAATTCCATCGGTTATTCTCCTGTGTATCCGACAAGTTCGCAGAACTCATCGACATAGGTGCCGATCACATCGACACTCTGCTGCCAGAAGGCTCGTGTAGTAATATCGCAACCGACAGTAGCCGCGACAGCCTCAGCGGAATCCTGCCCCGTATGGGCAAGCAATGCATCATAGCGAGTGCCAAAGCTCTCAGAATCGGTTTGGGAGAGTTGGTATACTCCCAGTCCGAACAATTGCCCGAAGGCATAGGGGAAATTATAGAAAGAGAGATCGCTACTGTAATAGTGCCCCTTCACTGCCCACATGTAGGGGTGCAGGGCATCCTCGTCCAGTGCATCTCCATACGAGTCCTTTTGTGCCTTAACCATCATGGAGGAGAGCTGGTTCGCCATCACATCACCATCCTGGCGTTTTTCGAACAAGTTCTTTTCGAAGTAGAATCGGCTAAGAATATCGACACAGGTCTGGGTGGCATCCTGCAGAAACCCCTCCACCAGAGCGATCCTCTCGTTATCGGAAGCCTCCCGCAATGCTCCCTGGAAAACGACGAACTGACTGAATATTGAAGCCGTCTCAGCCAGAGTCATTGGGTAATGGCGAAGCAAGGCGGGCAGATCCTTAGTTACATAGTCATGGTAAGAGTGTCCCAGTTCATGTGCTATTGTGGATACTCCATCGAACGTATGGTCGAAGTTCGCTAGTATCCGTGTCTCTTTGCGCAGGGGGAACGATGTACAATAGGCACCACCAACTTTTCCACTACGAGGTTCACTATCGATCCACTCCTTATCGAACGCCATTCGGGCGAACTCTCCCACAGGAGCGTGGAATGCGCTGAAGTTTTCAATAATGAACTCCTTAGCCTCTAGGTAGCTGTATCTCTTATCAAGCTCCCCAACTGGTGCGAACAGATCATAAAAGGCAAGCTTCTGTAGACCCAAAGCATGGGCTTTTGCCTTCAGATACCGTCTGAATAGGGGAAGATTCTTTTCTATGGTACCGATGAGGGCATCTAGGACGGAATCGGAAATCCTTGCCTGCATGGCAGCACGTTGTAGCGGATCACGATACCCTCGTCTCTTGTCTAGCGTAATGGTTGTTCCCTTTACCCCATTGATCGCATAGGCGAAGGCAACCTCGTGTTGTTTCCAAATAGCCAACTCCTTCTCGAAAGCCTTTCTCCGAACAGAACGGTCAGCATCAAAGGCTAAAGAACGCAACTGAATTACCGTTTTTCGCGCACCACTATCTTCATCCCAGAGGGCATCCACATTCGACGAGACCGCCTCCTGCAGACGACCCCAAGCATCTGTTCCACTACGGCAGAGATCGGCGGCCAGATCCTCCTGAGCTTCACTCATCGTGTGTTCCTGTTCAACCAGAAGTTCTTGCAGCACAAAATGGAATGGAGCGATTCTGGCATCGGTCGCTATAGCTGCAACAACATGTTCATGGTATGCACCAAGGGCATTGATCACCTGCACATGGATTGCTTTGATTGCGAGGGAAGCCTCCTCTACCCGATTCAGGCCACGCATAGCCCGCTCGTCATTCGTATCGACCGTAAGCAGTGCACTGGCAAAGGCATACAAGGTCTCGGTGGTATCGAGGGCTTTCTGGTAGTCATCCAACAAGGTGACCAACCAGAGAGGAAAATCGGCCTTGCGACCAGTATCATCGGCTAGGTCGGCTTTTATGGCAGCAACCAGTCCATCCAGACTCTTCAGATCAAGGTTGAATTCGGGACTATCGATCCCCGGGTAGATACTCTGTAGATTCCAATGCGGTAATGCTTCCATGTGTGCGCTCCTTGATCAAAGTGGTGGCTTGTAGTGTATGTAATCGCATGGCTACTGGTCAATGGCAATGCATTATCTAACCAGTCGTTCGGCACAGCCTAACATGATTGTCCTATTGCTACACCCGAAAGGGTATAGTTACAGATCCAATTTGTATTCGGCGATCTTGTTGATCAATGTCCTGCGGGAAATTCCCAACTCCTCTGCCGCACGGGTACGGTTGCCCTCCCAGCGGTGAAGACAACGGATGATCGCCTCTACCTCCATCTCCTTGAGACTCTTCGCCGCTCCATCATCATCGGACGAGAAATACATGGGCGTAGAACTTATTGATTCACTCCCCGGTCGTGAAATACCAGAGCGAAGGTCGAGTACATCGGCTTTGATGATTGGGCCATCGGCGAATATGACTGCGCGCTCGAGGATATTCTCCAACTCACGTACATTGCCATAGAACGGATGGGCTTTCAGAGCTTCAATAGCCTCTGGCGCCAGAGCCTCAATCCTATGTCCCATCTGACGGTTCAACCGGTTGAGGATCACTCCTGCAAGAAGAGGAATATCATCTTTTCGTTCCCGAAGAGGAGGCAATTCGATCCGCACTACATTCAGGCGGTAGAAGAGATCTTCACGAAAGGTCCCTTCATGGACCATAGACTCCAGATTTTTGTTCGTGGCAGCTATGATGCGGGCATTGATCGGCATGGGAGAGGTTCCTCCCAAACGGGTGATCTTTCGATCCTGCAAGACCCTGAGCATCTTAACTTGGAGCGTCTGGGGCATATCGCCAATCTCGTCGAGAAAGAGTGTTCCCCCGCTGGCGAGTTCGAACATGCCAATTTTCCGGTTTACAGCACCGGTGAATGCACCCTTCTCATACCCGAACAACTCGCTCTCGAGAAGATTCTCGGGAACTCCACCGATATTGATAGCGACAAAGGGACCATCGGCCATAGCCGATACCCCATGGATCTGACGCGCCACTACCTCCTTACCGGTACCACTCTCACCGGTAACCAGTACGGTAGCGGGAGAGTCTGCTATACGTCCAATGATCTCCTTGATCCTGGCCATTGGAGGGGAGTTTCCCACCAGTCCTTCATCGAATCCTTCGACAGAGCGAGTCTTTGTCTCCACCAGACTCTTGAGCTGCTGGGCTTCCATGAGCTTGCGTAGGCGGATGGTAAGCTCCTCAGGATCGAAGGGTTTCACGATATAATCCTGAGCGCCCTCCTTCAAGGCTGTGACGGCATCGCGAATCTCGCCATGAGCGCTGATCATAATCACCGGCATCCTGAAACCCTCTTGGCGAATCCAACTGATAAGGCTGATTCCATCCATTCCAGGCATCCTGAGGTCTATGAGACAGGCATCGTAGTGGTGCTCACGAAGCAAACGTTGGGCCGACAGTCCATTCTCTGCACCGTCGCTTTCGAGCCCTTCCAGGCTGAGATACTTTCTCATCAGTTCCCTGATATTGTACTCGTCGTCTACAATCAAAATTCTCATGGTTGTTCCTTACTTATGTTCTGGTGGAAGGATCACTTCCGCTACGGTACCACCACCTTCACGTGGATAGAGTTTCAAATTCCCTCCACGGGCACGGACAAATTGTCTGCAAATTGCCAATCCGATACCGCTTCCGTGAATCTTGGTAGTGAAGAAGGGATCAAAGATCTTCTCAAGATTCTCCTCCGAGATCCCCTCCCCCCTATCCCGTATCAGGATATGGACGAACTTTTTCTTATCGCGGGTGATTTCGACCTCTACCTTGGGATCGCAATCAATGCAACTTTCCAAGGCATTCTTGATCAGATTCTCGAATACAGAGCGAGCCCTATCGGGATCGAAGTAGATAAAAGCCCGTTGGAGGGAACCAGGAACAATGGTAATTCTGTTCTGGAATGTGTGCCGCAAGGACTCTATCAGAGCGGCGGTATCCATCCTCTCAGGAGTTCCCACAGGATTGCGCAGGAAGTCGGAAACTTTGTTAGTCAACTGAATCAACCGTTGTACCTCGGTATCGACCACCATCAGATCATCTTTCGATGAGGATGGAAGGGTTTTCTTCAGTAGAGCCATCTGCAGCGTAATGGCACTGAGTGGATTCTTAATCTCATGGGCAAGGGTGCGGGCAGCTTCACCAAGATTCACCAGGTTCTCCTGCTTTGCCAAGGTCTCCCGGTATTTGCGGTTGCTCCGGTAAATGCTGTAAACAAGAAGATGGAATGCCAATAGTCCGATCAATGCAGCAGCGCTGAAGAATCGTACAAGCATCACCTTTTGGTAGTACTGCTGTCCATCGAATAGGATATAGAGGACATCGGGAAAGTTTAGTGGTGAGGGCAGATATCCATCCTCCTCAAGCATGAGATCTCCGGTTTCCACTTGGATCGTTAGACGGCTGAAGCGGATATATTCGATCATGCCTGTCTCCGGATTATAGGTTGCCACCCCTTGGTTCCATTGGCTAGCATTCCTATTTCTCCAGATATCGTTGAATCGCTCTAGAGGCAGGGTATTGGGTACCTCCCCTAAGCCTAAACGTAAACGTCCGGTATTCGAATAGACTCCGATTCCCCGGACATTCTCCTCCCGCATGGCAGAGAGTGCTCTTGAATGCTCCTCTTGAAGCAGCAGGAGAGTTGAAGAGGCGAAACCACGTTCGGCTTCGAATTGCATCAAGGTATTCTCCTTCTCAATAATCAGTTGGGAGAGAAAGAGTACCAAGGTAACCAACAATGCGAAAAGGAAGATGAGTCCACCTACCACGAAAATCTGCTCTTTTCCCTCAATGAAGGACCATCGTCTGCTTCTATTCATAGTTCAATGCCTCTATAGGATCGAGTCTAGAGGCCTTCATAGCTGGATACCATCCAAAAAAGACCCCAACAAGGGTAGAAAATCCCGCCGCAAACAGGAAGGATGTGTAGGAGATGTAAAGTGTCCAACCAACGACATCGGCCACCAGGTAGCTGAGCAGGGTTCCCAAACCGATCCCGATGATTCCACCGGTAATGGTAAGTACGATCGCCTCGGTGATGAATTGTCCCATGATAGTCCAAGGAGAGGCTCCCATTGCTTTACGAATACCAATCTCCCGCGTCCGTTCTGCGACCGAAACGAGCATGATATTCATGATACCAATTCCACCGACCAAGAGCGATATCGCTGCGATGGCTGCAAGGAAGGAGCTGAAAGTTCCGGTGATTTGCTCTGCCATATCGGCTAAGCTTGCGGGGGAGAAGATCCGGTAGGCATCCGATCCTACTGTCGCATCCAAGTATTCGGTAATCGCATCCGAAACAGCTAAGGCATCGGCCCCTTCATCCACACGCACCACATAGCTACCTACGATCGAGGGTTTGATGAACCGCTGGGCGTAGGTATTGTAGGGGATATACACGCTGCCGTTGAACTGGAGGTTGAAAGAGGAATCCTTCTCCTGCATGACCGCTACCACCTGGTAACTCTTGGCCTGGTTTCGGAAAATGCTCACATACTCACCTACGGCATTACCATCTGGGAAAAGCTCCTCGGCTACATCGGAACCGAGCACGACTACCTGTCGGCTAGCCATATTATCGCTAAGGGAAAAGAACAGCCCCTCCTCAGCTTCATAATCGAGAATCTCAGCATAGGAGGAGAGTACTCCCGATACATTGGCAGTCATGGAATTCTGACCAATTCGGATCAGCGCACTACTTGAGTTTACCGGTAGAACTGTCTTGATATTCTCAACATTGTTCATGAGTCGGTTGCCAAAGTCCTCGGTGAACTCGTTGGCAGCCTTTTCAGAGCGGACGGGGAAGATGGTGACCATCTCGAGTCCACCCTCTACGATCGTTTGGGTAATGCTCTTTGTGGCACTTTGGCCCAATGTAAGGATAGCGATGACCGATGCGACACCAATTACAATGCCGAGCAGTGAGAGCAGTGTACGCATTTTGCTCGCCATCATATCTTTTAAGGCAAGCTTGATATTCTCCCAGATCATCTATTCCTCCACATGGCCGTCACGGACCCGTATCTGTCTTCTCGCCTGTGATGCGATATCGTGGTCATGGGTGACGAGAACTACGGTACGACCTTCGGCATTGAGCTCTTCGAACAGCTCCATAATCTGCAATCCTGTTTGGGTATCGAGGGCCCCGGTGGGCTCATCCGCAAGGAGGATGGTAGGATTGTTCACCAATGCCCTTGCAATCGCCACACGCTGCTTCTGTCCCCCCGATAACTCATTCGGACGGTGCTTCATCCTATCACCGAGACCAACTCGATCGAGCGCTGAGCGCGCCCGCTCCCTCCTCTCCTTCACACTCACCCCTGCATAGAGCAAGGGAGTCATCACATTCTCAAGTGCATTGATCTTTCCCAACAGATTGAATTGTTGGAAAACGAAGCCAACCTTCTGGTTACGTATATAGGCCAATTCGGCCTCACTCATACCTAGAGTCTCTTCCCCATCGATGCTGATGATGCCGTCTGTGGGCGTATCCAAACATCCTATGAGATTCATAAGGGTAGATTTCCCCGAACCCGAGGGTCCGGTGATAGCAGTGAATTCCCCCTCTTCTATGACGAGGGTCACTCCATCAAGCGCTTTAACCACAAAGTCGCCCATGGGGAAATAGCGCCTAACATCGTCCAATCTGATGATTTCATTTGCCATATCACCAGCTCCTACTGTGTTGAGCGCATGCCACTACCAGGACCGGAGCCGGGTACCGGCGTCGCCCCTGGCAGGCCGAAGGTAAAATTACTTGAACTCGTATCGCCTAAAAGAACCACATCACCAGCTTTGAGATCGCCAGTGAGGATTTCGCTCATCCCCTCTCCAAGATAGTTGGTGGTAACCTCAACTGCGACAGGATTTCCGTCAGGACCCTTTTTCCTTACGGTGTCCGAACCACGACGATTGGCGACAACTGCATTGGTCGGTATGACGAGCATTTTCTTTACATCATCGGCGCTGATCGTTCCGGCAAAGGTGAAACCGGGAGCGAGAGCCGTAGGAGGATCATCTATTACGATCTCAACATCCATGACACCGATTCCCTGACTGGTCGTACGGCCGATCATGGGAATGTAGGTCACCGTTGCCTCGATAGTCTTTCCCGGCAGAGAATCGAAGGTCAACTCAGCTTTCATTCCGGTTTGAACACTCTGGATATCGATCTCATCAATCTCTACTGTTGCCTTGAGTTTGCTCCTATCGATTACCACCATAGCCGGTGAACCTGCCTCAAAATAATCACCCTCATCTACCGATACGGTAGCCACTACACCATCGAAATTGGCATAGGTACGGGTATAGTCAAGGTTGTTCAAAGCCATGGTCCGCTGTCGCTCAAGCAGCTCCACTTGCCTCTGGCTTCCCTGTAACTTAGCCTCTTCGATTTGTGATTCGATATTCGCCAGATTGTAGGCTTGGGTAGTGTCGTCTATGGTAGCCAACAGATCACCCTTCTTCACCAGATCGCCTTCAGAAACATAGACACCTGTTACAGCTCCAGTCGATCTGAACATCACCATCTGGGTCTCGTATGCCTCCACATTTCCACTGATATCGATGGTCTGAGTGAATTCGATCTCCCGTACCGTTGTTTCTTGGACTGTGGTGGCAGCAGCAGCTGCCTGGGCAAGTTTCTCTTCATCGGCAAACGGTAGGCGGCCATTGTCCTTGTAAAATTGATAGGTATATACACCAAAGGCAAGGATCGCGAGAACGATAATCCAGGTGACCAGTCGTTTTATCCGTCGCTTGCGCATCTTCTTCTTGAGGCTGGACCGGACCCGATCTTCGGTATGGTTTGTCGCATTATTATTCTGTCCATTCATGATTGATTGGTTCTCCTTTAGAGCTGCAGAGCCTTGGCCCGATTCTCAAGAATGAGGGCTTGCAGTGCGTATATCCTATTCTGATAGGTAGTCAGTTCAACATCCAACCTAGCCTGGTCCACATCGGTCTGGGTAACCAGACCTCTTTCGAAGGCTTCGATGGCATCCTCAAGCAATTGCTGGCGGTAAGAGGCCTCTTCTTTGAAGGCCTCGACATCCAACTGGTGGGAGAGAATATCGGCTTCCAGTTGTCCGGCATCACTTTGGTAGGTAAGCATAGCCTCTTGGTAGTTAATACCAGCAATGGTGATATCGTTCTGCAAGGTCTGTATTTCCATGACATCACTTGCGACTGTTGGATTGTTACTCCACGAACCACCAATGGTCAAAGAGGGAACGCGGGTACCATTGGGTAACCATTCCAAAGAAGCTGCAGCTGAAGTTGAGAAAGATCCCGCATAATAATCTATGCCACCTTGTATTTTATAGTTTGTCTGAGTCAGGATATCATCGATGTGCCGGATACTTGCACTACCATCGACCACAAGGGATGGAGTAGTCTTTCCTGTTGAGGTAGAAACTGTTCTCCTCTGTTGAAGTGCCAGTTCTTCGCTCGCGATCTCAAGTTCCATTGCCGCTATAATGACATTGGTATCTCCGGTGGGAAGGTAGGAAAATTCCAAATCGGCTGCTCCTATCTCTCCGATATCTTCATATACCAAGCCTGTGAGCTGCTCATACTGAGTTTTGGCCATAGCCATTTTCCGCAGGATGGAGGTCTTGGCATTCTCAAGCTTAGCTAGGTTAAGCTGCATATTGCGATAGGTGGTCGAGCCCTCTGTTGTGGTCTTGAGTTTGAGAGCATTCGAGATTTGCGTCTGTTGTACCAGGAGGTTCTTCTCTGCATCAAGTAAATCCATCTCATATGCAAGGATCTCTGCGATTTTACTGTAGATTGAGGACTCGAAGTTGTAGAGGCTCTCCCTATACTGGTAATCGATACTCAGTTTCTGCTGGGCTAGCTTCAGATCGGTTAAGGCATCACCATTGTCTCCAAATTTGAAGGTATGGCTCATACCAATCGAAGGATTGGCACTCCAGTAGGAATCACTTGTAATAGTCTTGGTTATAGATGAGGCCCCCACGGTAATCTTGGTATTACCATCATTCGGGAGTGTAATGACAATCGAGGGAGAGATCTCCACACTATTGCTTGAGTTGCTTACCAATACAGCGTCCTTGTACGAGACCTCTCCCGATACCGTAATGCCAGTGGTCTCTTCTACTTCGCCCATTGCTATGCTGATATCACTATTGGCCTTTTGTAGCTCAATCAACTGTATTCGGCTGCTATTACGCTTTGCCTGCTCGATGATGGTCGATACATCCGCTGCCCCCAGAGGAGCCAATACCAGCAGTACGATACAACAGACGAAGATGGTAATACGTTTTGCGTCCATTTCCGTTCCTTTTCTGTGAAGATTTCTTGCAATATGGTAAATATATGCATGATCAATACCAATCGGGACATATCCAAGCAAGTTTTCTCGGATTCTTCATCCAATCTTTACATAAGAGGGATAAGACTCCGCTTTTCAAGCTGAAGGCCAAGTATGTACGCACGGATTGTCTTAAAAGGCATGTGCAAGCTCTTCACGCATCACAAGTGTGTGAATATTTTTCACACCCTTCCCTGAATCTACAACAGGTGTTCACCACCGTCAACAACAATCGTCTGACCGGTTATTGAATCATTTTTCAATAAGAAGATAACTGCATCCACCACATCGCCTACCGTTGCGAGTTGACCAAGAGGTAGACGCTCTTGAAGTTGCAGGAAATAGGACTCATCAGCTTTTGATGCAGGGATGATTGCTCCAGGAGCTACCGCATTTACCCGCACATAAGGAGCTAGTGTCCTCCCCAAGATAACGCTCTGGCCCTCTAGAGCAGTCTTCGCACAGTAATAAGAGGGTCGACTAGAAGTCGGCTTACGTACTCCCGTATCGGTGATATTGACCACACAAGCGCAGCTTTCACCGGCAGGTCTCCCTTTGGCATATCGGTACAAGGCTTTCGAAAGGAAGAAGGGAGCCCTCTGGTGGATACTCTGGTCACGTTGCCACTGCTCTTGGTCGACATCATCCATGCCGACCGTTTCGAACAAGGATGCGCAATTGATTAGGGCATCCCACCTACCGAAACGATCCAGTGTCTTATCGATGAGGAGAGCGATACCCTCCATGGTCGTCAGATCACAGGCTACGAGAGAAGCCTCTCCTCCTGTTTCTTCAATCAAAGAGACAGTCTTCTTACCACCTTCGATATCGGTATGGCAATGAACCACCACTTTACTGCCCAAATTGGCAAGGGTAAGGGCTATCTGACGACCGAGACGGTCGGAAGATCCAGTGACTACCACGACAGCATCTTTACATTCCATGGGTCAACTATAGGAGACAATCCTTGGTTTGTCGATTGGTCTGCTTACCAGTATATTTGAAGTACTGCTCCGTATAAGGTGGAGCAGGTATGAGGTGAATATGGCAAAGCAAGAGAGAGATTCGGAATGTCAGGACAAACAGGGGAAAAACCAGCGGGGCAAGAACAAGAACTGTCCCGATAACGAACCGGGGATCCATAGTGGAGGTGGTCCGACCTTCTTCGGAAAGCGGTTCAAGTTCTCATTCTGGTATTTCATTTTCATTATCATGGCCATGATGTTGGTAAACTCATTATTGGTACAAAATAGCAATGTGACCGCAGTCGATTATAACCAGTTCAAAGATATGGTTAGAAACGGAACCATAATTCGGGTAGAAATCCAAGACGATAAGTATGTGGGGTACACCATAAGTCGCCAGCAGGTGCTCGATACCGTACAGACCACCGGATTACAGGCGCTTACCCAGCAAAGCGATACCGTGCAGGCATTCTCGACCTATGCTTTAGATGATCCGAATTTCATACCTCTGCTCGATGAAGCAGGAGTGGAGTACTATGCCACGCCTCCCTCCCAACCGAGTATCTTTTCTACCCTCCTCTCTTATATCCTACCAATGGTGATATTCATCCTCATCTGGCGTTTCCTTTTCGCGAAGATGGGCCAAGGTGGTGGGCAGGGTGTACTCTCGTTCAATCAGAACAAAGCCAAGATCGTTGCTGAAGGAGATACGGGAATCCGGTTCGCCGATGTAGCTGGAGCCGATGAGAGCAAGTTGGAATTGGAGGAGGTTGTCGATTTTCTGAAGATCCCCGACAAATACACAGAAATCGGCGGTAAGATTCCCAAGGGAGTCCTTCTCGTCGGTCCTCCGGGAACCGGTAAGACTCTTCTGGCGAAAGCTGTGGCCGGTGAGGCTGGAGTTCCCTTTTTCCGTATGAGCGGTGCCGACTTTGTTGAGATGTTCGTCGGTGTCGGTGCGGCACGAGTAAGGGATCTGTTCCGTCAGGCACGGGAAAAATCGCCCTGTATCATCTTTATCGATGAGATAGATGCCATAGGACGGACTAGAAGCCAGGCAAACTTTGGAGGAAACGATGAACGTGAGCAGACTCTGAATCAGCTTCTGGTCGAGATGGATGGATTCGATTCACGCACTGGGGTAATTATCATAGCTGCTACCAACCGTCCTGAGATCCTTGACCAGGCATTGTTGCGTCCAGGAAGATTTGACCGCCAAGTCTTAGTCGACAAACCCGATCTTGAGGGTCGTTTGGCCATCCTGAAGATCCATACCAAAGGCATCAAGCTGGGAGATCAGGTCGATCTCCGTAAGATAGCTCAATCGGCTGCGGGTCTTGCAGGTGCGGATTTAGCAAATATCGCCAATGAAGCGGCCCTCATGGCTGTCCGTGCCGGTCGAAAGACCGTAATCCAGGAAGACTTCGAGGAGGCTATAGAGAAATCGGTCGCCGGCTTGCAACGTAAGAGTCGTATCCTCGGAGACGATGAACGAAAGAAGGTAGCATACCACGAGACGGGACATGCGCTAACTGCTTTTATGACCAAGGGGGCTCCGCCGGTTTCCAAAATTTCCATTATTCCAAGAGGACTTGGCGCACTTGGTTATACACTACAGTATCCTACCGAAGACCGGTTTTTAATGAGCGAAAGTGAATTGTTGGGCAATATTGACACCCTTATGGGAGGGCGTGCTGCCGAGGAGCTGGTGTTCGGGGAGATATCGACAGGAGCTGGAAACGACATCAGCCGTGCCAGTGATCTGGTCAGACGAATGATTACCGAGTTCGGAATGAGTGAGAAATACCGGAATATTACCCTCCCCTCGACTACCAAACAAGGTCTTGGCGGCGCGCGTGAATATTCAGAGGTAGCCCAGGAGTACATCGACAACGAGACAGCCCGAATCGTCAATGAGCGGTATAAGACTGTACTAGAAAAACTCGCCAAAAACCGCGATACCCTGGAAAAGATCACTGCCATACTGCTGGAAAACGAAGTTATCGACGGAGAGCAGTTCCAAACTCTTGCACAAAATGGTGTTGTTGCGTAATCTGTATCACTATGATTCGCAAACCTATTGAAGATGAAGTATTGCGTTCCCATATAGACTCCCTTCCTGAAGATGGAAGGGATGTCTTTCTGTTACATGATGGGACGATAAGGGCTGTGGTTGTCCAGGGGACAGAAGTTGTCAACCAGATGCGGGCAAACCACAATCTTGGTATATTGGAAACTCTGGTACTTGGACATGGGTACCTAGCCGGAGGATTGCTTGCCTCTGTGGTAAAGGGTGACGACCGCGTACAGCTTACCATAGAGTGTGGAGGCCCCATTAAGGGCGTCTATATCGAAGCGTGGGCAATTGGAGCTGTTAGAGGCTATCTGAAGGAAGTACCTATTCCCATAGACAAACCATTGGAGAGTTTCGACCTTTCACCATTTTTCGGTCCCGGTTTTATGACTATTACGAAACTGTTGGAGGGTAAGAAGACTCCATTCACTGGTCAGATCATGCTCAAGCATGGTAGTATCGCCAAGGACTTGGCTGAATATTTCCTAATCTCGGAGCAAACCCCATCAGTAGTCTCACTGAGCATCCAGTTCGACCGTGAAGGTCGTGTTGTTGGTGCCGGTGGTCTCTTCTTGCAGAAGCTTCCAGGAGCTGATGATGCCCACCTGGAAGAGCTGGAGATGGTGGCCGCGAACATGCCCTCTCTGGGTAAGCACTTGTCCGAGGGAAAGACTGGGCGTGAATTCGTAGAGACGGTATTCGAAAAGTCAAATCCCCAACATTTGGAGAGTCTGCCCTACGGGTTCTCCTGCCCCTGTGACCGAAAACGTTTCTCCGACTATCTTGGCAGCCTTCCCAAGGATGAGAAACAGGCGATTCTTGCAGAAGGTCCGTTCCCTTTGGAGCTACATTGCTTCAATTGCGGTAGCGTCTATCCATTCGAGAAGGATGAATTGGACACATTGTTACAGTAAGGAGTCACTATGATTTACTTTGCGGCAGCTGCCGCTAACCAGAACGATTTGGTAGCTCAGGAAGCACAAAATGCCGGAGCGACCGAAGTGCATCTGGTCAATGGAGGTGTGGAGTTCGAGGCCGATCTGGCCACGGCATACCGCTTCTGTCTCCAGTCACGCATAGCCACCCGTCTCATGATGGGCTTAGCCCAACAAGAGGATGTGATGGGACCGGATGAGTTCTATGAATCCTCCATGATGCTCCCTTGGGAGACGTGGCTCGATCCTACCAAGACTTTCAGCGTGAGTGTCACCACGATGCATTGTCCGTGGCTGAAAAAATCAACATTCGGTGCTATCCGTCTCAAGGATGCCATCGTCGATAGATTGAAAGAGAAATTTGAGGGAGAGAGACCATCGGTTGAATTCGATAATCCCGATGTCACCTTCCATGTCCACTTCGAACACGATGCGGTTACCTGGTATCTCGATTTCTCGGGACGCAGTCTCCACCAGCGCGGTTATCGCGTTGGTGACACCGGTGCAGTGCTTAAGGAGAACCTTGCTGCAGCCGTACTGATGAGAAGCGACTGGTATAAGACAGCAGTCGATGGCAATGCCGATCTTTTGCTCGACCCCATGTGTGGTTCAGGAACACTTCCCATTGAAGCCGCTTTAATAGCCACCGATACAGCTCCAGGATTGCTCGATCCGAACAGGTTCGCTTTCCTCAAGCTCGATATGCATGATCCCGATATCTGGGAAGAGGTACTTGATGAGGCCTATGAACGCCAAGAGAGTGGCATGCTCCGTGATATCCGTATTCTCGGATGGGACAAGGATCCTACTGCGATCAAGTTGTCCAAGGAGCATGCGAAACTAGCCAGGATGGACAAATTCATCACCTTTGAGAAAAAGGATTTCACCAAGATATCCGAGGAGGATATCCCTGAAGGTGAACACCACGCCATAACCGACCCTCCCTATGGGAAGAGGATGGATGGTGAAGGTTCCATCGAGGCTCTCTATCTTGCATTGGGAAAGTCATTCAATACACTCTTTCCTGGTTGGAAGGTGAGCATCCTCTGTGGAAACAAGGAACTGCTCAGCTATGTCGACATGAAGCCAGAAAGGACAAATTCGCTCTACAACGGCCCTCTCGAAGCACAGTTGGCACATTATACGGTATTTACCCGCGAAGAGCGTCAGGCGATGATAGAGAAGGCTATCCAGCGAAAGAAGGAGCGTCTCGCTCAGCCGCTCACTCCTGGAGCGGAGATGGCCTATAACCGTCTTAAGAAGAACCTTGCCCGAATCCAACCTCTGATGCAGGAAGAGGGTGTAACTTCCTATCGTATCTACGATGCCGATATGCCCGAATACTCTGCCGCTATCGATTGGTATGAAGGGAAGTACATCCACTTGCAGGAGTATGCACCACCGGCCAGTATCGATACCGATGACGCCCAGCGTCGTCTCCAGGAATTGATAGATGCCACAGAGAGGGCGACTGGAATCGATCTTGAGATGATCTTCGTCAAACAGAGACGGGAGCAGAAAGGGACAGATCAGTACACGAAACTGGCGAATGCAGGCAAGTTCTACATCATGCGTGAGCATAGCCATATGTTCATGGTAAACTTCTCCGATTATCTCGATACTGGAATATTCTTAGATCACCGCCCGGTACGCAAGATGATCGAAGAGCAGTCCAAAGGAAAGCGTTTCTTGAACCTCTTCTCCTACACGGGTACAGCGACTGTTCATGCAGCAGCAGGCGGTGCCTTGAGCACCGTCAGCGTCGATGCCTCTGCCACTTATCTGGACTGGGCTATCAAGAATATGGAGATGAACGGTTTTACCGGAATGAACCACTTCTTCTACAAAGAAGACTGTATAGATTGGCTTCGTTCTACACACGATGTCTACGATCTCATATTCTGCGATCCTCCGACATTCAGCAACTCCAAGATGCGAAGCATGTTCGATGTCGATCGTGACCAAAGAAGACTCATCCACTCCACCATGAGACACTTGGCCCAAGATGGAGTGCTCATCTTCTCCACCAATTACCGCAAGTTCTCTTTGGACCCGGAAATCTCCGAAGAGTACGAGGTAGAAGAGATCACCCCCCAGACAATAGGCGAGGACTTCATTCGTAACCAGAAGATCCACTACTGTTGGACAATCAAACACCGCAAGGCCATCGTAAAGATGCAGCCCAAGGAGATTACCAAACCACTGAGGAAGGTAGTACGAAAGAAATAGTGTAACAGAACCAGATACGTTAAGAGGCTGTTGGATCGGATTATATACCGAAACAACAGCCTTTCTTTTATACAATCACTAAACAGTTGATCTTATTACAAACTATGGAAAAAGACCGCCCTTGCGGACGGCCTTTTATGAAAACTGTTTGTAGCAGTTTGATTAGAAAGCAATGTTGACTGCAGCAATGAGTGAACCACCAAGCGTCATGATATCATCACTTGCATAAGTAAGAGAGAGAGTTGCACCATCAACAATTACATCAGACTCAACAGAAGCTTCAACTTCAAGAGTCTCATCACTTGCATAGGTAGCCTCAGCAGAAGCAACATACTTTTCAGCAGTGTAAGTAGCACCACCACCAACATACCAAGCCTGCTCATTGACACCCATGAGTGTGTATCCACCGTTTACGTTGACGCTAATTTCTTCGGTAGCAGCAAAATCAACAGATGCACCAAGAATAGAGGCATTCAACAAATCTTTACCAGTAACTTCAATATCGAACTGGTCGATCGCAAAAGCAGCTTTGGCAGACAGAATATTCTCTGTTCCATCATCATATGCAGCAGAGGCAGCATCATCAAGAGTAGCAAAATAGACATCCAAAGTAACAATGTCAATAACAGTGTTAACTGCAACTTCAACTTCAAGACCATCATCATACACTAAATCAGATTCGATATTAGCAGTGATGTCGTCCATCGTATAAGCTCCCTTCATTGAGAACGATGCAGCTTTGTCGGTGTCTTTGAGCATTCCAGCAGCACCGAAAGATAATGCCAAGCCATCACCAAGTTCATACTCGGGGGTAGTGACCGAACCAAAGAGGTTGTAGGTTTCTGCATCGATGTCATTTGTGGCGTCACGAGGAGCCGCTACACCAAAGACATAACCAGCATATCCAACTTCAACACCAGCACCTTCAACGACATAGTCAGCAGGCTCAAGGTCAAGAGCATCCTCATCTGCTGTAGTATCGATATCAATTGCAGATGAAGCAAAGTTTGGAGCTCCCATAGCACCCAAGATACCAACATACCAATCATCTCCGATAATCTTAGCAGAAGTAATTTCAGCGTTTGAAACAATTTCTCCATCTGCAAAAGCATCGTTTTCATTTGCCTGATCTTCAAAATCAAACGCAAGAGTCAATTCAGCTTTGATCTCAGCATAGATGTCTCCGTCACCAGCATTGTCAACAAGCTTTTCGAAGAATACAAGATCACTTGTCAATTCAACGACATTCTCGAATCCATACTGCTGTGAGTCGAAATCGATACCAAAGTTAGCCTCAGCCTCACCCGTGAAGCCGGCGAAAGCCACACTGCCCACGAGTACTAGAACCAAAAGTACTGCAGAAATCTTCTTCATACTTCCTCCAAAAAAATTCGGGACAGGCGCAAAGACCCGCTTCTTCCCTTTTCTCGTTATACAAGACGGATTATAACAACGCCCCATATAGCTGTCAAGTTAAATTAATATTCGAAACAAAAGTTACACATTTTTTATATAAATCTCATGTAGAGGCCCGATTTTCCAAAAATCTACAAATATTTCACAAAATTCCGACATAATGCATGACTCCACAGCAGTGTTTTCATGACTCCGTTCTGTATAATTATTCGAAATCGATTTTTTCGGTTGAACTAATTTCGTCATTCCATCTCGGCACCGAAATAGCGATTGTACGGGTAAGATCAGTTGGAGTCACCGCATCGAACATCCGCTCTATTCTGAGGGAATCACCTGCTAGGCGCATAACTACTTCTCGAATTCCCCGGGAAGGCAGCGAGGAGCAGAGTGAATCGAACAAATAGTGGAAGACTCCAAGTCCTTGGAACTCCTCGCGCACACCATAACAACGAACCACAGCGACCTGCTTCTCTTTATATATATGGTAACGCAGGAATCCGACGAACTCACCCTCCAGAGTAAGAGCAACCAGATGCTGATCCTCGTGGTGTTTGTGCCAAGCCTCTTTGACCTGCAAAGCTGAGTGATTCGCCGTCGGGAGGTCCATCTCGTAGACGCGAGAGACCGCCAATTCACCCAAAGCAACAATCTCCTCCTCATACGAAGAAGCATTATCGGTTATAACAAAGTCCTCTCGGACCAAATCACCAGGGCCATCTTCGGGAGCCTCCTCTCCTAGTCTGGCTAGTCGGAAGGCCTCGTCATGTCGCTCATACCAATGGAATATCCTGCGCCTGATCTCCTTATCCTTATAATAATACCAAAGTCGCTCAAGGGAGGGTTGTTCATGCAGAACATCCTTGAACTGGCGAAAGACCCCTTTACCCGACTGGAGCACTTGCCTGAGACGCTCCCTGTATATAGGATTTCTGAGCGTTGAGACAAATTTCTCCATAGTCCTGAATCCATCGGAGGGATACCAGGGTGGAAGATCGAGAAAACGTTGTGGCTCTATTTCTCTGCGGTCGGCGACGAACTCAACTTCGCTGACTATACCATCCTTAAGATCAATGCAATATCCGTTAGCCTGGTCTTCCATACAGAAGATGACCTGGTAGAGAAATTCGTCTGAAAGCGGCGGAAGCATATAGCCTTCACTGGTATGTTCACTGTCCATAGGGGTAGTGTACTCCCCTCCTTCCCATTTGAAAAGGGAATTGACTGCCAAATGTCCTGTTGCCTTGACAATCGGGGGGAAAACTACGATATTTTGACCATAACCTTTATAGGAGAGTATATTCATGAGTATCATTGAATTTGTAGAAGCAAGAGAGATCCTCGACTCACGTGGAAACCCCACCGTTGAAGTAGATGTGATTCTCGAAGACGGCTCAATGGGTCGTGCCGCAGTTCCCTCAGGAGCATCGACCGGTGTACACGAAGCAGTCGAATTGCGCGATGGCGACAAGAAGCGCTTCATGGGCAAGGGCGTCCTCAAGGCTGTGGACAACGTAAACACCCTTATCGCTCCTGAATTGGAGGGCATGGATGCACTCGACCAGGTGGCTATCGACCAGGCAATGCTTGCCCTCGATGGAACCGAAAACAAGAGCAAGCTCGGAGCAAACGCCATTTTGGGTGTCTCCATGGCAGTAGCCCGTGCAGCTGCCGACTATCTCGGCGTTCCCCTTTTCAAGTACCTCGGAGCCTACCACGCTTGCGTGCTTCCTGTTCCCATGGCAAACATCCTCAATGGTGGAGCACACTCGGACAACAAGGTTGACTTCCAGGAGTTCATGGTTATGCCTATCGGCGCACCATCACTTCGCGAAGGCCTTAGGATGACTGCGGAAGTTTTCCACAATCTCAAGAGCGTCCTCAAGAAGCGCGGCTACAACACCTCTGTTGGTGACGAGGGTGGATTCGCCCCCGACTTGCAGTCCAACGAAGAGGCTTTGGAAGTTATCATGGAGGCTATCAAGAATGCCGGTTACACAACAGGAAAAGATGGTGATTTCATGATTGCCCTCGACCCTGCAGCCAGTGAACTCTATGACGAGAAAACCAAGACATACAAACTCCGCTGGACAACCGGCGACTCTCTTACCAGCAAAGAGATGGTAGAACTCTGGACCAGCTGGGCAGAGAAGTACCCCATTATCTCTATTGAAGATGGTATGGCAGAAGACGACTGGGAAGGCTGGAAGATGCTTACCGATGCTATCGGAGACAAGGTACAGCTCGTAGGTGACGACCTCTTCGTTACCAACACCAAGAGACTCGAGCGCGGAATTAAAACCAATACCGCGAATTCGATCCTTATCAAGGTGAACCAGATCGGTACCCTTACCGAAACTTTCCAGGCAATCGAAATGGCACACAAGGCCGGCTATACCGCAGTTGTCTCACACCGCTCAGGTGAGACCGAAGACAACTTCATTGCAGACCTCGTCGTAGCTTTACAGACTGGACAGATCAAGACCGGAAGCATGAGTCGTTCAGACAGGCTGGCAAAGTACAACCAGCTCATGAGAATCGAAGACTACTTGGGCGATACAGCAACCTATGCTGGAAGAAAGGCTTTCAAAGTCCTCGACTAATTCCCTCAGCGTATGAATTTCTGGCTACCTGCTACGGCGGGTAGCCTTTTTTCATTGCCCTCACTTTTATTGGACTGTATTATATGAGGATCATCACCATGAACCAGAATCTAGGAGATTATCAATGAAAAGATTTTCGCTTATCATGTTAGTATTATTGCTTGGTGTTTCATTCACTTTTGCCGAAGACTTCGGTGCAGGAGTCAGTATAGGGGGAAATCTTGCTTTCCTCTCCACTGAAGGGGGCTTGGATACCTTGCTTGATGATAGAAGCCCTCGATTCGGACTCACTGCAGGAATGTACGGTGACTACGAATTCCATTCATTCAAAGACAAGATATATCTATCGGTCCAACCGGGGATCTTCTATACCATGAAAGGCTTTCGCGTAGATGATTTGAAAATCAATCTCGACTACATCGAGATTCCCGTACTGCTCAAAGCACGTATGCCTATCGATGCTCCTGTGGACCCCTATTTCATCATAGGACCGTCACTGGGAATCAACATAGTACGCGAAAGTGAAAGTGGGAATTTTTCTATCAGCTCAGACGATAAGAGAGCCGATTTCGGCATCATAGTCGGAGCTGGAGTAGATCTAGAGATGGATCTTGCAGTCGATATCAGAGCTAATTTCGGCTTGGTGAATATCATTGATAGCGATACCAGAAACCAGAACCACTCTGTAGCACTCGTTGCGAGCTATACCATCATGTAGCATTTCTTCTTTTTAATATTCGGTCACCGTGGAGAACTTCTACGGTGATTTTTTATCTGAAGAGTTATCTGTCTCCTTGCTCCTCAAAATACCGTTGTATCTCTGCAGAAGAAAAGCCCTTTTTCCGTAGTTCACTGGTGAGCTTCATACTATCGGCGTTACATTTACGAGAGAGCCTTTGTACTGCCTTTGCAATCGCGTCAAAGGCAGCCTCAGAATCAGAGAACCACTGACTTGCTGCTTGTTGTGCTATCGAACGATCTACTCCCCGTTGCACCAAACGCAGTATAAGGACTTGCGCCCCCTCGGGATTCTTTCGCTGTCTTGAAATGATGAACTGATTTGCGAAGCGGTAATCGTCAAGCAGATGCTCTGACTCCAACCGATCCAATTGTTCAGCTATTATCGCGGGAGGAAAATCCTTCTGTCGGAGTTTGAGCTCGAGTTCTTTCCTCCCATGTTCCCGCCTTGCGAGGAGATCCATCGCCTTAAGACGACATCGGGCGCCAAGCATCTTGTCTCTAAGTAAAAAGAACTCCTGCTCATCCAGCTCTTGGCCATCATGTAGTCCAAGTTGTGCCAGTTGGGCAAAGGAGATGAAAAAAGAGGAGCCCTCGACAGGGACGGCAAAGTAACCGTCCTTCGATGCTCCCCTTCGTATGGTGGCGTACGCCATCCAATAACCTCCCCGCTTTAACGCTTGGAGAACTGGAACTTACGACGTGCTCCTGGCTGACCGAACTTCTTACGTTCGACCATGCGGCTATCACGAGTCATGAACCCGTTTGCGTGCAGTGCAGGACGATTGGCTTCGTCATGCTCTACCAATGCACGTGCAATACCGTGACGGCAAGCACCAGCCTGACCGGTAGGACCACCGCCAGTGACGTTGATCACCAGATCAAATTTGTTATTGTTGTCGGTCACTTCAAGTGGCTGGTGAACCATATAGACGTACAACGGATTTCCGAAATACTCTTCCACCTTCCTACCATTGATAGTGATGTTCCCTTCGCCCTCGCGGAGGTAGACACGGGCTACGGCAGTCTTACGGCGACCGGTACCCTTACCGAGATTTGCATGTTGTTTTTCAGTTTTCTTTGTTGCCACTTTTCTGCTCCTACCTTAGATTTCCACCTGAATGGGCTGCTGTGCCGTATGTGGATGGACATCTCCAGCATACACTTTCATATTGGTGAACAGCTTGTTCCCCAACGGCCCCTTGGGAAGCATGCCCTTAACAGCGTGTTCCATCGGGAAAACCGGCTTTCGAACCACCATGTCGGCATACGACTCGGTTGTCAAACCACCGGGATAGTTGGAGTGGCGGTAGTATTTCTTGTCCTGGTATTTGTTGCCGGACAACGCAGCCTTCGCAGCATTGATGATAATAACGTAATCGCCCATGTCCTGGTGAGGTACATACTCTGGCTTGTTCTTACCGCGAAGAATCCGCGCAGCAGCAACAGCCACACGACCCAATTCCTTTCCTTCAGCATCGATCAGATACCATTTCTTTTCGATCGTTGCCGGTTTTACAAAAATAGTCTTCATCTACATAACCCTATGTTCAAGGAGGACTTCCTCCTCGCGTAATATTCCGCATTCAGCGGTGTATCGTTACACATTTTCCCAATGTATGTCAATACATGGCGATAATTTCACTCTTTTCCAAGGTACGGCTACGCTAAGGCGGCGTACAGTGCCGATTCGCATAGTTATCCATACCAAAGGGCAAGCTTCTCGGCTACCGCAGCATCTTTCGCACACTTTTTATCGCAGATAAAATTCCCTGGGAAAGGAAGGATTGGGATGAGGACCTCGGCATTGACCTCACAATCTGCGAAAAAAGGGGCGCCAGAAGGCGACGGCCTACCCATCGACAAGACCCGAAAGCACAGGATCGGTGATGACGAGTGGAACGTCACCAATTCCGAACACTCTGCGCATGATCTCCACCGTACAGCATCTTCCTTCTAACAGACGGATGACGCAGTATCTGGGCAGCAGCTGCTCCACTATCTTCACGAGCATTTTGGAATGATCCGAGGGATAATCGGCGAGTAGACCGCGAGCAACGGTCCCATGTATTGCCTGCACCATTCCCCCAAGCCCATAACCAAAATGGCTCTACCATGATTCTGATAAAAATCGACGTATCGTCTTCCCTACTGGTCGTACAAATGGAAGAGCAGAGCATAGACGACAAAAGGCATACTATAACCATGAGGGTCGTTTTGTCTACCCATGTATCACATCATATCAGTCACGAGCCAATTTCTCAAGCGCAGCGCTATTGGAAAAGAAGGTAGTGACCTTTCCCGTTACAAAACGTACATCGACCATTTCCTTACCCCGTATGACCTTTACATTCTGTACTTCACCCTCTCCGAAGGAATCGTGGTAGACCCTGTCTCCGAGGGAGAAATTACTCCCTCCTTGCGATTCCACATGCTTTTCTTTGGATGAAAAATCCCTCACTGGGTCCAATATGATATTGGCGTTCCTTCCCATGCCTTTACGCACAGCACCTCCGTAGGCATTGTTACGCATACGCTTCGCATCGAGAGCTCCATAACCGGCATACCCATTTGGAGTTCCCCTACTTGGGAACATAGCCGGAGAGGAACCGAATCCACGGCCTTCACTCTGCACCAAGGAAGAGGGAATATCATCCAAGAATCGGGAAGGAGTCTGATAGCTGGTCTTTCCCCACATCGTACGACGATTGCTGCAAAGCAGAAACAACTCCTTCCTCGCACGGGTAATGGCGACATAGAATATACGACGTTCCTCTTCGATGTCCTCATCACTCTCACGAGCCCTGCCGGGAAAGAGGCCCTCCTCCAAACCGGTCACAAAAACCCGATCGAATTCCAACCCCTTGGTGTTGTGCATGGTTATAAGCGATACCCCCGGTTTGTCAGAAGGGTCCTTATGACCGATTGTTGTAGGATCGAGCGTCAGAGATTCAAGGAAAAGACTCAACCCTTCTCGTCCTGCAGGATACTCTCCCACAGTCGCCACCAGTGTACCAAGATTGTCCACCTTATCGGTCTTATTTCGCTCATCCATACCTCTATAATGGGCAACCAGGGAAGATTCCTCCAACAGATACTGCAGAGCATCTGAATTACTCTGCTGCATCCGAAGATCGGCTTCATCGAATAACTTTGCAAATGAGCGCGCAGCATCGCAGGCCTTTCCCGCAAGTTCTCCCTTCTCACCAGCTACAACAGCAGCAGCTAGCAAATCGACCCTCTGGGCAAAAGCGACATTGAGAATCTTGTCTACCGACTTTGTTCCTATACCACGAGCAGGTTTGTTCACCATCCGCTTGAATGCAACTTCGTCATTACGGTTCATCATGAGATTGAGCAAAGCCAAGGCATCCTTGATCTCCTCCCTATCGTAAAACCTAAGGGCTCCGATTACCTTGTAGGGGATATGCTCTTGAGTAAACAGTGTCTCGAATGCAACAGATTGGGCATTCGTCCTATATAGTATGGCCGATTCGTCAAGGGATCCCGACTTACGTAGCTCATTTGCCACGCGAATAGCCTCCGAACGTTCATCCGATACATGAATCACCTTAGGCAAAAGGCCGCTCTCTTTATCGGTCCAGAGAGTTTTTTCGTGGCGACCAGTGTTACGGGAAATGACAGAACTGGCAAGAGCAAGGATACTACCGGTGGATCGGTAATTCTGCTCAAGTTTGACCACTTTAGTGTTGGGATAGACATCGGGGAAGGAGAGGATATTCTCCACCTCAGCTCCACGGAATCGGTAGATGCTCTGATCATCGTCTCCTACGACACACACGAAGGTTTGCGGTCCGACCAGTGTCTTCAGAAGGTTGAACTGGGCAATATTGGAGTCCTGGTATTCGTCCACAAGGACCATCTTGAATCTCCGATGTATCTGCTGCATCACCTGCTGATCCTGTTGCAGTAGCTCTATGGAGAGTCCAATAAGGTCGGCGAAATCGACATTTCCCACCTGACGGAGCTTGGCCTCATAGGCTGCAAACTGCCGCTTGAAGTGATGATCCCTCCTGAATTCTGCAAGACGGGAACTCTCAGGTGACAACCCCATATCCTTTGCCAGTGATATGGCTTTGGCAACCGGTGACAATTCAGTCTTTTTGCTTTCGGGAAAACAGGAGGCAAGGAGGGAGAGTGAATCTTCATCATCATAAATAGTGAAGGTACTACTGAGGTTGATACTAGCACCATACCTTCGCAGTAACCAGGCTCCGAACGAGTGGAAGGTCCTCACCTGCATTTCAGAGAGGTCCACTCCCTGAAGCATCTCGGAGACACGGTCACGCATCTCCTTCGCAGCCCTATTAGTGAAGGTAACTGCAAGGATTTCCCACGGACGAAGCCCCAGTACCTCAATGGCATAGGCGATTTTCGTGGTAATTACGCGGGTCTTACCGCTTCCGGCACCTGCCAATACAAGAAGTGGGCGGCTGTTTTCCAACACCGCCTCACGCTGTGGCCCATTCAACTGTGCAAGATACTGTTCGATACGACTCAAAGCACAACCTCCCTCTTTACGGGGATAGCCTCCAAATCGATACCATTCACACGAGCGATACCACACTCAACGATTGTTCCGACAACCAGATTCCGACCCATTACCACCGTAAGACCATCTACTTCGGGTGCCTGATGGGGCGTCCTGCCTATGGCTAGATCCTCTCCTTCTACCAACTCCTCTATCAACACAGGTTGCGTCGTTCCCACGAAACGCTGCAGTCGGTTGGTAGTAATCGGTTCTTGAATCGCCTCCAATTCCTTCTGCCATTTGGCAGCCTTCTTTCCTATTGCCTTGTGTTCGGCCTCCGTCCTATCCTTATAGGCAGGGGTACCCTCTTCTCGGGAATAGGTGAACGAACCTACCCAATCGAGCTGGGCTTCAGAAACAAAACGCTTCAACTCAGCTACGGTATCAGCACTTTCACCAGTGAATCCAAGCATGAAGGTTGAGCGAAGCGTAGCATTGGGTAAGGTAGCACGGATGGATTCTACCAGTTTGAGGTATGTTTCCCGATCGCCTAAGCGACCCATGGGACGTAGTACATCGGGATGGGCATGCTGAAAGGGGATATCGAAATAGGGAAGCACCTTTGGATTATCCTTTACGAACTCAGGGAGTTCAGAAGGAAATGCATCGGGGTGGATATAGAGCATGCGTATACGGAAATCACCCTCTATCGCCACCAAAGCCTGTAACAATTCAATGAAACGCGATGAACCCGAACCATCATCGGTTCCAAATGCCGCCAAATCCTGTGCTATGAGATTGAGCTCGACGATTCCGGTTGCTACCAGGCGTCTCGCCTCCTCAACCACAGCGTCAAACGAACGACTGCGCAGTGGTCCTCGAATAACCGGAATGGCACAATAGCGACACCTATGATTACACCCCTCCGAGATTTTTAGATACGCGGTCCCGGGGAAGTTGAACAATTTGCCTCGTTTATCGCTCTCTTCGGTTATGGGAGGATAGGCCGGCAAGTCGATCGCCCGTTCTCCGGCATAGACCCTACGGACCAAGGTGGTTATGTGACTGAGGTCACGGTTACCGAAAATGCCATCGGCCTCTACCAACTCCTGTTCCAATTCTTTTCCATACCGTTGCGAGAGACAACCGGTCATGATCACCTTCGCCTCAGGATACTGCTGTCGCAGTGCGAAGAAGGTATTCACCGACTCTTCCCGGGCAGATTCGATAAAACCACAGGTATTAACCAGAATGATATCGGCATCTTCAGCCATATCGACCACAGAACAGCCAGCCTCTACCAATTCATTCACCATGACCTCGGCATCGACCTGGTTCTTGGCACAACCAAGATTTTCTACATATACCCGTTTTCCTGCGATATCTACCATCGAATCCTCCATAACTGCACCTGAGTGCAACGGCAAGTCTGGGACAAGTAGGCGACCACTGTCAAGGGGAGAACCTCTTCGGCGTATAAAATCGAGTAGGCGGGGACCGCTAGGTCCCAACCTCTCACACCACCGTACATGCCGTTCGGCATACGGCGGTTCAAC
>NZ_JBMDYO010000006.1:0-20412 GCF_049310885.1 Pleomorphochaeta sp. DL1XJH-081
TCTCGCGGCACCTGCTCTCCAGCCGGCGCCTCAAACGTTAGCTTTCACTTCGTTCGTGAATTGACTTGGAAGCCCTTGCACCTCTATAAGATTCACACCTTACAGTTTGCAATTGCTTGCAATACTTCTCTCTTTCCTTCGCTTATCAATGTTATAAATCAGGTCGCTTGATCCCTTTTGCAAGGGAGCGATTTTGGCTCTTGGCCAAGCACCTTTCGTTAGCGTGCTCGACTAAGATACTCTATCGAAAACATAGTGTCAATAGCAATTTCCACTATTTTCCGTTTTGTTCCACCTTCAAAACCCTTAAGCCGTTTCGGCTGTGGTTTTTTCTGGTTGAGCCGAGGTGGATACTACCTGTTTTACACAAATACGTCTAGGGGGTTTAAAAATATTTTTCCATTTTTTTTGGAAGGGGCGACAAAAACAGAGTCATCTGATAATCTCATGGCATTCGCACATAATACATGAAGGGAAGAAAGAGAGGAAAAACCATGAATCTAGTGTTTTTAGGGCCTCCAGGAGCTGGCAAAGGGACTATTGCCGCATTGGCAAAGGAACGTCTGGGGGTTCCCCATATTTCAACTGGAGATCTTTTTAGGGCTGCAATAAAGCAGGAGACGGAATTGGGGAAGCAGGTAAAATCAATATTGGCTTCAGGAGAACTGGTGCCCGATTCTGTTACAGTAGAGATGGTGAGACAACGTTTCGAAAATAGTGATACCGACAATGGTTTCATCTTGGATGGGTTTCCCCGCACCATAACACAAGCGGATGCGCTGGCAGAGATGAGAAAAATTGAGTATGTGATCAACTTCCAGATTGGAAGGGACGAGATTGTAAAACGACTCTCAGGAAGACGGATGGCCAAAAGTTCCGGCAAGATCTATCATATCATCTACAACCCGCCAAAGGTTGAGGGAATCGACGATGAGACTGGAGAACCGCTAATCCAACGGGAAGATGATAAAGAAGAGGCAATCCTTAATCGACTTGAGGTGTACGAACGGCAGACAGAACCGCTTATTTCATATTATAGGGAAAAGGGCTTGCTTATCGACCTCGATGCTAAAGGAAAACCAGAATCGATTATTGAGGCTCTGCTGAAGGTCCTTGGACAATAGAAGGGATCGAGACCGTAGGACAGACTGCGGGTGGAACTATGATGAGGAGCCTTTACAACGGACTCCTCATTTTTTATAAGACTGATCATATAAGGGAATCGGCGAGAAGTTTCCAAGAAGCTCCACTGCCCCTACCTGTCTCATGCTCTAGTAGAGTCAACTTTTCGAACACCCATGATTGGAAATGATGCAACTCATAGGCTTGCAGTGCATAGTAGTAAGCATCTTCGAACATCTCGCTTTCTATAAATGAATCAACCAACCGCTCACGTGAATCAAAATCCATTGGATCGATTTCGAGTACAGTCTTCCAGCACTCCTGGGCTATCTCAAGATTACCCGAATATGATGCAATACCAGCCAGAGCATTTAGATATTTTGTATTGGTATGGTTAGTGATCCCATTCAACCGTTCCAATACAGTCAAACTATCATGGTAGGCTCCGGACTTTGCATAAACAATAGCTAGATTATAGAGCAATCTGGGGGCATTAGGAAATTTTACCAATCCATCAAGATATATTTCTATCGCGCTGGCAAAGTCACCATCCGATTCTCTAGTTGTAGCTTCGGCTATTAAATTGTCGATTGCCGAAGTTTCTATTGCGGGACTTGAAAGACAAGAGGAACATAGACCTATGAGCACTGCAATCGTAACAATACCCCAGAAGAGTCGATATCTCCGTTTACCAGCCGATAGATCTATCATTTCACTCAGTGTCCATTCCTACCCAATACGGTCTCCTCGATTTCCCGGACCTGGTCTCGATAAAGATCGGTGATGGTAGAACCATAATCTGCAATCAATTGGATCATATTTCTCGGATTGTCATCCTCGTCTACTCCATTGAGTCGATCTCCAGCATCACCGAGGCCGGGAAGTATATAGGCTTTCTCATTCAGCACGGGATCCATCCAAAGAGTATATACTTCTGCCCTATCGATTGCACGGACAACCCGTAACGCTCCTTTGAGTGCGGAGATGACGGTAATAAAACGGATAGAACGCGGAGTTATCCCTTGTGATTCGATGTACTTCACAATAGTAACTAAAGAACCTCCGGTTGCATTCATAGGATCGGCAAAAATCAGATCTTTCCCTTCAAGTTGGGAGAGGTCAAAGAAAGAACGGTCTAGGTCTAGAAGATAATCCATATTCTTCTCAACCTTGGTATCATCTCGCTTGATCTTGAAAAGAGCGAATGGAGCGACCCGGCCATCCGAACTATAATCCTGTATCTCTTTACTTATGATCATTGATGGAAGCAACGCCCCTCTTAACATAACACACATAACCGAATTGTCGATAAGATCATCGACATCAGGAATCTTATGGACTGCATAGTTCTGCGCAGGAAAAGTAACGGGAGTCCGCGTGATGATGCTCCGCTTCTTAGGCAGTGCTTTATCTGCATATACATGGGCAAAAAGCAGCTCGTATGCACGCTGGACAAAATAGAGAAATTCAGATTGGCTGGTCTTCGGATCACGGAGCTTAGCGATCAATCGGGAGGCTGCTCCATGTTGCACCTGAGGTGTTTCGAAGGAATAGACGTGAATTCGACTCTCTTTCGCAACAATTTCCTTCAAATACCGTCCAACCCGTTCAAAGACTGGAGTAATCGATTCTCTGGCATGATGCACTTGTTCGGCATCTCCGGTATCAATCTCTTTGAATAGGCCGATAGCCTCCGCATACAACGATTGAGCCTTGGCAAGACTCTCTTTATCCGAATCGGTTAGATATCCGTCAAGATCGGTAGCATGTAAAACCACTTTATTCATGTACAGGTGCCTCTCCATGTGAATTTGGAGCTCATTACAGAACTGCTCTGAGGAAATAGTGTAACGTATGGATTGTGTTTGGGCAACGGGAGTAATAAAAAACCGTTCCCAAAAAAGGAACGGTAACATCTCCAGGGGGAATTGAACCCCCGTTGCCGGGATGAAAACCCGGTGTCCTAACCACTAGACGATGGAGACTTGAAAAACGCATAGTCTTGTACCATGACAGAGAGAAAGCGTCAAGTAGGTTTACACAATAATTTGCCAAAACCACCAAAAAAGACTTCTTTAACGGTTATCTTCGCTTTCAATCCCGTCTATGAGTATCTCATGAAGCTCACCGGATGCTATCATAGCTACAAAAAGAGAAGCGAGCTCAGGATCAAATTGTGATCCACTACATCGCTTGATCTCTTTAGCTGCTGCTTGAACTCCAAGACCGGTACGATATGAACGGTTGCTCGTCATTGCATCGAACGCATCGGCAAGAGCAATGATTCGTGCCTGCAAAGAGATCTCCTTCCCGATCAGACCACGTGGATAACCGCTCCCATCCCACTTTTCATGATGTTCCAGAATATGTTCTGCTACCTCCGAAAATTCGGTTGCGGTAGAGAGTATACGATACCCTACTTCCGAATGCCTCTTCATCTCCTCCCATTCATCATTATCGAGTGCAGTTACCTTGTTGAGGATACTTTCGTCGATTCCAATTTTTCCTATATCATGCATAAGACCAGCTACTTTCATCCTGCTCACATCCGCGCTACTCATCTGCAACCTCTGTGCGATTTTTTCACAGAGCGCGCTTACTCGCTTTGAATGCTGGGATTCACGGCGGCTTTTCTCGAATAACGTGTTCATGACTAAGCCGATCGACTTGCTCTTCTCACTAGTACTCTCGTAGATCTTACTCCGATTCAACGCATCCTCTGCCCTTTTAAATACAGCGTTATAGGATTCCTTCACAGATGTCCTAGTAGCATAACCATATGACAGGGATATTCTCATCTGAGAAGTCTTCGCTTGCTCTGCCAAACCAGAAACTCTTTGGGCTACCCTCTTCGCACCTGCCGTACCAGTTCTCGGCATAAGGATCACGAATTCATCCCCTCCATACCTTGCAAGGATATCATGTGGACTGCAAGCGGATTCTAAAATGCTGGCCACATGCCGCAACAATTGGTCTCCGGCATCGGTACCGAATGAATCGTTTACAATTTTTAATCCATTCGTATCGACTAAGAGTATGGTTAGCGGTAGATTCTCCGGTCGATCCATCTTCAACAGCTCAGACTCAAGATACTGGCGATTGTACAGCCCGGTAAGGAAATCTCGCTCCCCCATGTATCTCAGTCGTTCTTCCGCAAGCTTACGTTCGGTGATGTCCTGCCCTTGTACTATGGTATAGGTCTTCCCTTCTGAGTCTTTTTCGGAGACCGATGCCCAGTTCCAAATAACGTGTCGCCGATCACCACCTTTGGAGGAAATAGACAACTCAATATGGTTTTTCGTTGTAGATTGGAATAATCTGTCCCAGAAAGAGATAGGATCCCCACCTTCCGGCAGATCCTCCATGGAGAACAATTCACCAAAATGGATATCAGCCACACGCTGCCAACGCTTTCCAGTGAGATTCTCAAAGGCTTTGTTAAACCTACTGATTAACCCATGGTTGTCTAGAATCGCAATCGGCCCGCTTGCTTCAGTTATCAATCTTTCAAGACGAGCATTCGCATTTCGTAATTCGTTCTCCAACTGTTTCCATTTGTTAATTATCTCTGTATACACGACCAATCCGCCGATAGTACCGTCAGCTTCATACCAAGGTCGACACTCCCACCGCATCCAATCCACCGATCCATCGCTTCGAATCCATTGATCATTATCACCAGACTCGACAGCTCCAGTAAGAACCCGTGAGTGGACATCCTTCAGATATTGGGGGAGGTCTGGAAAAACTTCATAATGGTTTTTACCAATCACGTCTTGTCCGGGAACTCCAAATTCTTCCAGATAGCGTTTGCTCACGTAGAGATAATTCATCTTTTTATCATGTATTGCAACGGAACTCCGGTTATGTTCCACAACATAGCGCATCAGCTCTATCATATGGCTGGCAGTCTGTTCCATCCTTTTTTGTTCAGTCACATCCAATACTAAACCCTCGAGCACTTCAACCATGCCCTGTACATCATAGAGGGGTGTTCCTTGTTCCCAAACCCATTTTTCCTGCCCTTCTGCAGTCCTGATCTTGTAGGTTACCGTCACCTTCTCGTGTTCCGCGACACCACGTTCCCAGGCATCGTATACCATAGTTCGATATTCGGGGAGAATGATATCGTTATAGGAACATTTTCTATTGGCAATCAGATCGAAAGCATTGTATCCGGTGAGTTCAAAACAACCGTCAGACACGAATTGCATCGTCCAATCGGGATCGAATGAACATCGGTAAGCCATACCAGGCAAATTACTGAGCAATACAGACTTACTCCTTTCACTCTCATAGAGCATATGAGCTATCTGCTTGCTCCTATCGATATCCTGAATTGTACCCGCCAATCTTACTGGAGAGCCATCCTTATCGATATCGAGAATTTGGAAATGGGATACGTACCAATGGTAACTTCCGCGCACATCTTTTATCCTCAATTCTGCCGAAAGTGCATGCTGTTCTACCCGAGAAATCTGTTGGAAGGCTTCCGATATGGTTCCAAGATCGTCCGGATGTATCAATTCCTTCCACATGTCGCTGAAGAGGCTAACTACAGAATCAGGAACAAGACCAAGGATTTGACGCAATGGAGAATTGAGGGTGAAGGATCCTGAGTTGAGATCTACTATCCAAACTCCAATATTGACAGCATCGAGGACATGTCCCAGATTGGTCAACAACTCCGATTTTTGACCGGAAAGTTCGTTACTCATCATGAGCATTTCCTTGTAAAGAGAAATCGATATTACAGGAGAGCCCTGTCATCCCTCTCTATTTGGACTCGAGTATACCATAGCGGTAACATAAATAAAAATGTTATCTTTCCAAAAAGTGGAGAAAGCCAAAAGCAAAACCTATTTTTCAGCCAATCTGTAGATTTCGATGATCTCCTTCTTCCCTAAGGGAACATAGGATGGTAATGGATGAGCTCCCCCGTCCGTCGTCATTTCGGCGAGCATTTCAAATTCGGAAGGATCTATTCCCAGTTCCTGCATGGTAGTAGGCATGCCGATTTCAGCAAAGTATCTGGTCATAGACTCTATTCCCTCCAAAGCAGTCCTCTCTGGATGGTCGTGATCCATATCTACTTTCCAAACCCGATTCGCGAGCTGGGCAAATTTCCGCACATCATATGTATATATGTACCTCGCCCATGCAGGAAATACTACAGCAAGACCAGCTCCATGCGAGACTTCATCGTGTAGTCCTGAGATGTCATGTTCAATTTTGTGAGCGGGAAAAGTTGCTTTCTTTCCGCATCCGGTCAAACCATTATGGGAGAGACTCGATGCCCACATCAATGTAGCCCTAGCTTCATAATCCTCGGGGTTTTTGATAGCCTGTCTACCGGCATTCTTGACCGATACTAAAATTGCTTCCGATAATCGATCGATGAGTTCCGTATCCGTATCTGGTGTGAGATAGCGTTCCAATGTATGCATCATGGTATCCACGATTCCGCAAGCAGTCTGGTATGGACTGACTGTGCTGGTATACTCGGGATTCTCGAAAGCGAATAGTGGACGAAGAAGATCACTATTTACCGAACGCTTGAGTTGCTTATCAGAATTGGTAATCACGTCGGAATGGCTCATTTCGCTCCCAGCGGCGCTTATGGTTAATACTGCCGTTAAGGGAAAAGACTTTGTTGGCTGCTGTTTCTCCTCGATCATTGTCCACGGATCTTTTCCGTGGGATAGACCAAGACCAATTGCCTTGGCGGAGTCGATCACGCTCCCCCCTCCGACAGCGACAATCATATCCACGTCTTCTCTCTTGGCAAGATCGATACCTTCTCTTACCAGTGAAATCTTTGGATTAGGCGCTACGTTGCCAAGTGAAACGAATTCGATACCAGTTGCCTGAAGACTTTTCTCTACTTTATCCATGAGGCCACTCTTACGGACACTGCCACCACCAAAGTGAATCAATACTTTTTTGAACCCGGCATCCCGTAGCGTGGGACCAACCTGCTCTTCGACACCTTTGCCAAAAAAGACTTTTGTTGGGGTATAGTAGGTAAAATTGTTCATTTCAGACTTCTCCTTTGTTTTATTCCATTTCTTCGCTGATCATGTCATAGAGGATTTTTACAGCCTCATGTATGCAACCTTCGCAACTATATAGGGGAGTACCGGTATCCAGTCCTTGCAGTTCCCTGCAGGTCGCGCTTCCAGCAGACTTGACGAACCGCTCATAGAAGTTCCCTCCAAATTCGTAGGTTGTCGCCTTGGTTACGTTTTTCGGATCGCCTCCACTTGTGAACAGGGAAAGTATCATGAGAGCACCACTGATGGCACCGCAGGTGCCATCTGTATTGCCCATCCCACGTCCAAATGCTTCTGATAATTTAAACATTGCATGCTTGTCCATCCGCACTTCATCGGCAAAGGTCACTGCGACAGCCTGTGCACAGTTATGGCCATTTGCATGCAATTGGGCAGCACGTTCAGTGTATACGTTCACTTGATTTTTCATCATTCCTTCCTTATGTTCATGAAACCAGAAATTAGCCAAAGGGGCAAGCACATTCAATGCATGTCAGGGGTAATAGGAATGCCAGAACTTCCAGAGGTAGAGACAACATGCCGCGATATCCTCAATAGTCCCATTATGGGACAAACGATTACATCCACAGCCGTTCGTTGGCAGAGATCTATAGGGGAAATGGCGACGAATGAGTTCGTTCGCCGTCTTGCGGGCAGGAGATTCGTCGATGTCAGCCGTAGAGGGAAATTCATCCATTTGAAATTGGATGACAGACAAAGCCTTCTTGTCCATTTACGCATGTCCGGGTCACTTGAAGTCAAACTCTCAGATACGAGTCCTGATGTACACGACCGTGTCATCATCACATTCGAGACGCATGGTTTAGCCTTTCATGATCCTCGAAAATTTGGAAGAATGATACTTACTGACAGCCCTGGAAAAATTCTCGATAGGTTGGGACCGGAACCTTTCGATATTGCACTTTCAAATGGAGGACTTTACCATGTTCTCCAAAAAAAGCGCGCTAATATCAAATCGGTATTACTCGATCAACAGACTATTGCAGGTATTGGAAACATCTACGCCGATGAAAGTCTCTTCCTCTCAAGAATACATCCGTTGAGAAAAGCTTGCGAACTGACACCTGAAGAGACGCAATTGTTGCTACAGAGTATCCGGTCCTCGCTTTTACAAGGAATCGAAAGTCGAGGGACTTCACTAGGTAACGGAGAAGCGAATTTTTCGTCTTTTGGGCATAGTGGTGAAAATAAAACCAATCTCCTGGTATTCCAAAGAACTGGAAAACCCTGTCCGGTCTGTAACTCCCCTATTGAGAAAATCATAGTCTCACAAAGATCTACTCACCTTTGCCCTCACTGCCAGAGAGATCACAATGGCAATACATGAAAAAAACCGGATAGCCAAAATAGCTCCGGTTTCTTCATGAAGGAGATTATATTGCGTTCGCGCCAGTAAAAATACCGATGAGCCACACTGGATTCGAACCAGTGACCCACGCCTTAAAAGGGCGTTGCTCTACCAGCTGAGCTAGTGGCCCAAGGCGAACGAGTTGGATAGTACCAATATGTTTCCAAAGTGTCAACACAACATCAGTAGCTACGCCAATAAAAATCATACGATCCGTATCTACGCAACATACTGGCTATCCTTATTTCCTGTTCACCAATCAAGTCTTGGTCCAGTAAATCCGCTATGGTTCTAGCTACGGTACAAACTGAAAAGACTCCCCGCATACTTGTGCTGCCATCAAGTATAGATTTAGCCATCTCTATAACTTGTGCATCGATATGGTGAACCCTAGCTTGGGGATAATGCATCAGATCGGCATTCTGCATTATGGGAAAATCTTCATTGCTAAAACGGAATTTCTGTCGATCGAAGGCACATTCCAAATCGAAAGGAAACGATACAATTTCCGATTCTTGTTGTGGATCAACAGGGATTCGAATATCGAACCTGTCCAACAAGCCTGAGCCCAATTTCTTCCAATATCGCATAATCGTAACCTGGGAACAGGAGCATCTCCCATCCTCAATACCCAACTCTCCGCATGGACAGGCATTCATGGTTGCAATTATTTGGAATCGGGCAGGAAATTCGGAGATCCTTTTGTCCATTTTCAAATACACCCGCCTCCTATCGTACACTTCACGTAATTGCTCCAAAATACTTTTCGGGAATGTTGAAATTTCATCTACTATCATAACTCCCCCATGGCTTCTTGCCGCATAAAACGAGAAATCTTCCTTCAAACTAACTTGGGGCAGGATGCAAGCGGGTCTTTCCCCCCTGATTAATGGATCAAGACTCCCTAAGGCAGAACGTATACGTGCCATTTCTTCATAAAGAAGTTCTTGGGCAGGGGGGAGCAGACTAGAGAAGGAGGTCGCACAAAGCGTCTTACCAGCACCAGGAGATCCGAATAGGAGGACATGATGCCCACCAGCAGCTGCAACTTCCAAGGCTCTTCGGACACTTTCCAGCCCTTCCACATCGGCAAAAGGAAGTTTGTCGATAACGTGGGATATTTGAATTTCTCCTGCTCTCAACTTGCGAAAATCATCGCCCAAAAGATGTTGCTGTACTTTTTTCACCGCATCGGAGAGAGAGGTGACTAACATGAGCGTATCAGACGGTAAAAGACCATCTTGGACAGGTGCGATGGTCGCCAGACACCCTTTTTGTTTGGCCGCAGCCAATGCCCCTTGAACATTCTGAATTGCGATGACAGTCCCATCGAGTGCTAATTCACCGACCACCATGACAGGGAGATCATTGGCAATCTGGATTTCACCATCAGAGATTTTTTGTGACAATGCAATTACAAGAGCTATCGCAAGGTCTAATTGGGAACCTGCCTTATGCATGCTGGCAGGTGCAAGATTGATCAATACTCGTTTCCTTGGGATGGGTATCCCCGAATTACGCAATGCGCTCCGAACCCGTTCCCGCGATTCCCTGATAGCACTATCTGGTAAGCCTACGAGATCGAACCCAGGAAACCCTTTCCTCAGATCTGCCTCCACGGTTATACAATCACCCGAAAATCCTCTACTCACAAAGCTATGTAGACGCATGAAAACACCTCCATTCTCTTAGAGAACGTAGATGACAGGAGATCCGCTTCAGATTTGAGGACGTTTTCAGCTTTCCAGCAAGGTATCCATCTCTTTTCGGACGAGAGCATCGCAGCGTTCGTTCAGTTCAATACCGGCATGACCTTTTACCCATTTCCATTCGATAGGAAGTTTGGATGCAAGTCCGTCGAGCTGGATCCAATATTCCTTATTCTTCACTGGAGCTTTCGCAGCTGTCCGCCACCCATTGCGCTTCCAGTTGTGTATCCATTGGGTTATACCATTCTTGACATATTGGGAGTCGGTATTCACTTGGACAGAGGAGATCGGTCTCTTTAGCGCAAGTATATAAGTGAGAGCCTGGATCACTGCCGACAATTCCATTCGATTGTTCGTAGTCTGGCGCTCCCCACCACTTTCCGCAGCCAATTCTTTCTCACCTTCAAATACAACAAAAGCCCAGCCTCCAGGACCGGGATTTCCAGAACAACCACCATCTGTATAAACTGTCAGCATATTTTGCATGGAGCAATCCTAGAAGATTGTCAAACGAACGTCAAGAAATGTCGCTCATATGGGCTCCTGCTGCTATCAATATTTCTACAATCTCTTCCGAACAATAGTTGAAACGGGCAATATCGAGAGGAAACAATCCATCTGCATCCGGTTCGTTCACATCGCAACCAGCTTCCAATATCGCGGACACAACTTCAATGTTATCGGTGAGATGACAGCCAAGGGCATAGTGTAATACGGTTTCGCCGGTGAAAGATTTTCGGTTAATATCGTCTACATAGTCGAGCAACAGCAATGCTACTTGTGAATTATCCGCAGCGCATGCATGCATAAGTGGTGTCATCCCCTGAGAATCCACTACATTCGCCTTGGCTCCACCCTTCAGCAATACCTTGACAAGATCCACATTGTCGAGTGCATGGACGAGTACAGGATATCCCTCCGAGTCGACTGCGTTTGGGTCTACGCCAAGACTCAATAGTGTCTCCAACATGGGAACCGGTTCCGGATTCTCATACATAGCTACTACTAGGGCATTTTGCTCAACCGCTTGATCATCGCTATTCCATAACTCATCATAGTCTATGTCATCTGCATCATCCCGTGGTTCTAGGTAGAGATCCATAGGCATGGTGGTATTGGGATTGGCTCCCTTCGAGACAAAGAAATGGATTAATTCGTCTGTAGCATTCGAAGCAGCACATAGAAGAAACAGAAGATCCAGTTCCCTCTCCGTAACGGCCTTCAAGTGGGAAAAAAGGTATATAGCGACTTCAGGGTTCGGATTATTAATAGCGGCTTCGCTTACGATGGTAAAATTGACTTCTGCGCCTGCCATAGCCAGAACCTCGATTATTGCAATATGTGGATTACGTACCGCAGCATACCATAATGGACTGTGGCCATCCGCATCCGACTCGTCCACATCCCTAATCTTGACCAGTAATGTCTCGAGGATTTCTTTTTCACTTGCAGATTTGGCTGCATGGCACAATTGTGCAAAACTCTCCGAAAGATCCATGTTCTGAACTCCTTGGGAATATTGTAGCATCAGTTTCGTCAAGACGCTATGAAAGAATATCTTTGCCCTACTTCAATCAAAAAAAAACAGTGTTTGCATTATATATGATGGCTTTGGTAGAATAGAGGGAAATTTGGCAGGAAAGGAGTCGCTCATGAAACATGGTGTAGCAATAATAGGGACAGGTGCAATCGCAAGATCACATATCGCCGCATACAATCAATTCCCAGAGGACTGCGAAATCAAAGCATTATGTGATATCTACCCCCAAAAAGCGAAGGCATTGGCGGAGGAGATGGAAATTAACGTTGATATTTTCGAGGATTACCATCAGATGCTCGAACGTACGGACATCGACATCGTCTCTATTTGTCTTCCCCCTAGTGTACATGCAGAAGTCTCCATAGCTGCAATGGATGCAAAAAAACATGTCTTGGTCGAAAAGCCTATGGCTCCATCCCTTGCCGAATGTGATGCGATGATCGAGGCCTCCGAAAGGAATCGTGTTCTTCTCTCACCTATCGCACAAAATAGATTCAGGACATCGATGATGAGATTGAAACATATGATTAGCGAAGGTATTGGCGGTAGCGTTCTGCACGCTACAGTAGACTCGTTGTGGTGGAGAGGTCAAAACTACTATGACCTTTGGTGGAGAGGTACGTGGGAGAAGGAATGTGGTGGTTGTACAACGAGCCATGCAGTACATCAACTGGATCTATTACAATGGATGGTGGGAATGCCACAGGAGATTACTGCTGTCATGACAAATGTAGGCCATGACAACTCGGAATGTGAGGATCTTGCAATTGCAATAATGAAATATCCAGGCATGCTCGCCCAAATGACAGCCTCTATCGTTGCCCATGACGAAGGACAGCAGTTAGTTTTCCAAACTGAAAAAGCAAGATTCTCGGCACCATGGAAAATCGCAGCTTCTAAAGCATTGGAAAATGGATTCCCAGAAGATGATACCCAAACCGCAAAAGAAATGGATTCCTACTACAACAATCTTCCCGAAATCTCTCCTGAGAGACATGCAGGGCAGGTGAAAGACTTCATTGAAGCATTGGAAGGAAAACACCCGTTACTGATAGATGGAAAACAAGGCAGGAATACTATTGAGTTGATCATGGCAATCTATAAATCTTCACAATCGAAGCAGACGGTCACCCTACCATTGGCTAAAGATGATCCATTGTATACCCGAGGAGGTCTCATTGCCACTATGCCGAGATTCCATGAGAAGAAGCGGAGTATTGAAAATTTCTCTACAAGTGAAATAACCTTGGGTAAGGATGCGAAATAGAGTCAATTCTTGCCCCTAAAATCCCTATGGATCGAGTAGCTATATTTGTTTCTTTCGATCGCCACAGGGATCACAAATCTTATCTTTGGTTGAGGAGGATTCCGGGATGCAACAGAAAGCAGATGGACAAAATTATGCCCCGAAAGGAAAGGCCTTTCCGGTGTGTAAGCCAGGAGAATTCAAAGTTGGTGTTATTGGATTAGATCATGGACATATCTATGGCATGTGTAATGGTCTTGAGGAAAGTGGAGCCCAGATTGCATTCGTTTATGATAAGAATCCCGAAGCAATGTCAAAGTTTTCTTCCCAATTCCCTCATGTCACCATTTGCAAAGACCCGAAGGCGATATTAGAACACCCCGATATCAAATTGGTTGCCAGTGCATCGGTACCTGTAGAACGTACACCGTTAGGAATCTCGGTAATGCTTCATGGAAAGGATTTCTTTGCTGACAAACCGCCTTGCATCACAAAAGAACAGATAGCACAAGCTCGCAAGACAGTAGCGGAGACTGGAAGAAAATTCGGTGTCTACTATAGTGAGCGATTGCATGTTGAGGCTGCAACCCGAGCGATGGAACTCATAAGTCAGGGGGCGGTAGGAAAAGTGGTCCAAGTAATGGGATGGGGTCCTCATCGTGCTGCGACCCATACCAGGCCACAATGGTTCTTCGAGAAGAAGATGTATGGCGGAATCCTCGTGGATATTGGATGCCATCAAATTGAACAGATTCTTGCGTTCAGCGGATCCAAAGATGCTACTATCACCAGTAGTAAGATAGCCAATTTCAACCATCACCAGTACCCGTCTTTCTACGATTTCGGCGAAACTACACTTACTACTGATACGGGGTGTTCGGGTTATTTCCGCGTAGATTGGTTCACTCCCGATGGTTTGGGAACCTGGGGAGATGGGCGTACGATAATCTTAGGAACCGATGGATATATTGAGTTACGTAAGTATATCGATATCGCCAGGGACCAGGAGGGAGACCATGTCTATCTAGTAAACCATGAGGGTGAACACCATGAATGTGTAGCTGGCAAATCAGGATATCCGTTCTTTGGTCGGTTCATACGAGATTGTCTCGATCGTACCGAAACAGCAATGGATCAGCAATTGGTGTTCCGGGCGATTGAATTGGCGGTACAAGCTGAGTCGCAAGCGTCAGTGCTCGCATAGGAGAGAAAAGTAGATCGATGATGGTTTCCTAGCCTATAGTGGGGTTTGAACTTGACAGTATCCCCACGGTAAGCATAACATGATCGGACAAGCGGTTCGGATGGTTCCAAGCCATTCGCTAAGAGGGAAACGGGTGCAAGTCCCGTACGGTCCCGCCACTGTAATGAGGTAAGAACGGCTGTCATTGGACAACCACTGGAGTAATTCCGGGAAGGAGCCGTTACGTATTCCTCCAAGTCAGGAGACCTGCCGCATGTGAACCTGTCGATCTCTTGATCGGACCTACGGTGCATAGGTCGGGTGTGCAGACTCATACCCATCACTTACTTAGGAGTTTGGGTATGGAAAATTACCGAACACGCTTGATTTCTCTGATTTCGATGATGTTACTCATTATCATTCCCCTTTCGGCAAATGGATTGGGAGAGTCGCAGTCACATGGAGAATATGCCATATCGATTGTAGATTCACGTGGAGTGACCATTTCACTTGAAGAGATCCCACAGAAGATCGTCTCACTGAGTCCAAATATTACAGAAACGCTTTTTTCCTTGGGACTGGGGGATCACATGGTAGGAAGAACCGACTATTGCGACTATCCTCATGAAGCCCAATCCATTGAACCGATGGGAGACCTACTCTCTCCAAGTGTGGAAAAGATCGTCTCTACCGATCCTGACCTCGTAATTATCAGCAATTTAGGTCAACTACAGACCATAGAAGCGATAGAAATGACTGGAATCCCAGTAGCGTTCATAGATGAACCACAAACCATGGAGGGAACCTATAGGATTATCGAACAGGTGGGCGAAGTAACAGGAACCGCCAAGGTAGCAGCCCAGATAGTCAAGGACATGCGATCTGAAATTGAAAAAATCAATGTTTCAGAATTGAAAGACAATCCCAGTGTCTATTATGTCGCTGGGTTTGGAGAATGGGGTGATTTCACTGCTACAGGAGATACGTTCATCCATGATATCATCACCCTCGCTGGCGGTGAGAACATTGCATCCGAGGCAGTCAACTGGAGCTACCAGCTGGAGTTGTTACATGCAAAAGATCCCGACATCATTATCTTACCCCCGTTATGGGGAAGTACCTTTGAACAGACGTATGAGCAATTCGTAAATCATCCCTCGTATGCTTCCCTCTCAGCTGTAAAAAAGGGGAAAATCATCAATATTGACAACAACATCATAGAGAGGCAGGGTCCCCGTAGCGCTCAAGCTGTATCGATTCTCGCAACAGAAATCGATCGACTCTCGAGGTAAGCGGTGATACGTCCCACATTTTTACCGATCATCGGTATAGCCTTGGTAATCTCACTCGTTGCAGTTACTGGTCTTGCGCTGACTTTGGGTCCAGCAGGTATACCTTTGACGGTTATCGATGATATTCTGTTATCCGGTCCTTCTGTGGACCAATCGGCAAATTTCACAACAGCCCAACATCGAATCGTGTGGACACTCCGTCTTCCACGTATCCTCACATCATTGGTCGCTGGGATTATCCTTTCTGTGTCAGGTATGGTATACCAAGCTCTTTTCCGTAATCCCATGGCTGACCCTTATGTATTGGGAATCTCCAGCGGCGCTGCATTTGGCGTATCGCTCGCAGCATTTCTTGGATTTGTCGGAGGTGCTACTGGAATATGGCAGGTTCCACTTGTGGCATTCTTGGGAGCTGCTGGAACGGCCTTGTTCATCCTCCTACTCTCTGGCGGGGTACGAAGGTCGCCAACTACCCTACTTTTAACAGGAATTGCGTTGAACTTCCTCCTATCGGCGCTTATGACGCTTTTCATGTATTTAAATCGCGCACAATTGCAGAACATCATGCAGTGGACCATGGGAAGCTTTGGTTCTTCATCCTGGAACAAGCTCTCCATTATGCTCTCCATAGGAACTCTAGGCATGCTCCCTATAGCTTTTCTTACCCGGGAGTTGGACATCCTCCTACTGGACGAAGCTTCCGCTCATAGTATCGGAGTCTCTGTAAAAGTTGTCAGGATGGTCCTCCTCTTCTCTTCAACACTGGCAACAGCGGTCACCGTGGCCTTCTGTGGTACGATAGGTTTCGTTGGGCTGATGGTACCACATATCATGAGATTGGTTACCGGACCACGTCACCGATCTTTGCTCCCCTTCTCGATCTTAGGAGGAGCTCTCATGATGGTTGGAGCCGATACAGTTGCGAGAACCGTGTTGGGAGCGTCTGAACTTCCTGTGGGAGTAATAACCGCAATAGCCGGAGCCCCCTTGTTCATCATCCTACTGGTAAATTCCAAGAGGAGACAATCGTGAAGAAACCTAATGCTGCATCGGTCAGAAATCTCCAATGGTCATACAGAAGTAAAGTCCTATTCAGGAATCTCCATACCGATTTGCCAATCGATTCTTTCATCTCGATCATAGGTCCGAATGGATCTGGCAAGACGACCCTTCTGAGACATCTGCTGGGTATCCTTGAATCGCATACAGGCAATGTGGATCTCTTTGGAAAGGATATCAGGGCATACAACCAACGAGAGATGGCAAGGAAAGCAAGTTATGTTCCCCAATCCAGTCGATTGGAATACGATTTCACAGTTTCTGAATGTGTGGCCATGGGTAGGTATGCCCACGGAGGAAGACTCGCTGTATTGACGGCGGAAGACCAACTCTTAATCGACCAATCTTTGGATGCCATGGAAATGCGTCATCTAGCCAATAGGTTAGCTACCGAACTTTCCGGAGGGGAGTATCAGCGGATGCTCATTGCTCGGGCATTAGCCCAACAGGCAAAGGTAATTTTCCTTGATGAACCGGTGAGTCATCTTGATATCCACAACCAACGGGAAATCCTACGGTTGTTGCGTTCACTCGTTGAACAAAAGATTGCTACAGTGGTATGCATCCTACACGACTTAAATGCAGTAAGTGCTTACAGTGACCTAGTGATTATGATGAGAAGCGGAATAATCGTAGCTGAGGGAAATGTAGGTGAAGTCTTGACCAAAGAGAGGATAGAATCGGTCTATAAAATAGAGGTAGATATCGTCCCGAACGAGTCCTCTGGACGGCCGCTCATTCATCCTCTCTGGTAAGCGAGTCCTAACGGGACCCGGTCTTTTTAATTATATGGAACCCAAACTGGGTTGGGACGACTGGACTGATTCCCCCAGAAGAGAGCCTTTTCACAGCCTGTTCGAAAGCTGGAACCATCGCTCCTTCACCGAACCACCCTAAGTCACCGCCTTTGCTTTTACTCGGACAGGTGGAGAAATCACGAGCGAGAGCTGAGAAGTTAGCCCCACCCTTAATCCTCTTGAGCAGTTCCTCAGCAAGTTTCCTATCTTTTACTAGAATATGACTGGCGCGAAATTCCATGTGACATCCTCTCTATGAATTTTGTTCTTGTAGCATCTCAAGATAGTATCTACCCTCCAACGGATAGTCAGCGACACCCAACCGGGTGCGTAAATCAGACAATTCTTCAAGTGCACTTTGGACCTGTTCGTCTGTAGCCGAATCCTCCAAAAGGCGTTCCATCTCAAGATAATACCCCAAACCATCTACATGGACCAACTCTATCGAAAGTCCACCATCTTTCCAAAGATTTCCCTGCTTCCCCTTCTCTATGAGAGGAACATAGCCAAGTGATCCGAAAAAAGCATGCAGAGCTCCGCTCTCTTTCCTCGGCACTGTGAACTCGATTTCATCATTCACTTCAACTCTGTCATTACGATGTTCTTTTTGTTTTCGGGTCAAAACAAGAATGGAATTTTCCTGCCTGATCCGAAAATCAGCTGTAAAGCCATCACGACTATAGTAGACATCCCGCTTATCGACAACCTGTTTCACTATAGCGGGAAACGCTTTGTCGATCACATCGGTTAGTGCGGTTAAGCGATACTCCGGTATGTGGATCTTACACTCCACTTCTCGTGCCATATCAATCCTTCCATGGGAAAATCATTCCCTTGAATGTACGCTTTCCTACCTTCTCCTGTTCATCGAATAGAAGTTCTTCCCAAGGGATATGTTTTCTATCGGCAGAGCCATCCGCTTCCAGATAATCATATTTCATAAGCAACAGTTTTATGGCGACTTGTCGTGAGAGTTGTATTCCCGCGACGCCAGGTATTATCGTGGCGAACAAGATCGTAAGGATCATATTGAATATGTGGTAGACACCGAAAAACAGGGAGAACGCTAAATTGTCTGCCACGATCACTAACGACTTTTTCAAAGTCTTCAGTGGTTTGTCCTCCGGCATTTGTATAGCAAGCGGATAATAAAACATCATAGCCAAGAGTAAGGCTAAAGCTATCCAGAACACCACTACCGCAATAACAAAGGCGAACATGGAATCATAGGAAAGATAGAACGGGATGATAAAAAATATTACGGTTACAAGGAATAGGTTAATGAAGACATGTAGTAAAGCGTGACGCCAGATGAGGGCAAAGGATCGTTTGAAATCGTTAAACCCAGGACGGCTGTAATATGCAAATTCCTTCGTTTGTGAAGAGAGAGCTCCGCTATAGAAAGAATGAAGCACTAAGGCCAATCCTGCCATCGCTATTCCTCCGACAACAGAGACCGAAAACAATTCCAATGCTCCATAGAGGGTCAATATGACTATAAGATACCCAAGATTGAGTACTACAAGAGAGATCAGATTATCCCAGCCATCGAAAAACGCCTTCTTAATGAAAAATCCTGTCATACCACCACTGTAGCGGAATATTTGATGATGGTAAAGTTGAGTTACACGTTCACACAAGTGTTCCAATATGAAAATCAATGTGAAATAACTTGACGGGATCCCATGTATGCCCGAGAGTAGGTTGTATGGAAGACGATCACACGGATCCTTGTAAAGAATTGAAAAGACGGGTCAATGAGTTGAAACGACTCAATGATGAACTATTGGAGATGCAACACCAGGAGACGGTTCTCGATTACGCCTGGTCAGGAAACTTGGGGCATTGGTATTTCAACTTAGAGATGAACACCGTCGTATTCGATCAGCTCAAGGTAACCACCTTGGGATATGAAGCATCGGAAATCCCAGAGTCGGTTCCTTACCAGTTCTTCACCGAGAAAGTCCACCCCGACGATTATGGGGCGATGATGCAATCAATGAGGGACCATATCGCCAATATCAAGCCCGTCTATGAATGTTCGTATCGGATCCAGACTAAGAGTGGTTCATACAAATGGTTCTACGATCGTGGAAAAATCACCCAATGGGACACCGATGGTAAACCAGTTCTTATTGTCGGTATTGTCTTTGATATCACCGAGAGTAAGCAGAAAGAGTTGTCACTGGAGGAAGAAAATGCCCATCTTCGCTTGGAGGCAACAACCGATAGCCTTACCGGATTACCTAACAAACAGGCGGCTTTAAAATCATTACGCAACAGGATGGAACTGTCTAAAGCTCAAGACCAACCGCTTTCAATTTGCATGTTTGATATCGATCATTTCAAACGAATCAACGATTCGAAAGGCCATCTTTATGGTGATTATGTCCTGCAGAAAGTAGCAAATGTTTTCAAGACCGAAAGCAGGGGGTTGGATGTGGTCGGCCGCTATGGTGGAGAAGAGTTTATCGCAATTTTCTATGGAGCAGACCATCAACAGTCTGTCCTCATAGCCGATAGGATGCGAAGACATATTGAGCAGTTGGAACTCGCCGATTCAGTGTGCGTCACCATCAGCGGAGGAGTCGCCCGCTATCTGAATCAGAATGTTGAAAACCTCATTGAAGAAGCGGATAAACTCCTGTATGTGGCGAAGTCCCAAGGAAGGAACAGGATAGTCGGACAAGCTGTCCAAGGGGTCTCCTGAAAACAAAAACGCCTCCCTCACCCCGTATCGATTAAGACGTGGGAAAGAGAAGCGTTTAATAGCGGCGAAGGGACTCGGACCCCTGACCGAACGGATATGAGCCGTTTGCTCTACCAACTGAGCTACGCCGCCATAGTTTGCGTCGTCGAACACGACAGGCGCAACTATACCGACGAAATGCGACACTGTCAAGAGTCTTCCGTACAGAAAATGCAAGGCATGTAAGCGTCCTTTCGTTTCCTGCGCTCGCTCGGTAATACAAGCAAGCTTTTGTTTCCTGCGCTCGTTCGGTAATACAAGCAAGCTTTTGTTTCCTGCGCTCGTTCGGTAAT
>NZ_JBMDYO010000006.1:20512-146584 GCF_049310885.1 Pleomorphochaeta sp. DL1XJH-081
TGTGGCCCCGCTACTCTCACTTCGCTTGGAAATGTGATCCACGTTGTGGCCTCGCTGCCCTCGCTTCGTTTGGAAATCACGGTAACGTGATCGAGTGTATAAGCCAGTTCCCATCACTATCCTGAGTGAGAAATAAATCCCAAACCTCGAACTCTCCCCCAGTCCGATAGATCAACGTCGGTAGGAATACCTGATCGGAATGGACTTTGGCTTTTCCGAAAGCAATGGTTGCTGGCAGGGTAAGTGACAATCGTTTCCCATGTAGCTTATTCAATGCGAATACCGCTGATGGATGGACATATCGTTTGAACCAGTCTGGACGATAGAAGTCATTCATCGCTATATAGGCAGATGAAATCGCAGGATGGGAAGGTTGGCTAGGATCCTCCATGTATCCTATTGGTGAATCCAAAGGAAAGGTTCCTTGTCCATCGAGACCAAGAACACCCTCATAGACAGTGGCAGCCCCACCGAGAGAAACAGTGGATAATCCGATGAGAAAGAGGATGAAGATAGACCTCTGTAAACCGACCATATCCCATGATGTACCCAAACCGAGGAGGAAGTCAAATAGTGGCTGGACATCTGGCGATGGTTTCTATACGATGGCATCGATGATCACCGATATTACACTCAGACAAATAGCCCACCTTACCGCCGATTTCAATGAGACGGTCCGTGATCCATTATGGCGCGATATTCCTCTCTCGAAGGGATTCAAGAGCCTCTTCACCAGCCGATCCATGCAAAAATTGAATAGGATCAAGCAATTGGGTCCAGCCTATTTGGTCTATCCGGGTGCAGTGCATACCCGACTGGACCATAGTCTGGGTGTCTTCCACGCAACCCGTCTCATCATACTCTCTTTGCTGAACCAGATCCGTCAAGGTACTATTGCTCCCGCTATTTCTGAAGAGGGAATACGCGCACTCTTAACCAGCGCGATGTTACATGATATGGGTCACTTTCCCTATGCACACGCGTTGAAAGATATGGTGAGTAAAGAACATGAAGCCCTTGGTGCCCTTATCATAGAGAATGACAATGAGCTACGGGATATCATAGAAAACCAGATTGGCACATCGGTAGAGACGGTTTGCAAGATAATTGATACGAGCCGTCCTTCAGAGGATAGTGAGGTTGGTTTCCTCAGGACAATCTTGAGTGGGACACTTGATCCAGACAAATTGGACTATCTCAGTCGTGACGCTCTTTTCTGTGGAATCCCCTACGGAATCCAAGATGCCTCGTATATCATCAGACACCTCAGCATCGTAAAAGAGGGACTGCCGATTGGTATGCCGATAGAAGCCATCGGATCGGTCGAACACCTGTTGTTTGCAAAGTATTCCATGTATAGGAATGTCTATTGGCACCATGGGACACGAGGGGCAACGGCAATGATCAAAAAAGCAGTCCAACTTGCTCTTGCAGAGGATTTGGTGACTGAAAAAGAGCTCTATGGACAGGATGACGAATCCTTTGCTTTACTGTTTCAGCCGTACCATGATACAGCAAGCGGAGAACTATTTAACGCTGTCAGGGACAACCGTCTTTTAGTCCAACAAGCAGCCATCCCATTCCAAAACACTCTGTTCCACCAGAAACTTTATGGAGACAAGCAATTCAGGGAGAATCTGGAAATGGCTATCTTCAATGATTTACGTAAGCACTACCGCTCGCTCAAGCCCCATGAAATCATTATAGACATCCCAGAGGACGTCTCCTTCGAATCTGATATCCCGATTCTCCGAGAAGATGGTTCGGTCCTTCCCTTCTCTCAAGTGGATGAACTCTTTACCAGAGATGTCGTTAAAACATTCACTGCGAGTCTTAGAAAAATCCAACTATATACTCCAGGAGGGATCGATAGATCCCTTGCTCATCAAATATTTATAGGACTTATCACACACTATGAAGCATGACGTAACTGAAGAAATCCACCATTGGAAAGAATTGATATCAGGGGACATCCCACCTTGGGTGATGCGATTCATCAAACTTACCGGCAAAGCCATTAATAGACACGAAATGATAAAAGCCGATGATTCGGTCCTCCTCAGTGTCTCTGGGGGAAAGGATTCCCTAGCATTGGCACTAGCCCTATCACTGAGACTGAAATGGTTACCGGTCTCATATAGCATGAAAGCGGTCATGATTGATTGGAAGGAACATCCGATCGGCACCATGGCACAAGAGCGATTACATGAATATTTCGCATCCCTAGGGATCCCTTTGACCATACTCGAAGAAGAACAATATCCCCAGAGTTTCAAAGGTGAATTCAATTGTTACCTTTGTTCGCGTAACCGCAGGAGAATTCTCTTTAACTATGCTGCAGAACATGGATATCCACTCATCGCGATGGGACACCATCTGGACGATTTGGTAGAGACGACTTTGCTGAATTTAACCAGTAGGGCAAAATTCTCAACCATGCTGCCAATACAAGAATTCTTCCAAGGAAAGTTGCATATCATTCGTCCCATGATTGAAGTACATGAACACACTACTCGTCGACTGAGTGAAGTATACCAACTACCATCGGTAAAACCGGTCTGCCCCTATGACCAGACAAACATCCGCTCAAGACTGAAGCCTATAGTCAAGGAATTGGTCCTTCTGGACAGGGATGCCCGTGAACATATCTATAACTCTCATGCCTTCTCTTATCGCATACCACGCAAAAATAGCGTTTCTGAGGATCGCAGCGAGTAAACACAGTTGCGGTCAATCATGTTTTGGAGTAATGTATAAACATGAAAGTGAAGAGGATGACATACGTGAAAAGAGTGATATTGACACTGATGGCGATCTTTATGGTCGCGGCCCCTGTTTCGGCAGCGAACACTGGCATTGGAGAAAGTGGAAACCCATATCTGTATATCGCAAGCGGCATGGATTCCGACTATTTCCAGTTCAACGACAAGGGAGTGTTTGTCCCACAAACCGATCCTCCAGCAGAATTGAAGAAAGGGTGGATTATCCTATCTGGCCAAGAGCCGGTTACTATCAAAGGTAGATACACTACGATAGTTCTTCAGAGGGAATCGATACTTACGATAGGTTCAGCCCGTGTAGATAGTCCCTCTTACTATCTGGTAGCAGGCTCGGCTTCTTTTTTGGTAGACAAACCATTCTCCGGTACATTCGAAGTCTCCACCCCTGTAGGAATCTATAAACTTGAAGGACCTGGGGAGATGTTTGTCTCTTCCGATTATGCCGAACTGATATTCTCACTTGGTGGAGAAATCGAGGTCATGAATGCCATAACACGCCAGATCTCAGATGTCCCACCCTACACATATATGAATCTTGCGGATCCTTTCCTACATACAAAGCAGATTTCTCAACAAACATATGACACGCTCTCAATCAATCCTAACAAAGGTTCGATAAAGACTCTTCCCAGTGCGTCCGTCGAGGATGGCATTACATTTAAGGCACCAGCTCCACTGTTCGATGTTCCCCAGATTCCAGAGGAACCTGAAGTGGAGAAAGAGGTAGCCGTACCTACCGTCGAATCTTCCAAAATCACTCCAAAAGACACTCCAATCGAGGCAACGGTAACAGTTCCTCTCACCATTGAGGGAGAGAAAGAGTTGCAAGCGAAGGAAATTGTTGTAACCGATGCGCCGAGTGAAGGGCTATCTCTCAAAGTATCCATAACCACAGACAGCGAAAGCCAGACAGATACTTCAGCACAACCCTCTGAAGTACCTCAAGAGGCTTTTGACTTCTACATTGTCCATACTAATGATGCAAGCGGACAACTTTCTGGTGAAGGCATCGGCTATGCACGGCTTGCTACCCTGTTGGATTGGGGAAGGTCAGTCTCCGACAAGCACCTAGTACTCGATGCTGGTAATACGGTAAGTGGTACTCCCATCGTCGATGCATTCGAAGGAGAACCGGTGGCAGTTCTATTGGATATGCTTGGCTATGATGCAATTGCACCAGGAGCAGCCGATTATGCCTTTGGTCTAGACCGTTTGCAGGAAGCAGCAAGATTAGCCTCTGAATATTCGGATCTCGACATCTTGGCTGCCAATGTCTTCGATGAGACAGGGAATGCATTGTTCACGCCATATGAAATTTACGATTTCGATGAATTCTCTGTTGGCGTAATTGGTATCAGTGTACCTCCTAGAACCATTGACGGTGTTGTGTACCTAAATGATACCATCATTGATCAGGCCCAAACACTGTTGGATGAAGTCGTTGAGAAAGCAGATTTAGTTGTCCTTTTGGGCAATATCGCCGAAAATTCGGGAATCACCAGCTCTGATATTGCCAATGCATTGGAAGGGATCGACCTCATAATCGACGGAGAAATAGCAAGCACTCCTGCCGGTGGACGTACAGTCGGAGATACACTTATCGTCAATGCAGGTGGAGAATTGTCCAGTGTTGGAATAGTTGCCGCACACGTATTGGGTGACGAAGTCAAATCACTCTATGCTAATCGCATAACGGTTGAGGATGTGAATAATCCTACAGCAAGTACATTGGCAGCACAATTCGGAATAGAGTCGGTACCCGCTAACCGGGAAGTCCAACAGTACATTACAAGTCAAGAAGCGCGTTTTGCAGCATTGGAAAAGACTATTGTACCAAAAGCGCCATCGGTGGAAGTCTCTGTTGAAGAAGAACCGGTTGAAACCGCTATAACGGAGCCAGTGGAAGATGTGAAAAAAGGGGATGAAGCCCTGACCATCAAAGAACCGTTGGGAATCGTTTCGGGATCTCCAACAACGGCTGAAGAGACTGTGGATTGGGGAGTCACTACCAGATTCACCCTTTCTCGTGATGGTTTTACCAATAGCGCTACACCTAAGATGGGTGTATCAATAAATCCATTCTACCACCGGAATTCGTTCGAATTGGGATTGCAGGCATTTTTCCTTACCGATGGTAGTCCGTTCTCTCCATCGACCTACACGATTTCCAATATAATCGATGGAGAAGGAATTGCAACGACACTCAGTTCTGCGATGCGTTTCCTAGACTATGTGAAATATGGAGAGAAAGAGTATCCATTCTACTTGGTTGCTGATGATTCAACACCTATAGCTTTTGGGAATCGGATCCTTGTAGATAACCTTGGAGTCGCTACAGGGCCGTTTGAAGAGCATCTCGGCCTCTACAGTTCGGCAGAAATCGGTAGATTCGGTATAGAATTATTTGCCGACGACCTGTATCTGACCAAATGGCTGGATGGTGATTCACAGACAGGTGGAGGACGGCTCTCCTTTGATATCTCCCCCAACTTCAATCTTGCTCTCTCTTCAATGCTTACGGCCGATAGAGGAAGAAACATCGATGCATATCCAGCTTTAGACCTGACTTGGAAAATCAAGAATGAAAGACGATTGCGTTTCGATGCTTTTGCAACAGCCGCAACCAAGGTTGAAATGAATCCATTCTCTTTCGATACGGTTTATAATGCTTCCGGTAGCGGAATTTCAGGAAAACTGCCGAACTTCCTCTTCGCAGGAGGTGTGGATCTACATACATTGAAATGGGATGCACGATTTGTCGGTGCTGTGCAAAACAGCTCAGATGGATTGTTATCGCTTGGATCCTTCAACCAGACTACCTATTCGGGAAGCCGTATGCTCGATAGTTCTGCCGGAGTATATTATACGATCGGTTCCGAACTTGGATATCGCGGAGAACACTTGGGATTTACGACATCTTGGTATCTTCCGATCGATCAAGATTTCTCAAAGATCGTAAAAATTGATGGAACTCAAACAACTGGTGATCGTTTTGCAATTGAAGCTACCTATACAGGCGCTAACTTCCAAGGCGCGGTAGGCTTCAGAAGAGTTGGACTTCTTAGCGCAATAGATAATCTCTTCACCTCAGGTAATTTTACGTCAGCTGCAATAGAAATGGTTAAATCAGAGAATGAAGGTCTTGAACGTAATTCTCAACCCTACGTAGCCCTCCGTTACACAAATGGATTGTTCGGTATATTCGGTGATCTATCAATGGTACCTTCCAATCCTGACAATCCTGGTGGATCGTACACTCCAAGGGTCAATTTGGGAGCATCTGTTACCATTGGCAAACAAGCAATTAGTGAAGCTACCGATCCAACCATCGGTGGAGCGGTATTCGACGATGAATCGAATTTCTCTGGAACCATCTCAACAGCATATACGAGGAATTTCGTCAGTGATACTTCCGATACTCATTATCTAACGATCAAGCCTATCATAAGCTATACAAAGGATGATTCGTTCTCCATTGGAATTGGACCTCAAATCTCGATCGACTTCTCCGATATTGAACTCTATGCACACGATGATTCACCGTTTGGATTTGGAAAGGACTATCCGTCAACAGTCGGAAAATTGTACGACAGCCTGACCGATTCACTATCACTTATCGACCACGTGAACATAGGAGAAGAGGATGATACATTCCATCTTGCCATCGGAAGAGACATCTCGACTTCCATGGGACCGCTGGTCAAACAGGTGACAACAAGGACCGATTCCAGCTTAGACACCCCATTGGCGTTACAAGCAAAATTGGATACCGAATCCTTCGATATCGATGTATTTATGAATGATATCACTGAGCTCCAACTTGGTGGTGTCCGTTTTGGTATAGCTCCATTTAAATCCTATGGTGCTGAATTTGGCTTATCGGCGATAGGCTCTGCCAAACTTACCGATAGTGATAAGCAGATAGCCCTACTCCCATCTTTCGATCTCAACCTTCCCATCGTACATGGCGAGAACCTTTCTTTCGATGCTCAAGGTTCATTCACGACTATGCTCGGATACAAGGCAGGAACTGGATTCGTACAGAACTTCTTCGACTCCTCGGCTTCCACCTTCTTGGGTAAGTTCAACAATTATCTGTTTACAGGTGGTCTTGATATGCAAGCCGGTGCATTTGGCATGGGAATTGATCTTGCTATGCAGGAGGGAGGAATCTCTTACGGTATGTTCAACTCCCTGTATTTGAGAGAACAGAATTCATTGGTTACTGCTCTTGATGTAGAGAATCCAGCAAACGATCCAAGAAGCTTCACGATTACTGCAGAAATGGATTGGCAGAAAGATAAGTTTGCACTAGGAGCCTCTTACCTCATGCCGCTATCAGCAGACTTCCAAGCTGATACGGATAATGATCTATTTACCGTCAGCAGTACTTTAGACCTATCCTGGTTCGATCTGGAGCTAGCATATGGTAAACGGGGATTCTTAGGTGGAATCGAAGATGTCTTATCCGGTTCTAGCGGTAGCCTCCTCAGTAGGGCAAGGACATTCTTGTTTGATGAAACTAGTGCCATCAGTGCTGGTATAGCAGTGACACAGGGACCGATGACCTTCAAGGCGACGCTCTCTTCACTTGCCAGTTTCATCACCCCTGTTGGAAGCTGGAACCTACAGAACGAGTCAGTCACTTCTCCAGCTCTCACTCTCGGTGTTGACATCAATCTGTTCTAAAACAGTGCAAAATCTTTCAGGGTCGTCCCTCTAGTGGGGGACGACCTTTTTTGTTAGGATACGGTATGAACAAGGTACAAAAGATTCATGTATTGGACCCTCTGGTAGCTCAGCGTATAGCAGCAGGAGAAGTTATCGAGCGACCTTCATCGGTTGTTCGGGAGTTGATAGACAACGCTGTCGATGCAAAAGCAAAGATGATAACCGTCCAAGTCATAGATGGTGGAATTGAGAGAATTACTGTTATAGACGATGGAGTTGGTATAGAAGCCGATGATCTTCCCCTCTGTTGTCGGTCCCATACGACAAGTAAGGTAACAACCTTGGAAGATCTGTACACCTTAGAGACGATGGGGTTCCGAGGGGAAGCGCTGTACAGCATCGCGGCAAGTGCTAGAGTTACAATCGCAAGCACTACTTCGAAAAGTGAAGGGGCTACCATTGTAGTAGATAATGGAATTGAACATGAAGTGATTCCTGGGGGTCCCCAGCAGGGAACTAAGATCGATGTGGAACATCTTTTCGGAGCTATTCCAGCAAGAAAACTGTTTCTCAAAAGACCTTCTACAGAGTCGAACATGTGCCGAAATACCATTATTGAGAAAGCAATCGCCTTTCCCGAAATTACCTTCAGGATGTATGATGGCGATCGTCTGAAACTGGATCTTCCTGCCACCACACCAAAACAGAGAGTGTTGGACGCTCTGGTACATGACAAACACCTGATCCATTCTGAGACTACTGAGCTATCGGATACTGCCAGTAGGTTCAGTCTCTATGCAGTAGCATCTACCCCTGCAAGTTATCGGACCGACCGTTCTCACATAAAAATCTATATCAACCAGCGGCCTGTAGAGGAATATGCCTTAGTCCAAGCGATCACCTACGGATATGGAGAAATGCTTCCAGGAGGAGCTTTCCCCTACTGTTACCTCTTTGTGACTGTGGACCCTGAGTTGGTTGATTTCAATATCCACCCTGCCAAACGTGAAGTCAAACTACGTAATAAGGCGGAGATCCATCATCAAGTAGTGGTCATGATCCGTCAACAAATGGCAAAATCGCTCCCCCGCTTGCATTTCGATCATACCGCTTCAGAGCAGCAACCACAGTTTGCAAATTTTGATCCCCCCCCTTATATGCCTTCAACCGACCATACATCGAGTCCCCGTGGGAAAATCGGGGAGCCATCGCGTAATCAGCAAAGCCAAACCCATTCTCAGGATTGGCTTGAGCGGGCACGGAAAGTTCTCTCTGGGCATAAGGAAGCCGATGTATCAAAACAAGTGGATTCTGATTCTAACCCGCTAGAAAGGAAGGAGGAGAATTCAACTTTTACCTATCTAGGCCAAGCCTTCGAGCTCTTTCTGATTGTGCAAAAAGGCGATTCACTCTATCTGATTGATCAACATGCAGCTCATGAGAGGATCCTTTATGATCAGATACGGAAAGATGGAGGTATCCAAAAACTCATGGTACCTTTGGATTTTGAAGTCGATAGAACCGTTGATGAATTTCTTCAGAACCATCACCATTGGTATGCCGAATATGGGTTGGATTTGAGGAGAATCGGCGATCTCTCTTGGGAATTGCATTCTATCCCGGCACTTTGGAAATCGATAGAACGGGATGTAGTGTCCTTTATCAGCTCACAATCTGCTGGAGATGTGACTGAATTAGAAAAGAAACTGTACGCAACGATTGCTTGCCATGCAGCAATAAAAGATGGTGATGCGATAGATGCAACAACAGCCGAATCATTGATCCAAAAAGTCTTCCAGTTGGAAAATCCAGTCTGTCCACATGGACGTACCTTTGTTGTAGAAATTACGAAAGACCAGTTATGGCGATCCGTTGGACGTATTATGTAAAGAACTGTCGAACCATGAGATAAACACCGCTTTCCACATCATATCGCATAGCGGTTATCAGATGGGTCCTTTTCTGGAGGGTCATATCCACGAACAAAGGGCTCAGAATCTGGTCTCCTGTCGATTCCAAAACAGTTAGGAGATTCCCGTCTGAATCGTAGAAACGGTACAACCACTGGGGATTATCTTCTGTTCCTAGTCCTCGGAGCTGGGGAGCATCATCAAGAACCAACCATTGCATTCCATCGACAATAGATACAGCTAAATGTGCCTTTGTCATGGCTGTTTGTGGACGGACAAAATCAAACTCCTCACTGAGTCTACTTCCATCTTGTGAAAAGACTTCCACATTCCATACGCCCTGCTGCAACTTGAGATCAGGAGGGAGTAACAGATCATTCATTCCAATATATAAAAGATCCCCTACGGGAAAAGGTTGGACCGAACGTTCCCATCGATAGGTTGAATCGGGTGAAATGACAGCCACCTCATAAATCGCATCCTTCTCGAATGAATCTGATTGGATAGTTACTACCACTCCCTCCGATAGTGTAGGTCCTACTTCGGCACCAAAGGTAGCACACACAAGGGGTTTCACATCGAAGGAAGAGATTGTGGCATTTTCGCGTGAACAAGCAACTAGGGAGACTACCAGGATGATTGACAACCCGATTGGTAAGAGAACATTCCCAAAACCTTGTCTCCGCTCACCCATGGTCTACCAACCCAAGGCTTCCAATTGCATGACTACTGGATTCGCATAGGAACGCAAGATTATTCGACGCAAATCTTCAGAAAGACCTTTATAGCGATCAAGGAATTTTTTCGTATTCAATGATTCGTACTTCTCGGTAAATCTCGTTGGTCCCTGCAGGAGGTCATAGGCCAAATAGTTTGTATCCCACAACTTGTAGCCGAGATGGATTTGTCTATCGACTTCATGAGCTACCTCGGTGGCATTCTCATAAGTACCAGTCAACGGTTTTCCGAAATGGAGATGGACGTCTCCCTTAAACCGCCGTAAACCCCGAAGCATATTGATCAAATCCTCGTACCGCTTCTTCGTATAGGTTCCATTCAGTTTCTTGGAGACCTCTTCCCTTCCCTTGTTGATATCATTTGGATCGTACTGGTAGGAAATCGCAACCGGTACGATATGACATTTCTTTATCAATTCAGAGAAGCTGATCCCAGACGACTTAAAGGAGAGATAGAGCATTTTAATGATCGCTGGATTGGTCTTGTCTATACCATCCTTAGAGCGACCACTCTTTTGAGCTACCCATATCGATTTCTTAGCCTCTGTAATCAGTTCAACAAAGTAGCGGGATAACCGCAATGATTCATGGTATTGTTCTCTGATCGGAAGATTCCGTTTGACCGTAACCCCACCGTTCAATTTGAACATATCGGTGGTGAACTGGTTTACCAGCAGATTGTCTCCGATTGCCATCTCGCAGATGGGTAGTTCGGTCTTCAGCAGAGCATAGTCCAACAGAGCACAATCGAGAACGATGTCCCTATGGTTGCTAATGAACAGATAGGGGGTCTTATCATCTAGGTTTTCCTGTCCACTATAGGTAAAAGAGGTCATGGAATTACGCTCTATGGTAGGAAGGAACACACCAGCAGTTATTAATCGTTGGAAATCATCATAGGATCGTACCTGATCCAACAGTGGCGGAATCATCTCCTTCATCTGGTGACTCTTCCATTTGGTCTTTATAATATTGCCCGCATACAAGACTTCTGCCATATTGCTCAGGAATTTTGGATAGGCTTTGATTCTGGCGACAGCATCAAGGACATCTTGTCCCTCATAGGGGGCGATGTCCTTGTATTTGGATTTATCCATGATTAGAACTCCACATTCAGCGACTTCATGTATTGGGCACGCTCCCACTGGGAGGGGTCTTCCATTCGCTTATGGGCCAGCTTGCCTCTGAAATCGACAAAATCTTTCGCTTCATGACGATCCATCCAAGCCAAAAGGGATCCATTCATCTCGTCTATGACCTTGTGTCCGTTCTTCATCACTGCGGAACATACTTGTACTGCTTTTGCTCCTGAGAGCAACATCTTGATCAACGTATCGCCTGAATGTATTCCCGTGGATGCACAGATATCACAATTGAGATATGCAGAAAGCAAAGCTGTCCACTGGAGGGCTTGTGCATAGTCGCTGGGTGTGCTCAAGCCAATTGATGATTTGGTCGTCAATTTTTCGATATCGATGTCGGGTCGATAGAATTTGTTGAATAAGACCAATCCATCCACACCCATTTTGTCAAACTTCTTAACGACATTAGCCAATGCGGTGAATTGTGAACTGATCTTAACAGATAGAGGTAACTTGAATCGCTCTCTAGCAGCCTGGACTACAGCGAAATATTCATCCTCGATATCTGAAGCTGAGCGTCCGAAATCGGAGGGAAGAATATAATAATTCAGTTCAAAGGCATCTGCTCCGACCTCGGCAAACCGCTCGACATAATCCAGCCAAGTACCTTGAGATCTACAATTGACACTTGCAATCACAGGAATATCAAGAGCAGCTGTTGCCTGCTCAACGAGAGAAAGGTAAGCATCGATATAATAGTTCCTAGATACCTCTTCAATGAAGTCCTGGCCATCGGTATGAGCCACAAAGCCCTCCGTCTGACTAATCATTTTAGCTGCATCGTTATCGATCTGCTCTTCGAAGATGGATTTCAGCACTACTGCACCGGCACCAGCGTCTTCGCATTTCTTTAATTTATCCAAAGATGATGTAAGGGGAGAACTCCCCACGATTATCGGGTTTTTCAGTTCCAATCCGAGATATGTTGTTGCCAAACGTTCCATAACGCTACCTCCGTCAGTCATCATAGCCAATATTTGTACGGTTGTACAGTAAAACAGCCGTCTTCACTCAAGGAGAGACGGCTGATAGTGTGCTATTTAGTACGTATCAGTCGGAGACTATGGTATCCACAATAGCATTCAATACCGGGGCATACGCATCGATCGGTACGGCAAACAGTCGCTTGATCGGCAAACTTGCAGAGACGACAGTCAATGGGAATCCGAGAGTCGAAATGGTTGTCGCAATTCGTTCCATTAAGGTGGGCTCAAGATCCATTCCCTCTCCAACAACTCCAATAAGAACTAAAGGCTCCGACATGTCACAGATATCGACATCGACAGTCTCTGTGATTTTTTTAACCAATTCATCCGCCCCTGCATCATCCATATCTGTCGCAAGATACATGACAATCGTATCGAACGCATCGACTACCACGTCACATACAAGCTTTTCCTGCTCAATGATTCCATGTATAGCTTTTGCCGCATCTGGATAGCGATCCAACATGAATTTTTCAACAACGAGCCGTCTATATGGTTTCTTCCCCGAAACTCCGACCAAGTGGTCCTTCTTAGAATCCCTTGAAGAAGTAATCATGGTCCCAGGGGCACTTGGATCATTAGTATTCTTTACATTAATAGGAATACCGACCTTACGTACTGGGGCAATTGCATCCTCGTGGAATACACTGGCACCTATGGTAGCTAATTCACGAATTTCTCGGTAGGTGATCTTGGCGACTGGACCAGCCTTTTCAGCTACCCGGGGATCAGCGATATAGATTCCCGAGACATCAGTCCAGTTTTCATAGATATCTGCGCCAATGGATCTTGCAGCGATAGCTCCAGTGATATCACTCCCTCCTCTACTGAAAGTCTGGATACCACCATGAGGTCCTGTTCCATAGAAACCTGGCAAAACGATACGTCCCTCAATAGTCTTAAGGACTTTCTCGGCAATTTCATAGGTTTCTTCATCAACACGGCCATCTTCGGTAAGTCGGATAATCTGTCCTGCATCGACAAAGGTTGCGCCAAAGAATTCTGAGATCATCAGAGCATTTAGATATTCACCTCGACTTCCAGCGAAATCTGCAGTTTTCTCTTGGGATAACCGTGCGTAAATATCATCCAACTCCTTGTCCATATCGAGACCAACACCCAAAGCTGAGGCTATCTCATTGATCCTTCTTCTAATAATGGCAAAAGGCTCGTCATAGGATTTTCCCTGTTCAACCAGCTTATGGCACGTAAGCAACAGATCGGTCACCTTCGTATCTTCCTTATGCTCTTTTCCAGGAGCTGAGACAACAACCAACTTCCTTCTGTCGTCCGCAAATACAATGTCCTTGACCTTTGCTATCTGACTGGCATTCGCAAGCGATGTCCCGCCAAATTTGCTTACCCATATCTCTTTACCCTTTGCCATATTGTTCACCTCTTTGCCATAGCCTATTTTATGAATAATTTCTCCGGATACTCAATAATCTTTTCACATCCTGTCTCTGTAACCAAGAATGGTTCGCTACACTCAAAGCCGTAGGTATCTAACCAGATTCCCGGCATGAAGTGTATGGTCATTCCCGGTTTGAGAACCGATTTATCTCCAGGCCGGAGACTTACGGTATGCTCACCCCAATCGGGTACGAAAGCTAAGCCAAACGAATACCCTACCCTCGATGGCTTCTCCACTCCTGTACCGACTAGGCATGAACGCCATAAGGCTTCAACCTCTTCGGCAAGCATTCCCGGGCCAATTCCCGAAAGCGTCTTCTGCAAACCGTTTACTACGACATCAGAAACATGCTGTAAATCCTTGGGTGGATCTCCTATGAAAACAGTTCGGGAAAGAGGGGCATGGTAATGATGTCTGGCCGATCCCAATTCTAAAAGTACAACATCCCCTTTTTGATACTTCCTTTCCGAATCGAAAGTCAAGTGAGCCGACGATGTCCTTTCAGCACTCGGGATGATCGGGAAGATCGCGGGAGAGTCTCCACCATAGGTTTCTGTTCCCCGTATCTGTTGCGCGGAGACCAAGGCTGCGACCTCTTTTTCATATACACCAGGTGCAATTGAATCTATAGCAAGGGTCATTGCGGCTTCGGTAATTTTTCCAGCCTCCCTAATGTAGTTGATCTCAGCCTCACTCTTGACGGTCTTCACCCAGCCGACTAAGTTCTCTGCATCCACAATCTTCATCTCGGGAAGTTCACGGTTCAAGGTCAACAACATCTTAGCATTGAACCAATAACCATCCATTTCCACAGCAAGGGTATGCCCTTTACCTTTCATGAGGCCTGCAACAAATTCCATGGTATGCATATATCGCGATTGAACATATTCATCCTTATAACCGAAAATATGGTCATCAGGTAAATAAGTCGTCATACGAGCTGCATTTGAATCTTGAGCACGCCCAAACCACATTGGCATAGGATCTTTGAGATCGATCACCAAACCCTGATGCACATAAAAGCTCCATCCGTCGAATCCAGTGAGATAACTCATATGACTTGGATCCATAACAAGAAGCAATTCTATACCACGATGGTCCATTCGCTCCTTTACCAAATCTAAGCGCCTCTTATATTCATCAGTAGAAAAAACCAGTTTTTTCATCATTGACTCCTCAATATCAGCGGGGGACAGTTATCCCGGCTTTCTCTCTTTTTGCGATCTCGTAGGCCATGAGAGCAATCATGGTGTCTTGTACACCTACACCGGTGAGATCACATACAGTAACTTGATCCGCACGGGTTCTAGCCGACTTTCCGCTTTTGATTATTTCGCCAATTTCCCATACTTGAGTCTTGTCATCGACAAAACCCTCTTCCTTTGCTCCCCGCAACTCACCTAAACGGAAGCTCTGGGCTTTAAGATCACAAGCGATAACATCTGCTTTCCCGAATACGGCACCTTTAAGTTCCTGCTTATCTTCAGCATCACTACCCATTGAGGTGATGTGCAAACCAGGGTGAACCCAATCAGCCTCAAAATATCCCTTTCTTGCGGGTGTGGTGGTTACAATTATCCCACATTGGGCAGCCATTTCTGCACCAGAAGCAGCACTAACGACCTCAACATCCAACCTACTTTTCATGTCTTTGATAAAATCCTGCTTCCGCTCTTCTGAATCAATACTATACATCACGATCTTTTTATATGGTTTCACCAACATGAGAGCTTCCATTTGGTAACGAGCCTGAACTCCACATCCAACAACTCCGACAGTATCGATCCCATCGGGCGCTAAATATTTGGCAGCTATTGCCCCTGCGGCTGCTGTACGGACTTGGGTTAGATACCCATTATCGAGAAGAACGCCCTCCAAGAAACCAGTCTCTGCGCTGACTACCAACATTTGGCCACTTTGTGAGGGTAGTCCGATATCTGGATTCTGGAAAAAACCTGAAGCGATCTTTATCGCCATACTGGGCAATCCTTTAATAAAGGCACTCTTTATATCGACTTCACCGTTCTTCTCGGGTACAGGCAGCATCATAATAGGTGGAACGGTGGCATTACCTGCAGCCAATTCGGCAAAACCCAATTCTACTTTTTCGATAACTTCTTTATCCAATCTTACGAACTTTCTCAACTCCTGCTCAGAAAGTACTAGAATTCCATCACTCATGTATATCCTCACTTTTGAATAATGGAGAGATATCTCTCCATATCGACATTCCGTCCAGTCAAGGGCATGGCGACATGCCCTCCAGTGACATCAACCTTACCAGAGAGAAGAGCTCCTATACCTACGGATGCAGCTCCTTCGGCAACAAGACCATGATTGGTGAACAGGTAGCGCATTCCTTTCTCGATATCATCCTCATCGACAAGGATATGTTCATCGACATACTGTCTCACCAGTTCCATCGTATAGTGATTTTCCCGTCCGATACCTCCCAAAAGGGAATCGGCAAGCGTATCCTTCTCTTCGATATCGGCAGGTTTACCGATCTTGAGACTCTCCAACATCGCTGGTGATCGGACGATGGAGACTCCAATCACCCGAATCGAGGGTTTCAATGCTTTAGCAGTCATTGCCATTCCCGCAAGGAGACCACCTCCTGACAGGGGAATCAAAAGGGTATCAATATTGGGTCTTTGCCGAAGCAGCTCCAAGACTATAGTCCCTTGCCCTGCAATGACCCTTGGATCATCGAAAGGAACGACTGGTACATAGCCTTCCTTCTCCTTGAGTTCCCGATAATGGTCTTCGGCTTCATCCTGCGATGCCCCATAGACCACTGGAGTGCCTCCCAATTCACGAATCGCCTCAACACGATATGATGGGACCCGTTTTGAAAGACAGACAACCGCTTTCACGCCAACCTGGTGTGCTACATAAGAGACCGCACGGCCATGGTTGCCTGTAGAAAAGGTAATCACTCCCCGCTTCTTCTCCTCATCAGAGAGAGAGAGAATAGTATTTGTGGCACCACGAACCTTGAATGATCCTGTAGGCTGCATGAGTTCCAATTTCAACAAGACAGACGAAGAACCCGCAAGCTTAGCGACCTGCGGGGACTCGACTACCGGTGTCTCGGACACCACCGGGTAGATTCTCCCGGCAGCGGTCCAGACATCTGCAATGGTCGGTAACGTATTCGTATCCTTCATAACGTTATTTATTAAAGATGATATCGATAGGATAATCGTAGAACGACTCATACCCGTTTTCGGTAATATAGATGGAGGCATCAATCTCAAAACCTACATCGTCATACCAGATACCAGGAATCAGGTGCAGTGCCATATTTGGTTCGATTATCGTCTTATCGCCTGGTCTGAGGCTGATAGTATGCTCACCCCAGTCTGGTGGGTAATTCACACCAATTGAATAACCCAACCGTGATTCTTTGACAACCTTAGAATGGCTTATGGCATCTCTCCATTTCGCCTCAATTCCTTCAGCAGTTACTCCAGGTTTGATCCATTCTAGCGTCTTTTGAAGACCATCCATGACTACCTCAGCCGTATCTTTCATCAGTTGGGGCGGATTCTCTCCCAAATAGATCGTACGGGCAATAGGAGCATGATAGTGTTTATAAGCACCGGTCAACTCTAAAAGTACAGCCTCATCCCTCTTGAAAGTCTTGTCAGACCAGGTAAGGTGTGGAGTCTTGGTAGCTTCCCCAGCCATCATGAGAGGAACAATGGCCGGATAGTCTCCACCATATTCGCTGGTTCCAGCATACTGAGCTTCGACAATCTTGGACGCAGCATCACATTCACGGACTCCGACTTGGATGTGCTTCTTGGCTGCATCCATGACTTTGACCGCTATCTGCCCTGCTCTTTTCATCATCTCGAGTTCTGCAGGAGATTTGACGACCCTGACCCAGTTAACCAAAGCATTGCCGTTAGTGAACTTTGCATTGGGAAGACTTTTCTGCAACTCAACATAAGCCTGTGCAGTGAAATAGAACTGATCCATTTCTACACCTACAGTCTTCTTGTCCCAGCCGTGTTTCTTTACGATATCGGCGACATACTGCATGGGATGGCGTTCCAAGGACTGGACATAGTTGTCGGCATACTCGTAGATATTCTCATTCTTCAGAAAACTGGTGATTCTGCAACCATTGGCATCCATTCCTCTACCGATCCACAGAGGCTCTTCTTTATCCAATGAAACCAATACACATTGGTGTACATAGAAACTCCAACCATCGTATCCGGTCAAATAGTTCATGTTAGCAGGATGACTGACTACCAAGAGTTCAATCCCCTTCTTCTGCATCAACTGTTTGGTCTTTTCTATACGACCCAAATATTCTTCTCTTGTAAATACTGGCATCAAAAACCTCCTCGCCTCTTATTTACCTACTATCTCTCACATATGCCCATGGAATCGACGTTTCACGACGGTTGCATGGACGTAATCGATCATTGTTACGTAATCAAACACCGGCAAGCCAGTAGCTTCCGCAACAGCAGCCCCATATGGTGGCAACATACTACATTCAAGCAATATGGCTCCAAGATCGTGATGCTCCTTCTGCATATCGACAGCACGCTTTACGACGGCTGATTCGACAATTTCTGAATCGAGCATCCCGTTTTCCGTGAATACTGCATCTACGAAATGTTGGTCATCTTCAAGTCCCTTCACCACTAAACGGTCACGAAGTTCCTCAGAAACACCAGCCCATGAAAAGACCTCTGGTATCAACGCTGTCTTGTTGGCAGTGACAACACCGATAGGCTTTTTTGGACCTACAATAAGACCCATAAACGGAAGCTGTAGGAGACTCGAAAGGAAGACTGGTATACCTAGCTCTTTCGCCAACTGTTGTTGGAAAAGAGCCATAAATCCACAATCTCCGGTAATAGCTCGGACTCCTTCCCGCTTCAGCTCCATTGCAGCAGCCTTTAAAGCTTCATACATACTCGCATCGTGGTTGAATATCCGCTCAACGGACAACCCCGGAACCCGTCTGAATCGAACTGGATATCCGTACGTTGTCGCATTGGCAGTATCGCCCGGAATGAATGGAGCATAGTTCTCCAATAATAATATTCCTATAGATTCTCCATAACTTACTTGTCCCGGGCGAACAAAATACTTCATATCACCATTCCTTCGATCAAATTCCTGCTGTCTGAGGCAAGAATAGAGCAATCTGTGGGAAGATGATAATCAATGCCGTTGAGAGAATCAGGATTCCAATAAAGGGGAATATTTTCCTGATAACCTCGAAATATGGTCTTCTGAAGATCAACTGTGCGGTAAAGATATCACACCCGAATGGCGGAGTCGCCGAACCGATAGCAGCCTGGAGTACGATCAAGGTTCCCAAGAGGACCGGGTCGATTCCGGTTGCCACTACGTACGGTTGGAAAATCGGGCTCAGAACATAAATTGCTACAATCGGGTCAACGAACATACATGCAACGAAGTATGCTATGACGACTACGATGATAAGCTGCAATTGTGTTGGATCCGTTCCAATGATCGCAGGCATGACCTGTTGGGGTATGCGTAAGAAACTGATCATCCAAGAGAAGACCTGACCGGAACCTACCAGAATGAACACGACACCTGTTACGATACCAGCATCCAATAATACCTGCACCAGCTTCTTCCATGTCATGGTCTTATACAGGAATGTCTCCAGTATTAAGCCATAGGCTACACCGGCAGCTGCTGCTTCGGTTGGACTGAAAATTCCAGCATAGATACCACCGACAACAATCAACGGGAATCCCATGACAGGAATACCTTCCTTGAGTGCCTGTTTCCGCTCTGCCCAACTCGCCTTCTCCAAGATAGCGATATTGCGTAACTTGGAATAGAAGAATACATAGATCGAGAATAGGATAAAGATCAACACACCAGGCCCTATACCGGCAAGGAACAACTTACCGATGGAGGTTGCTGTGACTACTCCATAGACGATGAACCCGATCGATGGTGGGATCAACAGTGCAATATCACTCGCATTGATAATAAGAGCCAATGTGAAAGAACTCGAATAACCAGCCTTCAGCAACATTGGTCTCATGGTTCCACCGATTGCGGAAACAGTAGCCTGAGTTGATCCTGATACGGCACCAAACAACGTACAACTTGCATTGGTGGTTATTGCCAAACCTCCCGGTATATGACCAACGAAAACCCTGATCATATTGACCAAGCGATTTGCTGCCTTACCGGATGTCATGATATTTGCCGCCAAAATGAACATCGGTACGGTGACCAATGAAGGAGCGGCAAATCCGTTGATCATCTGTTGGATGATAACCTGCGGATTTACCAAGGGCATTTCCAAGCCAAGATAAACCATAAGCGGTGTTATGAGGGTGATCACGAATGGGAAACCCAACAGTAACATCGCTATCATTACTAATCCTACGGTACCCATTACTTATTCTCCTTCATTTCCAATGAGTCTATATCGGTTTCAGCCATAACGTTTTCCATCATTGTGACTTCATCTTCAAATTCACTTTGCTGCTCAGGAGACAGCCATACATCTTTCTCCTTGAAATTCTTGAATACAGTCCGGACATACTGGATTCCGGAAGTGAAGAATGCTATAGGAGCTATGATTATAAAATACCAGTAGGGAGCACCCAAAGCCTCAGTCTTGGTACCGCGGATGCGGAGGTTGTTCATATAGTTGAAAGCATGATAGGCAAGAGTGAACATGACAATGGCACTGATAATACTAATAAGAATGACGATCACCTTCTCAACTTTGGGTGGCAACAATTCCAATATCGCTCCCATCCGGATATGCCTAGCTTTTCTAGCGGCGAAACTGGTGCCGGTGAAAGTAATCAATATAACGAAGAGCTTGGAAATCTCTTCTGCGAAATATATGCTCTTTGACAAATTGCGTGCAATAACGTTGACAATGAGCAAGACAGCAAGAAAGGCTGTGCTCACTGATAATATGGTAACTTCAAACCTATCAATGAATAAAGACAGATACTTTCCAAGTCTTTTTATCGGGTTCTGGACACCTTGCGTATCCGTTTGTGGTTTACTCATGGTTTTTTACCTTTATGGGGGGACTATTGCCAATGGCCTCCCGGGCTGAAGCCCGGGAAACCTGAATTGACAAAGTATACTTGGTTACATTCCAAGAGCGTCCTTGGCTTTCTCGATATCAGCGAGAAGAGCGTCAAGAATCTCAGCGGAACCTGCGCCACCAACTTCTGGGAAGTTAGGATAGACATCCTTAGCTGCAATTGAGCGCAACTGGGCAATCTGGTCATCATTCAACTCAGTGAAAGTAACCTCGGGTCGAGACTTCTCAATCTCTTTCCTCATGCGTTCGTTATTGGCGTTTACCCACTCAGCACTCGGGATGATCTTGTCGAGCCAGTAGTTGACCATAAGGTCCTGATACTCTTTCGGCAAGGATTCAAAGAATGCCTTGTTGATTGCGGGGATACCCAAGAAGGGTTCTGCCCACAGCTGAACGAAATGATCAGCAACCTCATAGAAGCCCATGCTGAAGTTCGCGAACATCGGCTGGCTCTGTGCATCGATAAGACCAGTCTGCAAGGCGCTGTAGATCTCACCATATGCCATCGGAGTAGGAACGATTCCATACGCACGATAGTCACGTGTGAGCATTTCTGAACCCATGACACGAGTCTTCAAACCACGAAGGTCAGAGAGTTGGTTGATGGGTTTTTTACTGGTGAGCCACTGCCAGCCTTCGAAGAAAATACCGAATGGGACCAAGTCGTTCTGCTCGAATTTTGCGCGCATCAGCTCGAAAGATTCGCCATTACGAACTACCCAGTCGAGTACTTCGGGAAGATTCTCATAGGGCCAGATGTAGTGCAAGGCAAGAACGTTGGCCTGGGGAACAAAAGAACTAATCCAACCATAGTCGGAGAAGACGAATTCAACGACACCAAGCTGAGCAAGCTCGTTAATGTCACGGTTCTCACCAAGAGTACCATAGGGGAAAACCTCGATATTAAACTTACCGTCGGTCTCTTCCTTCATGTACTCGGCGAATTCGCGTGCCCAAACGGTCATCGGGTCGCCTTCGACCTCAGCGGTCGGCATACGTACGTTCCATGTCTGGTCCGCAGCAGGTGCAGCTTCCTCGCCACCTTGTGCAAACAGAGTTGCAGCAGGCATCATCAGCGCAATAATGAGCGCTAAAAGGACGATACGATTTTTCATATAAACCTCCTGAAAAATTTCTCATGTGGAGCATTTAATCCACATATGATCGCTAGTTTCGAGTGTATGTTGCGGCCTCCACCCACAGCATACCGGTTGATTGTTATTTCTTTCCCTTGAAGAACCGCAAAGCGGATTCCACGAGGAATTCAACACCAATCGGGAGAGTCTCTTCATCAATCGTGAAACGAGGGTTGTGATGGGGATAGGTACTCTTCGCCTGTTCGCTTGCTGTACCGATAAAGGTGAATACTGCAGGAACATGTTCTCCAAATGCAGCAAAATCTTCACAAGCCATAGAAGCATGCTCAGCAACATTCGCTTCACCCACTATGTCCTTGGCTACATCATATGCCAAAGCTGTCATGGTTGGATCATTTATCACAGCGTCGTTTTCATGATCGAAATAGAACTCACATGTACATCCATATGAATTACAGATGTCAGTTACCATTTTCTTGAACTTGTCCGTAGGATTGTCAGAATTTCCTGGCTTAGTGGCGAACAAGTAACGAATCGTACCTTCGAGCTCAACGCTATCGGGAATAATATTGTTCTTTGTTCCACCACTGATCCTACCGAACATAAGGGCAATCGGTTTCATGGGACTGATAAAGCGTGTCTGGATAGACTGTACCTGTTGTACGACAGCAGAAGCACAAACTACAGGATCAACCGCACTGTCGGGGTAACCGGTGTGTCCTCCTCGTCCTTTGATAACGACTTTGAACACATCCATGGAGGATGTTACGGCTCCCGATTTTACCCCCAAGGTTCCACTTGGCAATGGAGACCAGATATGGACCCCCATTGCCGCATCGACTTTCGGATTCTCCAGGATACCATCATCAATCATCGATTGAGCTCCGGCAATCTCCTCGTTTGGTTGGAATACAAATTTAATGGTACCGTCGAAAGAATCCTTCATTGAAACAAGGATTTTCGCTGCGGTTAACATCATTGCCATGTGGGCATCGTGCCCACATGCATGCATCAAACCTTTTTCTTCGGAGGTGAAAGGGAGTCCTGTTTGCTCTTCAACTGGAAGAGCATCCATATCTGCCCTCATAAGCAGAACGGGACCATTGTCGGTCTTACCTTTAAGAAGAGCCGTCACACCTGTCTTGGTAACGGTTTGAGGATCCAAACCCAAACCCTTCAAGTATTCCGTAATCTTCTTGGAAGTCCCGAACTCCTGGAATCCCAACTCAGGATGAGCATGGAAATCCCTTCGCAAAGCTATGAGCTCTTTGTTATGTGATCTGACAGCTTCCTGGACTTTCATAGATTATACCAAATTCCTCTTGATCAAGGTTTCTGCAACCTGTACAGCATTCAGCGCAGCCCCTTTGCGGATATTGTTGGAGACACACCAGAGGTTCAACCCATTGGCAATGGTGTAATCCTCACGGATTCTACCGACCATGGTCAAATCTTCATCGTTGCTTTCCAAAGGAGTGGGATAAAGTTCTGTTGACGGATCATCAATAACCTTAATACCCTCAGCCTTCGAGAGGATCTCTTTCGCCTCTTCTGCAGTAAGCTTTCTCTCGGTTTCGATATTGATCGACTCCGAATGCCCATACCATACGGGAACACGTACACAGGTAGCAGTTACTTCAATACTGGGGTCGAGCATCTTCTTGGTCTCATTTACCATCTTATACTCTTCCTTGGTATAGCCTCCCTCCTGGAATACATCGATATGGGGAATAGCATTGAATGCGATCTGCTTCTTGTAAGCGCGTGGTTTCGTTATCTTCCCATCCTTGATCACCTCTTCGGCCTCAAGCTGCAATCCATCGATAGCTTTCTTTCCGGAACCGGATACAGCCTGGTAAGTTGATACGACGATACGCTTGATCTTCGCTGCTTCGTGCAAAGGCTTCAATGCAACGAGCATCTGTGTAGTAGAACAATTCGGGTTAGCAATAATCCCCTTATGCCAGTCAAGATCCTGGGGATTGACTTCGGGAATTACCAACGGACAATTAGGATCCATACGCCATTGGCTACTGTTGTCTACAACGATCGCGCCTTCTTCAACAGCGATAGGAGCCAATATGGCACTGGCATCTCCACCAGCAGAGAAAATTGCGATATCAACACCTTTGAATGCGCCTTTCTTGGCCTCTTTGGTGACCCACTGTTTACCCTTGAAAGTAACTTCTTTCCCCGCCTGGGATGCAATATCAAGGGGCACAAGCTCCTTGACTGGAAAATTCCTTCTCTCCAATGTGGAGATCATTTCGGTACCGACAACACCAAGTGCACCAACTACCGCAACAGTATATTCTTTAGACATCTTATTTCCTCCTATCCTAGTCGAGCTTTCCGCTCTGCAAATCTGCAATGACACCTTCAATAATATCGATACCCTTCATCAGATAGTTTTCGGGGATCACCAATGGGGGAAGCAATCTCGCTACGTTGTTATGGTGGCCGCCAACTTCAATCATGACACCCCTCTGGTGTGCATATTTGCGAACTTTCTTGGCCAAAGCTGCTGCTGGTTTGCGGGATGCAGAATCTTCTACCATTTCGATTGCAAGCATGAGTCCGATTCCGCGTACTTCACCAACGATATCGTACTTGTCTTCCATAGACTTCATTTTCTTGTATGCCTTTTCACCAAGCGTTGCTGCCCGTTCGGGAATCTTGTGTTCGGTCATCCAATTGAGAGCGGTAGCTCCAGCTGCGAATGCAATCATGTTTCCACGGAAGGTTCCAATGGTCTTTCCTGTTGGCCAGGTGTTAAGCTCTTCCCTGTAAGCGATTGCGCTGATGGGGAATCCGATACCTCCGAGAGCCTTGCTCATGGTGATGATATCAGGAACAATCTCGCCATGTTCGAATGCGAACATCTTACCTGTCCTACCCAAACCAGCTTGAATTTCATCACAAATCATCAAAACTCCGTGCTTTTTGGTGATCTCACGTACACGCTGCATGAAGCGCTTCGAAGGAATGATTGTACCACCCTCACCCTGTACTGACTCAAGGATTACAGCAGCAGGAAGAGAGAAACCACTATGGGAATCCTCAAGAACCCTTTCCAAATAATTGGCTGCCTGTTCGTCGACCTTATCGTCGGGACATCCAAACGGATTACGGTAAGCATATGGGTATGGAATAAACTGGATACCAGGAACCAACTGGCCAACTCCATCGCGGTGACTGCTGTCTGTGGTCAAAGCCAAGGAAACACCGGTCATTCCGTGATAGGCACCTTCAAAAGCTATAATTCCGTTACGTCCCGTATTGTATTTTGCCAATTTGATCGCTTGCTCAACTGCATCGGATCCTGTAGGACCGCCAAAGAATACGCGGGTCAATTCCTTGGGAAGAACGCTCCGAAGGGCTTGAACCATCTTAACTCTGGTTTCGGTTGGAATATCCAGTGTATGGGTTACCTTATCGATCTGCTCGTGAGCAGCTTTAAGAACTTCCGGGTGGCCATGGCCAAGAGCCATTACACCGGCGCCGCTGAACATATCGATATAGATATTGCCATCGGCATCTTCCAAAGTTGCTCCCTTACCACGAGCAACAGCCATCGGCATGCCCTTTGAATAGGACACGGCTGAACTCTCGTTCGCTGCCTGGTACTCCAATATCTCCTTAGACTTGGGTCCTGGCGGTACCATAGCAATCTTCGGTGCACCCTGCAGAGACATTTCTTCAAACATCTTTTCATTATCCATATCAACTCTCCTTTGCCCAGCATCTCCGGTTACTACCGGGAAGGGGTCTTGTTGTTATAACTCATACTTTCAGAAATCTGCCGAGCCATCATCATCAGAGGCTCGACGAATTCATTCATCTTTTCTTCTGTCAATCGCATGGATGGACCGGAAATAGCGATTGTCGCAATAACCTCCCCATCCCGATTGAATAATGGAGCTGCGATACTATTGAGGTGGTTACCAAATTCCAGAACCTCGGTCGCATATCCCTTATCCCCGGCTTCCCGAACCAACTGTTTGAATCGTTCCTTATCCATACAGGTATTGGGAGTCTTCTGAATAAACGTAACGTTATCCAGATACCGCTCCAACTCCTCATCTGTCCAGCCGGACAATAGTAATTTCCCCGATGCACAGGTATTAACCGGATAGGTATAGGTGACATCGGGATTCAGGACAACGGTATGGGAACTTTTCACCTCTTCAATGGCTATCACCATGTCGTGGTATAATACGGTAAGGTAAATGTTCTCCTTTGCGATACGCTCCAGATCATACATCCGTGCTTTTGCCGATTCCCTAAGTTGTTCCTTAATAGGAACCGTACTGCCAAGTTGGAACAGCTTGAGGCTCAACTGGTAGCCCATACGTGATTTTTCCACATAACCAAGACAAACGAGCGTATAGAGTAGCCTATGAAGGTTCGCGCGTGTGAGACCTAACCCTTTACACATGGTCGAGGGCTGGACTGGCTGGTTTTCTGAGATAAATTCCAGAAGATGGAAACCCTTCATAACCGTGGTAGCCAGCTGGTAAGATGTCTCACTATTTGAACGCTCGTTTATTTGTTGAAACATACTTTATTATGGGGGGACATCTGGCAGATGTCAATAAAAAATTTAAAATTTATAGCTATTCTTTAAAAGATAATAAAATATCTAATATATCAAAGGGTTTTGGCTACAAAAATACACACGAAAAGCACTCTGCCAATCGTGTGTAGTCTATTTTGTATGTAGGACGTCAGGAGACTTTTAGAGGATAAAGGGAATCCTATAGTTATGGGACTGGTATACAACGAAGGTCTCGACTTCCAAGATCTCTGAAACCTTCGCCAATTCCTTCTTGAAGAAATCCAATAAGCTCAAACCTTCATCTTCTCCGAGTAGGACCTGGACGATAAGGTCATATCGTCCAGTGACAACCACAGCGGAAACTACTCCCCGCAGTCTGGCGAATTCCTGTGCCTTCCGGCCAAGGTCTAGGGTTTTAAGCTTTACCCCCATCATGATCACCTGAAGACCTGGTATAGCCTCAGGATCAATCAATCCGGAAATTTGCAGCACACCCTCTTCCATCAGCTTATTTACACGTGCCCGTACGGTATTCTCGGTAATGGACAATTCATCGGCAATCGCACTGAACGGTTTACGTCCATCCGAAAGTTGTTTGATTATCGCTTTATTGGTCTCATCAATCTTTTTCATCAGCCATTCACTCTCTGGAATTCCTTCATAAGATCGGCCAGCGCCTGGACATCTTCCACAGGAAGTGAGTTATAAATCGAGGCTCGCAGTCCTCCTACACTCCTATGTCCCTTTAGACCAAGCATACCGGCTGCCTTTGTCTCAGCAAGGAATTTCTTCTCAAGTTCATCGCTTCCCAATCGGAAGACAATATTCATTTTCGATCTATAGGCAGCATCGACAGGACTTCGATAGTAACCATCACTTGAATCTATGGCATCATAGATGATTGAAGATTTCAACTGTGCCCGCTTTGCCATACCTTCAGCGCCACCATTCTTCTTTATCCACTCTAGGACTAGTTTTACTGCCCAGATCGAGAAGACAGGAGGGGTATTGTACAACCCCTCACCTTCGGCATGGAGTCGGTAATCGAGATAGGCAGTGAGGTTCTTATTTTGTCTTTCCAGCATATCCTTCCGCAAAATCACGAGAGTCGCTCCAGCTGGACCTAAATTCTTCTGTACCCCGCCATAGATCATTGCGAACTTCTCCACGGGTACAGCTCTACTGAGCAAATCACTGGACATATCGGCAATCAAAGGAACATCCCCGACATCCGGCCAGTCTTGCCACTCGATTCCTCCGATAGTCTCATTGGAACATAGATAAAGGTAAGATGAATTTGGTGAGGGTTTTACACTCTTTGGGTCTGGCAAAGAGGTGAAGTTGTTCTCTGTACCATCGTAGTAGAGGTGTACATCACCCAACTTCTTGGCATCGCTGGTAGCCTTATTAGCCCATGTACCACTCTTGATATAATCGGCTACAGTTCCCGGGCGGAGAAAATTCATGGGAATCATGGAGAATTGGAGGGTAGCTCCTCCCCCAAGAAAGAAAATGTCGTAATTTTCGGGAATACCCATGAGTTCCCGAAGCAAGTTAAGACATTCGTGGTACATATCTTCGAACGGCTGGCCACGGTGGCTGGCCTCTACCATAGAGAGTCCACTACCCTTATAGTCGAGCAAGTCCTCATGCAGTTGCTGCAAAACCTCCATCGGTAAAACCGATGGGCCTGCGAAAAAATTCTTTTTCCGACTCATAGAGCTCCTCCTTTGACCAATTCATCGATAATTGCACAAGCTTCATCACCAATCCTTAAAAGGTTTTCTTCACTGTTCGCACCGATGTGGGGGGTTAATGTTACCCTATCGCTCTTAAGTAATGGATAATCGGGACTAGGAGGATCGCTTGGATAGACATCCGTGGCATACCAGGAAATGGTTCCCTCTTCAAGTGCTTTAACCATGGATTCGGCATCGACACAAGGACCACGTCCCGTATTGATGATAACCGGTCTCTTCTTGCATTCGCGGATCAAATCGGTACAAAAGATACCTTTTGTTTCATCCGTGAGCGGCAAATGCATGGAAACGTAATCGGCATCTCTCACAGCATCGGCAACAGTGGGCATCATGGTAGCAACAGGGCTCTGTTTTACATATTTATCGTACGCAACCACTTTCATACCGAAAGCCAATGCACGTTCGGCTACCTTGGTGGCAATATTACCGATTCCGAGCAAAGCCAAAGTTTTCCCATAGAGTTCGTTTCGCTTTACTTTTTTGAGCCATTGGCCATCCTTCATTCCATTATGGACTTCAATTAGATGGTTCGGAACCGAAATCATCAGCGCGAAAGCCAATTCAGCTACTGCGATCGCCGAAGCCTTGGGCGTATTCCGTACTATGATCCCCTTGCTTTTTGCATACTCGGAATCGATATTGTCGATTCCCACCCCACCGCGAATAATCAGTTTCAAGTTCTTCGCACTGTCGATGTATTCCTTTGTGCATTTGGTTTTACTTCTTACAAGTACTACATCGGCTTCGGCCAGTCGGCCATGATCTTCAGTGACTTCTCCATATGCCTCGAGCATTTTTGGAAGAGAGGCATCGAATGCGTCTGAAATCAATATCAGCATCATATTTCTCCTATGGATTAAAGGTTATTACATGATACTGCAGTAATTCGGGATTTGTCAAATAATTATTGAAATTTTTACGTTAAGGTAAATTTCCCATCAACTTCTTACCGTATCCATGTTTCTTAAGTCTTTAGCCTCTTTGGAGCTGCCGGAGAGGGATTTTTTGTATGGGATTCGGGCAAGAGATCGAGGTCGAAGGGTGTGGTCTGGTATACATAATAGTTAAGCCAATTGGTGTATAACAGCTGAGCGTGCGAATACCATGTCACTTTTGGCCCCTGCCCGGGATCATTGTCCTTGTAATAGTTTTTCGGCATCTCGATTGAAAGTCCCCTTTCCAGATCCCGTCTATACTCCGAGTCCAATGTGTCGGCCTCGTATTCGGGATGCCCAAATACGAAGATCTGACGATCATCCTTGCTTGAGACAATATAGAGCCCCGCCTCATCACTGGTAGCCAGGATCTCTAGGTCATCTACTGTAGCGATATCCGATTCACGGACTTCTGTATGACGTGAATGAGGAGCATTGAACATTTCGTCAAAGCCTCGTAATAACGGCATATTCGGTATCTGGACCTGATGCTCGAAAATACCGAACATCTTCTTTTCAAGAGGATACTTTTTAATACCATAGTGGTAGTATAATCCGGCTTGTGCACCCCAACACAGGAACAGGTTGGCAAACACGTGGTTTGCCGCCCATTCCATGATAGTACATAGTTCATCCCAGTATTCGACATCCTCGAATTCCATCGTCTCCACAGGAGCTCCAGTAATGATCATCCCATCATAGGAATGGGTCTTCACCTCATCGAACGTCTTGTAGAACTCCTCTAAGTATTCGGCTGAGGCATGCCGCGAAATATATGTCTCCGTCCTCAGAAAATCCACCTCGATCTGCAATGGGGTATTGGACAATCTTCTGAGAAGACTCGTCTCCGTACTGGTTTTCAATGGCATTAGGTTCAATATCAATAGGCGTAATGGACGGATATCCTGACTTATAGCCCTTTTCTCCGTCATCACGAAAATATTCTCTTGCTCGAGTATACTTCTAGCAGGTAGTGCGTCGGAAATTTTCACTGGCATAGAGCACTCTCCTAAGATTCGAGCGCTTGCGCCAAGTCGGCCAGCAGATCTTCAATATGTTCAGTTCCGATAGAAAGTCTGACGGTACCTGGCTCAATTCCTGCAGCCGCCAACTCCTGGCTGGACATCTGTGAGTGTGTAGTGCTTGCCGGGTGAATAACCAACGACTTCACATCGGCAACATTGGCTAATAATGAGAAGATTTCGAGACGATCGATAAATCTGATGGCTCCCTCTGCTCCTTGAGATACCACGAAGGTGAAGATAGAGGCTCCACCATGAGGGAAGTACCGTTTGTATAGCATGTTATTCGGATTGCCTTCCACTGAGGGGTGGTTAACCCGTTCTACTTTAGGATGTTTTGAAAGGAAGTCCACGATCGCTAGGGTATTCTCTATATGCCTCTCAACCCTGAGAGAAAGAGTCTCAAGTCCTTGGAGAAAGAGGAAGGAGTTGAATGGACTGGGTGCCGCTCCGTAATCCCGAAGCAAGATTACCCGTGCACGGGTAATGAAAGCAAGATTTCCGGTAGCCTCGGTATAGCTAATGCCATGGTAGCTCGGATCTGGATCTACAAACCAGGGGAATTTCCCCGAGGCCTTCCAGTCGAAGGTACCACCATCGACGATAACTCCCCCGATACTTGTCCCATGCCCTCCGATGAACTTGGTTGCCGAGTGTACCACGATGTCACACCCATGTTCGATCGGCCTCAAGAGATATGGCGTGGCGAATGTGTTGTCCACCACCAGAGGAACAGCATGTTCATGAGCAATTTTAGCGATATGTTCGATATCGGCTAGATTGGCATTCGGATTACCAATGCTTTCTATGAAAACAACCTTCGTGTTTGGCTGGAAAGCCTGTTCCAAGGATTCTAGATTATCGACATCAAAGAATGTCGTACTCACTCCATTGTCCGAAAAGGTCCTTCCTAACAGATTATAGGTTCCTCCATAGATAGTCCTGGCTGCGACAATATGGTCTCCATTGCGAGCGAGATTCTGCATAGCGATGGTAATGGCAGCTTGCCCAGAGGCAGTAGCCAACGCTCCTACTCCTCCCTCCAAGGCGGCCATCCGCTTTTCAAAGACTTCGGTCGTCGGATTGCCTATACGGGTATAGATGTTTCCTGGTTCGGAGAGGTCAAAAAGTGCCGAAGCATGTCGGCAATCATCGAATACATAGGAGGTGGTAGCATAAATAGGTACAGCGCGAGCTCCTGTGGCAGAATCGGCTTGCTCCTGTCCTGCATGCAATTGTAGTGTCTCAAAGTGATATACATTATTGTTATTCATGGTTTGGTTCCTTTATTTATGGGATGATGGGTCATGGCCATACCGGCACATGTCTGGAGAAAGCCGTCGCATGCTATCGCGGACGGAGCCATTTCTACAGGTGGTATGCAATGTCCTACTCATCCAGGAACCTCCTTACTTTATAAAAAAAACCGTCGGTTGTACACCGACGGCGATCACGTCACATGTACAGAGGCGATTAGTAACTCTTCATGGAGTGCATCTTACGTACTTTTTTCAGCTGTTTGCGCGCTGCGGCCTTCTTTTTCCGGTTCTCGATCGTGGAAGGCTTTTCGAAATATTCGCGCTTTTTCCATTCTCGAATGATACCCTCTTTCTCGACCATTCTCTTGAATTTCTTGATCGACTTCTCGAGAGGTTCATTGTCGTCTACTCTTACGTAAGCTATGGTAATCACCCCCTTCCCAATGCATGGGACCAATGTAGGATTTATCATGGTGAAAACTATTTTTTTTGTCAAGGTCCCTACGTGTCAGCGGTCCATAATCTGTTCTATGGACCGTTTGTGTTTTTGGACAGAGACGACAGTAAGCTGTAAAGTCTCATTATTACGGAAATAATTTCTGCCCATCCTGAAGACAACATCGACCTCATCGTGCTCATTGAACACAGAACCGACATCGTCCGCCCCATTCCAGTAAAGAGCAGGCCATCGGAAGCCACCGTACTGTAACTGCATCTTCACATGGGCAGCCCCACTACCTTTGGAACGGTTCAACAGCTGCAATTCCTCCACGTTCGCTCCGCGAATCAGGAACTGCAATGGTGGATTGCCCTCTCCATATGGTTCAAAGATCTCCACCAGTGAAATCAATTTTGGGGTAAGATAGTCTGGAGGCAACTCAGCATCAATCAAAACCGGTTCATCTTCTATGCCATCACGGGATTCCACCAAATCTATCGCTTGTACGATTCGCGACCTAAGCGCATCCAGATGCTTGTACTCCATACTGAAACCACCCGCACAACGATGCCCTCCGAAATCCAGAAAAAGATCTTCAAATGTACTCAAGAAATCACGCACATTGAAATGTTGCGGGCTTCGGATGCTGCCCGTTACCCGTTCATTGTCCAGATGGGCGATAACCATGCTAGGAACATTGAATTGTCGCAGCAACCTCGATGCCATGATTCCGGTTAGTCCACGACTCACTGTAGCATCCTCAACCATAAGAAACTTCCCGTCGAAATCTCCATGGCTATTACGGGCTTTGGGGAGCAATCTACCCCACGAGTCTTCCCCTTGCTTTTGTCGCTCCTTATTGAGCCTCATCAATTCACCGGCGAATTCCTCACAGGAACGCATATCCTTTGCCAGCAGCATGTTCACAGCCACATCAGGTCTTCCCAATCTCCCAGAGGCATTGATAACGGGGGTCAATTGCCAACCGATATCGCTGGTTGAGAGTTGTTTACCTACCAGATTTTGCATAGTCATCAGAGCCAGCAGTTCCTTGCGTACACCTTCGGTCATCATACGCATTCCGGTCCGTACCAGAATACGGTTCTCATTGACCATCGGCATGAGATCCCCTATCGTTCCCATGGCAACCAAGTCCAAGATCTTCTCGTATTCAGTGGAAAGACCTGGTACCGATTTTAGTACATAAGCGGTAAAGAGAGAGAACAGCACATCGAGTTCGCTCGGAGATTTAGTATACCGAACCGATCTGCTCATTCGCATAAGACTAAAGAGGCTCTTTCCCTTCACCTGGGGCAAAACCTGTTCGAATTGAGTCCGTAACTCTCCCATATGGATATCCACATTGGCACCAAAGGCTCGTCCCAATACCTGTTTCTCGATATCAATATCGAACGCTAGGATAGGTATTCCGGCATCAAGGAATCGAAGCATCCGACTCTGGTGTATCTCTAGGATTCCAGGAACTACTTCCTCGACAATCCTATCCTCCATGACTAGATTCTTGATCCTTGCAGCCTCAATGATTATAGTCTCTTTTCCTGGTACCGTATTACCTGGCATCGCATGAAGGAGGATGAATTCTTCTCTATAGAAGTCACTTGAAGCAAAGCGCAATGCCCAGATACACTTCGCGACCACACCACAACCGGCAAGGTGCGCAAATGGATATCCACATCCCTCAAGCTTTGGATCGATAACAGCTTCAGCAGCAGGAATCATCTCTCCAGCTAGGTGGTGGTCTGTAACCAACACATCTATACCAAGCGTTTTGGCCAGAGCTACTTCTTCAATATTCGAGATACCGCAATCAACCGTGATTGCCAATGTGATATCCTTATCAGCAGCCTGCTTCAGCCCCGCCCCGGTAAGGCCATATGGTTCATCGCCCTCGGGCAAGCGCCAAGAGACATCCATTCCCATGGCTTCCAATTCCTGGACAAGAAGGACGGTGCTGGTGATACCATCTACATCACGATCCCCGAATACACAGACCTTTTCGCCTTCATCCTTTGCCTGCATGACCCGTTCGACAAAACTTTCCATCTCATCGAATAGGAAGGGATTGTGTAGAAACGAAACATCGGTTTCCAGAAAAAACCGTACCGTTTCCGGCTCAACAGCTCCACGACGAGCCAATAGGGAGGCAGTGATGTAATCCACTCCATAGGTTTCGTTCAACTTCCTTACAAGCTCTACCGAAACCGGTTCCTTTCTCCATTCTTTCATATATCAACCTTTTTTCAATTTGCATGTAAGGCCTCCATCAGGACTCCCCCAGAGAGGCTGCTCAGCGGTTGTCCGAGAATATTGGTGACATACCGCATCAGGTAACGAATCATACGCAATGTAGCGGTTTCACTCAATTCGATAGAGACAGAATCACTTTCTTCCAAGCCTTTGGTAAGCAGCAGGTACCTTCTTGCACCTGGGCCCATAGCCAATTCAAAGCCTTCGGTATCCACATCGCCACATTGGGCACAGCATGCGGTATGAAGTCCTGTATTGAACGAGAGAATCTCACTTTCGTCATAGGAGGTAAAGCAGATAGGACACGATCGCAAGTCTGGCTGCAGACCCATGATTCCAATGAACTTCCAGATGAATTGGATCAGGACCAGCCTAGGGTCTATGCTTGGTTCCTGCAACAGCATAATAAAACTACCCATTATCCGATACAAGACACCATAGTCGCCACCATGCATCCGCAAGGCCATCTCCACCATTGCATGTGCAATATAGAGTCTTACGATATCCTCACGTAGTGAGCCAGTCGATCCAATCGGTTGGACATCTTTGAGCGAGTATTCACTCCTTGCCCGATTATGGTAGAGATAGAAAGTCCCTATGGTACACGGTTCGATGCCACCTGCAAGCTTACCCTTTCTTGCCCCATATGCCACAGCATCGAATACCCCCAGCTCCGGTGAGAGCAATGTGACTTTGCGATGCAGCTCACCCCATCGCCTATTGGTCAATACAATGCCCTCGATGCTTATGTTCCGTTCCATATGACGACCCCTGGGCAACAGTGTTGTGGCATGACCTTCAAAAGCATGGAAACAGAGTATCTTCTCACTGAAACTCTGTCAACCAAACGCCATGAAATGTGGTATGATACCGTCATGATGCCGAGATGCAAGCGGGTGTTGTTGTTCGGACTCCTGATTTTTTGGAGCCTCACCCTTCCAGCCATATCACTTTATCCCACATTGCAGCTAGATGATCCCATGGCTTCAGAAAAGGTATTGTCGGACAAGGAATTCATCCGTGAACTCAATGAACAGGAAAAATCGGCTGCCAATCAGCTGGAGATCTCATTGACCACAATGGGAAGAGGAGATCCCCTTTACATATGGTTCGGCCACTCTGGTCTAGTCGTTACCGACCGCAACACCGAACGAAGTGTAATGTACGATTACGGAATATTCAGTTTCGATGACGATTTTTATCAGACATTCGCCTTAGGTCGCCTGAATTATGAAGTATGGGCTACATCGGCTCCAGCACGGCATGCACTGGCCATAGAGGAAGACCGTACGACATCCTCAATCACACTCAATCTTCCGGCATCGGCTACATTGGAGCTGGTCAATTTCCTGAACTTCAATATTCAACCCGAGAACAATACCTATCTTTATCACCACTATAATGAGAACTGCTCAACACGGATCAGGGATCTCATCGACAAGACTGTGGGTGGGCAATTCAAAGAATGGGCTACCTCGATACCATACGAGGAATCTTTACGGCAAATGGTAATGCGGCATACAGCAGCGTCACCAGGTATTGATTGGACGTTGAATTTTCTCCAAAGTGGTGTTATCGATAAGCCTATAACGCTCTGGGAAGCGATGTTTCTCCCCGCTGTACTTGAACAAGCCCTTCTCGATTTTTCCTACACCGATGGCTCAGGTACTGTGGTACCTATCGTATCCGGAGAACGGAAGATCATTCATGAAGCGACGCCTGGAATCCGACCTCTAGTCATGCAATCCTACCGATCAATGACTCCCTATGGATTGCTATTCGGTTTTTTTGTCGGAATCCTTTCACTGGTATTCGGCAGAGTCATGACATCCAGCAAATACACATGGTTCCAAAGCATGGGAAGGATATGCGAAGGTTGGCTCAATTTCATTTGGACTTTCGCAACCGGTATTCTTGGAACCTTGTTGCTTTTCATGATGATCGCTAGTAACCATGACGTGACCTACTTCAACGAAAATATCCTCTTTGCAAACCCATGGCTTCTCGTCATGTCGATCCAAGCCTTGGCCTCAGCATTCGGAAAAGAGAAAGCCATCCAGCGGTTTCGCAAGGGCAATACCGTGTTGGCACTATTGATAGCGGTTTCGATTATCCTGAAAGGAGTTTTCTTTGATCTTCTGATCCAACAAAACTGGCAGATCATGCTCACGTTACTTCCAATCTATATTGCCAATAGCAGTATACCCTTCGAACGCCTGTTCAGAAAGAGACACAAGTTTTTGGATGATGATGATCTGTAAAAAAACAGGGCCCCCTGGTGGAGGTCCTGATACTTAGGCGATTATACCTTTCATTTGACGATTTTCGTCCCCTTGCCCTCATACAATGCACCATAGATATTCTCAGGGTTAGTGATCAATCCCACATTCCCGGTTGATTTGACGAAATCCATCATAGCCAAGACTTTCGGCAACATGCTTCCAGGAGCGAAATGCCCCTCATCCACATACTTCTGGCATTCTGCCAAATCTATGGTATCGAGTTCCTTTTGCTCTGGTTTACCGAAATTAAGACATACCTTCTCGACAGCTGTTGAGATTACAAAAAGATCAGCCTTAAGCTCCTTGGCCATAAGCGCTGCCGCTAGATCCTTATCAATAACAGCTTCACGCCCCTCCAAAGAACCATCTTCATGACGGACCACCGGTATACCGCCACCACCGGCAGCAATGACGATAACGTTGTTATCGACCAATGTTCTGACAGTATCCAATTCAACAATAGAAACCGGTTTTGGGGATGCCACTACCCGCCGATATCCTCTACCAGAATCCTCTACCACATCCCAACCATCGTGGATCCTGTGGCTATCGGCATCCTCCTTTGACATGAATGATCCGATCGGCTTGGTTGGATTATGGAATGATTTGTCATTCGGATCCACCTCAACCTGGGTTACTATAGTTGCCACCTGGGGCAGTATCCCCTCTTTTGCGAATTCATTATGTAAGGCCATCTGCAACTGGTAACCGATAGCTCCCTGAGTATCTGCAACACAGGAGTCGAGTGGTACGGTATGCAAAATAGATTTGCTATACTCCGCCCTGAGAAGTATGAATCCGACTTGAGGACCATTGCCATGAGCTATCACCACTCGATGACCAGCCTTTACCAAACGAACGATATGATGTGCTGTTTTCCGTGCCGCTTCGTACTGGCTCGAAACACTTACATGCTTCGAATCCTCAATAAGGGAATTACCTCCGATTGCTATTACGATCAATTTGCTGGTATCCATAGTTATTCTCCGTCATATGCCTTGCTATACGGCTTTATAAGCGCCGCAGTTTCCACAGTATACCAGCTATGCAACAAATTGCAACAATTTTCTTTCCGTTGACAAAATCGACTTCCTAGTGGTACCGTTTTTCAACAACTGTTTTATATGATTACAATTGTATCACCAAGGAGTTACCCATGAGCAAGGATCTAACATTCGAACAATCGATCGGACAACACCTCGTGGCTGGAGTGCATGGAACCTCTTTGGATGATTCCTTCAGGAATCTGGTCAGAAACTACAAAGTAGGCAATGTCATTCTCTTCAGACGCAATATCAGAAGCACGAGGCAACTGAGAAAACTCTGCACGGATATCCGGAATCTTATAGTGGAAGAGACAGGGATCGAACCACTAGTAATGATAAATGAAGAGGGGGGAACTTCGAGTTGTCTCCATGATAAGTCGACCCATATACCTGGAGCAATGGCTATCGGGGCAACAGGAGACCAAGGAAATGCCTTTACCGCAGGTCGCATTGTAGCCGAGGAGTTGCGGGCTTTAGGCATACAATGCAACCTTTCTCCTGTATTGGATGTTAATAGCGACCGATCGAATCCCGTAATCGGCGTACGCTCGTACTCCGATAAACCGGATAATGTGGCACAGTTTGGTACAGCGATGTACCGAGGTCTATCTGAAGGAGATGTCCTAAGTGTGGCAAAGCATTTCCCTGGACACGGAGACACTACAATTGATAGTCATACTGGACTTCCTTTGATAGAGAAGACCAAAGAAGAATTACTTGCATGTGAACTCATACCATTCATGGCAGCGATAGATGCAGAAATTCCAGCTATCATGACCAGTCATATCCTCGTACCCTCGATAGAGAAAAGCCATGTACCCGCTACCCTGTCTAGGGCTTTGGTGACCGATCTTCTGAGGAACGAACTCGGATATACAGGGTTGGTATTCTCTGATTGTATGGAAATGGGACCTATCATAGAACATTTCGGCACCGTCCATGGTACGGTAGAGGCGCTCAGAGCAGGAGTGGATCTTGTCCTGATAAGCCACACCCACCAGTTGGTAGAAGAGGCGTATCGGGCAATAGCTGATAGTTTTGGAAACTCTTACCTTGACTGGGAAGAACACCAACAATCATTGGCTAGGCTCCTTTCAGTCAAAGAGAGATACACCCTTTCCGCTCTTCCCTCTCCCAGGATTGTTGGTAGTGAAGAACATAAAGACGTAGCCAAAGCAATCATGGCAAGAGCTATCTGTGTAGGGAACCTTCCCTTGGATGAAGAGCCCGATCTTGGAGAACATCCCCTTTTCATGGGATGTAGCCACATAAGCAATGCCGAAATATCCGATGGGGCTACTTTGGACACTCCCTTCCCTCAGTGGATGGCGGATCATATAGGAGGACGCTCTACGCTTACAGGAGATGATCCCAATAAAGATGATATTATTGCACTCATGGAAGAGACCAAAGGCGCTACATCGATCGTTATCGGTACATGCAATGGACACCTCAACCAAGGCCAATTGGCATTGGCAAATGCAATGGCGGGTACTGGTTTACCAACTATAGTGATCTCTCTTGGTAATCCGTATGATCTGCTTTATCTGGCAGAGAATATCCATAGCTATGCGGCATTCGAATATTCTCCGTTAGCGTTCGAGGCAATCCGATGTGTATTGACCAAAGAGAGAAGCGCTACCGGGGTCCTCCCCGTCCACTGGTGAGGGGTATGCCCTGACAGACTATATGCAGGTTATCATACGAAAAACCCTTTACCAAACGTCGATTTTCCGGTACTATCAGTGCCCAAACAGGCTCTGAGGAGTATACCATGTTCAACCGTGATCACAAGAAAATGCTACTGTTCGCCCTCTATCTGACCTCAATGGTGTTGGTTAATACCCTAGGATCAAAGATCACGACTCTCGGTTCGGTCCGGGCATCGGTTGGAGTATTCTTCATGCCGATACTGTTTTTGGTTACCGATATTATTGGAGAAGTTCATGGACGAAAAACATCAGCCCAATTCGTCAACCTCTCCACTGCGATGCTCGTATTCATGTTCGCCATGATAGGACTTTGCATCGCTCTACCAGCAAATCCCACGTGGGGGTTACAGGAATCGTATGCCACGATATTCGGTTCGAGTATGAGAATGACCGCAGCAAGTATCGTATCATTTTTCATTGCCCAGCATGTCGATGTCCTAACCTTCTCGGCAATTAAAAGACTGACCAAGGAGAAACATCTCTGGATCAGAAACAATGCAAGCACGATAGTCAGCCAATTTATCGACACAACCATTTTCATGTTTATTGCTTTTTTCCATATGACAGAACGCTACACTGTACCTTTCATTTTCAGCCTCATCATCCCATATTGGCTATTTAAGGTCCTCTTCGCACTCCTAGATACCCCATTATGCTACTTGGGCGTATGGTGGATGAAAAAGGGAGAAAAGGAGATGTAATGGGAAAGACGGTCCTCTTCGGCGATAGTCTCACTGCAGGGCGAATCGGTATAGCATACCGGCGATACATACCTTTACCGACAGAGGTCCATGGTATTGAAGGTGATACCTGGTCGAATATCGCACATAGAGTCGATAGGTACCTGAAAGCCAAAAAGTCTGGTAGACAAACTACTATCGTTATCCAAGGAGGAGCCAACGATATCCTCCTCCCGTATATGGCAAAGCACTTCCCTGCGTGGAAACAGGGACAGGCGGGACCGGCATTCAATGAATCTTCTGACGATGCATTCAAGAAATCGGTCCAAGAGCGGATGGAGCGGATGACGACCTCGCATCCCGAAGTGATGTTTGTACTATGTTCGATACCGATACTCGGAGAAAATCTCGACTCAGAACCCAATACAATCATGAGAAGATGGAATGAGTCGCTCTATGCAATCGCCGAGAGTATCGACAAAGTCGTCTGGTGTGATATCACGACTGCTCTCGAACAATTGGTGATACAGGCCGAAGGCAATTCGTCCTACCTTCCTGAAAGTCCGGGAGACATAGCCAAGGATGTCCAATCCATTGGAAATGATGAAAAGAATGCAGCTGCGGTTTCATCGCAAAGAGACCTCATAGTCACTATCGATGGAATCCATCCCAACGCCTTGGGTGCGCAAACGATAGCCTCTGCGATTTCAGCAGTATTACCCTGGTAAAACAACTACACGGCCAGCGAATCTTTTATTACATTGGATATACGCATAAGCAGTAACTATACCTTAGTGGAGGATAATACATGGCAGATCAGGAATTGATACCTATAGAACAGAACCTGCCCCATAACCTTTTCGTGCTTCCCTTGGTCGGAAATCCTATTTTCCCAGGCCTCTTCACCCCATTGGTGATTGAAAGCAAGGAAGACATCGAAATAGTAAATCAGGCTATGGCCCATGGTGGAGACCTCGGACTACTTCTGGTCAAGGATGAGTCCAAGACCGACTACGAGCCGGAGAATCTCTATAGAGTGGGAACAATAGCTAAAATCATCAAGAGAATAAAATTGCCCGATGGTGGCATGAATATATTCATCTCAACGCTGAAACGCTTCCAGGTGAAGGATTTCCATGCAAACGGAAAGTTCATCATAGCTGATGTCGAATATCTCAATGATATCGAAGACAACCCTACCGAACTGAAGGCATGGACCCGGCAATTAATCACTGAGACAAAAAAATTGTCAAAAGGAAATCCTCTCTTTACCGAAGAAATGCGCTTGAATATGGTCAATATCGACCAGGCTGGAAAAATGGCTGACTTCATTGCCAGTATCATCAATATCGACAGGCGACAGCAACAGAGGATTTTGGAGACACTCAATGTCCGTAGAAGGATGGAGAGGGTTCTGGTATTCATCAAGAAGGAGCAACAGGTTCTTGCCATGCAAGAACAGATCCAGAATCGGGTCAACAGCAAGTTGGAGAAGAATCAGAGGGAGTACTTCCTCCGTGAAGAGCTTCGACATATCCAGCAGGAACTCGGTCTTACAAGCGACCCTCGTAGCGCTACGTTCAACAAGATAAGCAAACAGATAGCAGCTTTAAATCTGGAAGGTGAAGTCGCTGAAGCAGTGAACAATGAATTGGAGAAGTTCCAATCGCTGGACCCAAACAGTCCCGACTATTCCATCACAAGAACCTATCTTGAAACAATAGCCGCGCTCCCTTGGCAGGAACCAAAGCCCGAAGATTTCACTCTTGAGTCGGCTCAGAAGATCCTTGAAAAAGACCACTATGGACTTAAGGATGTGAAGGATAGAATTCTCGAGTATCTCGCTGTACGAAAGAAGAAACAGGATACCAAAGGTTCCATTATCTGTCTTGTGGGTCCTCCCGGAGTAGGAAAAACCTCAGTCGGAAGGTCGATCGCAAGAGCATTGAAGAAGGAATACTACCGTTTCAGTGTAGGAGGTATGCGTGACGAAGCTGAGATCAAGGGTCATCGTCGAACCTACATCGGGGCTATGCCTGGAAAGGTTATTCAGGGGCTGAAAACGGTAAAATCCAAGAATCCCGTCTTCCTCATAGATGAAATAGACAAGATGGGCGTATCTTTCCAAGGCGATCCTGCCTCGGCTCTCTTGGAAGTACTAGACCCTGAACAGAACCTCGCATTCCGTGACCATTACTTGGATTTGCCCTTTGACATCTCAGAGATCCTGTTCATCGTAACTGCGAATACTCTGGAGACGATACCAAGACCATTGCTCGACAGGATGGAAATCATCCAGATAGCCGGTTATACCACGCAGGAAAAACTCTCGATCGGGAAGAAATACCTGGTGCCAAAGAGTCTCAAGAAACATGGCCTTACCAAGAAGGAGGTCTCCTATACTTCTGCTATCCTCCAGGATATTGCAGAATCGTATGCAAGGGAGGCTGGTGTACGTAATTATGAAAAATCCTTGGACCGGATCCATCGGAAAGTTGCCCGTGAAATTTTGGAAAAGGAGCCCAAGCTTCCTGTCCGTATTAATAGACAGAAAATGATAGAATATCTTGGGCAACCGATATTCTACGAAGATGAGATCCTCAGGGCTGATAGACCAGGAATGGCAATTGGTTTGGCATGGACCAGTATGGGTGGAGATACATTAATGATTGAAGCGGTCTCGTATCCCGGCAAGGGGGAACTCAAATTAACTGGAAAGTTGGGTGAGGTTATGCAGGAATCGGCGAATATCGCCCTAACCCACCTAAAATCCATTGCTACCGATCATGGAATTGAAGCGACATGGTTCGATACCCATGCAATCCATCTCCATGTTCCTGAAGGTGCGACCCCAAAGGATGGTCCATCCGCTGGAATCACTATGGCGACAGCATTCTACTCATTGATCACGAATAAAGTGATAAAACAAGACCTCGCCATGACTGGAGAACTCGATTTGGTTGGCAAGGTTATGCCTATCGGAGGATTGAAGGAGAAGGTCCTCGCAGCCCGTAGGAACAAGATTGAAACCATCTTGATACCCAAATTCAACAAGCGTGATCTCGATGAGCTGGATCAGGAAATCAAGAAGGGCCTCACATTCCACCCCGTGTCGACATTCGATGAGGTACTGTACCATGTGTTTGGCGAAGAGAAGGTCAGCCAGGGAGCATCTACGTGATTGAATTACTCAGCCCAGCGGGCACCTTGGAAAAACTTACCTATGCCTACACCTATGGTGCCGATGCAGCCTATGTGGGTATGCAGGATTTTTCCTTGCGTACCCGTGCAGGCAATATTACCGAAGACGATATAGACTCCCTTAAACGTATAAAAGGGGAAAAAAAGCTATTCGCTGCGGTAAACAGCTACATGCATGAGAAGGATATAGGGCTGTTGAAAGAAAAACTTGAGCTATTGGGAAGATACCCATTCGATGCTTTCATCGTAAGCGATATCGGTGCTGCCCATATCCTCAAAAATCATTTCGGAGAAAGCAGGGCATTGCACTTGAGCACACAAGCGAATTGTTTGAATAGTGCGGCTGTCCAAGCTTATGCCGATTTCGGCTTTTCTCGGGTTATACTTGGAAGGGAAACTCCTCTGGATGAAATCCGTCGTATCAAGGATACCAACCCTGAAATGGAGATTGAGACGTTTGTCCACGGGGCTATGTGTATGGCCTATTCAGGAAGGTGCTTCCTCAGTGCATTCCTTACCGGACGAAGTGCCAACCAGGGGGATTGTTCACATACCTGCAGATGGACATACCGCTTGATGGAGCGGCAGGAAACAGAGGGTTCGTTCCCTTCTGGAGAATTGGCATTGGAAGAGGAAAGTCGTCCAGGAACGTATTTCCCGGTCAATGAGGGAGATGGCTATACCACCATTCTTTCATCCAAGGACCTCTGTATGATAGATCACTTGGCAAAACTCAAGGAAGCTGGAATCGATTCATTCAAGATTGAAGGAAGGATGAAATCGCTTTACTATGTCGCGACCGTTACGAGGGCATATCGGAAGGCGATTGATGCGCTTGAAGGGAAAGCCGGTTCGGAAGATTGGCGTGAATATCGGGATGAGCTGTTCCGAGTAAGTCATCGAGAGTTTTCTACCGGGTTCTTTTTTGATAATGAGGAGATCGCCAACCCAACTGAAGTGAGCTATCTTCGTGATTATCTCTTGATAGGCACCATTCAGGATGAAGTAGAGCCAGGATTGTTTGACCTCTCCTTGAAAAACAAGATAGAGCAGGGAACCGCGTTGGAATTCATCGGTCCGAAAACGTTGGGAATTGAGGATACGGATTTCTCTATTCTCGATAAAGAAGGAAATACCGTCGAATCGGCCAATCACCACCAGTCTGTGAGAATCCGCACGAAAAAACCGGTCAAACCGGGCTTTATCATACGAAAAAAATTGAATTAGGTCAAAATTCTGTTAATTTTAACCGTTTTTTAGCGATTTTATTGGGAAAATTCTTGTCATTTGATGTAGATATGCTACTATAAACGCAAGAACTTATAGGAGGCTTGCCAATGACTATCCATGAGCAAATCGTAGCTCAGTATGAGGCTTACATCGCAGAAAACCAGAAATTCACAGAAAAAGGAATCAAGGCTTCTGCTGCAAGAGCAAGAAAGGCTCTCGGTGAGATTGCAAAACTTTCGAAGGAAAGACGCAAGGAAATCCAGGAAGAGAAGAGCGAACTCTAGAAGCGGAATGCTAAATTTCTTTTACTCAACGGGGCCACAAGGGCCCCGATTTTTTTGGTTTAAATCTTCGTATCACAGACTGCGAAGCAGTTGCAGGTGTTTGCGGCCTTTCTCGAGTTTTTCCTCGAATTCAGTCCGTTTACCTTTTTCCTTCTCTATAGCAACTTCCTTCGCGTTTGCTATGAACTGTTCATTAGATAGCTTCTTCAACGTTCCTTCCAGCGACTTCTCGGTTTTTGCCAGATCTTCCTCAATCCGTGAAATTTCCTGTTCTACATCAATAGCGTCACGAACGAATACGAAAGCCTCGAATCCGGGACCGGCTACAGGTACGGCCTTCTCTATCGATGCGGTATGCTCGGTATCGACATCCAGACGAGAAGCTCCGATGAATGTGGAGATCAACCCGATATGCTCTTTGACGAAATCGGTAGCGACAAAACCCGTATCAGGACGGAAAGAGACATGAAGCTTCCTTTCCGCTCCAATTTGAAGCTCGCTTCTTAATGAACGAACCCCCCGAACGAATTCCTGCATTGCATCGACCATATTCTTGGCATCGGAATATCTATTTTCATCACAATACACGGGATACGCAGCGTCAATGATATGCCCGGTTGTATTGGGCAACTTTCCATAAATTTCCTCAGTTATGAATGAGACAAATGGATGCATAAGGCGCATAAGTGTCGCCAGCAGATCCAACATTACACTCACCTGACGATTACGTTCATCTTCACCTTTGGTTGACAAAGCATGTTTGGTAGCCTCTACGTACCAATCGCAGAAATCATTCCAGAATACATCATATATGGCTTGAGCGGCATCGTTGAAACGATATCCCTCAATCGCGGTGGACACTTTCGCAGCAGCATCATTGACCTGGTGGTACATCCATTGGTCCATCACACCCAAATTGCTACGATCTACAGGAACAAGTTCCCTTCCCTCCAAATTCATAAGGAGGAATCGAGTCGCATTCCACATCTTATTGGCGAATCGGGATCCGAGCTTGAATGAATCCATATCAATGAGGATATCCTGACCTTGAGCAGCCATATAACAGAGAGTGAATTTCATGGCATCCGCTCCATAGAGGTCCACGACCTCAAGCGGATCTATCCCATTGCCGAGGGATTTGGACATTTTCCGACCTTGCTTATCCCGAACCAAGCCAGTGATATAAATATCACGAAACGGTACTTCACCTAAGAATTCCAAGGAGGCCATTATCATCCTAGATACCCAGAAGAATATGATATCATATCCGGTCACCAGTGTGGTTGTAGGAAAGAATTTCTTCAGATCGGGAGTCGATTCAGGCCAACCTAATGTACTGAAAGGCCACAACCAAGAGCTGAACCAAGTATCGAGGACATCGGTATCTTGTTCAATATGAGCTGAGCCACATTTGCTACAGGAGGTCGGATCCTCTCGTTCTACCATCATATGGCCACAATCAGAGCAGTACCAGACAGGAATCCGGTGCCCCCACCACAATTGTCGGCTTATGCACCAGTCCCTGATATTCTCCAACCAATGGCTATAAGTGTTCTCCCAACGTTTTGCATAAAAGGAGATCTTGCCATCCTTCCAAGCCCCAAGAGCCTTGTCAGCCATTTGTCGCATCGAGACGAACCACTGTTCGGAGAGGTAGGGTTCGATCACGGTAGAACATCGATAACAATGGCCGACATCGTGGTTATGGTCAGCCTCACCTAAAAGATATCCTTCCGAGGCAAGATCCGCGACAACACGCTTGCGGGCAATGGCCACATCGAGATTCCTATATGCTTCTGGAACGTTTTCGTTCAGAGTCCCATCCGGATTCAGGATATTGACCGTCTCGAGATCATGCCTCTGCCCGATGGCCCAGTCATTGGGGTCGTGGGCAGGAGTGATCTTGACCATACCGGTACCGAACTCCATATCGACATAACTGTCGGCGATGATAGGGATTCTTTTGTTTGCCAGGGGAAGGATGACCGAAGTACCGATAAGATGGGCATATCGCTCATCGGCAGGATTGACGGCAACAGCGACGTCTCCGAACATGGTCTCGGGTCTGGTCGTGGCGACAGTGATACTCCCCTCACCTTCAGCGTATGGGTAGGAGACCTGGTATAACTTTCCTGGGAGATTCTTGTGTTCTACTTCATCATCTGCCAATGCGGTTCCACAGTGAGGGCAGTAATTCACCAGATAGTTGCCCTTGTAGATCAACTTTCTTTCATACAGGGTGACAAATGCTTCACGGACAGCCTTTGAAAGACCTTCATCCATCGTGAACCGTTCACGGGACCAATCACACGAAGATCCAATCTTCTCCAATTGCTTTGAGATGGTCGCATGGTGGCGATCTTTTACCTTCCAAGTCTCCTCTATGAATTTTTCACGTCCCAGATCCTGTCTGCGTAGACCCTTTTGGGCTAATTGTCTCTCGACAACATGTTGAGTTGCTATTCCGGCGTGATCCGTTCCAGGAAGCCACAATGATGGCTCGCCACACATTCTATGGTAACGAACTAATGTGTCTTGAAGCTGGTTATTCAACGCATGCCCCATATGGAGTATACCAGTTACATTGGGAGGTGGCATAACAATGGTGAAGGAGGGACCTTCTCCCTCTTTCGGCAAGAAGAAACCATTGCTCTTCCAATCTTCGTAGATCCTGTCCTCAAAATCTTTTGGGTTGTATGCCTTGTCCAGTTCCACAGCTTTCATGGAATTGCCTCCTAGGTTCGTATCGATCGATGTGTGACGATCACCCATACTAGCAAAATCGTCCCATTGTGACAACTCTACGACTGAACAGGAAATGTGACCTTAGGAGAGCCTAGGGCAAAAAAAACCGCCTGATGAAGTACACTGGTACCATACAGACGGTTTTCTATCCTTTTGTTACTGGATGCTCTATTCCACTATCGGCTCTTCACCCTGTTGTTCGCCCATGGGTTGGATTCCCTTCACCCGGAGGTCGACCTCATATCCTTTGGAGTCGAGATACTTGAGGATATCCTCCAACGGGAAATTCTCCAAGACCTGGGATGCGGCCAAACCTTCGGTTGCTCTGACCTGGACGAGTGCCCCTTCGGATGCTGGAACCACACGGGGAATTAGTTGATCCGATTCTGTTGCACTGCCCGGTCCAATCAACAAGGCACCGACCAATACGAATATAAAAGCTGCAGCAGCCATGAGTAAGGTGGGGGTCTTTATACGAAAGTCTCTATGGAAGAATCCAACCTTACTCCTCTTTTCCATATAATTCTTTTCTATGAACTGGAAGACCTTGTCCTGATGAGGAGCAATCTCCTGCTCCTCGAGTCTTGCACCTGAGACAACCCTGTGTAATGAGCGCAATTGCTCGAACCGCGTCTTGCAAGCAGTGCAGTAGTTGAGATGCTCCTCCACCTGGGTCTTCCATGGCTCGGAGAGCTCTCCATCCAGATACGTGTTTAAAATCTGGTCATCAAGACACATGCATTTCCTCCCGGTCAAGCATCGACTCCATAATTTTACGGGCTCGATGTACCCTAACCTTAACATTACTTTCAGAAATATGGAGGATCCCGGCAATCTGTTTATAGTTTAAATCGGCGTACTCTTTGAGAACCAAGACCGACTTCAACTTCTCCGGCAATTTCTCCACAGCCTCCCGGACCAAAGTCCTCGTTTCCGAATCTATGAGCGCATCCTCTCCGTTCCGAACAGGTGTCTTGGGGGCTTTCTTAATCTTGTCCACCATCGCCTGTTCCCTCGATTTCCGCTTCATGACATTGATCGAAAGGTTTTTTGTCACCCGTATCAACCAATACTTAGCTTCGTCCACTGAACGAAAATCGATATTCTTCTCGTAGAACCGGATGAATGCTTCCTGACAGATATCCTCAGAGACATCCATGTTGTAGGTTACGTGATACGCAACGCGCATCACCACCGGGAACACCTCTTCATATACCAGCCTGAACGATTCATTCTCGCTGCTCTTTATTTCCATACACTTAACAACTCATCCATGGTCTTGGTTACACTATTTTTGAAACAACTGTACCGTCAGGTGTGTCGGTAAGTTTGTAACCAGCTTCTTCCACTATAGCACGCAACTCGTCTGCACGGTGATAATTCTTGTTGCTCTTGGCTTCTATCCGCTCATCGACCAGTGCCCGTATATTTTCAGGAATTTCCCCTGTTGAGGGTTCTTCGGATTCTTCAATTACGGTCAAACCCAGCCCGAGAATCTTGTCCATCTCACCTAAACAAAACAACTTATCCGATGCTGGTACTGAATTATCCTTTACGAGGTTCCATACTGTCGCTAAACCTCTCGGTGCATTCAAATCATTCCCAAGATGACCGAAAAACGTATCCAGATACTTCTGTGCACTATCAGATAAATCCGAATGGATCGCTTTTGTAGCATCCTGATGGACGCCCCTAATGAGCTTCATCAAATTCTTTCTACCATTTTTAGCGGAATCCATCGATTTCCACGAGAAAACCAACTGGCTCCTATAATGACCTCCCAAACAGAAGTAACGATAGTCCATAGGATCGTACCCCTTCTTTTGGAGTACTGTGAGAGTGAGGAACTCACCTTTCGATTTTGACATTTTTCCTGTTTCATTGATAAGGAACTCACCATGAACCCAATACTTCACCCAACGTTTACCGGTCGCAGCCTCACTTTGGGCAATTTCATTGGTATGGTGAACTGGTATATGGTCTATACCTCCACAGTGGATGTCGAAAGACTCACCAAGATATTTCATGCTCATTGCAGAACACTCGACATGCCAACCCGGATAGCCCTTACCCCATGGAGAATCCCACACCATCACTTGGTTTTCGAATTTGGATTTGGTAAACCATAGGACAAAATCCTTTGGATTCTTCTTATTCGCGTCAACATCTATTCTAGCACCCGATTGCAGGTCTTCCAGATTTAACTTTGCCAGTTCACCATATCGGCTGAAGGTATCAATGCTGAAATAGACATTACCACCGGATACATACGTGTGGCCTTTCTCCTCCAGTCGTTTTATGAGGGCTATCATATCTTCGATATGTTGGGTAGCACGACAAGCTACGTGAGGTCTGAGGATATGTAATGCGTCGGTATCGGAAAAGAATGCATCGGTATACATACGAGCAATCTCGTAGACATCACGCCCAGTTTCCTTGGAGGACTTCACCATCTTGTCCTCACCATCATCACCATCGTCGGTAAGATGTCCGACATCGGTCACATTCATCACATGCTTTACCGAAAATCCTCCATATTCCAAGGTTCTCCTCAACACATCCTCGAAAATGTAGGTACGGAGATTTCCTATATGGGCAAAGTTATACACAGTGGGACCACAACAATACATGCGGACCAAGCCGTTGGTAAGTGGTTCAAACGGCTCTATGGATCGACTCATAGTATTGTGGAGGGAAATTTTCATGGTGTTCTCCTATAATCGGCAACCATCCAGACTGGCATTGTATGCCAAAAGGAAATGGGATAGTATACCCCTGTGGATACCACAATACGTAATGCAGATGAAAAAATCAATATCGACCACTTGGTGCATGAGCATGTAGCAATGGCCTCACTCTGTTCCTATGGTACGGGAGGAGAGGCCGACTTCCTCATTACCCCGAACAATCTTGGTGAACTCAGGGCAGCCCTACTGTGGGCAAAGGAACGATCCCTCCCCACAACTATTTTAGGTGGTGGTTCCAACGTTCTCATCTCAGATAAAGGGGTGGAAGGTCTGGTGATACTCACTACAGGATTAACTGAGCATCATGTGCGTGGTCGAATCTTTTGTACCCAGAGCGGCCTTCCGTTGGATACAGCGATCAATGTCGCCATAGAGCGTTCCCTGAGTGGCCTCGAACCTTTGGGAGGACTCCCCGGAACGGTCGGAGGAGCTGTGCGTGGAAACGCATCCGCCGGCGGGCTATGGATATCTGAGTTGATAGAATGGGTAGATTATTTGGATAAGGATGGCAGTTTCCATCGCTATCAAGGTATGGATGGCGGCTTTTCCTACAAGAAATCGCCCTTCACAGACTCCGAAAGCATTATCTACGAAATAGCCTTCAGACTCATACCGAATAAGAAGACTAGCGAAGCCAGATTGAGGAAGGAACAAAGCAGGATCGAACGGATGGAAACGGGACAATTCGACTTCCCGAGTGCAGGGTGCATGTTCAAGAATCCACATGGAATCTCTGCCGGACAACTGATCGATGAGGCCGGACTCAAGGGAAGGTCTTTCGGTGGTGCTAGGGTGAGCGAGCACCATGGTAATTTCATTGTAAACCACGATCATCACGCCTCTGCGAGTGATATCTACGAACTGAGCAGGATAGTTGAACATGAGATCGAAAAACGAAACAAGATCCACCTAGAAAGAGAGGTCATCCTCCTAGGTCGATGGAACAACTGATCCCTATTCCCCCCGTACTATCCAAGGTTACCGAGATATCTCCTCCCTTCAGCTCATGGATATAGGTCAAGTCCAAATCCACCTTTTCCGACATGATCTTGAGTTTTGTCTTGCAGACTCCCAATCCACGTATTTCAAATTCACAGAGTAAGCGACCATGCAAAGAGAATCCTTTAGACCACCTCAGTGTCGGTAAGAACGAGAGCTCAACAGCTACCATACGTATTGAGAGAGGAAAAGAGAGTTCTATCGCCTTCGATTGAGAGGCCGACCTATTGTTTCTTTTACGGTATCGTGCGGCGATACCAGCTTCGCCCCATGAGCCTTGGTAGTTACCGGCTATACTGGCAACAATACTCCGCTTCTGACTTTCTGCGGCATACACCGTCTGTTGCCACCAAGAATCCTGTAAGGAGGCATCCAGGGCGAACGTCTCCCCATCATAGGAAAGACCGACCGTATCACGTCTCATCGGAATATCGACAATCTTGGTTCCATTAGAATCAAAGACACCTACCCATGCAGAAGACTCTACACGTTCTAGCACCAACGAAACGTTATGGCGATCGATCTGCAAACGATAGAGGGAGGCTATGGCAGAACCCAATTCGCGATCACATGCAAAACGGATCAACAATTGAGGCATGATTGATACGCTCCAATCAGCTACCTCATAGTCTCCACTCCATGCAAGATATGATGAATACCCCTCGCCTATCGCCCTTGCCTTGTAATTGATCGTGTGGTCTCCTGAAGCATAGGATCCATGGTCAACTACTAGAGTAGCTAACCTCATAATACCCAATCGGTTACCTATCTCGACGAGCGCACCTAGGTTACCTCCCGCTCTTTCTTGTTGTGAGACTAGTCTGAAAAGATGGATACGAGTAAAATTAAGGTTCGTCATTGAGAAAATCCAAGATGCGTGGGAAAGGAGATCAAAATCCAACTTCACCACGTCCACTTGCCCATAGTCGCGTTCCTTAAGAGGATGAAGCTGGAAAGCGGTGGAAGAGAAGACTGCAAGACGGGGATCTCTTGAAATATCACCGAAGTAAAAATGGAATTTCGGCATCTTTATCGCTATAGCTATGACACCATTAATCCCAATAGTGACAGGGTTGTTATCCGTCATCTCTGCGCTTGCATAAAATCCCATAGAGAGTTCCATAGCGGAAATACCAACTTGGCAAGTCGTCTCCTCCAGATCCATAGACCAATTCGTCATCGTAGAAGAGAAGACCATGTTCATGTTTGCCCATACAGGGGTTGAGAGGAGTAGCATGAGTATTGCAACTGATGACTTCGTTTTATTGACCATGACCGAAATAACGACCAAATCCCTCATATTGCTTCTTATCCATTGATTTTTTAGCCGTGACATGTAAAAATAATTGTTGGCTGTACACAGTCAAAATAGTAATTTGGTCAAGTAGTACCAGGAGGTCGTAATGGTGATTCTCACATTGAATTGCGGTAGTTCTTCCGCAAAATATCAGGTGTATGATTGGAATAACAAAGAAGTTCTCGCAGTAGGTGTCGTTGAACGCATTGGACTCGATTATTCCGTAATAGAGCATAAAACCACCAAGAATGGGGAATATACCGAAAAAGTCTCTTGCCCTACTCATAAAGAGGCAATCGAATTAATCATCAAGACCTTGCTGGATCCATTGAGAGGAGTTATTTCTGATGTAAGTGAGATCAGTGCTGTCGGTCATCGCGTTCTCCATGGCGGCGAGAGGTTCAAGGAATCTGCGTTAGTGGATGACGATGTACTAGCCCACCTCAAAGAGCTCATTCCCCTTGGTCCACTCCATATGCCAGCCAATATCATGGGTATTGAAGCTGCTCGGAAAGTCATGCCCGATATCCCCCACGCCATCGTCATGGATACAGCTTGGCACCAGACCATGCCCCCCGAAGCATACATGTATGCTGTTCCCTATGAATGGTATACATCGTTCAATGTGAGACGTTATGGATTCCATGGAACCAGTTATGTCTATACTGCAAAAAGAGCTGCCGTCCTTTTAGGAAAAAAGCCCAAGGATACAAACCTGATCATCTGCCATATCGGTAACGGTGCATCGATCTCTGCAGTTAAAAATGGTGTTTGTATAGACACCACCATGGGTCTCACCCCATTGGAAGGTCTGGTCATGGGTAGCCGATCTGGAGATCTGGATCCGGCCATACTCCCGTTCATTATGAACCGCACCGGCATGAGTGCGAAAGAGATGGACAGCGCACTGAACAAGAAGAGTGGTCTTATCGGTATTTGTGGTATGAGTGACCGTCGAGATGTAAGAGACGAAGCAGCTGGCGGAAATGAGAAGGCGAAACTTGCTGTCGGAATCGAATGCCACCGTTTGAAGAAATACATAGGAGCATATGCAGCTTTGCTTGGACGTGTCGATGCTCTTGTCTATACCGCAGGGGTTGGTGAAATGGCTCCCCATATCCGTGAAGGGGCTACAAAAGATCTCGATATCTTGGGAATCAAGTTGGACCTAGATAAAAATAGGATTGCTCAATGCAGAAATGCTGAATTGGAAATCAGTACAGACGATTCTCAGACAAAGATATTCGTCATTCCTACCGACGAGGAATTGGTAATGACCGAGGATGCCTATGCATTGATGAATGGAACTTATGATGTCCACATGAACTTCACCTACTCGTTCCAACACAAGGAGTATGTGAACAAAGCCCGTGCTGCAGGATTGGAACAGGATCTTAAGAAGAAGCCGGAGTTGAAGAAGATATTGGCGTTACCTCGCTAATAGCCGGTGATTATTCTTCTGCCTTTGAGGGTTGCATCTGACTTCGGTTGTGGTGCAACCCTAAATTTTTTCCTCTCGGGCTTCCATTGCTTCAATGAATTGTTTGATAAAACCTGCCGTGCCATCCATTCCCAGAGGTGCTGAGTTTAACGTCATATCATAGAATGCTGCATTTCCCCACGTACCTGCCGCATAGTAGTCGTGATACTTCCTTCTCTCCTTGTCATATTTGGAGATATGGGAAAGAGCTTCTTTGATTTCGATATCTTCATATCCAGCGATACGTTGGGCACGGACTTCTTCAGGAGCATGGATGAATATGGAAACATGATGTGGATGTTCCTTAAGGATGTAATCTGAACAACGACCAACGATAACACATGGTCCCTCTTCAGCCAGTTGTTTTATTATCTCGTACTGCGTAAGGAACAATGTATCGCTCAGCGGCATATTATAGACTGAGGTGGAAGCATGTCCGAGTGTAGGAATACTCGAAGGGATAGTGTAGAGAAATCTACTTGCAGCCTTTTCATCGAGATTTTCCAAGACCTGTTTGCTCATACCGCTCTTCTCAGCAGCCATGGAAATCAGTGCACTGTCATAGAAAGGGATGTCACACTTGTCGGCGAGCAGTCTACCGATTTCACGACCACCACTTCCGAATTGTCTACTGATTGAAACTACCGTATGTATTCCCATACGTTCCTCCTTTCTGTACACCCTATTGTATCGTGATTATGGCTATGGTGAAAGGGGAAACTCTAATCACTAGTCATCGTGGAGATTGGCAGAGGGAAACTTAGGTTCACTGGTAGTATTCAAGCCCAACTTCCTCAGACCATTCGAATCCCCTACAGACGGCAAATGAGTAAGATGCACCTCGCATCCCCGTAATAATGGCAGCTTCTCAAGTGCAATTTGGGCAGAAGGATTTATCGGTGCACTCATAGCTAGACAAATAAGAGTCTCATCAAGGTCTAGACTTACCCGTCTCCCGCTCAATACATCCCTCTTGAGATGCCGGATTGACTCGATCGTCTGTTTCGGTATCAGGTCAATTGCCTTGGGTATTCCAGCCAACCGCTTCGCGGCATTGAGGACCAAGGCTGAGGAGGCATGCAGGGTCTCAGAATTCGCTCCGGATACGATACTGCCATCAGGCAATTCCATCGCCGCAGCGCAAACTATACCATCCCTTCCTTTCCCTTTTGTTACAGCAGCTTTCAGAGCAATTTCTGCTGCCGGTACGGTTGTACGCATCATCGGGTTCAGTTCTAGGTTCTCCATCAGTAACTTAATCCTTCCGATAGCCTCTTGAGTTCCGATTCCCCGTGCATAATCACAAGCCGCTGCAAAATATCGACGGATGATCTCTTGATATGCGGCATTGCGTACCGCTTCATCATCAACAATACCGAAACCACATCGGTTTACCCCCATGTCGGTAGGAGATTTATAGAAGGATGGTTGTTTGGTGATCTTTTCAATTATTCTTCTGAGTAAGGGGAATGCTTCCATATCGCGCGAATAGTTGACTGCATGTTCTCCATAAGCCGATAGCTGGAAGTGGTCAATCTGATTGATATCACCGATATCGGCCGTGGCAGCCTCATAAGCAACATTCACCGGATGTTCGATAGGCAAATTCCAGATGGGGAAAGTCTCAAACTTGGCATATCCGCTTTTCAAGCCTCTGCGATAATCATGATAGAGTTGGGAGAGACAGGTCGCCAATTTCCCACTTCCTGGACCAGGAGCAGTAACGAGGACAACCGGATGTTCAGTCTCAATATAAGGATTCGCACCATATCCCTCATCGCTTACGATCGTATCGACATCTGATGGATACCCATCCGTAGCCTTGTGGGTATACACGTTAATACCACGTCTGGTTAGGCGATTCATAAATTGTACGGCTGCCGGTTGTGCATTGAACCTAGTTATTACCACACGGGTTACGGATAAACCCCAATCGGCAAAATCGTCGATCATCTTGAAAACATCCGTATCATAGGTAATACCGAAATCACTCCGGATTTTACGCCTTTCGATATCATCGGCGAAAATACAGACAATCACATCGATCTTATCCTTGAGTGACTGAAATACACGCATCTTCACGTTGGGATCGAAGCCGGGAAGGACCCTTGAAGCATGGTAATCATAGAGAAGTTTCCCACCACACTCAAGATACAATTTTCCATCACACTCCTCCATCCGTTTCAAGATGGCTTGGGTCTGTTCCCTCAGATACTTCTCATTGTCAAATCCCGTGCGTGTCATCCTCTCTGTTCTCCCCTATTCTATATCAGTCTTGTGCTAGTATCGATTTTCCGATTTTCCGACTGATCTCGCCATCGGTAAGCTTCTGTATAATGGCTAGGGCGAACTCGATAGCACACCCTGCCGCACGTGCAGTAATAATATTCCCATCCACACAGACGCGCTCAGTACCGAAATCGAAATCGGGAGTGTTTGATTCAGCTCCCGGAAAGCAGACAGCCTGATGTCCCTCAAGAAGTCCTGCGGGACCAAGGACCACAGCAGGAGCCGCACAAATAGCAGCTATCACCTTACCGGTATTGGCAATCATCAACATCTTTTCATTCACTTCCCAGGAACCGGCAAGATTCTTCGATCCGAGGCCACCACCGGGGAGGACCATTGCATCGAAGTCTATTCCCACATCCTCGATAACGGTATCACAAGCAACCGTTATTCCGTGTCCACCAGTAATTTCGGTTGCCCCGACACCAGCCAACACTACGGTAAAACCCGCTCTTCTGAAAAGATCAACTGGTGCAAGAGCTTCGATTTCTTCAAATCCTTCGGCCAAGGGAACCAAAATCCGGATATTCTTGTTACTCATACATAAGCCTCCAATTCTTGTCTTCCTTTGCGCAATGCATTGCAGACCCGATTCAAGGTCTCAACCGTATCGTCCCACCCAATACATCCATCAGTGACAGATACTCCATACTGAAGATCCTTGGGGTTCTCAGGGATCGATTGACACCCGGAGAAGAGATTGCTTTCCAACATGAATCCTTTTATCTCATTCCTACCCCAGACAACTTGGTCAACTACAGCTCTGAGGACCCTTCTCTGTCGTTGTGGATCCTTTCGAGAATTAGCATGGCTACAGTCGACTATGATGGCTTTGGGAAGAGCCAATTTCTCCATAAGTTTAGCTGCGGCCTCAACATCCTCTTCATAATAGTTCGGAGCGTGGTCTCCTCCCCGAAGTATCAAATGGCCACAATCATTTCCCGTCGTCCGGTAGATCGCGGAATTGCCATGCTTGTCTATTCCTATGAATGCAGCACTCTGGCGTGCGCTCTTTATTGCATTAACTGCAGTAGCATATTCTCCACTGGTACTGTTCTTAAACCCGACCGCTACCGACATGCCACTCGCAAGTGTACGGTGAGTCTGGCTCTCAGTGGTACGAGCTCCTATAGAACACCAACTGAGCATCTCATCGATATACTGGGGAACAATGGGATCGAGCATCTCGCATCCCACCGGCAAACCCAGTGAGGTGATATCGATCAACAATTTCCTCGCGGTGGCGATCCCACCTTGGATATCATAGGAACCATCCATGTTGGGATCAAGAATAAGACCTTTCCAACCACCTATAGTACGGGGTTTCTCGAAGTAGGTCCTCATAACAACATACAATTGGTCCGAGACCTCATCGGCAAACTCTTTCAGTCTCTTGGCATACTCCAAAGCCGCTATAGGATCATGAATCGAACAGGGGCCTACAATCGCTAGAAGCCGCTTGTCTTTTCCCAAGATGATATCGTTCACTCGTTGGCGAGATTCGAGAATCTGTCTAGTCAATTCGTCAGATACGGGGAACTTTTCCGCGAGGGTTGCCGGACTGGCAAGTGGCTCTACTCCCTCAATCCTGATGTCTATATTTTTTTGCATGATGAGTCGGGGGCCTCCCTCCCCTGTATACCATAATGGATAGTCACCGACAAGCAGCGCGGCTACTCTTTAGTCTCTCCATCATTTTCCTTTCCTGCGTTCGTGTCTTCACCACGATGCCCAGTTAAGGTCTGTTTTATAGAATAGAGATATCGTTTGATCTTGAGTGTAGGAGTCCGTTGGAAGGGCTCATCCTGCAAAGAGACATCCCGTATACGACTAAATGAACTGAGTTCCTTGTTCACCTCTTCACGTACATGAGCAAGATACGTTGCTGCACTCTCCTTGGCATCGTTTACCGAAAGTTTGAGGTTTTCAGCCATAAGCTCAAAGTCGAGTTTGATAAGTGCGGCGAGACCTCCCTCTCCAGAAAGGACAAGGGATTCCTGGACATACGGCAGATTGTTAAAAATATTCTCGATTAACTCTGGATAGATATTTTCACCGCTTGGGCCGAGAATCATCGTCTTCTTCCGCCCTTTAATGGAGAGTCTGTGTTTCTCAATGATCCCCAAATCTCCTGTCTTGAACCAACCATCTTCAGTGAAAACCTCAGCGGTAAGATCAGGATTCTTGTAATAGCCTTGCATGACGTTGGGACCTTTCGCCACGATTTCTCCCACATGGGTTTTTGGATCGGGTTCATAGATCTTCAACTGTACACCTTTAACTGCATACCCCACTGTCCCCGGTTTAGTCTGTTTCGGTCCCGACCCTGCAAGAAGCGGAGAGGTCTCAGTCAACCCGTAACCGATTGCATAAGGAAACTTGGCCTCTTTAAGGAACTTTTCTACCTCATTATCCAAGGCAGCGCCTCCCACTCCGAAAAACTTGAGTTTGCCACCGAAAGTCCGCTTCAGTTTTTTACCGATAATACTGTTTATGAAGCGTCGCAGCAGAGCCTTTCCATAGAGCTTGGCGACCCGAGGATTCTTTGCAATCTGGGGAACGACCGAACTTCTGTAGATCTTCTCAATCAGCAGGGGAACTGAGAGCATGACATGGGGACGGATCTTTTTCATTGCAGGAAGCAAGATACTTGCTGCTGGAGCTTTCCCTAGGTAGTGGATCTCTGCACCCGTTATAAGCGGGAGGAGAAACCCTAGACTGAATTCGTATGAGTGGCTCATAGGAAGGATGGAGAGGAATCGCATACCTGTCTTAATGGTGAAGAATTGCTTCACACATGCTGAGGCATTACTTGCAAGGTTCCTATTGGTGAGCATTACTCCCTTGGACATGCCTGTGGTTCCACTGGTATAGATGATCGATACCAATTCATCTTCGCCTCTGGTTCTGCCCTCGATAGCCTTGGGATCACTCTTTGTACGTAACATGTCCCTGCCTGGTGCGTGTTGAAAGTCACGTTTTGTCGTAATCGTAGTCGATATCGGCAATGGGATATGAAAAAGATCCTCCATCCTCATGAGAAGGGAATCTTCTTTCGTCCAAAAACTACTGACCTTTTCAAACATCTTTGTAGAAACCACCAATGCCCTTGCTTCGCAGTGATTGATGATCGTCTCTATCTCACGTGATGAGAAATCGGGCAGTATGGGTACGGCAATCGCACCTGCGGAGACTACGGCAAGGAAGGCTACACCCCACATGGGTTGGCTCTCTCCCAGTACAGCAACCTTGTCTCCCGAAGAAATCCCCTCCTGCATGAGGTATGTAGCCATGGCATCGACTTTGCGTTTGAGATCTCCGAAAGTAATCGCACTTTCGTCATCACCTATGATGGTCATCGATAACCGTTGTGCATGACGCTGTGCCGAACGTTCCAGTATGTGACGTATAGTAAAAGTCTCCAATTCATGTTTCATGAGCATAACTCCCTCGGGTCTAGAGACCCACTATAAACCTCTCCATGGGCACAAACTACCCGTTTGCCTCCCCATTTCAGGTATTTTGTGCATAAAGATTCTAAAATTTCTGGACGATTGTTAGTCTTGGAAATATGGCAGAAGTAGACCTGTGTCGGCACATCTGTCCGGCACGAATTCAATAATCCAATTGCATCAGTATTGGAAAGATGCCCCGATTCTCCCCTAATCCGCTTTTTCAACCAGATGGGGTATGGTCCATTATCCAGCATAGGTTCATCATAATTCGCCTCTAGGAACAAGATATCGGCTTGCAATGCAAAGCGTGACATAATCTCATCGAGACGACCGGTATCAGTAAGTAAGGTAAATCTACGACCCCCCGATTCCAGATGAAACCCTACGGGAGAGGGACTGTCGTGGCTGGTGGGAAATGCGGTAATCGTGAAAGGGCCAATAGAAAAGGGCTCTAAGGAATCAAATAGGTACAATTGTCCAGAGGGAATGCCCAACTTCTCCAACTCAGGAAAAGATCCTTCTACAATCTTCTTGTGTATATATATTGGTTTGCCCGTCTTCCTCGCAAAGACTCCAGCAGCCCTACAATGGTCAGGGTGGAGATGAGTAATACACAAAGCCTGTATCGCACCAAACTCCATAGAAGCCGACTCTGCCCGCTGTTGCAATTGGCGCACAGAAAAACCAGCATCAAACATCACTGCCGATTCTCCCGATTGGATCATATAACTGTTACCCGAAGATCCGCTTCCCAAGACACCGTAACGTATCATGCATGCTCCCGACTTGCTTCCAAAAAGTCGGTATCGACTCCCTGCACAACCCGCTGTCCCAATTTCAACAAAGGTGTCTTCAACAATTCGCTGTGGAGCATCAACTCCTCCTCAGGATCATATTCCCGCCAGGAGTATCCACCCTTTTTATAGTATTTCGACTCTTCATCTATCAAAGATTCGGCATTCAGGGAGTTGAACACCTTCGCCCACTCTCCATCGGAAAGAGATCGTTCCTCAAGATTGACAAATTGATAGGGAATCGAACGTTCCTTGCAATATCGCAGTGCTTTCCGGGTTTGTGTACACTTTTTGGTTCCTATGATCTGCAGCACACGCTTCTCCTATAGTGGATACTATACTGGTTTGGCTGTGCAACGTCCAGTTGCCCGATGTAGCATTAGGACCATACTTGGTTGACAAGAATATGCCAGGCATGGAATAGTTGCGCTATCACAAGGAGTCTCCCGATGAATGACCGGATATCCCAATTGCTAAAAAGGGCCCCAAGCTCTGAACTTGTTGTTGTAGAGGGCTGGGTACGAACCAAAAGAGAGAGTAAGACCGTCTGTTTCCTTGAAGTCAATGATGGATCATGCCTTAAAGGATTGCAGGTTGTGATCGATCTTCAATCCTTTGACCAAAGTGAACTGCTTGCAAAGGTCACCACCGGTGCCGCTGTTTCTTGTACTGGTGAGTTGGTGGCCTCTCCAGGTGGAAACCAGGCAGTCGAATTGCAGGCAAGATCGATTGTCTTGCATGGTGAGGCGCCAGTAGATACCTATCCACTGCAAAAGAAACGCCATACTTTGGAATACCTTCGGGAGATCGCCCACCTGCGACCGAGAACTAATATGATTGGTGCCGTGGCAAGAGTCAGGAACGAAGTCTCATACGCCGTACATTCATTTTTCCACGACCGCCAATTTTCCTATGTGCATACACCGATTATCAGCACAAGCGATGCAGAGGGTGCTGGGGAGATGTTCCAAGTCACCACGTTCGATCTGGACAATATTCCTCGAACAGAGGAGGGTGCGGTAGATTATGCCAAGGACTTCTTCGGAAGAAAGGCCTCATTAACCGTCAGCGGACAGCTAGAGGGAGAGACTTACGCCATGGCCTTGAAAAACATCTACACGTTTGGACCTACCTTCCGTGCCGAGAACTCAAACACCAAACGTCATTTAAGCGAATTTTGGATGATTGAGCCGGAAATGGCATTCTGCACCCTTGAAGGGGACATGCAGGTAGCGGAGGATTTCCTCAAATATATTTTCGCCCACGTGCTCGACAATTGTTCCGAAGATATGGCCTTCTTTTCCCAATGGGTAGAAAAGGGTGTCGCTGACACACTAAGGAGTGTGGTCGAAAAACCATTTGTCCACATGACCTATACTGATGCGGTTGCAGAGTTGGAGAAAAACAATAAATCATTCGACTATCCTGTCCATTGGGGCAGTGACCTGCAGACAGAACATGAACGGTACCTCACAGAAGTGGTGTGCAAGGGGCCCGTAATCGTGACCGATTATCCGAAGGAGATAAAAGCCTTCTATATGAAACTCAATGATGATGGAAAAACCGTACGGGCAATGGATGTCTTGGTTCCCAGACTTGGCGAGATTATCGGAGGCAGCGAGCGCGAAAGTCGTCTTGATGTACTTACCGAGAGGATGGTCTCCTTGAATCTCGATCCCGCGGACTACTGGTGGTATCTCGATCTCAGACGTTTCGGTAGTGTTCCTCATGCGGGTTTCGGACTCGGCTTCGATCGGGCTATCCAGTACATTACCGGAATGCAGAATATTCGAGATGTCATTCCTTACCCACGGGCGGCAAAACAAGCCGACTTCTAGGATTTCTAGGGGAGCATGGAATTCAACACAGCATAGATAGCCAATTGCTGTAGCGACCGTGCTCCCGTTTTCATATAGAGATTTCTCTTATAGGTAATTACTGTGTGTTGTGATAAGCCCATTCCATAGGCTATCTGCTTTACCGAATCTCCACAGGCAATCCTCTCGAGGACCTCCCTCTCCCGCATTGTTATAGGATGAGGGGATTTTTCCGATACTCCCATGAACAGTGGACTATGTTCATACACTGCATTGAGATTCAAAACACGTCCTATGGTTTGCATACAACCGGTGAGTATCGTTGTGATGACAGGTATTCCTTGTGGACTTTTCAAACCACTACCTATGCGGACACTCGGAGACACAACCGCTACGATGGATTGACTTACCGCTTTTGCTATATGAGAGTCCTCCAAGTCACGATTGAAAGAATCCAGATCATTTTTAGAGCAGATGATAGGTACCCATACCGAAATGGAATCTTCTTGCCTTATCTGTATAGGCGCTCCGTTTCCGAATACCATGGTCTCTATCGTGATTTGCCCACGAAAGAATGGGAGGAACCAATACCGGAATGTTTCCAATATAATCCTATTGCTAGCTGATATCATAAGGTGTCTTTCTTGCACACCCCATTAACGGAAACAAAGGTGATTCTGCTTCAGCTAATCGGTTCCACGAACCTTGAGCATCCGTGTCAGTTCCCTATCGAGTGCATTGGCGAACGCTTGGATATCGCGAGGCCCCATTGGTCTTGTCTTCTCAACAAACACTCCATACTCGCGCAATTCTGTCATAAGATTTCTCATAGATAGGCGTTCTTTAACTGTCTCCTTCGTATAGGATCCCCCACGATCATCGATAACCACCATGCCGAGTTCAGCTAGTCGTGTAGCCAATGGTATATCACGGGTAATGGCAAGAGCTCCCTCTCCTCCGAGTTCCACCAATAGGTCATCGGCACTATCATCACCCTTCTCCACCACAATCATCTTGACTAGGGGAATACCATCAGGATCCAATAGACCTTTCTTCTCCAATGCAACCACATCAGGCAATGGACGATCTGCTGCAAAAATGGAGGATACCCTCCTTTTAACCACAGCCTTGAGGATAATTGTTCTCAGCTGACGGGGACAGGAGTCCGCATCGACATACAAAGCTGCCAGGGGTGTCTTGTGTTCAACCATGCGACTACCTTACCGGTCTTACCTTCATACGTCAATCCACAGGAGCCAAACCGATGGGTGCTCTTGAATCTCGTTGCGTAAAAATTATATAATTTTGGGACATACCTATCCTTAACCTACCATAGGAGTGCATCGATGGAACAATCACCATTACAAAAAGCGCGTTATGCGTACCAGCCAAAGCTTCCCGGAATCCTTCGCGAGAAGATCACCTCCCTTGAGATCGTAAAGGGAGAGAAGACTGCTTCTGCTACTGACCAACAGGATATCAAGAGCCTGTTTCCCCATACGTACGGTCTTCCAAGAGTTTCCTTCGCAAAGGGTGACAGTAATGCTACCACCAAAAAAATCAATGTTGGTGTTGTGCTCTCAGGAGGACAAGCTCCCGGTGGACATAACGTCATAAGCGGTCTCTACGATGCTATCAAGGGAGCCAACAAAGATTCCAAACTTATTGGGTTCCTTGGAGGACCATCCGGTATACTCAATGACGAGACACTGGAATTCACCGATGAATTCATCGACGGTTACCGCAACACCGGAGGATTCGATATTATCGGAAGCGGTAGGACCAAGTTGGAAAGCAAGGAACAATTCGCCATATGTGCTAAAGTGTGCCATAAACACGATATCAGTGCATTGGTGATAATCGGCGGAGATGATTCCAACACAAACGCGGCAGTCCTCGCGGAATACTTTTTGCAGACCGATGCAGGAATATCTGTCGTCGGTTGTCCAAAAACTATCGATGGCGATCTGAAGAACGAATTTATTGAGATTTCCTTTGGATTCGATACTGCCACAAAAACCTATAGTGAGTTGATCGGAAACCTGATGCGTGATGCCAATAGTTCCAAGAAATATTGGCACTTCATTAAATTAATGGGACGCAGCGCCAGTCATATCGCTTTGGAATGTGCCTTACGAACCCAACCCAATGCCTGTCTAATCAGTGAAGAGATCGAGGCAAATGCAAGCAGTTTGGAGGAAGTTGTCGATTACTTGGTCAATATCATAGCTAAGCGAGCGGACAATGGACTCGATTACGGAATCATCTTGATTCCCGAAGGTGTTGTGGAATTCATCCCAGAAGTCAAAGCCTTGATTGCTGAGCTGAATACACTTCTGGCAAAAGAGACCTCCGCTTACGGCGATCTGAAGACATGGAATGAACAGTATGCATTTGTAGCCGACCGATTGGGAGACGCTACAAAGGCAGCATTCTCATCGTTACCAGTCGACATCCAGAAACAACTTCTTATGGATAGAGATCCTCATGGAAATGTTCAAGTCTCCCGTATCGAGACTGAAAAGATGCTTATCCAGATGGTCGATGCAAAACTTGCAAAGTTGAAAAAAGAGGGTACCTACAAGGGCAAGTTCACTGGTTTGAATCATTTCTTCGGTTATGAAGGCCGCTGTGCGTTCCCCTCGAATTTCGATGCGGACTATTGCTATAGCCTTGGTTACAATGCATATCTGCTCTTGGCTAACGATTGCAGTGGATATATCTCATCGGTTACCAACCTTACCGCTCCGGCGAATGAATGGAAGGCGGGAGGATTCCCCATTACGATGATGATGAACATGGAAAAGCGACATGGGGAGATGAAACCGGTAATCAAGAAAGCCCTCGTAGAACTCGACGGTGCTCCTTTCCGTTATTTCGCTTCCCACAGAGACACATGGGCAGAAGAGACATCTTTCCTCTTCCCTGGAGCTATTCAGTACTTCGGCCCTTCCGAAGTATGCGATCTTACCACAAAGACGCTAGTTCTTGAGCAAGAGTAGCTTCAAACACGTGTTTAATATCGACCTCCGTAGGATATAAGTCTATTCTGCGGAGGTTTTTTTTCGGATAATATCTATTTGATAAAATTTTATCGCTTTACGATGAAGTTGGTGCTACCATATTCCTAGGGGGAATACTATGGAACTATATCAAAAGATCTTTTCCGTATTCGCCGAAGAGGCAGACCGTAGCTTAATCGATGAGATCCATATGGGTTTAGGCTACACAATGGTAACTTTACAGGACGGCAGAAGTGGTATATGTGTCACCTGGTGCGACCAGAGTCGGGCGTATATGGTAAATACCGACCCAAATGATTATGAAGGGCGTTCGGCATTACAGTTGCTTCGACATATCAAGGATGGAGAGCATCCATTCAGTAGAATGATGGCTATAGCCTTGGTAAATGCGTTGAATCAACGATTCGCCGCCAGCCTTCCTGAGACACCGCATGATTGGGCTAAGAGGCTTGATCTGGGAGAAGGGGCTGCAGTTGCCATGATCGGACATTTCTCTCCGGTATCAATGCGATTCGAGGAGATTGGAAGCACGGTCAGGATATTGGATCTTGGAAGAAACATCGGAGATCCAGATCAGTTCTATCCTTGGGCAATCAAGGAAGCCGACCTTCTTGCGGTCACTGCAACCAGCTTGGTGAACGGTACACTAGAACAGATTCTCGACAGATTCAAGGAGAGAACTCTCCCGGTATTGTTGATGGGACCGTCAACCATTCTCCATCCCGAGGTCTATGAAGACTTGCCGATCAATTATCTTGCAGGAAGTGCTGTCGTTGCAAAAAACGATATGCTAAAGGCCGTACGGAATGGACGAGGGACTCTGGATATCCATCACCAGGCAAAAAAGGTCTACCTGAATCTCGGATAGCGAACAGATTTTTTATTCAGACATCTCGACATCTTCACTTTCTTGTCCTTCGACCAATCCGCTCCAAGCTCATCCATGCGTTTATGTTGTTACAGAACTCTAGTTCGATGCGATATCGATGATTTGGTCCCAAAGCAAAAGATGATCTGTTCTTTCAGCAGAGAGCTTGGGTACGGAATAGAGTTTCTGCAGGAACATCATTGCAGCCCCTTTGGCCGCTGAATGGGGGTCGAAATGCTCTACATCCAAGATACAACCAATCCTTTCTAAGGCTCCCAAGAATTGGGGAACCTCCTCCTCTAATACCGTGATGAATCCCGTATAACCGGCAAACGGCTCACCTTGGATAAAACACTTCTGTGGATCCAGTGTCGAAACCACTGGAACAAGGGAGGAAAAGAAATCCTTTATAAACAGCCGATAACCGACTGGGTTCTTCGCGATATGCGAATAGAGATCACCTGGTAGCCCACTTTGACCTTCAAGTCCAGTCCTCCAGGAATTGGTAACCATCTCACCTGCATTCCAATTATGTCCAGCATATACCCGATTTTGGATAGCGATTCCTATACCTATTCCCAGACTATCGCTTTTTACGTATCCCTTTCCCGGCTCATGGTAGACTCCGAAAATACACAGAAAATCCTCCAACTGTTCTTTTCTATGGATTCCCAACTGTAACCACGTATAACAATTGGCATCATTGTCTACCAAGATGGGAAAGGAGAGCCTACTCGCCAGGTTTTCTCCCAGTGGATAGTCGTGAATATCGAGAGGAAGAGAATGAATGATAATACCCGCAGAAGAGTCTACCGCACCAGGTACACTAAGACAGAGAGCCAATATCGGCCTACGGAGTCGTTCCAGAACCCTACCTGCCGTTTTTAGTATTCCGAGAACAACCTTAGCCAGGTCGATCTTCGAAAAATTTCCTGAATGGGTATGCAGGACATTCCCAACGATATCCATCACTACGAGATGGAATACGCCCGGTTGTAAATCAATACCAATAACACAGCCAAATTGGGCATTCAACTGCAAGCCGACTCTGCGACGACCACCTTTATCACTTCCCGCCAGCAATTGCCCTTCATAGAGTACCTGTGATTCTATCAATGAACTGACGATATTGGTAACCGTGGAACGATAAAGTCCCAACATATCGGCAATTTCGACCCGACTGATACCTGGATTCTGCCAGATAGTTCTGGTTATAAGCGCGGTATTAGCGTTCCTTTGGTATTTGTTATTGTTGATTCCCATAGGCTTTCAACACATCATACCATCAAAGAAGTGCTTCAAGTAGGGAAATCGTTTGTTCTTGTGTTAATTTCACGGGGGAATTCCGACTGGCATCCTTCGATCCAATAGCGACCAGCTCTTCTTTAGTGAAACCATAATCACGCAGTGGTGGCAATTTTGCCAAACGCACCATTTGAGCCATATGTTCAATAACCCCTTCAGGTCCATCGACATGCCACAAGGCTGCTATCTTGGTCAACTTCTGTAAAAAGCTACTGTCCTGACCATGCTCCTTTGCAGCCAATACCATAGCTTTGTGGATAGGAACGATGAGGTTACCGCAGATCACCCCATGGGGAATACTATGGAGACCACCGATCGGTCCTGCAAAGCCATGGACATAGCCGAGACCTGCATTGGCTATCGCAACTCCAGATATATATGCTGCATACGCCATATCGGAACGTGCATCGAGATCATCCAGATTACCTTCCAACAATTTTGGTAAGGCATTACCAACCAAAGCAATAGCTTCCAATGCAAGCGAGTCTATGAATGTATTCGATTTCACCGATACATAGGCCTCTAGGAGTTGGGTGAGTGCATCTAAGGCAGATGCCGCTGTTACTGTTTGTGGTACGGTAATGGCCAGTGAAGGATCCACTACCACCAGATCAGGGATATAGGAATCGTGACGCAACGATTTCTTGAAGCCATTCGGTCCTACTTGGGCTATTACTGCATTCTTTGTTGCTTCGCTTCCAGTACCAGCAGTAGTAGGAACGGCAAATAGAGGCAATCGACCGGGTGGAGGGGTAAGATCACCCACTCCTTCTAGGAAACGCTTTACAGAAATTCTTTCTGTTGTTCTAGCAAGATACTTCGCCATGACTGCAACAGCTTTGGCACTATCAAGGGCACTTCCTCCCCCTACGCCGACTACAACATCACAACCATCGGAGAGGCAGCTATGTGATAATTCATCGATAGAACCAACCGAGGGCTCCCCTGAGACAGGATATGTGAGTACGGAGACTTCGCAATCCTTACACTGTTGGAGAAATGCACTGCATCGACTCCCCTGTAAAAAGGTCTTGCTGGCTACCAACGCAACAGTATGATACCCCAATTTAGCAAGATGTGAGGCCAGATCATCGAATACACCTGCACCAAAAGAGAGTGAACCGGTTGCAGCAATAGAGAAACGGGCATCCATAATCTACTCCCGGGTAATGGTCTTCGGTATGTGGATTAGCTGTTTGTCCTTGTCTTCATTCTGTCTGAAGATAATGGCCACATGACCGACAATGGAGACAACTTGTGCTCCTACCCCGCTCGCAAGGGTTTCTGCCAACTGCCGCTGTTCGTCATGGAAATCCTGAAATCTAAGTTTGATTAATTCATGCGCTGAGAGAGCCTCATCCAATGCTTGGGAGACCCGCTCATCCGCACCTTGTTTGCCCACCATCACTATTGGTTTCAGATCGTGGGCCCGCTTTCGTAAAAAATTTCGCGTTGCGCTATTCATAGCTCGATTCTAACGATCCTTGTAGACTTCGGCAACTACATGGCGCTTAATCTTTTTCGTACTGGTCATTTCCAGTGGTTCATCTGCTATGGTCAATCGGGTGATTCGCTTGTATGGCAACATCTCTTTATTCACCTTATCGACAACCTCTTGCATATGAGCTTGTATCCGGGTGGTGCGCTCTCCCTCGTCTGGATAATCCTTGGTCATCCCTTCAACAAACTTTTCTGTAGGATAGATGATTACCCGAATTCCCTCACTCTTATTCTTCTTATCCACGAGATACCCTAGGACACAAATCTGATCAATTTCATCATAGAGCTGGAACATGTCCTCTATCTCTTCGGGGAAAACGTTCTTTCCACCCTCGGTCACGATCAACGATTTTTTGCGACCGGTAAGATAGACATAGCGGTTGGCATCGATATAACCAGCATCACCAGTATGAAGCCAACCATCCTTGTCCAAAACCTCATCGGTGGCCTCTTGATTCTTGTAATAGCCTTGCATCACCATAGGTCCCTTGACTGCAATCTCACCGATCTTTCGAGAGTCGGGGTCAAGAATCTTCATTTCCGTCCTAGGCAGGATCTTTCCTACTGAATTCTCATTGTATGCATATACGGGGTTGAGAGTGATGATTGGGCTGGTCTCCGTGAGCCCATAACCCTGTACGAAGTCGATACCCAACTGATTGAATCTCTTGAAAGTAGAGGATGGCAATGGTCCACCTCCACTAATGCAGATACGGATATTCTCCATAGAGAGTTTGGAAAGGATTCCGTTGAACATTTTATGTCCTGGATTCACCTTAAAGACTTTCTTGATCAGTCCGCTAACGCTCATGAGGAATCGGATCAAACCATATACAACGATCCCCTTCTCACGAATACCATTCATGAGTCCCTTTAGCATCTTGTTAAAGAGCATGGGCACGGCGAGGAACATAGTAACTTTTCCCTGCTTCAATTCCTTGAGAATCTGAGTGACAATGAGCTTCTTGCCGAATACGATCTCGGCACCAACCGAAATAGCCTCGATGAATACTGCCAACATGGTATAGGAGTGGTGTATGGGCAACAAGGCATAGAAGACATCCGATGGGTAGAGAGTCATATAGGTTTGGGCCAAATAGCAGTCAGAAACCAGGTTTGCATGCGTTAGCATGACACCTTTGGGATTACCGGTTGTTCCGCTGGTGAACAGGATTGCTGCCAGATCTGACTCTGCTACATCATGACGTTGCTGTCTCTTTCCAGCCTTCTTCTTGAAAATATAATCGGGATGATTGGGCTCAAGGGAGATTTTTTCTTTCAGACCGACCTTGCCCGAAGCATCTATGGCATCAATCCTCTCGGCATCGACGAAAAGATGTTTCACCCCTGCGAATGTCATGAGGAAATCAATCTCTCCATCGGTCAATTGGTAATCGAGTGGGACGACTACCGCTCCTGCATACAGTGTAGCCAGATAGGCGATAGCCCATTCGGGACTATTTTTTCCTGTCACAGCCACTTTACTATCTGGACCAACACCCGATTCCACCAGATAATCCGCAACTTGCAGTACCTTTTCCTGTACTTGAGCATAGGTGAGACTCAACTCCGAAGGACTGAATGCGGTAAAGCATTTGTTTTCGGGGTACCGTTTGCAAGTGATATTGAACATTTGGGGAAGCGTCGGCCATTCACCGTTGAATTCGGTTCCTTTAAATTGCTGCAAAAAATCCCAGGGATTGCCCTGTTTCTTTCCAGTATCCGCCATAGTGCCTCCTCGATCTTCTTTCCCTCTCATGGGTAAAAATTGTCTTGGTAATATCATACGACCAAGCAACACGAAAAACAAGTCCAGAACGCTACAAAGTGTCGCTATCCGTCAATCTGTAAAAAAATATCCTCCTCATGCTGCTTCGGTACAAAGGTTGTTTCTTAGGTTGCCAATTATTGACCAAAGGTGGTCCCTGCATTACAGTTACCGCATGAAATTCAACGATTTCGATCAGTTCTGCACCTATATGGAATCCTTCATCAATCTCGAAAAGAAGAATAGCGGTTATACGGTAAGACTCTATCGTCTGGATCGGATGAGGGCGCTGTTGGACCATATAGGCAATCCCCAGGAATCCTTCAAGACAATCCATGTAGCTGGTTCGAAGGGGAAAGGTTCTACTGCAACCTTCCTTGCCAAGGGCTTGGAGGCCATGGGATTCAAGACGGGGCTCTATACCTCACCCCATCTGATAGATTACCGGGAACGCTTTACCCTCGGAGGAACGTTTTTTTCCGAAGAGGAACTCATCGCAGCGGCCAATATATTGGTAAGACGACTAGAAGGTTTTACATTCACCGATGAATGGGGGACCGCCCAACCTACCGCCTTTGAGCTGTATACAGCCTTCGCTTTCACATTGTTTTCTTCAACCGGTTGCTCATGGGCTGTAATAGAGACTGGGCTCGGTGGAAGATTAGATGCTACTAACACCATTTTGCCCGTCGCATCGGTAATCACACCCATTGAGTTGGAACATACGGCAATTCTGGGAAATACGATAAGGCAAATAGCAACAGAAAAATCGAAAATCATAAAACCTGGTATCCCTGTCTTCATTTCCCGCCAAAAAGAGGAGGGACGAAACGTTTTCGTCGAAGAGGCCTTGGCACAAGGAAGCCACTTGTATGACCTTGAAGCAGAGGTGGAATCCTTGGCTACTAGAACAGCAACAGAAGGTGAGCTAGTGACTGTACAATGGACCCATGGAGGGAAAACAAAACTCACTCTCGCCATGCCCGGAGAAGTACAAGCAGAGAATTGTGCCCTTGCCCTTCTGGTGTTGAAGACTCTTGGCTTATACCGTGAAGGAGATACAGAAAAAGCTCTTGAGAAAGCAAAACTACCAGGAAGGATGGAAATTATCAGTCAATCTCCTGCAATTGTTCTAGATGGAGCCCATACAGTGGAAAGTCTCAGACATCTGCTCAATTCATTCTCTCAACTCTATGGAAAACAAGGAAATACCGTAGTGTACGGCGTATTGGAGGACAAAGATCATCTCCACATGACCCAGCTTCTGCTCCCATTGTTCGACCATATCATTGTATCTAGACCAGGAACATTCAAAAAAAGTGATCCAGAGGCTCTCTTCGTGCTTCTGCAACAGGAGGTTGGCGAAATGCGCGATCCTCCCCGACTGTATCTGGAAATGGAGGCTGAAAAAGCTCTCACACTTGCCCTTGACTTGACCGATGACCGGCATGCCATCCTCTGTACGGGATCTTTTTATCTCGGTGGAGAAATGGCGAGAGCCTATCGCAGAATTGAGGAAAGGCAGCTTCATGCTGCCGGTGAGGTTCTCCCATGTCCATGAATTGGCGTGAGATCGCATTAATCTTGAGCGAACTGCCTATGGAGGGCAGCCTCATACAACGGGTAAACCAGATAGGCTTCCATGCGCTTACTTTTGAGCTTCACCACCCGAAAGAGGGTTTCTGGCAGCTCTATGTAGAAGTAGGAACGCCAGACTCACGAATCCATCGTCTCACGGGAGCCGCCACCTATTACCGCAAGCAGAAGACTGCTAAACTTCAACGTTTCATTCAGTATATGCGTGCCCATATCGAAGGGGGCAGAATTGTCGCGGTCTCCCAACCTCACCGTGACAGAGTAGTACAGCTCAAAGTCACCCACTCGGGAGAATTCATGAATCTGATATTCCGATTCTATAGCGGTCCTGGAGCCAACGTACTCGTCTGTGATGACCAGATGGTGATCAAGGAACTGTTGTATCGTCGTCCAAATCGGGAGGAGACTGCTGGTCATCTGTTCAAAATGCCCGAAGAACAGAAAGAAGAGGATGATGGTCGGTTCCCCGTGCGGGAGTACCCACGAGAGAACACATTCAATGCCTATATGGAACACCTCTATGGAACCCAACAACAGCAGGAGAGTCCGCAACAACTGATCAAACAAGTAGAGAACCTTCGGGATACGAAGGTGGCACAACTGCAAGCTCAATTACGTCAGGCGGACTTTCGAGTAGAAAAAAGCGGTGGTTTTGACAGTTATCGAATAAGCGGGGATCTCTTATCGGGTGCAACGCATCTGGTAAAACCGCAAATGGAATGGGTCGAGGTTCCCGATTATACCAGCACGGAAGAACAATCAATTGCAACTATTGCACTTGATCCCACCCTCTCTGCTGGCGAGAATATCGCTAATTATTACAAAAAGTACCAGAAGGGGAAATCGGCATGGGAACATGCTAAACGCGAGCAAGAGGAAATTCAAGCTCAACTGCAGAAGACTGTTGATTATTTCTCAGATCTTCTTACACCCGAAGAGGGAGAAGAATATCCCGATCTGAAAAAGTTGAAGGAGGTCCTCAAACCTCCAAAGACAGATCAAGGTGTTATAAAGAGAGATCCCTATGCAGATGCCCCTGGATTGCGATTTACATCTTCAGTTTTCACGATCCTTGTAGGTAGGAATGCAAAAGAGAATGAGACACTGTTGAGAAGGTATGCAAAGGGTAATGATTGGTGGCTCCACACCAGGGATGTTCCAGGAGGTTATGTGATTATAAAACATATCGCCGGAAAGACCGTCCCTCTTGAGACTCTCTTGGATGCAGGCAACCTCGCTCTTCTTTTCTCGAAGGCGAAAGGAGCGCGGAAGGCTGATCTCTATTATACCCAGGTCAAATATCTTAAACGACCGAAGGGAGGCAAACAGGGCTTAGTATTACCCACTCAAGAGAAAAATCTCTTTGTCCAATTGGATGACGGGCGCATCAGAAGATTGTTTTCAGACAGCGAGGTAGGAGTTGAAACATGGACAACATAAGTATTTGCCAAACTACCATACATGGAAAGAAGATGACATCGATCTGCATAGGAGAAGCCTCTGGCGACCTCCCCCTCCATCTCATGACGGGAGAAAAAGCTGTCGGCCTCATTGTGCATAGAGACACCGTCGAACCGTGGCTTTGGGAGGCAATCAGAGATCGGGATGGGAAACGGTATATCGACGGTCCTGCCCTGCCATTGATCCCTTTCGTTGAATTGTCCAAATCCCTCCGAAATGAAGCGCTCCAACGATTACATCAATTGGCGACGGCTTTTATGAAGGTACCTGCAAATTTCATCCGTCCCTCAGGCGGGATGATAGAAACATGGCGTATCTTTTTCCTTGAAAAGGAAGGTGTGCTCATCCTACCCGTAGAGCTTTCACAGATCATGCTCTATAGCGTATCGGAAGAGACTAAATTCACCCATGTGAGTCGATATATGAAGCCAGACACTGAGCCTCCGTTCGGCCTGTGCCACCAGTTCTCGCAGTTCCTTTACCTCGCATGCGCTGGTTTCGCTCCTTATGAGGCTCCAGACGTTAGGGAGGACCACTTCCGCCATCTCCCCCTCTCAACCGGATTTAGTGGTATAGATGCCAATTTAGCACAATGGATAGATCATACTCTCTCCATGGAACCTAAAGAACAACGGGAGACCGTATCTGCCGCCTATAGTGCTGAGGATAATCTGACTTGGTTTCTTGATTCGACTGCGACCTTTCGTTGGGACCCCCAATATGATACGGTTGCCTGGGAAGATGTCGTAGAAAAATCTCCTTCTGTTGGTACGTTTGTTCAACAACAGAGGAAACGAGCCGACCGAAGAAGATTCCTCCGAAGACGCGGAGCTTTATTGGCTACCATTGCACTGATTTCCATCTTGGTACTCACAACCGTTGGAAATATGGTATATGATGCGCTACAACCACCCTATACTGCCAGCATGTCGGCATATGAAGTGGTTGAGGAATTCTTTTCTTCCCAGAACAATCTCGATCTTACGAAGATGGATGCAAGCCTCACCCGCTCTGCCAGAAACCCATTTGAGACAGAAGTATCTTCCCTATTTGTAAATACGAAGGTCAGGCAGGCCTATGAAGGATTCAATGCGGTAATTCGTGCAGATCAGTGGATTGCAGAGGGGAGACCTCCCATACCAGAATCTTCATTAGTGTACGGTGTGGTTAATCTCGATATAGTGGCGAAAGAGGACAACCGCTACAGGGCAACGTACCTGATCTACTATCCCTCGGCAGAACCAGATGAGGAGGGGTTTCCCACAACGGTGGATGTGATTGAACGGGTGACCGATTTCCAACTTACACAGGATCGGGGATTTTGGCAGATAGAAGAGATTACTCCCATCGAAGCAACCAGGATTGGTGTCGAAAAGTTAACGACCCACCCAAGAGATCTATTGATTGTCGATTAATTTGCGAATCGTGTCCAAATTATCTGGGTGCACCCAATGGACTCCGGGAAGGCTCTTAAAAAAGGTCATCTGACGTTTTGCATAGAGTCTGCTGTTTCGAACGATAAGATGGGCTATAGCTTCCCTATCCATGGAAGGATGTTCTGCACCAATGAAAAATTCTCGATACCCAATCCCTTGCATACCTGGCCAATCGGGTTGAGCTCCCATAGCCAACAGCTTTTCGAACTCTGCCTCAAGGCCTTGGGAGAACATTTGTTGAACCCTGGCTGTGATCCTCTCATCAAGCTCGCTTCTATCACGCTGAAGACCAATTATCACCGGATCCAAACCTTCTCTCGCTTTCGTGGGGACGTGGTAGCTTGAAAGTGGTCTTCCAGAGCTCTCATACACCTCCAAAGCGCGGGTAATCCGGTATCCGTCTGCCGGATGTATCCTGCTTGCAGAGATAGGATCTATTTCAGAAAGATGTTTATGGCACCAAGCCAATCCACGATCGGATGCCAGTTGAGCTATCTTTGCTCGTATTTCGGGATCGCTTTTCGGTGATTCGGGAAGGCCAAAATAGAAGTGTTTGAAATAATAGGCTGTTCCTCCGCAAATAATAGGAACCTTTTTCTTCTCTTTGATAGAAGCACATGCTTGGTCGGCCAGATTGACGAATTCTCCGACTGAAAATTGCTCCCACGGATCTTTGATATCTATGAGATGGTGGGGGATCCGGGACATAAGTCCAGGCTCGGGTTTAGCCGAGCCTATATCCAAGTGGCGATAGATTTGTTTGGAATCGGCGTTGACCACCTCATAGCCTTGGGCAAAAAGCTGCTCAAGAAGTGCAGTCTTACCCACGCCGGTGGGACCAAAGAGAAAGAGCAGTCGTCTACTCCTTGTCGTCAACGGAATATTCGATATCCTCCAGCAACACCCTTTCGAGAACTGTGGAAACTACTTTGCCGTTGTTGTTTTCAATCTCCTCATCCCCATTCGCGGCGAGGACATTGGCGAGACTGACGGCTACACAGGTCATCTCGTACACATTGTTTTCTTTGTCTACAAGTACATCTAACGGAATGCTCAAAGTGGTTCTCCTTAGAACGATATGATTTCAATCGTAACTTCACTATAATAGAGTATTTCTATCTGTTTGCCTAGAGGGGTCAGAGAGCTTGGCGACCTCAGCTAGAATCAATGATGCGACCTCATCTGATGAGAGTTCATCGGTTTCAATCACCAGATCGGCGACCGAGGGATCGGTATTGTCGATCCCATAGATACGAAGGTACCGTCCCGTATCGTTCTCATCACGTTTTTCAGTTTCCCGAAGGCGCTGTTCAAAGGTCCCACCCTCTCGTCTAAGAATCCGAGAAGCTCTCTCTTCTGTAGATGCGGTGAGATAGACCTTCAGATCGGCCTCCTTGAGCATCCAGATCGCCAATCTACTACCCAATACGCAGTTAGGTTGCTCTAGCGCCATTGCCACTTGCCGTGCATCCAATTCCCGGTCTATAGAATCATCTTCCTGTGCCATCCGGCAGAAATCCCAGAAGTCGACTCCCCTCTCCCGGGCTAAATTACGGAAAGTGAAGTTTATCAACGGATATCCAAGCCTTTCAGCAACTAATGTACTGACTGTTGTGTTACCACAGCCACTCTTTCCCGAAATCGCTATTCTCATGTAATGCTCCGCATCATTCGATATTCCTCACTTGTTCTCGTATATTCTCGAGACTGTCCTTCATCTGTACCACTTGTTGGTTGATCTCGACGAGTATACTCTTGCTTCCGATTGTATTAATCTCCCGATTCATTTCTTGGGACAAGAAGTCAAGTCGTTTTCCTACAGGCTCGGCTACATTGAGGAGACTTTTGAGTGCCTCAATATGCGTCTGCAGACGAACGATCTCCTCATTTACCGAATACTTGGACAAGAGGATTGCCACCTCTTGCATGAATCTATTCTCATCATATCCTTTTGAGCCTAGCATTTCGTCGAAACGCGTAATCAAATTGTCCTTAAGTTTCTGCTCCAAAGTACCAGCGTAGGATGCTACCACACCAAGGCCTTCCTCCAACTGTCTAGCCAATCTGGTCAGATCATCCCTCGTAGCTGCACCTTCACGCTCCTTTGATTCCCGAAATTGTAGTAAAGCCTGATCCAACAACTCCATCAAAGGAGCCTCATAACGGGAGACTTCGGTATCCCGGACAGAGACTACCACTCCCTCAGCTGCCAAGTAGTCACCAAGGCTTGGTTCCTGTTTTGACCCAACAAGTCGTGTAATCCTCTCGAAAGCCTGCCGATACTGAGGAAGGACTCCCTCATCCACATGAAGATTAAGATCGATGTTAATCTGTTTCAACCGCACCGACAGTTCAACCCTTCCTCTACTGACAACCTCCTTGATCAGTCGATCCATCTCCTGTTCGAATCGGGATAGGCTGTTAGGCAAGGTATGGACAATCTCCAAATATCTATTATTATACGATTTGACTTCAACGGTAAGCAAAAAATCGTCGGTAAGTCGCTCGGCATAGCCATACCCGGTCATGCTCAGCATAATCAGCTCCTTTGCCTCGCGGCTATACGCTTGGCGAGGCCATTATTGTTTCCGGCTCCCATCGTAACGCAGACATCACCTGGGCGCAACAACCCGCTAGCTATATCAATAACCTCATCTTCGGTCTGTGCAAAGTAACCCTCTGTAGATCCTGCCAAGGAACGACCGAGGTCGATAGATTCGGCAGGGCTTCCATCACCTCTTGCAGAGGCATACACTGGACGCACTATGAGGAGGTCCGAAACACTGAGAGCCTCGACGAATCCATCAAAGTACGCCTTTGTGCGAGATACCGTATGGGGGTAGAAGATAGTCAGTATCCTTCTCTCCCCATATCGTGATCGCAATGTTCGTAAGGCAACGGTCACTTCGGTAGGATGGTGGGCATAATCATCGATATATACGATTCCATTATCGCTAAAGAGCTCCTCTAGTCGACCTGCGGTTCCGGGAAACGATTCGGATTCTCTCTGCAATGCTGGGAAAATTGGATTTGTCACCACATCCATTGCATGCGCGATTGGAATGTGGGAATCGGCCATTACCATGCAACTGGCGAGCAATGCCGAACCCACAGTGTCCAGACTGAGCGCGACAGAACCTGGCCGCCCATGAAAAAACCCATCCAAAGGAGAGAGGCTGAATGACGACTCATACCCATCGTCGGAAAAACCCGATAATCTCACCATGCTGGAGGGATCCTCACCATATGTGATCAGCAGAAGATCACTCCTGTGCTGTCTTATCCAATCAATCAAACTTCGACTCAATGGAGAATCGGTACCACAGATACAAGGTGCCTTTATCGGTAGTTTTTCGACTAACCTTTTGAATGAATACAATACATCTTCGGGAGTTCCAAACCAATCGGGATGATCATGTTCTATGGTAGTGACGAGCAATCCCTGCAATTGATAATCCAAAAAGTGATCGTGGTACTCACATGCCTCGAATAGAGCTACAGTACTCTTGTGTGTACGGATCGTATTCATTGGCCCCACAGGCTCCCCTTTGAGGTGGGAACCGTACAACGAACAGTAGGACAATCCGGTATGTTTGAGAACCCATTCAGCACAACCGGTCGCTGTAGTTTTGCCGTGTGTTCCAGCAACAGCATAACTATGCATTCTACTGCTCATGAGAGCCAACCATTCGGGATAACTATAGATAGGTATACCCTTCTGAGCAGCTAAACATATTTGGGGATGTGTCTCTTTCGGATATGCAGCCGAATGAATAAGGATATCACAATCCTGTGGTAACAGTTGAGGCTCAAATGATTCGAAGATCTTAATTCCCAGTTGTTCTAACAAGGCATCGGTAGAAAACCGCTGAGCAACGTCGGAGCCGACTACCGTGGCGCCCCAACCTACCAATGCGCGCACAAGTGAGGCCATACCGGTTCCTTTTATTCCGACAAGAAACAATTTCTTTTGATGAATGAAAGAATCGAAACCCATGGAGCCTACCTCACTATGCGAAAAAAAAGACTGCCCGATTGTGACAGTCTCATGCAGGTATACAATCGTACTTATTTAGCGTTCTTGTACGTTGCGTTGCACTGCTTGCAGATCATTGCCTTGGAACCGTCGACTTCGTGTTCATATACGACTTTGATACCGGTTCTCTTACAGACCGGACATGTTCCACGGCCACTGGAAACCTGATCCCTGATACCTGACCCTCTATGTGCTTTTGCCATGAATTACTCCTTGCGACATGTGTTCAATACGGTATGACTATAGTGAGCAAGGAAAAGATTGTCAAGCACAGTCATAGTTTCCAGTGAACTCCGGCCGTGAGTCGTACCGGCTGGCTACCCAAGGGTATTGCGACTACGATATCGGAGCCGAAGTCTCCCACTTGGCCTCCGATTCCAGTAGTGACCTCTCCATTACCGTCGAGCGAGAACAACGATTCGTCCACAGGACGATATTCGGAGTATCCACCACGAATAGCGACCCAAAGATTATCCAAGAATTGTACCTTTGCCTCCACACCCATCCTGACCGATCGTTTGTCGGAATCCCCGAGATCGACGAAATCGGTCATTGCATTGACCACCACGAGATTCAACTCATTGTTAGCATCGAATTTCGGAGAGGTAAAGGCTAGACCGACCGCTGAGCCCCTAAAAATATCGGTAATATCGAGGACCAGTTGATTGGTCTGCTCATCAATGGTGAAGAGAGAATTTGACAGTATACCGATTGATAACCATGGATAGGAGATGAGCATACCAATACCAGAGGAGAAAAGCCCACCGGTATCGGTAGCCGGATCGTAGCGTTCGAGATAGGTCCGGCTAAGATAATCCAACAATGGACGTTCTTGTCGTATTTCGACGTCCCGTTCTGTCATAGTTCCCCCACTGGCATAGAAACCGAGTGAGATAGAATTCCACCCATAGCTTCCCGTAAGCTGGATACGTGAAAGGTTGTTTGCAGTGTAGGATTCCCTGTCCGAGGGAAGTATACCCCCTGTATCATCCTCATCTCTGATAAGGACATTTCCCAAACCGATGGATAGTGCCACATATCGATTGTGGAATAGGAGATCGAAGCTAGCTCCAGGTTGTTGTATCCAAGGTATCGGATTGGGTGCATCACCCTCCTGGCCTAAAGACTCCCCGTACCTCATACCGATCTTGAACTGGGAAATATCGGATCTGAAAAGTGCTGCCGGATTGGCAAAGAAGGCACCAGAGGTCTCACTTGAAGCAATGCCCGCCGAACCCATTGCGAGAAATCGGAGGTTAGAGAAGCGGTCAATTGACTGTTCTGTGGATGCGCTCTCGGCTCCAATAAAGCCGCCGAATAGAAGAAAAATGAACATCCAAAGTATCGGTATTCCCCACCTACGCTTCACCAATTATTGCCTCCCTTTCCCTATCATACGCCAATGTGAAGAAGGATGACAATCGTTTGGAAAGGAGGGTTGTTGAAGAATCGGCAGGCCCAAGATGCTCCAACAGACCGACGAGTCTGCTTTGGAGATCCTTGACCTGAGACCTTTCCATCGATGCTACCATGCGGCGCAACAAAGAGAACAACCTCTTTTCCAATCTAGCTCTACCAATACCATCGACTAGCGTAGTACCGTTCGCACAAGAGAGAAGCAATACTGTGAGACCTTGCTCTTCGGTTTTACATACCTGACTCTCCAAGAACTCTACCTTCTCATTCAGCTCATCGGGAGAGAATCCCATGAGCGTCTCTGTATTTGGCAACCCATCGAGCACGATGCCGCCTATGAAAGAGAATGGGGGGTAGTCAAGGGCTTTCCTAAAGACAGCAGAGAGTAGAGAATCGAGCCTTTCCACCATGGGGAGCAAATCCAATCCGTTACCGACAGGAAGATAAAACCCTTTAGGCTTTCCTGTAATGAAGACCTGCTCAATATGTCGTTTCCCATCGGCCGATTGCCGCCCTCCCTGATTTCTTTTCACGAGAGGAACTACTGTTACCGGTGCATTCCGAACACTGAGCAACTCAAGGATACGGTCGCTATCGACCACCGATCGTGTAGGATAGGTCAATACGATATGCCTTGCGTCAATCCGCTCAAGAAGATGGATAAAGGCCTTATCAGCATGTTTAATACTGCAAAATGGACTATATGTCTGTTTCCAGTCCTTCCGTATCCCAGAACGATCGGTCAGTTTTCCATCTTCATCCAACTTCTGTGAAGGTTTGTAATTATCCCAGAGGGTAATAGAATTGAGCATATGGTAGGAACTACCATACTGGTGCACGGTTGCAGGAGGGTCGAGATAGCAGATATCAGCACTCGACCGACTGACGAAATCGGCGGCATCGCCAAGGTGCATCTCTCCACAGTGAATATGTTCATCGGGTAAGAGCGGTGCTTGGAGCATACAGGGTTCGACTATCCTCGTTCTCACAGCCTTGGTAGCGGTATAGAACTGTTTATGGTAAGAGGTGAAACTTCCAGAGGTATTGGCCTTCCGGGATGCTTCAAATAATATCGCGGCCAACACGACAGCCTTTTCCTGTGCAGTGATCCTTCCCTCCAACCAACTCTCCTCAATCTCCTCTCTCACTACATCGAGATACCTGGCATTCGCCGCAGTGAAGAAGAGTCTCTCTTTGTTTGCATCGTAGTGAGTATCGGACTGTGGAGCGTAGTATCTACTTATATATGGCTTTTTCACACTATTGCCGGTCTGTGAAGCATAAAGCCCCTCCAGATGCAACATGGACAGATAGGCATCGATCCCGCCCATTTCGGTAAACATACGGGTAAGATGCCCACTATGCATAGTCAGGTAGACATGGTTCAGAATATAGGAAAAAGGTTCGACATCGTTGGCACGAACATCCATACCAAGACTTCTTGCTATCCTGGAAACAGCGCCCGAACCACAGAATGGATCAAGGAATACCGGTGTACCGGTTAATGGGGCTAATGACGATATGATAAGCCTTAATTGATCTCCCAAAGAGCGTTTCGATCCTACCAGTGAGATCAGCTGGTCCGTTTCATACCGGGGAAGCGAAAGTGACAAGGAAGTCTCCTTTTTCCATCCCGACTTGCCAATCGAGGTGAACACTGGTACCATGCATCCTAAAGGTACCCGATGAAAAGACTATCAGTGTTATGGGCAAAAGGCAAGGTCCGTTCTGAATGCAGAATCCATGGTAATGCGGATCCTATCATTGAAAAGGTTACATTCTCTTCGCAATCGTGTACCCCTCATTCGGTATTCATCGCATTCACAGGTATACATATCGATGCCCATACCTTTATCGACCAAGCGATCGGACACGGTGCTGCTGTAATCGTGCATGAGAAGGAGCTCGCTTCATACGACAGTACGGTAGTGTATATACAGCATCCGAATCCACGCAGGATCGCATCTCTTTTTTGCAGGGCATTGGCAGATCCCTTACCAGAGCATATTATCGGGGTAACAGGGACTGATGGAAAATCGAGCACCTGTGAATTCTTGTACCATTTCATGAATGAGGCCCACATCAAGTGCGGTCTTCTCTCCACCATTTCCATGGATGACGGAACTGGAAAAGTACCGAGCCCCTACCGCCAGAGTACCCCAGAGGTGCCCCTACTCTACGACTTTCTCTCCCGATGCAAGGCCAATGGTATCCGGATCGTGATCCTTGAAGCAACCAGCCATGGGTTATCGGAACAAGCTGCTCGCCTCGTCGATATACCCTTTGCAGGAGCCATTTTCACCCCTATTACCAGTGAACATCTTGAATTTCACGGTACGATGGAAGCGTATGTTGATGCGAAAATGAACCTTGCCCGTCAAGTAGGCAGTTCTGGCCATATTGTCATACCAGCTGATTTTTCCTATCGGAAACAACTCAAGCAGAACGTGAAAGAGGACGTAACGATCCATAGCTATGCAGGAAAATCCTATCAAAACCCTACCGATTTGCGCTACGAGAGCCTGGCAGTGGCTATCGATGAGAGAAAAGTACACGCTATCCATCCGAAAGCCGAATCCCTTACATGCACGATTCCCTTTGGGCAAGAGTGCTACACCCAAAATGCCATGGGAGCATACCTCTATCTCATTGAATCGGGATTATGGGAGACACCCGGATATTCCCGTCCACTTCGTTTGCCGGCTATCCCGGGGAGGTTTGAAATTGTCCAGTCGGCACTACCCTTCACTATCGTTGTCGATTTTGCTCACACTGCAAACGCTTTCGAATTATTGTTCACCCATGTACGCAATCACGCTCCACAAGCACGTATCATAGCGTTGTTCGGAGCTGCCGGTGAGCGTGATAAGTCAAAGCGATTTCCCATGGGATCTGTTGCTGGGAAATACTGTAATGCGGTATTCCTAACTGATGAGGACCCCAGGGGAGAAGATTCCTCAACTATCTTGGACGATTTGGAAATGGGCATACGTTCGGTAAACGCATCCCTGTCCGTACTGCGTATCCATGACAGACAGAAGGCGATACAGAAAGCATTAGAATTTTGTAAGCCAGGTGATGTATTGCTCTTACTAGCTAAAAGCCATGAGAAATCGATAGCCTACAAGGATCATAGTATCGATTGGGATGAGAGGATGGTTGTAGAGAAATTGATCAGCGAAAAGGAAGCAGATTATGAGAGATAGTTTACGTGTTGCGGTAGTGTACGGAGGAGAGTCGGTTGAACACACAGTATCTTGCCGTTCTGCAGCCACGATCTGCAGGAATCTGCTATCACTTGGCCATACCGTGATACCTATCGGTATTTCACGTGATGGAAGGTGGTCTGTCCAAGACTGCGATTTTGAAGATCCTGATGATCCACGTATCCGATTCAACGAATCTAAAGAGGTTTGCATACGTCCCGGAAAGGGATTGCATCTCATGGCTAAAAGAGAAGCATTGGGAATCGATATCGTTTTCCCGGTAACCCATGGAACGAATGGTGAAGACGGAAGATTGCAGGGCCTTCTCGATCTAGGACGTATTGCCTATGTAGGATGTGGTTGTACAGCATCTTCCAATGGTATGCACAAATATTTCTCAAAAATCCTAGCTAGAGAGGTAGGTGTACCGACATTGCCGGCAATGGTTCTGGATAAGAGGAGAATCGATCTCATCCAAGACAGTGAAGACCCCTATCTTGGGCATCTCGTGCAGGAGATCGCTCTCAGACTGGCCAACCATATCGTGGTAAAACCAGAAGACGGAGGATCGTCTATCGGGATATCGGTCCTCCATCCTATTACTCCACAGAATCTCCTTAAGGCGATGCAAGAGACGGGACGATACTCCCAAAACATCATGTTAGAACCTTGGATTGATCATGTTAAGGAACTGGAAGTAGCTGTATTGACCGATGGTGATGCTATCGAAGCAAGTGATCCGGGACTTCTGATTGATCCTATGCGGGAACATGAGCACATTACGACCTACGAACAAAAATATCTCGCTACGGATTGTGCGTATATACAGATACCAGCTCCAGTACCTGCAGAAACAGCGACACAGATAAGCCAATATGCCATAGCAGTAGCCAAGAGTATCGGAATAGAGGGGTATGCGAGGGTCGATTTCTTCCAAGATCCATCCAACGGAGCAATCTATTTCAATGAAATCAACACACTTCCAGGAATGACGGGAAAGAGCCATTTCCCCCTCCTAGCTAACTCTATCGGGTATGATTGGAACCGTTTGCTCCAAACCCTGATCCAGGAGGGACTGTCTTCCCACCAACGAAAACATGCCTGCGATACGGTGGCAGTGGAGTAATCGATGCAAACGGTTTGGTTCCATGTTGACATGGATGCATTTTACGCATCGGTTGAACAACTCGATCATCCCGAATATCGTGGTAAGGCTGTTATCGTTGGCGGCACGGGAAATCGTGGAGTAGTATCAGCTTGCTCCTATGAGGCAAGGAAATTCGGAGTCCACTCGGCAATGCCGATGTATCAGGCTCTTCGATTGTGCCCACATGCTATCCGTACAGGTGTCCATATGGAACGGTATAGTGAGATCAGCAGACAAGTAATCGAAATACTGCACTCCTTCAGCCCTGTTGTACAACAAATATCGATAGATGAGGCATTTTTGGATATGAGTGGTACCGAACGACTGTTCGGAACTCCACGTCAAGCTGCTATGCTTCTCAAGAATCGGGTAAAAAATGAGACGAAACTGGTTATTAGCGTCGGAATCGGACAAAGCAAGTTCATCGCGAAGATGGCTAGTGACTACGATAAACCGGACGGCCTATGCAGGGTCTCTCCCGGAAAAGAGATTGCTTTCGTGGATGCTGTCGGTTTGAAGAAGCTGTGGGGAATTGGCGACAGCACACTTAAAAATCTTTCCAAGCATGGAATCGCAACCACAGCACAATTGCGGGAGTATGAGGTCACACATCTGCAACGGCTCTTTGGTACTGCAACCGGCTCCTACCTCCATAAAGTAAGCCATGGCATCGATCCAGGCGTCCACACTGGTGAAACGAAATCCCGCTCCATTAGCACAGAGACAACATTTCCTGTAGACATCACAGAGGGAGCGGTCTTGGAACAGAATCTTCTAGGAATGAGCCATGATATCATGTTCCGCGCATTGAAGGAAAAATTAACTAGTCAAACAGTGGCGATAAAGATCCGATTTTCCGATTTTTCTACCATCAGCGCACAATCGACTCTGGATAATCCACTCTACTCTGCGATGCAGGTATACACCCTTGCCAAGGAATTGTTGAAGAGCCGATGGCATGAAGGGCAACCTGTGCGCCTCTTGGGTGTTGGACTGCATAATGTGATCGGATCATCAATTCCGATGCAACAAGAATTGTTCGACGATCCCAACAAGAAAAAGCGGGAGTTGGAGGAGGCCATACTTGCACTCCGCTCAAAAGGACGCCCGTTACAAAAGGCCAGTCTCCTAAAACCGAAGGAATAGGCCTCTGGACTCCCCTTGCAGGGGGTTTGCAATGGTGGTAAAGTAGCTAGGAATCTGCAAATGGAGGAGATGTCGCCATGGGGCTCCATATCGTATTGTTTGAACCTGAGATACCGCAGAATACGGGAAATATCGCGAGGACCTGTGCTGCGATCGGAGCCACTTTGCATCTGGTACATCCTTTGGGGTTCACTATAACCGATAGGAAACTCAAACGAGCAGGTCTCGACTATTGGCATCTACTGGATATACACCACCACGACTCGGTGGAGGATTTCTTATCGCTGTATAAAGATGGGCCTTTGTGGTTTTACACGACAAAGGCAACTCATACCTATGCCGATGTCACCTATGGGGAAGATGCGTATCTTGTCTTCGGAAAAGAGAGTGCAGGCATCGATGAATCTATCCTTGTCCGCTACCCCGATAGGTGCATTCGTATTCCCATGCGAGAAGGAGCCCGATCGCTCAATCTGTCCAATAGTGTAGCCATAGGTGCCTATGAGGTTGCCCGTCAGCAGGAATTTGCGGCTCTCAAGAGGGCTGGAAATCTCCACCATTTGGCATGGGAAAAATCTGTATGATCATCAAAGAGGGAGAATAGCTATGAAGAAAATGGGATTCATCGGTTGTGGAAATATGGGAGGAGCTATCATCAGAAGTGTAGCACCTGCTGGACTTTGGGATGTATTGGTTTACGATCTCCAGACCGATTTGGCGAAAGCTATTGCTAAGGAAACGGGAGCCGATTACCGCAATTTCGATGATTTAATGATCCAGTCGGACATCGTGGTATTGGCTGTGAAACCCCAGATATTGCCTGAGCTCTATGAAAAACTCGCCTCATACAATGATAAGATGTACATATCTATGGCCGCTGGTATCGATCTGGATACATTAGCTCAGAAATTGGGTACTACGAGTGTATCAAGGATCATGCCTAATATCGCAGCTGCAGTGAAGAAGGCTGTAACTGCCGTAGCTGTCCATCAGGAGGCAGAAGAGGAACTTTCCCGTATCGTGATGACCTTCGCCGAGACATTCGGCTCAGCGCATGCGCTTCCTGAAAAGTATTTCTCAGCATTTATAGGAGCCTCGGGATCTGCTATAGCGACAGCTTTCGAATTCCTACACGGGATAGCTATGGGAGGAGTCCATGAAGGTCTTCCCTACACCACTGCTCTCGGTCTCATCTGTGATACCGTGGAGAGTGCGACCGCATTAGTACGGCAGACAAAGAGACATCCTCAGGAATTGCTGACCCAAGTCTGCTCTCCTGGTGGTCTTACGGTGAAGACTATGCAGGTATTGTATGAAAATGGATTCGCCGGTACCTTGATGGAATCGGTAGAAGCGGCAAGCCAGGGTGCAATTGCCATGGAAGAGAAGAATAAGAACTGACCTAAAACCAACGAGGAAAACCATGATTGATCTGAAGGATTTGAAATCGAGACGACAAGAGATCGCAGCTAATATCGCCAACAGGGGAATGCAGATCGATCTTGAAGCTATCATAGCGTTGCAGGACCAACGATCTGTCCTCTTGCAGGAGACAGAAGCACTTCGGGCTAGACGGAACGAAAATGCAACTAAGATGAAGTCAAAGATGGATAGCGAAACCAGAGCTACTCTCATAGCGGAAGGAAAATCCATAAAGGAAGAAATCGCCGTAAGAGAGGAGCAATTGCAACAGGTCGAAAGCTCCTACATCTCGCTTGCGAAAACTATCCCGAACTACGCTCATCCGGATGCACCGGTAGGAAAATTGGATACCGACAATCTAGAAATCAGTCGTTGGGGTGAACCTACCCGACTCGATTTTCCACCTAAGGATCATGTCCAGCTGGGAGAGGAACTGGATCTTATCGATTTTGATACTGCAACTCGCGTATCAGGAGCAAAATTCTATTACTTGAGAAACGAAGCGGTAATCTTGGAACTCGCATTGGAACGATACGCTCTCGATATCCTAGTAAAGCATGGTTTTACCCCCACAATTACCCCCGATATAGCAAGAGAAGAGGTGCTTGAGGGAATCGGATTCAATCCCCGGGGAGAAGAGAGCAATATCTATACGATCGAGGGTACCGATACCTGTCTGGTTGGGACTGCCGAGATTACCCTTGGAGGTTACCACGCGGGGAAAATCCTCTCTGAGAGTGAATTGCCGATCAAGTTGGCTGGATTGTCACACTGTTTTCGAAGGGAAGCCGGAGGCGCAGGACAATATTCTAAAGGCCTCTACCGAGTTCACCAATTTTCCAAGGTGGAAATGTTCGTGTATAGCCTTCCAGAGGATGCTGAGACTATCCACCAACAATTGCTAGCGATCGAAGAGGAAATATTCCAGGGTTTGGGAATTCCCTACCATGTAGTAGATACCTGTACAGGAGATTTAGGAGCCCCTGCCTTCCGAAAATATGATATTGAGGCATGGATGCCCGGTCGTGGAGAATCGGGAGAATATGGTGAAGTGACGAGTACCAGCAATTGTACCGATTACCAATCCCGTAGACTGAATATTCGTTATCGCGATGGGCAAGGGAAAATTCGCCATGTCTACCTACTCAATGGAACCGCTATTGCAATTTCACGGGCTCTGGTAGCCTTGCTCGAGAATTTCCAAAGAAGTGATGGATCGGTAGGCATTCCAGAAAAACTGATTCCCTATACCGGATTCTCCGAAATCCGTAGGGATCGATAAGGAGGCTGCCATGACACTATCGGCACTATCAACAGATTTTTACGAACTTACCATGATGCAGGGATACTTTAAGACAAAGAATAATCCTCAGGTAGTGTTCGATATGTTCTACCGGAGCAACCCTTTCAATGGAGGGTATGTAGTTTTTGCCGGTCTCAACGATCTTCTCAAGAGAGTAGAGACCTTTACCTTCAGCAAGGGTGATATGGACTATTTGGCATCCTTGGGCAGATTCGATCAGGATTTCCTCGATTATTTGGCCACCTTCAAATTCTCTGGAACAATACACGCCATGGATGAAGGCACCGTTGTTTTTCCCGGCGAACCTTTGATCCGTGTCGAAACATCCATGATGGAGGCGCAGCTCATAGAAGGCATGCTCCTCAATACCATCAATTTCCAATCTCTTATTGCAACAAAGGCCTCACGGGTTCTTCAGGCATCCGGCGGTGGGCAAATCATGGAATTTGGTCTTAGACGGGCTCAGGGGCCTGATGGTGCGATCTCGGCTTCAAGAGCAGCTTTCATAGGAGGGTGTAGTGCCACAAGCAATACGCTCGCTGGTAAAGTATTCGGTATTCCCGTGGCGGGTACCATGGCACATTCGTGGGTAATGTCCTTTGAATCCGAACTCGACTCATTCCGTGCCTTCGCAGAGATCTATCCAGATAATTGTATTCTACTGATCGATACCTACGATACATTAGGCTCCGGAATAGAGAATGCCATCATAGTAGGCAAAGAGTTGAAAACGAGTGGTCATACCATGGGAGTGAGGATCGATAGTGGTGATCTGAGCTACCTATCCCGGATTATCCGTAAGAAGCTGGACAAGGCTGGACTGGAAGACTCCAGAATCTATGTATCCAATGACCTTACCGAGGAGATCATAGAAAATATGGTCCATGATGCAGTTCCGATCGATTCTTGGGGAATCGGTACCCATTTAGTTACGGGAGGTACCCAAAGCTCGCTCAACGGAGTCTATAAATTGGCTGCCCGTCAATTGCCCGATGGCTCCTGGTTGCCCACCATGAAGATAAGCAACTCCTTCGAAAAGGCGACAAATCCAGGCAGGAAACAGGTCTGGCGTTTCACCGATGAGGAGGGCTCTGCATTAGGCGATCTCATAACATTGGAAGATGAGAAGCTAGAGATCGGACGTGACTTCATATTCCATCACCCGTTCAATCAGGCCGACTATTTTACGATGAAACATGGCAGATTCGCTAAGATCACTCCCCTGCTGAAACCACAATTGGTACAAGGTAAACGGGTCGGGCAATCCATTCCGCTCAAAAAAATCCAGAAACGGGTCCACGATAACTTGGCCACATTCGACAAGACTTACCAGCGTATGATAAACCCGCATATATATAAAGTATCTCTCTCAAAGAAATTGAAGACACTAAAAACAGATCTGGTAATGGAGGGGAGAGTCAAACTCAATCGCGATTGATGTAATTGGCCAACCCGTGCGCGATAGCTTCTGCCATTTCAGCTTTCCAACCTTCATCCTGCATAAGGAGAGCCTCTTCTTGATTGCTGACAAACCCGATCTCAATCAATATCGAGGGGACTCTGCTCGCATTGAGCACCCATACATCCTGTTCTTTTATTCCCCTAAATCGCACAGAGGGGAATCGGGTTACAAGCGACTGACGAATATAGGATGCTAGTAACAAATTTTCCCGGTTCAAGAGTCTATTCAGATCACCACTCGTATGGTTCGCGAATCGAGAAATAGCCCAATCGGGAACTTGAGGATCAAGAAAGCGTACCTGTTTATCGGTTTGCTTGATCAACAACTCCATGCCACTTGCTCCATTTCCCACCGTTGAATTAGCATGGATGGAGACTAGTAGCGAAGATCGTCCTACTCCCGGGTTTGTTGCAGCAGCAATCGCTGCGCGATCTTCCAAGGAAATAAAACGGTCATCATCCCGGGTAGTTACCACTACAATATCGGGAAACCAAGCTGTAAGCAGATCTGTCACTCGGAGCATGACATCGAGTACGATATCCTTTTCTTGGATAACAAACTCTTCCCCTTCCCCATAATCCGACGTAGCGCCAGGATCATGTCCCCCATGACCTGCATCGAGGATCACACTTCCCACGGGAAGAGAAAAGGGAGAAATGGTGGGATCGAAACCATCAGATCCAAGGGTAGTAGTGACGACTATACAACAGAGGAGAGCGGCAAAAAACCGGTGCAACGGCCTCATAGCACATCTCCTGGAGCCTGCCACTGGTCTACCAACTGTTGGAAATCGGTCTTGTAGAGGGCAAGACGCTTCTTCACCTCGGCATGAACGTGTGGATCATGGTACTTCCCTGCCCTTTTTGGATAGTTCTTTCCATTCATTTGTCTCACAGCCAAGGCCTTCGTGTGTAATCGTTTGAGTCCTTCTCGAAGGGATCTGTCTTCAATGATGGATTGTTTGTGGTGGAATCGGCAGGATAACGAGGGAAGATTAAATATCGGATACCCATATAACCAGGAGCGAAGACCAAAATCAAGGATCTGCCAATAGTCGCCCTCGATCTGTTCATCGAACCCACGAAGCCGTTGAAAAAGTGCCCTTTCATAAATCCCTAGACCAAGATAGGGATAGAGCGTGGGACTAATCTCCTTTGTTGCAAAGAACGGAACAGGATCGATTAATCCATCTTTGAGCATGGGAGCCTGTATGACGGGAATCGGTTCATGGTTACGATTCTCCAGAAAAGGAGTCACTGCAGCAGGTTTATCGCTCCTATGGAGCAACTCAATAGCTTCAGTGGTATCAAATACATCGCAACGAAGGTCACTACGGATAAGGTAGAAAAATGTCGTATAACACTCATTCGCCATCGCATTGGCCATAGCGCCAAAAGTCGCAGGGAGAGAGAAAACAATAAAGGTCACGAAGGGGAATCGTAGACGTAATTCCGGAATACGTCCCTGTTCCTCGTACATCAATACATGCAATGGCCAATTGGCGTAAGTCGAGAGAGACTCAATGGCACTCGCCAAAGCCTCTCCACTCTCCTGAGCCAGTACACCGATCGAGAGGGTCTCCTCGCGGTGAAGGAGACTGATCCGCCGACCAATATCTTGTTTTCTATGGAATATCTGATACTTACTCTTCATAATCCAAAAATACTATATCCTCTGGCCGAAACAGGACATCGGCCTTCCCCTTTCCCAAAACTTTCGGCATATCCTTACTTTGGCAACCAGCCATACCAGAGATTTCGGTACTATTGTAATAGGGAACCGCTTTAGCGATCTTATTGACCATGACCACATCACCAGCTTGGAATACCCCTGTTACAGAAACCACTCCAGAGGGCAAGAGGCTCTTATGACCTCGAAGTGCCTTTTCGGCTCCCTCATCCACCCAAATAGTACCTTTTGGAGCACTGTTGATGATCCAACGGTTCCTCTGGCTCAAACGCTTGTCACCATGGATATAGGTTCCCAAATCTTGTCCGTCTACGATCCGTTGCAGCACATCAGTCCCATAACCGCTAGCGATCACCGTTTTGCATCCACCGGTTGCAGCAATCTTGGCGGCGAGCAATTTAGTCTTCATCCCTCCTGTTGAGAACACACTTCCAGCCGACCCGGCAAACGAGAATACCGTATCGTCCAATTTTGGGACATCGGAAATCAACTTCGCCTCAGGATCTTTCTTTGGATCAGTAGTAAACAGTCCTTCGATATCGGTTAGGATAATAAAAAGATCGGCATCGATTTTACTTGCGACAAAAGCCCCAAGTCTATCGTTGTCCCCTACTGCAGTGCCCACTTCGGCGGTACTTACGACATCGTTCTCATTGAATATCGGAACAACCCCCAATTCCAGGAGCGTTGAGACCGAATTCTTCAGATTCACGAATGTACGTCTCTCGTTCAATTCACTTCTTGTTATGAGTACCTGGGCACAGGTGAGTCCATGGGATTTGAAAGCTTCCCGATAGTGGCTCATCAGTATCGGTTGGCCGATAGAGGCACAAGCTTGACGCATAGTAGTCTGCTTTACTGCACTCTTCCTCCCCAGTTCCTTGGCTCCCAAACCAACAGCACCGGAGGAGACTAACAATACCTGGAAACCTCTCTCCTTCAATGCTGCGAGCTCTGAAACCACAGACTTGATCCTCTGCACATTGATCCCACTCGAATCGCTCAGGAGATTGCTACCGATCTTCACCACGAGGGTACGGACCATCGAAAAATCGCGACTCATGCATCATCCTCCTGGAAGAGGTTGGCGCCATCGACAGACAGTTCTTTAAAAGCAAAGGATTTTCCTTTGGCATAGGTATCGACTATATGGCCATTACCTTTGAGCAACCATTTTCCGATCACCAATCCATCCATACCAACTGGTCCTCTAGCATGTATCTTTTGGGTACTGATACCTACTTCGGCACCAAGTCCATAGCGGAATCCATCGGCAAAACGAGTACTGCAATTCCAGAATACATCGGCTGAATCGACTTTGCGAAGAAATATTCTTGCTGCATTTTCATCGGAAGTTACGATTCCATCCGTATGTGACGATCCATGCCTGGCGATATGCTCTATGGCTTCATCGAGTGAATCCACCACCTTTACTGCAACTTCATAATCGAGATACTCGGTATCCCAATCCCTACTCTGGGCGGGAATACAATCGATGATATCGCACACACGATCGTCCCCATGGATCACCACTGACCAAGGTCTCACAGCTTCAGCGAATCGGGGAATAAAAGCATCGGCAACGCTGGCATGCACTAGTATGGTCTCCACAGCATTACATACAGCCGGATACTGACATTTCGAATCCACAGCAATGGGAACCGCCATAGCGAGATCGGCAGAGGAATCGATATAGAGGGCGCAGATACCATCTGCATGACCGAGAACAGGGATCTTCGTATTTTCCATGATATACCGGACAAATTCGTTCGACCCACGGGGAATAAGCAAGTCGACCACGTCATCCATACCCAGCAGGAGATGGACATCCTCCCTGCTCTCCAGATGCACGATCCATCCGCTTTTCGCCGTATAGTCGGAGAGTGCTTCTCGGATAACCGATACCAGTTCACGATTGGTTTCCAAGGCCTCCCTTCCCCCTTTGAGCACGATAGCGTTCCCACTTTTCAGACATAGCGATAGAATCTGTACCAATGCATCGGGTCTGGACTCAAACACCATACCGATTACACCAATGGGGACATCGACACGTTCCAGAAGAAGACCTTCATCCAAGGTTCTCCGCTCACGGACCCTCCCTATGGGATCCGGCAATGCTGCGACCTGACGCAACCCTTCACAAACCTGCTTCAGTTTTACCTCATCGAAAACCAATCTTTTCCGGAGGGGTCCTGCCAGATGCTCCTCGTCAGCCTTCTCCAAGTCTCTTTCATTAGCTTGAAAAATCCTCTTCTTCTTTGCTTCGAGCGATAAAGCTATAGCTTCAAGCATAGCGTTTCTCTCATCGTGAGAGAGAGAGCCCAGAATCCGTTGGCTGGTAGTGATATGTGCCAGTTGTTCCATAATTCGACGATCTTCCATACATGCCTCACTCGTGTCTCGTTGGATATCAGATTACTCCGAATCGCCCACTGATGCAAGGTCGCATAGTCAGCATCCATCTTCCCCCTGGATACCGAAAACAAGGTTATCTATATCACTGATTTCCGTTGTATTTATATAAACATAATGGTACTATGGTCTCGTGAATAATACCATTGAGCAAAGGAAGAATCATGAAAACATCACGTAGAAGAATCACAATCATAGTTTTGGTATCGTTACTCTGTATCATACTGCCGGTTTCAGCTCAGGGAAGCAGGGCTCAAACTCCTATTCAGGACATATCCAAGACTGCGGTTGATGCTTTGGGAAGAGAGGTTACCGTATCGGGGCCAATCGAACGGATCCTTGTGGCAGGTCGGGCAGCAGTAATGCCAGCCGATGCACTCTTTCTTTTTCCATCAGTGGCGGAAATGGAGATTGTTCTAGCCAAGACTGACCAAGGTCTTGGAGATTTCTTCAATCTGATCAGGCCAGAGTTCAGTCAATCAAACCGTCTCGGTCAGCAGGTGGGAGCAGAGGAGATCTTAGCCTATGAGCCCGATTTGGTTCTGACGAAATCAAGTAATTACGACTCAATCGTAACGCTTTTGGAACCTTTTGGAATTCCCGTATTCGTCATGGATCTCGAGACTCCAACGGCTTGGAAATCTGAAATAGTCGAACTGGGCAAACTACTTGGCGATGAACAGACACCCCAACGGGTGATAGCCGGTTTCGAAAAGAGAGAGACCATGGTAGATTCCAAGATTTCTACACTGGAAGAATCGGACAAGCCTTCTGTTCTCATGATGCAAGTTGCCTCGAGTGATGGTGTTACCGCCTTCAGCGTATCACCAAAAGATTGGATACAGAGTACACTAACTAGTCGAGCGGGAGGAATCCCTGTGTGGACCAATGTCGAGCTTGCTGAAAATTCGTGGAGGAAGGTCTCATTCGAACAGATCGCATCTTGGGCACCACAGCAGATAATCCTTATCAGTTACAAAGCTCCAGCACAGCCTTTCATCCAGATGATCGAGGAAAGCGGACAGTGGCAACAGCTCCAGTCTGTAAAAGAAGACAACCTGATTGCGGCCCCCGCAGATGTCTTAAATTACTTCCAATCCGACAGTCGTTGGATACTCGCACTCCAATGGTTGTCGGCACAATTGCATCCTCAGCTCTTCCCCGCTTTTTCAATGGAAGACGAAATCCGATCTTTCTATACCGAATTTTACGGAATCGAATCGAAACAAGTCCTCGATACCTTGGTTGAAAAATACCGCCAATCAGTAGGTCTTGAATAATGGAGAGTCGTCCAGTTGTCGAAGCTAGCCCCCGATATGCTCTGGTAATTCGGACTTACAGGAGAAGGTTGGGATTATCGGTCATAATGTTGGTCCTTGTCACGATGATAGCTCTGTTAGCAGGTCGTTATCCTAAGGCGGGATTCTCCAACCCTTTCGCTTTATTAGATGACGCAGTCTTTGCTCAAGTGGTATACAATGTACGGTTACCCCGTATCCTATTAGCAATTACCGGTGGAGCTTCACTGGCTGCAGCTGGATTCGTATTCCAAATGCTTTTCGCCAACCCTCTAGTAGAACCGGGGTTTCTCGGGGTAAGCCAGGGCGCTGCTTTCGGTGCCGCACTTGCGATAGCTGGATTCGGTTTCTCTGCCCTCCTGGTACAGGTCAGCGCAACGATCTTTGGTCTGCTGGCTCTCGTAGCATCCTATTGGTTAGCAAAACAGTTTAGATTCGGAGGGTGGATACTCCGTCTGATCTTATCCGGTATTGCTATAGGTGCTGTATACTCTGCTGGTCTATCGATTATAAAATTGGTGGCTGATCCTACCACTAGCCTACAGGATATCACGTTCTGGATGATGGGTGGATTGTGGAACAGCACATGGAAAAGTGCTTGGAGTGTCATGCCGGTGATGTGGATAGCTCTTCTCATACTTGTAGCTCTACGCTGGAGGATCAACCTACTCTCATTGGATGAGAGGACTGCTCATACGATAGGAATAGCGGTTTCCAGAGAGAAATCGCTCATGCTATTCGTAGCAACCGTGGCTACTACCGCTATCATTTCGGTTGCTGGACTGGTCGGTTGGGTCGGTCTTATTGTTCCTCATATCGCCCGCCGTCTTCTAGGTAGCGATGCCCGCTTCGCACTGCCTGGATCGATGGTGATGGGAGCCCTTTTTCTCCTCTCATGCGATACGATAGGCAGGACTTTGCTTTCGAGCGAAATTCCCTTAGGAGTACTTACAAGTCTCATCGGTGCGATACTTTTCGTGGTGATCCTGTCCAGAAAGCAGACGGAGGTCCGACTATGAGTCATGCTTTTGTCCTCGATCATGTGACCTATACCTATCCAGGTCGGGATAAGCCAGCGGTACTCGACCTCTCTCTCGAGATACTAGAAGGGAAGACAACCGTTCTCCTCGGTCCCAACGGTGCAGGCAAGTCTACCCTGATGGACCTCTTGCTGAGATGGCGAAAACCGGAGACGGGAAGCATTACCCTTTTTGGCCAACAGCTCGAATCCTATACAAAGAGAAAACTGGGACAAACTGTCAGTCTCGTTCCGCAAGAGGAGGGGTCCCGATTCTCTTTCACCGTCTTGGAGTATGTACTGTTCGGCAGATCACCATACCTGCATGAATTAGCTTCCCCCACCAAGGGCGACATTAGGATTGCCTATGATTCGATCCGACAAGTGGGAATCGAATCTATCGCCCACCGTAGCATCACCACGCTCAGCGGAGGAGAGCATCAACTGTTGCTCTTGGCGAGAGCTCTTGCGCAACAACCAAAGGTCCTGCTGTTAGATGAGCCGACTAGTAGTCTGGATCCGGGAAATACAGCTAAAGTGGTGAAAATTCTCCGCCATCTCTCGCAGCAGGGCATTACCCTCTTTTTCACAACACACGATCCATCGGTAGCAGCTGAGTGCGCCCATCAGATAGCAATGATTGCTAAAAGTTCGCTCCTATTTAGCGGTCGGGTGGAGGACGGACTTTCCTCCTCCACACTCTCGAAATTGTATGGAACTCCCATGGAAACATTCCTTCACTCAGGTAATCTTGTGGTAACAAGGATCCACTAATTTACGATTTTGGAATGAATGGTATGCAAGCAAGCTTTCGTTTCCTGCACTCTCTCGGTAATGGACCAATAGTGATTGTTCCGCTACCCTCGTTTCGTTGGGAAATCAAGCAAAATTCTTGTGTGGAACCAAGCGAAAACGCATTTTTTTCTGTACAATTTACTCTTCTGGCTGTAGAATGGATACAATGAAGTATCCACTGTAAAGGAGTGATCAGATGGAAAAATTATTTAAGCTCTCAGCGCACAAGACGAACGTGCGCACCGAGGTGCTTGCAGGTGTAACCACGTTTCTCACGATGGCTTATATCCTAATCGTCAACCCATTAATGTTGGCGGATGCAGGCATGGATTTCGGCGCGGTATTTACCGCTACCGCACTATCGGCAGCTATAGCGACATTGGTTATGGCGTTCTTGGCGAACCTTCCCTTCGCTCTCGCACCGGGAATGGGTCTTAATGCGTTCTTCGCATACACGGTAGTACTTACCATGGGCTACTCCTGGCAGCAGGCTCTGACAGCTGTATTCATTGAAGGTATTATCTTCATCCTATTGACCGCTTTCAATATTCGCGAAGCTATCGTAAATAGTATTCCGGTCAATATGAAGAAAGCTATCAGTGTCGGTATCGGTCTATTCATAGCCTTCATCGGTTTGCAGAATGCCGGAATCATTGTCGATGGAGCAACCTTGGTAGAACTTGGTGATATCACCCATGGTGCAGCACTCGTAGCGATGATCGGTTTGGTAGTAACTAGCGTTCTTGTCGCTTTTAAAGTTCGTGGAGCCTTGTTGCTCGGTATCGTTGCCACAACGATCGTCGGTATTCCTTTCGGAGTTACCTCCTGGGCAGGTGGAAGCTTCCTTCCTCCTTCACTGGCACCAACATTCCTTGCATTCTCCTTTGCTGACATTTTCAGCATCGATATGATTGTTATCGTGTTCACATTCCTCTTTGTCGATATGTTCGACACAGTCGGAACACTCATCGGCTGTGCAACCAAGGCCGAAATCCTTGAGAAAGACGGAACCATTCCCAAGTGTAAGGAAGCTCTGTTTGCAGATGCTATCGGAACCACCGTCGGAGCAATGTTAGGTACATCTACTGTAACTACGTATGTTGAGAGTTCAGCAGGAGTTTCAGAGGGTGGAAAGACTGGACTTACCAGCCTTACCGTTGCAGTTCTTTTCCTTGTATCGCTCTTCCTCTCCCCATTGTTCATCTCTATTCCTGGCGCAGCGACTGCCCCGACATTGATTCTTGTCGGTCTGTTCATGATATCGCCGGTCAAGGATATCGATTTCGAGGAAGCTACCGAGGCTATCCCAGCATTCCTCACCATCCTCTTGATGGTCACATCGTACTCAATCGCCAATGGTATCATGTACGGTGCACTCAGCTGGATTCTTCTGAAGCTTTTCACCAAGAAGGCTAAGGAAATCAGTCCTACCATGGTGATTATCGCAGTTCTCCTCTTGCTCAAACTTCTGTTGGGCTAACGTTCTCTGTAACACAAAAAGCCGCTCCTGTTCGGAGCGGTCTTTTTTTTGGTCCAAGTGTTGTCCAATTATACTTCGATGTCCACGAAAGAGAATTTATCTACATCGAATAGTCCCATATCGGTAACTTTCAGGTGTGGTATCACGGGCAAAGCCATAAAACTCAGCGTCATGAAAGGGTCAATACCATCATGTATCTTTAGCCTCTCTTTTGCCAATGCATGCATCTTGTCGAATTTCGCATCGACAAACCGCCCACCCTTATTAGTCATCAGTCCAGCAATCGGCAAGGGTAAGGTATCGATTACTTCACCTTTTGATACCATAACGATTCCACCTCCGATTCCAGCCACCGTCTTCACAGCCAAAGCCATATCGGCATCGTTGTCGCCTGCCACTATGATGTTATGGGAATCATGGGCAATGGTAGTCGCGACCGCTCCATCGGTTATTCCGTAGCCTCTAATAAGTGCCAGACCAACGTTATGAGTACCCTTGTGACGTTCTACGACAGCAAGTTTGACAATATCCTGTCCGACTCTATTCCTATAATAGCCGTGTTCATCGATATCCACCACACCGGTAGCAGATTCGGTCACAACAGATCCTTCTAGAATTCCAATAAGGCGCACCTGCGGCGAAGAGAGCTTCATGGAAAGGGAAGATGCATTGAATGATCCAATGTCTACCCGACCTGCGACTAGAGGATCGATCTCCACCTCTGTCTCTACACTTTCGTCAAGTTTTAGAATCTGGCCATTGCAAAATACTTGCTGGACAGAAAAATCGGTAAGATTGTCCACCAATATCATATGGGCTATCTTGCCCGGAGCGATTGCGCCTCTGTCGTAGAGGCGAAAACACTGCGCTGCATTCAAAGTCGCCATTCTGATAGCGATAAAGGGATCAAGTCTCTCTTGTACGGCAATCCTGAGATGGTTATCTATATGACCCTCAGAAAGAATGCTCTTTGGTTGGCGATCGTCAGTACAAAATAGGCACATGTGCTCATTTTCACGAGTGACTCCTGGTAACAGGTTGCGCAGATCATGGCAAGCCGAGCCCTCTCTAAGCAAGACGTACATGCCACGCGAGATCCGATCCTGTAACTCCTGAACAGTGGCACACTCATGATCAGTATGGATATGTGCTGCTGCATAGGCATTCAAATCCATACCAAAGACATCGGGAGCATGACCATCGACCAGTTTTCCTGCCCTCTGAGCCACTGCCAACTTTTCAAGTACCCTCGACTCTCCCGCAACGGTTCCAACCATATCCATCATTTCGCCAAGTCCTAGTACTCTAGGGTGATCAATTCTTTTCGATAAAGCCCGTGCATCCAAGACTGCTCCAGCATGTTCAAAAGGGGTGGATGGAACACACGAAGGAATCATCATAAAAACATCCAACGGGACATCTTCGGAGGCTTGAAGCATGTAATCCAAGCCATCTAAGCCACATACATTGCAAATTTCGTGTGGATCGGCGATCACTGTGGTAGTGCCATGGGGGAGTACCAGTCGGGAAAACGATACGGGATCGACCATGGAGGATTCGATATGTACATGACCATCGATCAAACCAGGTAAGAGATAGGAGCCCTTGGCATCATAACGCTCTTTTCCTTTGTATGAACCGATCCCAGCTATGCGACCAGCTACAACGGCGACATCCCCTTCTATGATTTTCGCATTATAGACATCGACGATCTTTGCACCGGTAATGACCAGATCGGCCAATTCTCTTCCAGCAGAAACATCAATCAACTTCTTGCTCTCACCAATATCCATAGAAAAATCCCCCTTCTACCAAGATACCATGCACCTAACGGGTGGACAAGCCAATTGCAACAAAAGGCAACAGTCAACACTTGCCCAGATAGTATGAAGCCCGGCATGTTGTTGCCGGGCTTACCGATACATCCTTTTATGGAATTATTACATATTATTTGATCCGATTAGTCTCAGCATCTACCAGCTCTGCCAGCTTTGCTGCAGGGTTATTAAACTTTGCCAGGAAAATCATAGCTGCGATGATATAGGGTTTGAATGAAGCCTCTTTATAGAGAGGAACCCGATAACGATCGAATACCGACGCCTCTACTTCACCCTCTTTGCAGCTGACACCAGTGATATCGGCTGGGAGACAGTGCATATACAGAGCCTTGCCATCTTTTGTCTTTGCCATGAGCTCTTCAGTACATTCCCAATCCTTGAAATTAGCATTATTAACGAGACAGCGCTTCTCAAGATCCTTCAATTCGTCGAATTTGCCTTCTCCGACCAACTGGGTTCTCTCTTCCATGACTGCAAACGGTGCCCAACTCTTGGGATACACGATATCGGCATCTTGGAAAGCCTCTTCCATACTGTTCACTCGCTTGTAGCTACCGCCGCTCTTCTTTGCATTCTCTTGTGCGATTTCTTCAACTTCACTCATTACATTGTAGCCTTCGGGATGAGCAAGCACGACATCCATTCCGAATCTCGTGAACAAGCCGATGATTCCCTGGGGAACAGAGAGTGGCTTTCCATACGAGGGGCTGTATGCCCAAGTCATGGCAACCTTCTTTCCTTTGAGGTTCTCTACACCACCGAAGTGATTTATAACATGGAGCATATCAGCCATCGACTGGGTCGGGTGGTCGATATCGCACTGGAGGTTTACCAGAGTCGGGCGCTGTTCAAGTACGCCGTCTTCATAACCCTCCTGGACTGCATCTGCCACCTCTTTCATGTAGGTGTGGCCTTTACCAATATACATGTCATCACGGATTCCAATGACATCAGCCATGAAGGAGACCATGTTTGCAGTCTCGCGTACGGTTTCTCCATGAGCAATCTGGCTTGTCTTCTCATCAAGATCTTGGACTTCCAAGCCAAGCATATTACAGGCACTGGCGAAACTGAACCGGGTTCGGGTAGAGTTGTCTCTGAAGATAGAGATACCCAATCCGCTGTCGAACACCTTGCTTGAGATGTTCTGCTCGCGCATGGCGCGAAGGATCTCGGCGACTGCGAAAGTAGCGGCGACCTCATCATCGCTCTCTTTCCAGGTGTGGAAGAAATCGTTGAGGTACATGTTCTGGGTTTTCAACCCCTTAAGCTCCTCAATCATTTTCTTGATCGTGGCTGTGTCTTTCATAAAAACCTCCGTATGGCTGTATGTCGGGAATATCAATCCAATTGTTGGCAAGTATACCATGGCCTAAACGAGCTGTCCAGATATTTTGTTGCAGTTTGTTGCAAATTACTTATAGAACGGGACTCCCTTCTAAAGAGAGCCCCGGCGTCCAATGAAATGTAGTAAATGTATGTCTGGTTATGAAATCTTACCCAGTTCTCGAAGAATCTTTTCCGGAGTAAATGGCCAGGAACGGATCCATACACCGACTGCATCGTAAATAGCATTCGCGATTGCTGGAGCTGCTCCGTTGGTAGCGATCTCGCTTATCGATTTTGCTCCATACGGTCCGAATTCATCATCCTCATCAATCAACACTGCTTTAAATTCCTCTGGCAGTTCGCTGGTCATGGGAACACCATAGGTAGTGAAATTGGCTGCTTTGCAGACACCTTCGCTATCGAGCACCATGTCCTCATATAATGAATGTCCGATCGATTTGAACGCAGCTCCATACATTTGACAAAGGGCTAATTCAGGATTGATTGGTGTTCCTGCATCCTGAAGAGCATAGAATTTCTGAACCTTCACTTGTCCGGTCTTCACATTCACAGCGACCTGGGCAAAATGGGCTCCATAGGGAATGGCAGCATTGTTGGTCACAAATGAACCGTAACCTACCAACTGTCCTCTACCAACTCCGGTCAGCGCATCATGGCTAAGGGTAGCATAAGAGAGATGTTTTCCACTCTTCTTGGATACGATTTTACCGGGAGCCTGCAGCTCGAGATTCGAAACGTCCTCATCCATTTGCAAAGCCGCCTCCGCCAATACCTTCTTTTTCAAATCCTGTGCAGCCTTGAGAGTCGCGTTACCGGAGAAATAGGTTCCACTGGAAGCATATGCACCGGTATCAAACATCGTATTGTCGGTATCACCTGAGAGAATGGAGACCTTGTCCATTGGCACACACAAGACTTCGCTGACACATTTGACACTAATGGTATCCAGACCTGTACCCAAGTCGCTTCCACCACTATGCACCATGAACGTACCATCGGTATTCATCACTACATCGCAAGTCGAGTGATCCAGTCCGGGCAATCCCGAACCCTGTTGGATCATGGCAAAACCCTTCCCGATCTTCCAATCGGGATCCGCTGAGGTCTCTTCCCTACCCCAGCCGATCATCTCGGCTCCCTGGTCAAGGGATTTACGGAGTCCACAGCTACCGACTGGAACTACTGTCCCCTCTCGACCTTCTCCAAGACTCTTAAGGATCTCCAACATGAAACCTCGTTCAACATGATTCTTTCGGGCGAACTCAAGCGCATCGATACCAAGGGCATCAGCCATCTCTGACATTGCAGTCATCAAGGCATAGGAGCCTTTCGGAGCTCCGTATCCCTGGTATGCCCCTGTGGGAGGAATATTCGTGTAATAGGTTGTGACATCGAACTTCATATTCGGACAGCTGAGTAAGGGCAGTGTCTTGGAACACGCATTCATGGGAACAGTGAGACAATGGTTTCCGTATGGTCCAGTATTCGCACGGACATCCATGTATACGGCACTTAATGTGCCATCTTTCTTTGCGCCCATTTTTACCGTTACCCGCATGGGATGTCGGGTACTATTGGCGATGAACTCCTCTTCTCGTGTATTACGATAGAGTATAGGACGTCGGGTCAACCATGTCGCATAACCGGCAACATCTTCGACAAGGATATCCTGCTTTGAGCCATAGCCTCCACCGACCTTCTCTTTTACTACATGGATCTTATTCTCGTCGATTCCACAGACTTTCGCTACAATCCTGCGAAGGTGGAACGGCACCTGTGTCGATGCATGTATTACCAGCCGATCATTGTCGATCTTGGAGTATACGATATGGGGTTCCAATGGAGTACACTGGATTTGTGAACTCTGGTAGGTCCTTTCAATCACCACATCGGACTCTTCGAACCCCTTGTCCACATTACCGATCGCTCCATGGGCAGCAGCAGCCACGTTGTGCCGGTTGTCGGCATGCAGAGGGAATGGATAGATTACCTTCCCCTCCCTTGGATCGACACCTTTATTGTATTCATCGAGATTATCGGGGGCTCCACTGAGGTACTCGGCAGCACCATTTTGGACTATAGGAGCATCAGGAGCCATAGCTTCTTCAACGGTGAAAATCGGCTTCAACACCTCATACTCCACCTTGATCTTGGAACGCGCGGCTATAGCCTGTTCCTCGGTCTCGGCAACGATGGCAGCTACACGGTCACCCACATGACGGACTTTCCAGTTGAACAGTCTCCTGTCGTAGGGTGAAGGTTCGGGATTACCCTGTCCTGCCGACATATAGAATACATCGGGACAGTTATCAGCAGTTATGATCGATACAACACCGGGCATTGCTTCAGCCTCAGAGGTATCAATCTTGGTGATGAAAGCATGAGCGTAGGGACTGCGGAGCATTACCATGGTACAGGCTCCCGGTTCCACTCTATCCTCAACAAAGGACTTCCATCCCGCCACAAGCTGGCGACCATCGATTTTTGGTTTCACTTTACCGACATACGAGAGATTATCGCGGAACTCAGGAGCAATCTTGCTCTCATAGGAACCTTTCTCCATCCTCTCGCTTGCTAATTTCACCGCTAGGAAATAGTGTTCGTATCCCGTATCTCGTACAAAAATACCACTAAGGACGTCCTTAACCTCTTCACGACTTGGTTTTGGATTGTGTTCAAGCAACCAGGTTAATAAGAGGGCGGCTGCCGGCGCGTTGTAGGCTGATTGCACGATTCCTGCATCGATCATAGCCTCCTGTACGATAGACAACTGAGCTCCATGCGCCAATGAATCAGACGTGCGGATCTCGACACCCTCCATCTCTGCGGCGAGAAGGAGATTAGCATAGACGGGAACGTCATCGACGAGAACTGTATCGCTCCCTGCGAAGCCTTCCCTGTCGTCACTATCACGTACTGCGAAATGGCCAAGGCTCACTAACATGCTTCTCAAAGTCTCCCCTGGAGCCACTTGTGTTGAGACTGGCCTACCATCTATAGTGCATCGTACGATCATTGGGCACCTCCTTTGCTCTTCTTTCCGAGGCATACCCGGTATAGTTCAGAAACCGCGGTCCCAAGCAGATAACGCTTATAGGTTGCGGATCCAGTAATATCATCGACAAATGCGATATCGTTGCCCGCTTGAGTTGCGGCATCTTCCGGAGTCTCGAACTGTCCATTGGAAACTCCCTCTTCAACTTGTATGAGACGCGTTATCCCACTTCCCTTTACTGCTGCACAAATTCGTACATCGTGTGGTGCTCCACTAGAAAGGTCAGCACCAAAAGAGACGGTTACGGCGGCGGGGCTCTGTGCGGTTCTTGAGAATCTGTCAGATGCAACGAATCGGTTGACTTTGTTCAAAACGATTTTAAGTATAAGACTTCCTGTAAAATGCTCACGGAATGCGTGGTATTCACGAATTGGCACATCCTCTTCATTATATTTACCTTCATGGGTAATATCCCCAAGAACCAATCGTGCTTTCGCCGCAATTAAAGTCGGCAAGAGATAGGAATCATCCCTACTGAGGGTTACATTACCGCCAATGGTGGCCATATTTCGGCGTGTGCGCGATGCACAGAATCGGAGAGCCTCCTTGAAATAAGCGGGAACGACGTCGCTCTCCAAAGCCTGTTGGAATGTCACCATGGAACCAATCGAGACGACACCGTTGGACTCTTCGATACGATCGAGACCTAATTTCTTCAAAGAAACAACTCGACTACAGGTAATTGATGAGCCTAGCCTATTAAGTTCTGTTCCGCCTGCAAGGAATACCGTTCCCTCACCAGCCTTTTGTATTGCTTCCAATGCCTCTTTGGGCGATTTGGCTTGAATGAATTCAGTAATCATGCCTCCTCCTTGCGCTCGGCCTTTGCGAGCATGCGCTTACTTATTCCGTTGGCCTTTACCACCAACTCCTCTTCATCGATACCGACTAAGCGACGGTTATCCACAACTACCTTCCCATGGACTATGGTGTAATCGGTAGTGTGATCATCGCCACAAAACAACAATGCTGCAACTGGATCAGAAAGTGAGCCTGCATAAGGTAATGTATGTACATTGAAGATCGCGGCATCGGCTGCCCAACCCTCTTCCAGTTTACCGACATTGGAAAAATTCAACATATTCGCACCATTCTCGCTTGCCATGGCGAAAGCCTGCCTCGCAGTTAATGCAGCCGCTCCTTTCTCCACTCGCTGTAGCAAGAGAGCATTTCTTACCTCTCCAAGCATATCGGAAGAGTCGTTCGAGGCTGATCCATCGACCGCAATCCCTACATTTATTCCCATTCCCAGCATCTCCTGGACCCTACAGATACCGCTTCCCAACCGCATGTTAGAGGAGGGACAATGGGCTATGTGGGCTCCGGTCTCGGCTAATATACGCAACTCGTCATCGTTAAAATGGATACCGTGGGCGTAGAAGACATCGGGACCGATCAATTCACACTCTTGCATAAGAGCTACAGGGCGCTTACCGTACATTTCTATGCAGAAGTCATTCTCATCTCTAGTCTCTGCCAAGTGGGTATGTAATCTTACCCCATGGGCTCTAGCCAGTCGTGCACTATCTCGCATCAGTTCCTTGGTTACACTGAATGGACTACACGGTGCCAATACAATTTTATGCATAGCCATTGGAGAACTGTCATGGTATCGGGTAATCACCCGCTCACTATCGGCAAGAATCTCGTCAGCTGTCTGCACAACGGAATCGGGGGGCAAACCTCCATCCTTCTGGCTTAAGGACATGGATCCTCTGGTAGGACTGAATCGCATACCGAGTGTATCGGCTGCTTCAAACTGGATACCCATGAGATCACCCTCGAACCCACGTGGATAGAGGTAGTGGTGATCTGTCGTAGTGGTACATCCGGTTTTCAATAGTTCTCCCATCGCCAGCAGAGATGAGTAGTAGACACCGTCGGCATCGATATGTTTCCAGACGTTGTACAAAAAACGTAACCAATCGAATAGTTCGGCGTCCTGAACAGCCGGGTGATTCCTGGTGAGTGTCTGATAGAAATGATGGTGGGTATTTACTAATCCGGGAATAACCACATGCTTGGAACAATCGATCACCCTAGCGCCTTGTGGAATGTCCAATCCTCCCTGAGGCGCTATCTTTTCGACTATGCCGCCCGAGATGAGCATATCGGCTCCTGAAAGAGTTGGTTTGGCAGGGTCGGTCATAAGGCAAAATATCTGTTTCAACACAATCTGGTCGTGCATGAATCCTCCTATTCGATAATCGTCCGATCGGGCATCTTGGAAACCTCAGTCAAGAAATAGGCTAACATCCTTCGTGTGGAAGAACGACGATACTGTGGCATAGCATGAGGTGAAAGGATACTATCGTATGCATCGAGTATAGACTCCAACTTTGCTTCCAGTTCATCTACATGTGTGCCGATCACCATCTCTTCGACTTTCCTGCTCCGTGCGACCTTTGGACCTGAGGCACCGTTCGCACAGCGGAAATCGATAATATTCCCCTTTTCATCGACAGTCAGTGCTGCACTCATACTGAGTTTACTAATAGCATTCGCTCGTCTGGTACCGATTTTCCTATACCAGAGGTAACAAAATGGTTGTTTGGGTGTGGGAATAATAATTCGATATAAAAGTTCGTCATCTTGCAACGCGGTCTTCTTAGGCCCAGTTATGAATTCATCAAGCAGCATCTGGCGGCTACCGGTAGCGCTGACCAATTCGACTTTAGCATCTAACATGATTAGGGGAACGGGCAGATCTCCCTTCGGAGATGCATTGCACACATTGCCTCCAATCGTGGCTAGATTTCTCAAAGACTGTGCTCCCATCAGACTTGCTGCCTTGCGGACCTGATAAGGAAGGAGTTCAGAACTTTCCAGTTCATGACAGGTGCTCCCGCTAAGGATACTCACCTGTCCATCCTCGGCGAAAATTCCCTTTAGCTCATCAAGTTGGGTAACAATCATCACCGGCCAAGGAAACGTTGGTACGATACCTGTTCCCCGCCTATGAACTACCATGAGGTCAGTTCCCCCTGCGATTGGGCGGGCTCCCGTCTCCTTCCTTATCCTCAATGCCTCTGCAAGATCTTTCGGAATATAACAGGTCTCTACCATAAGCCTTTCCCCCGCTTCGCAGCCAGCTTAACGCTTTCCACGATCAGATCGTACCCAGTGCATCTGCACAGGTTTCCTGAAATTCCCAGCCTAATGTCATCATCGGTTGGTTGGGGATTGGAAGCAAGAAGGCTCTCCGCCGCAATAACCATTCCAGGTATGCAGAAACCGCATTGAACTGCTCCACCATCGGCAAAAGCCTCTATGATGGTCTTTCCACGCAAAGTCTCCCGCAATCCCTCTATGGTCATAATCTCACAACCCTGGACAGCTCCCATAGGAACCATACAGGTGGTTATGATCTTGCCATCCTTCAATACCGAACAGGCGCCACACTCACCCTCTCCACATGCCTCTTTCGTACCGAAAAGATCGAAATCCTCCCGTAGTACATCTAGCAGTCTCTTCAGTGGATCACAGGTGATGGAGACCTCTTCTCCATTCAATATAAATCGTATTTCTCTTGTCATGCCATCAGCTCCGTAATAGTTTCGGGGGGGATAGGAATCGAGTCGATATCGAGATCGATTGCCCGTGATACAGCATCCACGAATGCTGCGGAAGCTCCATTGAAGACCAATTCTCCCATGCCTTTGGCACCAGAAGGGCCATATGGATAGGGATTTTCCACCAAAGCCCAACTCTGGCCGGGGAAGTCCATACTCGTGGGAATGATATAATCGGATAATCCAATCTGTTTAAAACCTTTCTTCGGATGGAAATCGAGTTTCTCCATTGCGGCATACCCGAGACTTTGGATAATCCCACCATTGATCTGTCCTTGCACCACCAGTTCATCGATCGGTACGCCGATATCATGACTGGACCAGATGCCTTTTGTGACCACCTCTCTTGTCAGGGGATCAACTTCTACTTCGACAGCACAAATACCCCAACCATAGGCAATATAGGCATCTCCCTGGAATGTGTTCTGATTCCATGGGTGCCCCTCGGGATGTTGATATTCATCTTCTGTGAAGAAATCCTCTTGTTCGCTCCAATGTTCTTTCATCTTTTGGGCAGCTCTTTCGAGGATCTTACCTACGATCATAGTAGAACGGCTTGCAACTGTAGGACCACTATCGGCTACCTGGGAGGTATCGGGATTTGGATAAAGGACCTTGGATGGATCAATCTCCAAGGTATCGGCGACTATTTTGGTAAATGCGGTCTGCAAGCCCTGTCCCATCTCTGTGCTACCAATGAGAATCTCGACCATACCGTCTGCCCTCTTGTGCAGTCGGGCTTTTGCCTTGATGATCATCTGCTCACCATTTCCAGTGAATGCTCCTCCATGGTTGTAGAATGCTAGGCCGATCCCCTTTCCACTTCCTCTTTTAAAGGAGGATGCTTTTCGATCGTAATCGCTGGCCTTCTTTACCTGATCGAGCATCTCGGGAAGGACTACTTGTTCGAAAATATGTCCATTGGTTACTGTAGGGTCTCCCTTCTTGAGAAAATAGCGCTCTTTGAGCACAAGAGGATCAAGTCCCATTTCTCTGGCAAGATGGCACATATGGGTCTCTATAGCAAAGAGAGTCTGGGGAGCTCCGAAACCACGGAACGCATCGCTGGGGAAGGTATTTGTAGCTACAGCCCTACCTCGTACCCGCGAAACGGGAATATTGTAGACACCAGTAGCATGGAAGACGCCCCGTTGGAGAACAACGTAGGAACAGCTTTCATAACCGCCGGCATTGTAGACAACATCGATGTCCATCCCGAGGATATTTCCATCTTTATCGAGTGCGGTCTTGAATCGAGTCCTACTCGGATGCCGTTTTACACTATACGCACCATCCTCATGCCTATCGAATATCAACTGGATAGGTCTCTTGACGATATTAGCGGCTACAAGGAGTGGTCCTGCAAGTACATCGGGGAAGTGTTCCTTTCCTCCGAAAGCTCCACCGGTGGTGGTTTGTCGTACGATGACATCTTCATAGGGTCTACCCAGAAGACCTGCAATCGATTTGCGTACATAGAATGGGCATTGGGCGCTAGCGTAGATGACGAATTTATCGCCATCTGGCATAGCCAATGCTGCATTCGTCTCTAGGTGGACATGTTCTTGCCAACCGGTAACTATCTCATCTTCGACCACACGGTCGGCTTGTTCCCATACTAAATCGATCTCACCCTTATGTATGGTGAAGTCACAAAAGAGATTATTGTCACCGACAAACGCACCGCCTTTACAGGCCAGTCCTTCTTCAATGGTTACAGCCGCCTCGCCTTCATCATAGGTAATCTCAACAGCCTCCAACAGATCTGCAAGAACAGTTCTATCTGGCCCTACCAAAAGCCCTATGGTCTCACCTACATAGCGGACATCCTGTTCTGCGAAACAACGATAGTCGCTCTTGATCATCACCAACTCATTCTTTCCCCCTTCGGGAATGTCCTTATAGGTGATGAAGTGGTAACCCTCTGGTAACTGCGGAAGGGATATGTTCTTTATGGTTCCCCGGGGAATTCCGGAGCGTACCATCCGTGCATGCAACATGCCTTCGAAATGGATATCGGACAGGTACCTCTCCGCTCCAGAAGCCTTGGCCAAGGCATCCGTTCTGCGGATTGGAGTTCCGATCGGTTTTTTCGCCATCAGCGATCCTCCTGATCGTTCTTCATATTCGCCGGGGCTGTACCCCGTGGAGCCTCTCCTGGAGAAGTCCCGTCCATGATGGGAGAGGTGATCATGGCAGGAGCCGGACCCGGGAGCTTGAGGTCTCCCAGATCCGGAATGCTTTTAGTATACCGTGATAGTAGGAGCGTTTCTAGTTCTTCTGCTCCAGACTATAGGGCAACATAGCATAAAAAGCTGCGCAAATTTCGAGATCGTCGATCCTGTTGATCTCATTGGGTGCGTGGGCTTGAGCCTCATCGCCAGGACCAAAACCGATCGCGGGAATCTTATGTCTACCGGTCGTGGCAACACAGTTCGTACTGAAGGTCCACTTGTCAACGATGGGTTCCTTGTCGAACAATGACTTATGGGCTTCCACACCTGCTTGTACCAAATAGTGGTCTTCATCGATTTTCCAAGTGGGGAAATAGAGTTCCTGGTGGTAATCCTTTTGTGTCCAACCGAGCTTCTCATAGATTGGCATCTCCACCTTAATATCCTTGGGATCGTCTCCGGTTGCTTTTGCGATATAATCACGGACTTGGCCAATTGCCAGATCGGCATCTTCGCCCCATGTGAGACGTCGGTCGAGATAGAGCATTGCATAGTCTGCAACCGCACACTGTGAAGGACCGCGAACATCCATCTGAGAGACTGTTATAGTACCTTTTCCGAGGAAATTTTCCTCATCCGGCTGAAGGTCCTGGTTCAGCTGCTCAATAGCCAACGCAGCCCTAGACGCCTTATAGGCGGCACTGACACCACGTTCGGGAGCACTTCCATGACAACTGATACCCTTAAGGAATACACGGATTTCCATCCTACCACGGTGTCCGCGATACAGACGGCAGCTGGTGGGTTCTGTCGAGACTACAAGATCCGGTTTGAACTTTTCTTCTTCGATAAGGTACTTCCAACACATGCCGTCACAGTCCTCTTCCATTACGGTAAAGGTAAAGTAGACACTGTAGTCGCCACCATAACCGAGTTCCTTGAGGATCCTTCCGGCGGTGATCATAGAGGCTGCTCCACCCTTCTGGTCAGAAGTACCACGACCGAAAACCTTCCCATCCTTGATCTCTCCACTGAATGGATCAAAATTCCAGTTGTCGAGGTTTCCTACTTCGACAGTGTCGATATGTGCATCGAAAGCCAACTCTTTCGGTCCATACCCTACACGGCCGATCACGCTACCCAATCCATCGATACGGACTTCATCGAATCCTGCCTCTTTGCACAGTTCGACGATCAGACGACAGACATCCTCTTCCTTACTGCTATAGGATTTAACCTTAACCATCTTGGAAAGGTTCTCTGCCGTGTACTGGCGATATTCCGCCGCTTTCTTCCTAATGTCTTCTTGAATACCCATTGCTTGCTCCTTGGCTTTCCTTATCTCCCTAATCACGGGAGTCAGTATGTAATTCATCCGATCGAATTATGGTGTGATCGTATCCACCTTCTTCCAAACCCGCTTGGCTACTTCCGCTGCCTTTGCGTAAATCTCCTTTACATCGAATCCGAAAGAGCGGTTTTCCATAACCATCTTTCCCTCAACCATGACCGATTCAACAGCATTGCTGCTCATTCCCCAAACGATATGACCAGCTGCATTGTCAGCTACCAATGGTGTCGGGTTGTTATAGTCCAGAATAGTGAGATCGGCCTTGTAACCGACTTCGATCCGACCGAACCGTTCGCCGAAGTACCGCTCCAATAGCGCATTTCCCCGACCGAGGACATTGGCGAAATCTCCTGGCCACCATGGACCACCGTCATCTTTATGCTTGAAGAATGCGATCTTAATCTCCTCGAACATGTTTCCACCACAACCATCGGTTCCCAAGACAAGATTGTCCACCGACCTGAGGCGATTGCAATAACCTACATGGTTGTTCATATTGCTTCTCGGATTGTGGGCAAGATAACTCTTGCGTTCGTTGATGAGCTCGATTTCGCGCTCATTGAGCCATAGTCCATGCACCAAGAGGGAGTTATCGCTAAGAAGACCGAAATCGTCTAATCTTTTCACGATATCCTTGTGGTAGGTATGGTGGGAATGCACCACATCGTACTTATCCTCCGCTACATGCAGGTGGATACCACGCCCCGTCTCATCACAGGCCTGCTTCATCAATTCCAGCCCCTCATTAGGAATGGTGAATGGAGCATGTCCTCCAATCATAGCCTCAACAAGTGGCTTCTTTCCGGCTTTTCGTTGGGAATCGACCTGTTTGGCGAATGAGATATTCTCCTTGACTCCTGATCTGACTTCGTCCATACCGTTATTGCGATCGGTGACTTCATAACAGGTTGCCCCGCGTACACCCACCTCTTGCATACCTTTTGCTATGACATCCAACGATCCCTCTATAAAAGAAGGACTGGCATGATGATCTATACAGGTAGTGGTACCTGCCGCAATGGCATCAATGGAGCAGATGAGACTGGAATAATAAAGAGCCTCTTCATCAAGTGCCCTATCGAGTCTCCACCACCACTCCTTTAGAATCTGAATGAAGTCCTCTTGAGCTCCTGCCTGGACCAACATACCACGGGACAAACCACTATAATAATGATGGTGAGAACAGACCATTCCAGGAATGATCGTCTTGCCTGAAGCATCGATCACCTTAGCCCCGGCATACTGAGAACCAGCATTCTTTCCAACCGCCACAATACTATCATTGTTTACCACGACATCGACATTCTCCTGAACGGAGAAGGGAGCCATGGTTTGCATGACACGTGCATGGGTAAATACAGTTACAGCCATATGCATGTCGCTCCTTATTCTCCCACCGTACCGAGCAGGTACGCATGGTTCACAATTATTTCCTCAATGATCGAGGAGACTTCTTCCGGTAGATCTCCATCCAACGTACCATCGGAGAGGATCGTATGCTTGCTCGTATCACCATCGATCCGTACGACAACCGCACCGTTCTCCGAGTAGAATCCGGTATTCTCCGAATTCTCGAAATCGTCACTTCGGCTAAAGACCGTAAGTTTGTCCAAGTAGGGAGCTCCCTCCCATGGACAGAATGTCGCGCAGTTTCCACATTCATTACAGAAAGCATCAAGGTGGACAATCTGGTACGGATGCTCGAACAGGTCATTCCTGAATCGCATATCTATAGCTACATTAGCCCGGTTTGGACAAACTTCGACACACTTGTTACAAATATAGGAACACTCGAGACAACGGGAAGCCTCTCGCTCAGCGAATGCTTTGATAGGGCTCCCGAGTGATGCTGCGCTAACATATTTTCCTTTCTTAGCCCGAATTTCGCTAAAGAATGCATCCTCTTCAGCTTCAATACCGTCGATTTCCTCGTCGGTAAGTTCATCGTCATCATCATCATCTGCAGAACAACAGCAGTCATCGCCATCATGGTCATGATCATGACCACAGGAACAACCATCCTCATCGTGATGGTGCTCGTGTCCATCATCCTCCATAGAACCAAGTACAGCATCTATTGCGGCTTCGACAGCCTTTCTGGCCGAAGCGATACAACGGACTACCGTTGAGGGTCCACTTTGTGCATCACCAAGGACGTATACACCGGAAACAGAGGTCTCCAATGTAGCGGCATCGGTGGCAGGCCATCCCTTCGCATCAAGGGGAACACCAAACCATGACAACTTCTCGCCGTCGACTTTCTCACCTATAGCGGTGATCAATGTATCGGCATCTATACTCAGGGTTTCATCGGTCGGAACCGGTCTTCTCCTTCCAGATGAATCGGGTTCTCCCAACTCCATTTTCCTACAAACAAGCTTTCCATCATCACCATATGACTCGGGGTTGGTCAAGAAGAGGAACTCGACCCCTTCATCGACAGCATTGTCGAATTCCTCAAGATCGGCTGGCATCTCTTTCTTGGTTCTCCGATAGAGAACAGAAACTTTCTTCACACCCTCTACCCTGGTTGCTGCCCGAGCACTATCCATTGCAGTGTTTCCGCCACCTACGACTACTACATGCTTACCCAATGAGAGGGAAGATGGATCTTTTCTGAAGGCATTGAGGAATTCCAATGATGGCCGGATCCTACTACGATCTCCACGCAAAGGGATCTCGTTATCGACTTCAGCTCCTATCGCATAGAACAGATGTTCGAATCCGTTTCCATGCAGAGCATCGACTGTGACAAGGGAGCTTTCGACGCCGAATTTAAACGCGACGCCATGCTTGGCAATGAAATCGATATCGGCCTGGAGAGCACTTTCCGGGAAACGGAAGCCTGGTATAACATTGCGGGTAACACCGCCTGCGTTCGCCTCACGCTCGAAGACAGTAACCGCAAACCCAGCCCTAGCCAAGAAGTAGGCTGCTGAGAGTCCTGCGGGACCTGCTCCAATAACAGCGGCCTTCACGGTAGCGCCTTCAGGCTTTTCCCATCGTTTAATATATTCGGCGAACCCCTGTTCCGCTGCAATCTTCTTCATCTCCCGGATCTGGACAGTTCCCTCGTAGTCGAGTCGTGTGCAATGGTACTGGCACTGGTGGTCACAAATATAACCGGTAAGATTCGGTAGTGCATTGGTATCGTAGATAACCTCAAGGGCATCCGCATATCGTCCCTTACCGACGAGGTAGATATAGTCGGGAACATTCTGATGGATGGGACAAGCCTGTACACAGGGAGCCACATAACAATCGGTCAAGGGCAGCTTACCCGGTACGCTCACGTTATCGGTTCCACGGAAATCCTTCTCTACACTTGAACGTTTTCTGGCATCTGATGCCAAGTTCTCGAGTTTTGCTACATCGATCTTCTTTGCATCCCAAGTATGGCTATCTTTCTCAAGGATCTCGACCATTTGTTTCATTCGCACATATCCACCGGGCTTGAGCATATCGGTAGCTAGCGTTATGGGTCGGATTCCAGTCTCGAAAATATCGAGTGCGGTCATGGCGTTCGCACCACCACTATACGAAATGGGCAAAGCTCCGTCAAATTCCTTAGATAACAAGGCACCTACGCCGGTACTGATCGGCAGGAGCGTCCTTCCAGACATGTACATCTCATCTCCGGGAAGTACGCCCTGGTCATTGACCGAACCGAGAGTGTTTGTCAGCTTCACGCCGAAGCCCAATTGCTGTTTCTTGGCCAAGTCGACTAATCGATGCAACATGGCAACAGCATCCGAATATTGCAGATCATGGTCGAAAGATTCGCGGTTAAGGGAAATATAATCGTACCCCAGATCGTCCAAGATTGCCCTTACCGTATCGAATCCCAACAGTGTGGGGTTTAGTTTTACGAATGTGTTCAACTTTTTCTCAGTAAGCATATAAGTACAGATAGCTTCGATTTCCTGGGGAGGACAACCGTGCATGGTACTGATAGTTAACGATGGACTGATATTCGGGGAGATGCTTTCGGGCAGGGAGACTAATTTTTTCTCCAACCCTTCCCATACGGTCCCTTCGAGGAAAGCACCTTCAGCAAGCATAGCCTTGAGCGATTCTATGCAGGAATTGAATACCTCGGACTTACGCGCATCTATCATAGAATCGATAAATGTCTGCATTTTAGGTGTCTTAATTCCAGCAAGATCGTATCCAACACTCATATTGAAGATAAAGGAGGGCTTATCCACGACCTTCTTCTCAATCAATGATTCGATTAAGTGGAGAAGAATCCAAGCCTTCACATACTCTTCATGGGCTTTAGGAAGGGTATACTCGGTTGACCATTCCACATTATACCCTTCGTCCCTCGCATCGATACAGGGCTTCTCTATTTCCAGGGTGTCCATCTTCTGTACCGTCTTGAGTTCCATGAAACGGCCACCAACGAGGTAGCTCGCCACGATATTCTGGGCAAGTTGTGTATGCGGACCTGCGGCAGGTCCTAACGGGGTTGCACACTTCTGGCCAAAGACGGTAATACCTTTGGTTGGGTCGGGCTTGCAGAATTGGTCTTCCTTGATTCCGAAGATTGATTCGCTTTGACGATATTCGGAAAAAATCCTGTTGATAAGTTCCTCGAATGGAACGGGACGCATGATATCTCCCATATTGGTAACAGCTCCTTGGGATAGGTTTCTGGGGAGCAAAAGCTCCACGATTCATTGTAAAGGAGATTCACCAGAAGTCAATCATTTTTGCAACATTTTGCAACAAATTTTACAGTTTCAGGTACCTAATCCGCTATTTCCTTCCTTATGTTCGAGTTGAAAAACTGACTCTCGGAATTAGGGAAAGCGCAATTTAATTGCCATTTTTATCGCAAAGATAAATTAAAAAATTATATATTTACATTTTCATGAAACCCGTGCTAGTGTAGATACAACTGACCCCAATAAGAAAAACCATGGAGGTTTCATTGTGTATAATTTGATAAATCTCAAGATGAACAAAGAGATCCGCGCCAAGAATATCGAGCGCTGTCGCGAACAAGGCATTGTCCTTCCGACCTTCAAGCAGATGGTCGATCCTACCAAAACTCCCGAATCCATCAAGAAGGCTCTTAGTGGTATGGGTCTATGGGATGTCCACTCAGAGAATCTTTTCCGCATCAACTGGAAAAACGAGGGAGTAGAAAAAGGTGGCTCATTTGGCGACGTCAACTATATTGAAGTACCCAAAGCTATCACCGGTACAAAAGCCAGGATCATGGCTTTGGTTGGAAAGTGGTTCCCAACCGGTGTCCATAAGGTCGGAGCGACTTATTCATGCCTTGCACCGGCATTGGTGACCGGTAACTTCGACGCAGTGAACCAGCAGGCTGTGTGGCCTTCTACCGGTAACTATTGCCGTGGTGGAGCCTATAACAGTGCTCTCCTTGGTTGTGAGTCCATTGCCATCCTTCCTGAGGAAATGAGTCAGGAGCGGTTCAATTGGCTCAAATCCATAGCAGGAGAGATCATCGCGACTCCTGGTTGTGAATCGAATGTAAAGGAGATTTTTGACAAGTGCCATGAGTTGAATGACACCAGAGGAAATTCCATTGTCATCTTCAACCAGTTCGACCAGTTCGAGAACTACCTCTGGCACTATACCGTTACCGGTGCAGCCATGATCGAGGTATTTGAGAAGTTGGGCATCAAGGCAGAGAATGTCCGCGGTTACGTAGCGTCCACGGGTTCAGCAGGAACGCTTGCAGCGGGCGATCGACTCAAGAATGCATATCCCAATATCAAGATCGCAGCCGGCGAAGCTTTGCAGTGTCCAACCCTGCTCCGCAACGGATTTGGCGGCCATCGCATTGAAGGCATTGGGGACAAGCATGTTCCATGGATTCACAATGTTAAAAATACCGATATGATCATCGCATCCGATGATGAGGATTGTCTTGATGTTTACCGACTGTTCAACGAACCATCTGGTATCGAGTACCTCAAGGGTCTTGGACTGACCGAAAAAGAGATTGATGATCTTGCATTGTATGGTATCAGCGGTATTGGAAACGTTCTACAAGCAATCAAGATGGCCAAGTATTATGAGATGGACGAGGATGATGTCATCTTCACCGTTCTCACTGACAGTTCCGTCATGTATACGTCCCGTCTCGCTGAGCAGAAAGAGCAGAAAGGCGAATTTACTGCAATGGATGCCGCGAAGGTTCACGCTGCAAGTCTTCTCCATCAAGGAATCGATAATGTACAGGAACTCGGGTACTACGATCGTCTTCGCGTACACAATCTGAAGTACTATACTTGGGTCGAGCAGCAGGGTAAGACATATGAAGAGATCAATGCCCAATGGTACGATCGCAGCTACTGGAAGAATTTGCAGGAAATGGCTGACAAGATCGATGAGCTGATCATCGAGTTCAACAATGAAGTCGGGTTACTGAAGTAAGCACAATTACCATGCTACGCCGGGCCTACTACAGGTCCGGCGTTTTTTCTCGATAGGGAGGATATACCATGCGATTTTCTTATGTATGCAATGATTGCGGGAAACAGTTTGAGACTCATGAGGTTATGTATACATGCCCATCTTGTGCAGCAGAGACCACAAATCCCGGTGAGTTCAGAAAGGGAAACCTGATAGTGACCTATCATAAGGAAGATCTACAGAAGCTTACCGGAAAGAACGATTTGACTTTCTATGATTTCTTCCCCTATCCCGTCCCAGACAAAGACTGTTTCCCCATAGGAGAAACGCCTATTGCTCGTCCCAAAAGACTTTCTGACCGCTATGGTCTACCAAATCTCTCGATAAAACTTGATAGTGCCCTCCCCTCCGGATCGTTTAAGGATCGCGCTTCGCAATTGATTGCAGCACAGGCAATAGCACACGGAGAAAATAAGATAGCTCTTGCCTCCACAGGAAATGCCGGAGCTGCTATGAGTTGCGCTGGAGCTGCTTATGGACTTGAAATCGTGCTCTTCGTACCGGAGACAGCACCGGTGAACAAGCTCATGCAGAGCGTTCTCTACGGTGCGACTGTTGTTCCCGTGAAGGGCTCCTACGATGATGCATTTGCTCTCTCTATAGTCTACACCGATCGATTTGGTGGGATTAACCGGAATACTGCCTACAATCCCATGACGGTTGAAGGGAAAAAGAGTGTTTCGATTGAACTGTTTTTACAACTGGGACGGAAAGTTCCCGATATTGTATACGTACCTGTCGGTGATGGCTGCATCTACGCAGGCGTCTGCAAAGGATTCATGGACTTGCATGCCGCAGGGTTAATAGACAGAGTTCCCAAGGTGGTGTGTGTCCAATCTACCCAATCAAATGCGATATCGCAAGCATGGCAGACCCGCTCGTATGCTACAGTCGAGGCTACCACCCGTGCCGATTCCATCAGTGTCTCTTCTCCTGCGAATGGCCGTATGGCTGTACGGTACATCGATGAGACAGAAGCTTGGTCAACCGAGGTCACAGATGCAGAGATCCTTGACGCCCAGATGGAGCTTACCAAGGATGCAGGGATATTCGTTGAACCAGCAGCAGCCTGTGCATGGGCAGGATTGATCAAGGATAGGAATAAACTCCAACAGGAATTCGGTAAAGATGTTTCGGTCTGTGTTCTGCTCACGGGAACCGGTTTCAAAGATATGGCTGTATTCGATGGTCGTGTTACCCTACCCGATTCGATTGAGAATTCTGCTGAGGCAGTCGTCAAGCGCTTCTCATAGAAAGATTTTCGGATTACGGTCTGCATACGCAGGCCGGTTGTGTGTTTACCACTAACTCTCCTTGGTGTTATACTAGGACATCGCGTAAGCTAGCGAATAAGGAGTTTTCCATGGAGAACATCATTATCGGTGTGGCAATAGGATTTATTCCCATGCTGGTTGTACTGATCGTACAGTACACGAAACATAGTACCAAGGCCAAAGAACATAAACAGGAAATCGCTCGTCTCAAATCGATGCTTACCGATCGCATGGATCTTGAATCGGATGGACTATCCAAGCTTAAGGCGGAGATCGCCGAATTGAAGACACAAAACGAGAATCTTCGCATCAGTCTACGCACCTATTCACAGAAACCTGGAAGGAAAGAGGTCTCCCGATTGCATGTATATCAGCAAGCAGCCGACCGACTTACCATAAACAGTCCCGGATTCGGAGCGGCATGGCAAGCCGCACTAAAAGAGAGTGAGGATGAATTCGAAAAGACGTTCTATGGTGTACAACCCTTTATTAGGCGAGTAATTCCCTTAAAAACCTCAGATGCTAATGTTGTCGGTCGACTGGAGAAGGACGAAAGCAATTAGTCATCTTCATACAGTTCATTGATGACATCCCAAGCTCCAGCCTTACCGATTCTGAGTCCACAAAGTAACTCGTATTGGCTAAGCAACATACCGAGCTGGGTATTCACGACCTCCGATGGAGATTCGCTGTTTATCGCTACAAGTTCAGGAGCATCTTCGGGCAGTTGAACCAACCGATCATACTCGGCAAGTACATCTTTTTTCCTCCAGTAGATGAAATCATCTGGCTTGATTAGCATCAGAGGTTCGAAATAGCGTCTTCTGAGACTCTCAGCGGTAATTCGGATTTGCTCATCGGAGGCATCTTTGGGCAGTTGTTCGAATTGTTCTCTCGTGTAGTGCATATGGTCGCTCCTCTTGTTTCTTACTGCCTTTATGATAGCATAACAAAACCAGATGGATAACCGCCTATTTCACATAAGATACAAGCTCCCTTGATGTGATGAAGGTGACTTTGCCATTGAAGGGATCGTTCTTCACATATTCCGTACCATCCACCGAATGGATAAGATCGGTTATGGCATGAATCCTCTTTTTCGGAGCGTACTGCAGGAGATCGAGAATTGTCTGTTTTACACAGTAGTCACCTGCCAGACCAAGGACATATATCTCTTTGCCGTCAATCTTATCTATATTCTTTCCTTCGGAGAAGGCAGAAAACTCATCCTTTTCCAACTGTTCTCCTTTCAACAGAAGCAGATCTCCGGGCGAGACAGCAAGCTCAGCACCATGAGTATGGGCAACACAATGGGGAGGAAAAATAGAGAATGAGACATGGTTCTTCGGATGGTTGTCGGCAGTGAGGATAATCTGGTCAAAAAGAGGGCGAATAGCTTCTATAGCAGCCACATAGCTAGCGTCTGCCCTAGGAACTGCGAGCGAACCGCCTTGGAGGAAGTCGTATTGGACATCGACAATAACCAGTGTCCTTTCCATACCCTATACTATCGCCGAAAGCGTTCTATATGGCAAGCTCCATCCGATAGCTACAGTATTATTGTTTTATTTGGCAAAAATCAAAGGTAAACAAATCATAACCATTCTCGAGTTCCCTATAATGAATCCAGAACAATAAGGAAATTACGAAACTTTTACGAAACATACCTAAAAAACTAACAAATTTCTCAGGTTTCACTAACTCCTTCATTCTATTAGCATTAGTGAGAGAGAAGTACCGCTATGACAATCACGATCCCTACAAATTGATTAGCAAAATTTTCATTGACCGGAAGCAACACTGATGCTACCATTTTACTACAATATTCTTGTATCTTTCGGTCACACTAGCCTCGTAGAAGAGGCAAGCAAATATTAGGAAGGAGAAAGGAAATGAAGAAAACTGTGGCAATCATGGTAGTAGCTATGCTGCTCATCGCACTCGCTACACCCCTATTCGCACAAGGCGGAAAGGAAGATGGAAAAATGACCGTGGGAATCGCTATGCCGACCCAGTCATCACAACGTTGGATCCAAGACGGAAACAACATGAAGGACATCCTCGAATCCCGCGGATATGCAGTTGACCTGCAATACGCAGAGGATAATATCGACGCTCAGGTCAACCAGTTGGAAAACATGATTGTTAAGGGTGTCGACTGTCTGGTAATCGCATCTATCGATGGCGAATCTCTCACAAACGTTCTTGAAAAGGCTGCAGATGCCGACATTCCCGTCATTGCATACGATCGCCTTATCCGTAACAGCCCGCATGTAAGCTACTATGCTACGTTCGACAATTATCTTGTCGGTGTACAACAGGGTGGATATATCGTTGACGCATTGGATCTCGAATCCGGAGCAGGACCTTTCAATATTGAAATATTCGCAGGTTCTCCTGACGACAACAATGCCTACTTCTTCTTTAATGGAGCAATGGACCAGTTGAATCCCTACATTGATAATGGACAGCTCGTGGTCCGCAGCGGACAGACCGAATTCGACAGAGTCGCAACTCTTCGTTGGGATGGTGCAACTGCACAGCAAAGAATGGACAATATCATCACCGCCAATTACATCTCTGGACAGCGTGTGGATGCAGTCCTTTCCCCATATGATGGTATTTCAATTGGAATTCTTTCCGCCCTCAAGAGTGCCGGATACGGAACATCCAGCCGTCCTTTACCTATCGTAACTGGACAGGATGCAGAACTTCCTTCAGTTAAATCGATCCTTGCAGGCGAACAGACCCATACCGTATTTAAGGACACTCGTGTTCTCGCAGAGCGCGCAGCCAATATGGTCGATGCAGTTTTGCAGGGCAAAGAGGCTGAAGTCAACGACACCACCACATACGACAATGGGGTCAAGGTCGTTCCTTCATACTTGTGCGAACCAGTCTCAGTCGATATCACCAACTGGGAAGAGGCTCTCATCGATACAGGTTACTACACAGCCGACCAGCTGAAATAATTCTTGTATCCGACATACTAATTACTGTACGATTCCAAGGAGAGCAAGCGATCCTTGGAATCGTGTTATGCATAAGACCCTCTTTGACGGGAAGGAATGTAATGGCAGAAATTCATCTGGAAATGAGAAACATCACCAAGCGGTTCAGTGGCGTGACTGCGCTGGAAGAGGTAAATCTTTCGGTAAAGAATGGAGAAATCCACGCCCTAGTTGGTGAAAACGGCGCGGGAAAATCTACACTCATGAATATTCTCAGTGGTGTCTATCCACACGGCGAATATGAAGGACAGATTTTTCTCAATGGAGAAGAGTGTATCTTTCGTGATATTCGTGATAGTGAGCGGCTGGGGATTGTTATTATCCATCAAGAACTTGCCCTCATCCCCTATCTATCGATTGCAGAGAATATCTTCCTTGGAAATGAACAGGCATCCAAGAAAGTCATAGATTGGAACAAGACGGTATCGGAGGCTTCCAAGCACCTTAAGATCGTCGGGTTGGAGGATAATCCCACCTTGCCAATCACAGAGATCGGTGTCGGTAAACAGCAACTGGTAGAGATTGCAAAGGCGTTGGCGAAGGATGTGAAACTCCTGATTCTTGATGAACCAACAGCAGCGTTGAACGATACAGAGAGCAAGCAATTACTCAAGCTGTTGAAAGATTTGAAGAAAAAAGGTATCACCTCTATCCTGATCTCCCATAAACTCAACGAGGTTGAGAGTGTTGCAGATGCCATAACCGTTATTCGTGACGGCAAGGTGATCGAAACGATCGACGACCCAAACATGATTGACGAAGACAATATCATCAAAAGTATGGTCGGTAGACCGATTGTCGATCGTTTTCCCAAACGAGACACGAAACCTGGCAAAATCAAATTCGCTGTCGAAAATTGGAATGTGTATAATCCACAGAACCTGGAACAATTGTTTATAAAGGATGTTTCTTTCCATGTTAGAGAGGGCGAAGTGGTAGGTCTCGCAGGATTGATGGGTGCTGGACGTACTGAACTTGCGATGAGTTTGTTCGGAAAATCTTGGGGGAAAAAGCATCATGGAAAGATCAAACTTGATGACAAGGAGATCCACCTCAACACAGTCAATGATGCTATCGATCACAAAATTGCCTATATGACTGAAGATCGCAAGACATATGGTCTGGTACTCATAAACGATATCATGCGCAACGTATCGCTAGCCAGTTTGGACAAGGTTAGCAAGAATCTGGTCATAAATAATAATCAGGAAATTCTCAATGTAGAGAAAGCCCGCCAGGCCATGCATATCAAATGTAGTGGAATCAACCAAGTTGTGGAGAGCCTTTCGGGAGGGAACCAGCAGAAGGTTGTACTGAGCAAGTGGGTTCAAGCCGAGCCAGATGTCATGATGCTCGATGAACCAACCAGAGGTATCGATGTCGGAGCAAAATACGAAATCTACACTATTATCAACCGGTTAGCGTCCGAAGGGAAATCAATAGTGATGATCTCCTCTGAAATGCCGGAGTTGCTTGGTATGTGTGACCGCATCTACGTAGTCAATGAAGGGGCGATAGTTGGAGAACTGTCCAAGGAAGAAGCAACACAAGAATCGATCATGAAATGTATCATGACCGCACAGAAAAGGAAGAGGGCGTAATACAATGAGCACAATTAAAACCTATTTTAAAAATAATATCCGCCAGTATGGCATGGTAATCGCATTGGTTTTCATCATGGTTCTGTTCCAGATCCTCACTGGAGGAATCCTCTTCAAACCGATGAACATAACCAATCTTATACTGCAAAACAGTTATGTTCTCATTTTGGCAATTGGCATGTTGCTACCTATCATTACGGGTAATATCGATCTCTCGGTCGGTTCGGTAGCCGCTTTCGTTGGTGCCATTGCCGCTGTCATGATGGTGGACAATGGAATGCCTGTAGGATTAGCCATAGTCCTCTGTCTCTTGGTCGGATTGGCTGTTGGTTCTTTCCATGGCTTGTTCATTGCCTATTTCCGTATACCTCCATTCATCGTAACGCTTGCAGGTATGTTGATCTTTCGTGGACTTACGATGGTAATTCTCAAGGGACAAACCAAGGCACCATTCGAAAAATCTTTCCAAGCAATTGCTGCCGGATATCTTCCCGGTATGGATATTCGCGTAGGATCACTTAGTCTGTTGACTCTATTGATTGGCGTAGTAGTCTCAATCATCTTCGTCTTATTCCAACTCAACAATCGTAAGAATAAGAAGAAGTATGGATTCGATGTGCTTCCCCTCCCCTTCGAATTGGTGAAAAACCTCATTGTAGTAATCGGTATCAACCTCCTCACGGGAAGTCTTGCCGCTTATAATGGAATACCTCTTGTATTGGTTCTTCTTACCGTATTGGTTCTTGTCTATACATTCATTACTCAAAAGACGGTGCCAGGCCGTCACATCTATGCCTTGGGTGGAAATGAAAAAGCAGCAAAACTCTCTGGAGTAAAAACCCAACGTGTCATGTTCTGGGTTTATGCGAACATGGGTATGCTTGCAGCACTGGCTGGTATGGTCGTCGCAGGACGACTGAATGCCGCTACGCCAAAAGCAGGCACAAACTTTGAGCTCGATGCAATCGGAGCTTGTTTCATTGGTGGAGCTTCAGCATCTGGTGGTATCGGAACAGTCGTTGGCGCAATCGTCGGAGGTCTGGTAATGGGTGTCCTGAACAATGGTATGTCCATCATGGGTGTCAGTGTCGACTGGCAGCAGGCTATCAAGGGTATGGTTTTGTTGGCAGCGGTAAGCTTCGATGTCTACACAAAGACACGGGCAACCAGAGCCTAATGAATGGTATCGTTACCCCAGGGCAAGCCCTGGACCCAGGAGGCTTCGCCGCCTCTGCCGCCCCAAGGGACGGGGTATCTCCCCATACGTTTCCTGCTCTCACTCAGTAATGGACCAATTGTAATTGTTCCGCTACCCTCGTTTCGTTGGGAAATAATCCACACATAACTACCTAAATAAGGCACAGGGTGCATTGGCTACAAACCAAACCCTGTGCCCTTTTATTGGCTCAGTGAGTTTTTCTGGGGTTGGGGGGGAAGAGCAGGTGAAATAGATATGGAAATGGCAGGTCCAATCCTGTAG